>CAJUAP010000012.1 GCA_910584435.1 uncultured Acetatifactor sp.
CAGTTTTGATTTTCCAATGTAAAACTATGGGTTATTTTATGATTGATGTACTAGGCATATATACGGACATATTCCAATCAGACCACCACTGTTTTAACTGCAAACCCGAATAAAACAGAGAGTGGTGTAATATCCGATAACATTCTAACGCAGTTTCATGGAATTGTGGCCTTGGATCATGAAGCAAAATTTTACCATTTTGGTGATAAGAATTGATAGTCATAAAACAAAGTACGTTGCAAGGGTTAAGGGACGAGCGTGGGAGAATGGCTGTTACACAGGAACAAATGAGTCGATTTATTCATATCAGCCAGAAATATTACAGCAAAGTAGAACGAGGAGGGTGGCTTCTGGCATATTATGAATTGAAGTCCATGTGTGAACATGGTATGGATGTGCATTTCATTTTCACATGCCAGCGGTGCGGCAGAAAATATAAAGATTTTTTGCAGGTTGAGTTATTCTGAATTGCTTGATTGCTTTCATATTCTGTCCGCATTGATAAAATAATTCTACCTGAATGATACGGCGGAGCGGTGGGAACCCATATATAGATAAGTAGCGTATTTGGATTGTATGAAAGAGAAACAAAAGGCGGAGTCGAATGTATTCTATGGCTTGAGAAAGCAGTTGGATTATTCACAGCAGAAGATGGTGGGCAGCTGGAGTTGATGCGAAGAAGCTCCGCGTGCTGGAAAACAGCAAGACATTGCCGGACAGTGAGATTGTGTATAAGTTGTATAATATGTAATGTATTTCACTGGCAGCTGTAATGAAGGATGCTGAAGGAATGACCAATGTGATAAGCTGTTAATTGGAAATGAAAAAAAGAGGAATTGCGTTGAAAAAGATACTGATTCTGGAAGACAATCCGGCAATGCTGGCGCATATGACTGCGCTTGTGGGAGAGCTGGATGTGAAAAGTACTGTTTTTTCTTATGATAATGTGAAGGACGCATACCAATGTGCTATGGAATACGAAATTGACTTATTTCTGATTGATATTATATTGGATAGGAGTTGTCCGGGTGATTCATCCGGGCTGAAATTTATGGATAATATCAGGAAGGTGGGGCATTATGGGCTTACGCCGGTGATATTTGTGACCTCGCTGCAGGATGAAAAATTATATACCTATGAAAAACTGCATTGTTATAGTTTTATAGAGAAACCTTTTGATCCGGGCCGTTTCAAGAAGCTTGTGGGAGAATGTCTTTCTGTTCCTGACCGGAGAAAGAAAGGCAAAACCATATATTTGCGCAAGGAGGGTATTATATTTGCTGTTGAAAGGGAGGATATCGTTTATGCAGAGTGTGTCAATCACAGGATGAATATTTATACCAAAAATAAAGATATGTTGTCGGTATCGTATCTTACGCTGAAAGGCTTTCTGGAGCAGCTTGACAGCTCCGATATGATACAGTGCAGCCGTAACAGGATCGTAAACAAAGTCTTCGTACATAATGTGGATATCACTAACCGAATCATACAATTGAAGGATGGTTTAGGCAAGGTGGAAATAGGGGAAAAATACAAAAAGGATGTACAGGATGCCTTTCAATAATGGAAAAATGCAGGAAACGAAGAAGATGGCAGGGGAATCGGTCTGTACCATGTGAAACAGTTATGTGATGAAAATGGCTGTGAGATTGGCTGTGAAAATGTGGAGAGGCATGAGGAGAACTGGATAAAATTTATATTATGGATAGAGAAAAGGGACAGTTGAGAACGCTGTCCCTTTTCTCTGTGTGCTCCCAATCAGTCATGGAACAGAAGACCCATACTCAACAATTAAAAAGAGAAAAATTTAACCTAAAGGGGTATTTTTTGTCTTAAAATGCGGTATTAGTATCAGAAATAGGAATAAAACCTGGCAGAATGGCAATTCAGTAAAAAAATACAGTCATTCAATCAAAAATTAGAGTATGAGATAAAGTAATTGGTACAATCAAAAATATAGTAACTGGAAGTGAGAAGGAAATGAGGAATTGTCGGGTTGCTTGGCAGGTTTTAGCGACCATCGGTATAAGTTACATACAGAAGAATGTCTGATCTTAGGGATACAGCAAGGACAGCGATGAAAAGGGAAAAAGAGGTGAAAAATATGAGGAAGAAGCTGGTAGTCGGTATTTGCGACAGGAATAAAACAGAAGTAGTTCGCGTCAGAGATGAATTCTGCAGATGTATGGCTGTTCTTGGGGAACCGGAGGCGGAACTGCATCTGTTTTGTAATGGAAGAGAGTTATATGAGAGTAGCCGCACATGTTTCTATGATCTGATATTCGTGGACTTGGTTCTGCCTGAGCTGGATGGAATGGAATTGGCCAGGCTGCTGGGTATGAATCATCGGGGGCTGCGGATTGTATTTGTGTCTGCGCAGGAAGACAGAGTATTTGATACCTATGAATGTATGCCGTTATGGTTTGTCAGGAAGAACCGGTTATCAGAAGATATGTCAAGAGCGGTCAATAAATATTTTCAGGTCACAGCGCCAATACATTACAAGTTAAGAACAAAAGAAGGATTTAGGTACAGGAATGTGGTATTGGGAGATATTCTGTATATTGAATGTTCCGGGCATACGCTGACAGTGCTGCTTACAGATAGAGCAGCCTATCATGTATATGGGAGCCTGAAGCCAGTGGAAGAAGAACTGTCAGGATATGGATTCTTACGCATACATAAGAATTATCTGGTGAATCTGCAGTATGTAAGAGAAGTGGGAAACAGGACGCTGATGCTGTATAACGGCACCGAACTTGATTTGGGGATAAACAGAAAGAAAGTGATTATTGAAGCGGTGGAGAAGTATCAAAAGAGGATGGGGTAAGCCCTGACAGAATGGAAAATTGTATAAAAAATATCCGAATTTCTCTGGAAATCCGTTGCTTCATATGGTATACTGATTCAATCAAAGATTACGCAGGAATTGTACCCAATAAACTTCATATAGGTTAGTAGACCACGGCTGTTTGGAGGATATGGTATGGATTATCAGGAAACAAAGTGCTTTGAAATTTTTAGAGCGTGTGTAGATGCAATACACGACGGCGAACTAATTAAGCAAGTAAGCAGAGGGGACAAAGAGTTTCATTTCCAAAACTGGTGCCAGAAACGCCTTGAAACGATAGGGCTTCATTTTGAAGGAACGGGGCGAAATATTTATCCTGATTTTTGCCTTGTCGAGCGTTCAGAGGGATATGAAATTAAGGGATTAGCTTTCCCTGGGCGTGAAAAAGATTATGATGCCAACAGTAATGTTCCTTCGGGTATGCATAATGGGCGATGTATTTTTTATATTTTCGGCCGATATCCCAGTGACAAAGATGCTCACCAAATAGAGTATCCGGTCATCGATTTAGTTCTTTGCCATGGAGACTTTTTAAATGCTCAACATGAATATGTTCATAAAAATAAACATATTCGCGGATTTGGAACTTACGGCGACATTATGATCCGCGACAGAAAAATGTATGTAGTACCTACACCATTTGTTCTTACTACAGGAACGGCGGGGCTTTCAACATTGATTTTGCCAGAAGATTATTCTGTTCCAGAAGGTTTTGTTTGTGTAGGAGATTTAACAAGAACAGAGGGTAAGCAGCTTGTCGCTGGATATAGTTTTGATTTAAGAACAAATGAAATTAGAGCTGATATGGTCGATAATCCTACTGTGGGAAAGGTTCATAAGTTTAAAGCGTATCGATGCATTGGACAATCTAAACGGCCTGTCACTATGGCATCGAACATCCGAGAGACGGAGTTCAATGAGCATGGCGAATGATAAAAACGATAGAGAATCCCCGTCTGCTTTTCCTATCTACGAGATAAGTAAGCTAGCGGAAAAAGAAAGCTGGAGGAAAGAGGTAAATCGCCCAATTTATCACATACATAAGTGGTGGGCTCAACGTCTTGGCTCTGTCTTTCGTGCTCTATTGCTATATTTGATGTGTCCGAACGACAATGGCACTGATGTTTGGCAGGAATTCTATCGCAAGCAAGATTTTAAACAATACACTGTACTCGATCCTTTTATGGGCAGTGGGACAACAATCGGGGAAGTCCTAAAATTAGGGGCAAATGCTGTTGGATGTGACATTAATCCTGTAAGCACATTTATGGTAAAGCAAGGGTTGTCGAAGGTTTCCACGGTATCTTTGCTTGAAGTTTATCAGCAATTAGAAGAAGATGTGTCACAGGAAATTCTTGACTATTATAAAACATATGATACTGATGCGAAATGTGAAATTCCTGTGCTCTACTACTTTTGGGTTAAAGTTGTTACTACACCGTGTGGCGAAACGATTCCCCTGTTTTCCAAATATATTTTTGCACAGAACGCCTATCCTTCCAAAAAGCCGAAAGTACAAATAATTTGCCCAAAATGTTGGAAAATTTTTGAAGGAATGTATAGCGATATAATTGCTGTCTGCCCCCATTGTAAACATGAGTTTAATCCTCAACTTGGGCCGGCAAATAGCACTATTGTTGTAGACTCTGTTGGGAAAAAGCACAAGATTAAGGACCTCATTCCAAATATTGGACTGTTAGAGGAAAGAATGTATGCGGTCCTTGCTGTTGATGGAAAAGGGAACAAAAAATATCTCCCGATTAGTCAGTATGATTTGGATTTATACCAAAAAGCTCAGAATGAACTAAGGTCTTCTAATCTTCCGCTGCCCTACTACGAAGTTCGCTCTGGACATAATACGGATCAGGCTCGTGGATACAACTATTTTAATTGGCGAGATTTTTTCAATGCCCGTCAGCTTTTGTGTTTGGGGAAGCTGCTAAAACGAATAATGCAGATTAGTGACCTTGCTTTACAAGAGCAAATGCTCTGTTTGTTTTCCAGTACGCTTGAATACAACAACACTTTTTGCAGCTTTAAGGGCGAGGGAACAGGAGCAGTTCGGCCAATCTTCTCCAATCATATTTTGAAACCTGAGCGGACACCGTTAGAAAATTCCATATGGGGATACACAAAAAGCAGCGGCTGCTTTTCTACGCTTTTTAAGACAAGACTGCTTAAGGCGAAAGAGTACTTGGATAAACCGTTTGAACTAAAGCTGAATCAGGAATCTGGGACTTGTGAAAAAGTAATCGCAAGTAATCCGCTAAAAACTAATATGTGCGATTCCTGGCAAGAACTGATAAGACATAATCACACTGCTTTGATTATGAATGGTGATAGTAGTAAATTACCTATTCCAGACAGTTCTGTTGATTTTGTTGTAACAGACCCACCGTACTTTGACTTTATTCATTACAGTGAATTAAGTGATTTCTTCTATGCTTGGCTGAGTCCTGTCCTTAAAGATAGGTACTCCTATTTTAACGGATGCACGTCAGGTCGAGACAATGAAGTGCAACGGACAGATGCAACAGAATTCTCTAGGCTGCTTGGAAATGTGTTCACAGAATGCTATAGAGTTCTAAATGAAACGGGAAAACTGGCATTTAGTTTTCACCATTCGAGAGCTAGTGGATGGATAGCCATTGCCTCTGCTATTGGTGGAGCAGGATTTTATATTGATGAATGTTTCCCACTGCACGCAGAATTAATGGCATCGACACCGAAGGCCAATGCAAAGGAACCTATCAGCTTAGATGCGATGATCATTTGTAGTAAGCAGAAGCGAATTTTTACAAGAGAAAATGCAATTAATTCTGCCATTCAATATATGAAAGAGATGAAGAATAGTGGAAAATGCCTTTCCAAATCGGATATATTCGTTATTAGTGCCTCACAATGCTTGGGAGTTTTAATTGCTGAAAATCGTCCCGTTAAAGACAAAGAGCAACTCATACAAAACATTTATCAGACTGTTTTAATGTCTCAGGATTTTTACAATTGTGACAACCAAGAGGAGGGGTATAAATAACCTGATACTCTTAGGAGGGTATTATATCTGCTGTTGAAAGGGAGGATATCGTTTATGCAGAGTGTGTCAATCACAGGATGAATATTTATACCAAAAATAAAGATGCGCTGTCGGTGTCGTATCTTACGCTGAAAGGCTTTCTGGAGCAGATTGACAGCGCTGATATGATACAGTGCAGCCGTAACAGGATCATCGACAAAGTCTTCGTACATAATGTGGATATCACAAACCGAATCATACAATTGAAGGGTGGTTTAGGCAGGGTGGAAATAGGGGAAAAGTACAAAAAGGATATACGGGATGCCTTTCAATAATGGAAAAATGCAGGAAGCGTAGAAGATGGCAGGGGAATCGGTCTGTACCATGTGAAACAGTTATGTGATGAAAATGGCTGTGAGATTAGCTGTGAAAATGTGGAGAGGCATGAGGAGAACTGGATAAAATTTACATTATGGATAGAGAAAAGGGACAGTTAATAACGCTGTCCCTTTTTTTCGGACAAAAATCTGCAGCACATCAAATTTATCTCTATATGAACGGCATTTAATTCCTGTCTGCTGCTGCCACAGCAAGCCATGCCGTTTATCAGGTTTGTCGGCAAGATTTAATCACCGAATATATAAATTCCATCATATTTGCATCATTTCTGTGGATGATAACATTCATGACAAACTGCATAATTACAGCATTTATGTATATGCTATCAAAATAAATGCAGCAGTTTAGACAGGCGGCTGAACTGTTACAAATAAATTCCATTTCTGTACAAGTCTTTTCATGCAGGAATGGCATAACGGAGGCATATTATGGAGTCTGTCTGGATGGAAGATACTAAAATCAGAAGGAGGGAACCGCTTTCAAGGGATATGGAGGTGCCGGCCGTTGTCATCGGGGCAGGACTGGCAGGCATTTTGACGGCATATTACCTGAAGCAGGAAGGCATTCGGGCGATGGTTTTGGAGGCTGACAGAATCGGGAGCGGACAGACGAAAAATACTACGGCAAAAATTACGTCCCAGCACAATCTGGTGTACGACGTGATGATTCGGACGTTTGGTCGTGGGATGGCAGAGCATTATGCCAATGCAAACGAAGCAGCCATCGGGGAATATGAGAGGCTGATTCGGGAAAAGGGGATTGACTGTGATTTTGTCAGGTGTCCGGCATACCTGTATTCCAAAACTAAGACAGAGCTTCTGAAACGGGAAGCGGAGTCGGCGGAGTCGCTGGGCCTGAAAGCTTATTTTGAAACGGACTGCGAGCTCCCTTTTCCGGTGGCAGGTGTGGTAAAGCTTGAAAATCAGGCAAGGTTCCATCCGCTTAAGTTTCTGGCAGACCTGGCAGAGGAAGTGGAGGTGTATGAGCAGACTAAGGTTCTGAAGGTGGAAGGCGGAAAGGTGGAGACGGCCGGGGGGACTGTGACAGCAGAGCATGTTGTATTTGCGGCACATTTTCCTTTTATCAATGTGCCGGGATATTATTTTGCAAGAATGTACCAGGAGCGGAGTTATGTGATAGCGCTGGAAGGGGCGGAGAGGCCGGAGGGGATGTATCTTGGGATTGACAGTGACGGGCTTTCCTTCCGCACCTGTGGGAACTTACTGCTGCTTGGCGGAGGCAGCCATCGTACAGGAAAGAATGGCGGAAAGCGGCCGGACAGGGAGTGGAAATATGAGATGCTGCGCAGAAGGGCCGGAGAAATTTATCCTGAAGCCCATGAGGTATTGCAGTGGTCGGCACAGGATTGTATGACGCTGGACGGGCTGCCTTACATTGGGAGATTTTCAGGGCGGAAGCCGAACTGGTATGTGGCTGCGGGATTTGGGAAGTGGGGCATGACCACTGCCATGGTGAGCGCCCGTATTTTGACATCCTTAATTGGCGGTCGGGACTGCCCGGAGGCAGATATTTTTTCTCCACAGAGACGTTTTACAATGAAGGCGGCGAAAGAACTTGCGGTACATGGCGCATATACGGTACAGGGTTTGGCAAAGCATCTGCTGCCTTCGGGAAATCGGGAGATAGTGCAGAACTGTCCCCATATGGGCTGCAGGCTGGAGTGGAATCCGGACGAGGAAAGCTACGATTGTCCCTGTCATGGTTCGCGGTTTGACCGTAAAGGGCATCTGCTGGACGGCCCGGCGCAGACTGACTGTAAGTGTAAAGGAAATGAAGCTTTTTAAGTCAAGTTCATGTATTGTTTGTGCCGGAGCGGGCGGAGGGGAGCAGAAATGATTTCAAATAAAATTTCCAATCAAACTTCAGATAAAATTTCAAATAAGAAGGGCTTCTTCTATGGCTGGTATTTTAAATGTCAGTCGGATACACAGACTTTGGCTGTAATACCGGCGGTTCACCGGACCAGGAGGACAAGCACCTGTTCCGTTCAGGTTATTACAGAGAATAAGTCGTGGACGGTTGAATATCCGGCGGAAGAGTTTCGGCAAAAGGGCAGGATGATTTCTATCTGTAAAAACCGGTTTGGGGAGAGGGGAATCCGCCTTATGGTATGTGTACCGGGGCTGACGGTAAGGGGAAAGCTTAATTTCGGTCCTCTCATTCCCTTAAAATATGATATTATGGGGCCTTTTTCTCTTGTGCCGTTTTTGGAATGCAGGCACAGCATATGGAGTATGAAGCATAGGGTTTGGGGAACCGTGTATATCAATGGAACAGCGTACTCTTTTAATGGGGCAGAAGGCTATTGGGAAGGAGACAGGGGACGGTCATTCCCCAGAGAATATATTTGGACGCAGTGCAGCTTTCCGGAGGGTGCATTAATGCTGTCTGTGGCTGATATTCCTATGGCAGGTTTTCGATTCCGGGGAATCATCGGCATTGTGCTGCTGGAAGGCAGAGAGTATAGACTGGCCACGTATCTGGGGGCAAAGGTGGTTGAAATCAAAAAAGGACTGGTTAAGGTAGTACAGGGCGGCCTGGAGCTGGAAGCGGAACTTATGGACCGGGCCGGAAAACCTTTGAAAGCGCCCACAGGGGGAGCTATGGTGAGGATTATTCATGAAAGTGCAGCCTGCAGAGCTAAGTACCGATTTCGGATAAATCATTGTACTCTGCTGGACTTTGAGACAGACAGGGCATCTTTTGAATATGAATATGGGACATGAAGCTTTATTGTTGTGGATAATGCATGGAGCATTCGTGGGTATGCCTTGTTCTTATGTGTAAGAAGAGGGCTTGCCAATGTGGAGATAAGCTTCTTAAAAAGAAAAAATAAAATTCGATTAGTCCTGAAATGGTGCATTGTGGGAATAAAAAATAATATAAAATGGGTATGTCATAAATCATAGGGAATAGAAAGATTATGATGGAAAAATTGTGGTGAAGGGTCAGGAAAAAGGCCGGGATGGAAGGGTCAGGAAAAAGTCCGGAATGGAAAGGCCAGGATAGATAGACCAAGGTAAAAGATCAGGAAAAGTCCGGGATGGAAAGGCCAGGAAAAAGGCCGGGATAGATAGACCAGGATAAAAGATCAGGAAAAGGCTGGGATGGAAAGACCAGGAAAAAGGCCGGGATAGATAGACCAGGATAAAAGACCAGGAAAAGGCTGGAATGGAAAGGCCAGGAAAAAGGCCGGGATAGAAAGACCAGGAAAAGTCCAGGATGGAAAGACTAGGAAAAAGGCCGGGATAGAAAATCCAGGATAAAAAACCAGGAAGAAAGATTGTAATAAAAAGGTTACGATAGAAAGATTACAATAGAAAGATTACCCAAAAGTATGAGTTATGAAAATGCATTGCAGAGGTTAAGGGACGAGCGCGGAAGAATGTCTGTCACGCAGGAACAGATGAGCCGTTTTATTCATATCAGCCAGAGTTATTACAGCAAAGTGGAACGGGGGGAGCGGCTTCTGGCATATTATGAATTAAAGTCCATGTGTGAACACGGCATGGATGTGCATTTCATTTTTACAGGCCAGCGGTGCAGCGGAAGGTATAAAGATTTTTTCGTTAAGTTAGAGTATGCCGAACTGCTGGGACATTTGAATATCCTGTCTGCAGTGGTGAAATATTTTTATGTAACCCGGGCCGGAGCGCACTGGGAATCCCTGTACAGACAGGTAGCGTATCTGGGATGTGTGGAAGAATACAGGAAGACAGAGGGAAATGTATTCTACGGGTTGAGGAAACAGCTGGACTGGCCGCAGCAGAAGATGGCCGGAAAGCTGGGTGTAGATGTGAAGAAGCTGCGTGCGCTGGAGAACAGCAAAACTCTTCCGGACAGTGAGCTTGTATATAAGCTGTATGATATGTATTGTATTCCTCCGGCGGCCGTACTGAAGGATGCGGAAGGAATGGCAAATGTGATAGGCTGTTTACTGGAAATGATGGAGAAGGATAAGGGGGAGTTTGTGTTCCGGTTTCTGAGGGAACTTCATGCTGCAGCCTTATTGTCTGCTTCGGCAAGGATATAAGAGGTGGATTCTGGTATTGGCAATCATGGAGATACAGTGGGAAGAGTATAACAGTGCAAATGAGAAAGAGGTACGAAGATGGGGAAGAAACTGGTAGTTGGTATTTGTGACGGGGAGGAAGCAGAAGCAGTCCGCGTCAGAGATGAATTTTGCAGGTGCATGGCTGCTCTTGGTGAACCAGAAGCGGAAATGCACCTGTTCTGTAATGGAAGAAATTTATACGAAAGCCGATGCACATGTTCGTATGATTTGGTATTTATGGACTTGGACCTGCCTGAGATAGATGGAATGGAGTTGGCCGGATTGCTGGGGATGCATAACCGGGAATTGCGGATTATATTTGTGTCCGCACAGGAAGAGAGAGTATTTGATACCTACGAATGTATGCCGCTGTGGTTTGTCAGGAAGAGTCAGCTGTCAGCGGATATGTCCAGGGCAGTCAATAAATATTTCCAGGTGACGGCATTCATGCATTTCAATTTAAGAACAAAAGACGGGAGCAGACATCGGAATGTGGCATTGGGCAATATCCTTTATCTTGAATGTTCCGGGCATACTGTGACGGTGCGGCTCACTGACGGAACATCTTATCATGTATACGGAAGCCTGAAATCATTGGAGCAGGAACTGGCCGGATATGGATTCCTGCGCATACATAAGAATTACCTGGTGAATCTGCAGTATGTAAGGGAGGCAGGAAACAGGTCACTGCTGCTGTGCAATGGGATGGAGCTTTATTTTGGAGCGAATAAAAAGAAATTGATTATTGAAGCAGTGGAGAAGTACCAGAAGAGGATGAGGGGATGACGAGAAGTGTGTAAAAAATCTTGACATAAAACCTTATTTCGGGTATAAATGAAGTTAGAATAATAATATTCGTTTCAAACAAACGTTACTGTCAGACATCGGCTTTTATTTCTGCAAATTACAAAAAATATACAAGTGGTTTAAAACATGTTTTGCAAAAATCAGAGTTTGTGTTAAAACAATAAAATTAAATAGTCCTAAATCGGTGCATTATGGGCGTGAAAGATGGTATAAAAGGGGCATAGGCTGCCCGGAATTTCCTGCCATCGAATTATTTTTTTAATGCTAAAGGGGAATTGCGTTGAAAAAGATACTGATTTTAGATGACGATCCAGCGATGCTTGCGCACATGAATGCGCTTGTGGGCGAGCTGGATGTGAAAAGTACTGTTTTTGCTTATGATAATGTGAAGGATGCATATCAATGCGCCATGGAATATGAAATTGATCTGTTTCTAATCGATATTATTCTGGATATGAGGCGTCCGGGGGATTTGTCAGGGCTTAAGTTCGTGGATAGTATTAGGAAGGTGAGACATTATGGGCTTACTCCGGTGATATTTGTAACTTCACTGCAGGATGAAAAATTGTATATTTATGAAAAGCTGCATTGCTATAGTCTTATAGAGAAGCCCTTGGAGCCGGGACGATTCAAGAAGCTTGTCTGGGAGTGTCTGTCTGTTCCTGAACGGAGGAAGGAAAGCAAAACCGTATACTTTCGTAAAGATGGTGTTATCTTTGCGGTTGAGAGGGAAGATATCGTATATGCAGAGTGTGCTAACCATGCGATGAACATTTATACCCGGAACAAAGATATGCTGTCAGTGCCGTATCTTACATTAAAAGGATTTCTGGAGCAGCTTGACAGCCCTGATATGATACGATGCAGTCGTAGTGCGATTATCAATAAAACTTTTGTACATAATGTGGATATCTCTAATCGTTTCATTCAGCTGAAGAATGGGTTAGGCAGAGTGGAAATAGGGGAAAAATATAAAAAGGATATAAGGGATGCCTTTCAATAACATGTGGGACAGTTGATGAAACTGTCCTTTTTTGTGCGTTTTTATGATGACATCCTGAACAAACAGGTATCAGAAAATATGAACCTAATGTGGTGTTTTTTGTATTAAACCATGGTATTAGTGGGCAGATACGGGGATATAACTGGACAAAGTGGTATTTTAGTAAAAAAATACAGGGTTATAAACAAAAAAAACAAATAACGGCAAAGGAATGTTATAATGAAGAAAGAAAAATAATCAAGGAAAAATAAAAGATAGAATAAAAAGAAGAAAGAATAATAACTAAAAGAATAGATTAGGAAGCAGGTATGAAAAAAGTACTATTTATTACAGGGGCATCAGGGAGCTTGGGTAAAAGCATTTGTGAACAGTTCGGCAGGAATAGATATTATATTGTTTCGATTGGACGGCATGTTTTGGATTATGTGGATGAGAATATTATTTTTGACTTGGGTTTACTGAAAAATACCGATCAAATTGAAGAAAACATTGGAAGTATTTTAGCACATAATGAGTATGAAGAAATTCTGCTTATTCATGCGGCAGGAATATATTATAAAAAGGAACTTCCCATTGAAAAGAAGGAACAGGATGAATTTGCCAAAATGTTTCAAATTCATTGTAATTCGTTATTTATACTGGTGAATGCATTAGTGGATTATTGGAAGAAGATGCAGAAGGGAAATATAGTGGTTGTTTCAAGTAATTTGGTTGAAAGGGTTAATAGGGGAACACTATTTTATATAGCTACAAAAGGATGTCTGGAAAGTATGGTGAAGCAATTGGCATCGGATTTGGGGCGGATAGGGGTCAGGTGTAATTCAGTTTCTCCCGGCTTGTTCCTGAGTAATATGAATATGGCAGCAAGCGGGTTTTCCAAAATTGCACAGAATACGCCGTTAGGACGTATAGGAACTTCTGCGGATATTGCCAAGGTGATTTATGCATTGACAGACGAAAATTTATATTGGGTAAACGGTGAGAATATCATAGTTGACGGAGGAAACTCAAATGAGTTCTGACAGACCTTCTTTTCCTAAGGTAATAGAATTTCAAACATTGTCGAAATGCAATGGGTATTGCACTACCTGTCCGTATCGGAATCTGGCGAAAAATCAGGTAAGCCGGAGAATGACGGACGAAATGATAGAAAAAATTATTTCCGAGTGCGATGAACATAAAGGCGAAATTGAAAGAATCATACCCTATATGAATAATGAGCCGTCTTTAGATGTTAGATTCATTGAGGTTCTGCGCCGGATAAAAAAGGAAAACCATTTTATAGAATTATCTACCAATTTCTCAGGAATCACGGAAGATATCATGGGAGTGATAATCAAAGAGGAGCTGATAGATGATTTGAGGATCAGTTTTTTCGGCGGAAATGAAAAATATTATAGTGAATTGATGCCGGGTCTCAGATTTGAGACAAACTTGAAAATGATTCACAAGTTTATTGATATGAACCAAAGGGCGGGACTGCCTGTCAAATACCAGATCATTGCTATCCTGTGTCCATGGATTCATATGGAGGATAATCTGGGGCTTCTTCATAATATTTTCCCTGATTCACAAATCCATGTATTCGGCTTCCTGGACAGGGCAGGAAATGTAGCGGAACATAAAAATGAGGTGCTTTATAATAAAGATGATACATCGGTGCTTTGCGGCTGTGGATTAAACAGACCATATGAACGGATTTGTATTCTTGCAGATGGAAATGCAGTGCTTTGTTCTCAAGATTGGGGAGAGGAAGCAATTGTAGGAAACGTAACAGAAGATGGCATTGGAAAGGTATGGAATGGAAAGCGTTTTGAATGGTTTAGAAAGGCAATTAAGGGAGAAATCAGGGCAGAAAATGAACTTATTTGTCATAGATGTAAGCTTGCGGAATTAGTATCAGATGGTTTCGCGTATCCTAATTTTGCAGGAGATGAGTATATTTCTCAGGACGGTATAAAAAAGGTTACATAGAATGGCAAAGTACGATGGATGAAATCCGAAAGGAAAAGCGGCAGTATGGATTATAGAATTAAGTACAGATATGAAGATTTTATAGTAAATGAAGTGTCTATGATAAATTATTTGGATTTAAAGGAATATGGACAGTATACATACTTTTACATTACAAAGAGAGGGATATCTTCATTTGAACTTGCAGAACATGTTGCGAAAATATTTGAATGTGCTGTCAGCCAAATTACTTTTTCCGGGTTAAAAGATGAAGAGGGCATAACTTCACAGTTAATGGCTGTGAATAAATCTTTGGACAGGGATAGGACACTGGCAGTCATACGGTCTTTCCATGATTCTAATCTGCTTGAAATGAAATTGTTAGGATATTCTGATCACGGATTGAAAATAGGAAAGCTGCTGGGAAACAGCTTTAAAATATGTATCAGAAATCTTGATGCCGCATTGATAGAACATATGAAAAGCCATATGGTCAGCAATAGGTATTTTATGCCGTTTGTAAATTATTATGACGATCAAAGATTTGGAATGCCGGGAAGGGTTAAAAATACTCATAAAATAGGAGAGGCTATCATTCATGACGATTTAGGCAGGGCGGTAGACGAGTATGTAAAGGCGAATCCTGCAATTGAGCTATTGGAAATCCCGTCCCAGGGCCCGGCCTTAGAAGTGTTTTCCAGGATAGAACCGGATAAATATGTATTTTTTCTGAATTCACATATGAGCTATCATTGGAACGAAAAAGTGGAACATATCATAAAAGATAATACAGATACATTATGTTATGTGCCTTGTGAAGTTCATAATTGGGCTATTCCATTGAACGTAACAAACCTTATTGCAAGTGTGGGAATGGAAACGGAGTATTGTTACTATAAATATTCTGCAGACGGGCTGACTGTGAAGAAGTCGCAAAGGAAAATTTTTGATTTTGCCACATTGTATTTTTCTGATTTTGACAGGGATGAATTTTTTGACGGAAAATATAAAATGAGCGTGTCTTTTTTCCTGAATTCGGGACAATATGCAACAATGGTATTGAAACAGCTTATGATGAGATTGGAACAAGAGTATGAAAAGGTTAAGCTTAGATAATATTTCGCCGTATGAGAACTGTGAAGTGCGTAGAATCTGGTGGTTGAATATTGGGTGTGAAAGATATTGGTCAAATTCCGGCATGGCAATACCAGAAATAAAAGGCAATCATGAAGTATATTTGGTTCAGAGTATGGAGACATTATTGTTCTTAACAGCAAGGAGCAATGACATAGTAATATTGTCAAAAGAACCTGAATATGGAATCGTAGAGGAATTGACAAGATATAGAGGGGAAACGCCGCGCATTGAAATATTGGAGGAAGATAATCATCACAAATTTATTTCTGAAAGAATTTATCATAATAAAAGAATGATGAAGCTGTTATATGATTTGCCTGATAAAGACCATTGGATATTAATGCCTTTTGGGGTTACTAAATTTGATGTGGATATTGAACAGGCTGCAGGCATTCCGTTATTTATGACAGATAACGTGAATCTGATTTCAGCTGTCAACAGTAAAATCTATGCGAGAAAAATGTCTCAGGAATCAGGTTTTTCAACACTTGAAGGCTATATATGTAAGAATGCAGAGGAAATCGAAAGCTGTATTGAGAACTTCCATAAAGAAGAGGGTTTTGTGCCATGTGTGATAAAAGAGCCATATAGTGCATCGGGTAAAGGGCTTTTCTGGCTTCAGAATCAAGACAGAGCAAGACAGTTTATTCGGTTTTTCAAAAAGAGATGTATTGGAGAATGCATCCTTGAAGAATGGTGTCAGGTAAAACATGATTTAAACTATCAACTTTATATTACGAAGGAAGGAGATATCTTCCGTTCGCCCTTAAAAAGACAGTTTGTTAAAAACGGGGTTTATGAGGGAGGCTGTGATATTGCCGATGAGGCGGTGCTGTCTGGAGATAAGATATATGAATGTGTGAATAAAATCGGGCATAAATTGTATTGTTCAGGATATTGGGGAATTTTGAGCATTGATGCAATCATGGATGTGGAAGATAATTTCATACCGGTTATCGAGATAAACGGCAGATTGTCGTTATCATCCTATTTTACACTGGCTGAAATTCAGGGGGCGGCAGACGGTGTGGAAAAATGTTATAAGTACTATAATATATTACCCAATATCAGCCTGCGCTTATTACAAGAAATATTAACCCCGTTCTTATACAGGGAAGGGACAGGCGTCATTGTATGCAGCTATTATGAAGGAAAGGATACGGGTGAAAACGGGAGATTATTTCTGCTGTATTTAGTGGAGGATTTGAACCGCATAGGGATGATAGAACGGGTATTAAAAGCATATATTGTATCAATATAGGGGGATACGTATGAAAAAGTTTTTACTGATAAGCTATCATGATTCGCTGCCGTTAAATGAAAGAAAATTATTGGAAGGTGCAGATATTCATACGTTTACACCTTTTCCCGGTGCTGTTGCTTATCTGGTCAGCAGACTGCATGAGTATCATATCGAGGCAGATTATCTGGTGATCGGCAATGATTATCATGAAACAATTGATAAAATAACGGGAAAATATGAATTTGTGGGCATATCAACAACATTTACAGCAAGTATTGATTTGATAAGAAGTATCTGCCTGTCAATCAAAAATAAAATGGAATGTAAGGTGATAATCGGGGGACCCTATATTGCTGCTAAAATAAAAGAAAGCAGCCATGCGGCACGCAATCACATATTAGGATTTTGTAAAGCGGATATCTATATAAACTCGTTTCATGGAGAAGATACTTTGGTGGATATTTTAAAGGAGGCCAGAGGGGATTATGCTTCCATTGGCAATATCTTCTATAAGATGAAAGAATCTCAATACAATTTTACATTTGAAGAAGCGGATGAAACGGATTTGGAACAGACCATTTATTGGAATTTATTTGAAAATTCCTGTGGGGAATATGTTAATGTGAGGACATGCATATCCTGTCCGTATTCCTGCGCGTATTGTGCGTTTCCGGCCTATGCGGGTACATATATGGAAAGGTCACTGGAGTCTTTGTTTCATGAATTGGATTTGATAGAATCAATGAAGCGTGTGAAAGTAGTTCATTTTATAGATGATACTTTTAATGTCAACAGAAAACGTTTTCGGGAGATTCTGGGACGCATAGTGCAGAAGAAATATACATTTAAGTGGCATGGGTACATCCGGGCACAGCTGTTAGATGAGGAAATTGTCCGTTTTATGGCAGAAAGCGGCTGTCTGGGAGTTTTGCTGGGGGTAGAATCAGGCAGTCAGCGCATGCTGGACGAGATGAATAAGAAGGCACAGATAGAAGACATCGTGCAGAAGCACAGATTGTTACAGAAATACAATATAACAACCATAGCCTCATTTTTTGTAGGATTTCCCACAGAGACAAAAGAGTCAGTGGAGGATACTTTAAGGGTAATTGATGAAATGAAACCGGACTTCTATGAGATAAGGCCGTGGTTTTATAATAGAAATACCCCTGTGTATGAGAGAAGGGAACAATATGGATTAGCTGGCAGCGGCGCTTGTTACAGTCATAAAACAATGAGTTCACAGGAGGCCGGGAAATGGTGTGACTGGATCATTCAAAATGTGAAGGGGTCTGTTCTGAAAAATATGACAGACTATACACTGTTTATGCTGTTGGCAGGCGGAACTGATTTGGATACTATAAAACGGATGGTGGAGGCGTTCAATGAAAAAAGAAGCTGAGGCAAGAGGATATCGCATTGTCAATGAGATCAGCGAAGGATGGTCCGGTGATTGGAAATATCTGGTGGAAAAGGATGGCAGGAAGTATTTATTGAGAATCAGTAATATTAGTATGTCCGGCAGAAGAGAGAGAGATTTTCACATGTTACAGGAACTCAGTAAAAGTGAAGGAATCAAGATGTCAGTGCCCCAGGAGCTTTGGAAAAGTGATGAAGCGGGCAAGGTATATATGATTTTCAATTGGATAGAAGGGGTAAAGGCCGCAGATGTGATAGGGAAGGAGTCTGCGGCAAAGAAAATGCAATATGGTGAGACCGCAGGAAAATATTTGAGGATAATTCATCAGTGCAAAACGCTGGATGCAGACTGGGAGAACCGCTTTGGAGCTAAAATTGACAAGAAAACTGCAGCCTATCAGCGCTGCGGTTTAACAATCGAACATGATAATGCGATACTAAACTACATTGCGGACAACAGATGTTTGCTAAAAAACAGACCGGTTACTTTACAGCATGGAGATTACCATATCGGCAATTTTATTATTAACCCGAAGGATGAAAGCTTATATGTAATTGATTTTGACAGAATGGATTTCGGGGACCCATGGGAAGAGTTTGCTAAGATAGTATGGTGCAAAGCAGTCAGTAAAGAATTTGCCTATGGAAGAATCAGGGGGTATTTTGCAGGAACGATACCGGAAAGTTTCTGGCGCCTTCTGGGACTGTATATGGCTTTTCAAATCATCTCGTCCATAGCATGGGCTGCCGGTGTCAGCGGGGAGCAGGTAGATGTAATGATGAAGCAGGCAAAAGAAATACTGGATGATTATGAGAATTTCTCCAGGATAATTCCCAAATGGGTTGATGAGGTCTGCTAATCCGGGTTATGGAAGAGGAAAGAGGAATGGTATGCATGAAGTACAAGATATGGAATTTCTGGATAGATTAAAAAATGTCTGTATAATTCAAAGAAATTATTTCTATCCAGAAATAAAGTTTTCCTGCTACAGCAATGTAAATTCTGTGTTTGAATATATGGAAGAGTACTGGCATGATTTCTCCATGGAGCAGAAAGATTTGACTGCAGAATATAGACTTTATCATTTTGAGAATGCAGAATATCTGGATAAATATGCAGCGGCGCTTTCAGCAGTAAAGGAATTTCAAGTGATTATGATACATAAGAGCGGAATGGCTGTAAGAAAATATATGTTCAATAATAAGAAGATTTATTCAGGTATCAATGGAGAATTTATTGTCGTATGTTATGATAATGTTATTTGTGTTTTAACAAAGACAAGAAGTGCATCTTACTTCTTAAGAGTGGTCAGAGAAATGATCTTTAGAGTAAGTGAATCCAGGGGTGATGTGGTCTTTCATGGAGCGGCTGTATCATATAAGGGCAAGGGGATTTATATCTGTGGAGATAAATCGGCAGGAAAAACTTCTACAATGCTGAATTTCCTGTATTTTGGGAGTGATTTTATTGCAAATGACAGAATTATTTTAGCTAATGAGGAAAATGGGATTCAGATGCATTATGTGCCCCTGGCTATCAGGATAGGATATGGAACAATGGGGGCATATTCAGAATTGAGTGAATATGTTAATCAGCATGAACTGTCAAGGCCGCAAAGCGATTGGAAAACCAACAGGGAAGCAGAATATATCGGTTCGTCCATAAAAATAGAGATTACGCCCGGGGAGTTGGCGGATATCTATGGTAATTCCAATATTTTCGGTGCAAAGCTGCAGTGTATTATGATACCTTCTTTCCAGGCCGGGGAAACAGAATGCAGGTTTACAAGAATGGATGCGGAAATGGCGAGGGAAGTTCTCCTTAGGAATTGTATGACGCCTAAGGATGATAACTGGGTTGCGCCATGGATTGTGCCAAGAGTGATTAGCGAACAGGAGTTAAGCAGGAATTCTTCTGAATTAATTGACTGGCTGGTATCAAACTGTTCTGTATATCGTTATGAATTCGGGGTAAGAAATAATGCAGTTCTAAAATTAAAGGAATTCCTGGCAGCTGAATATGCAGATTGTTAAGATACAAATGTTATGGCGGCGGGGCTGTTTGAAAATGAAAATTTATATCATAGGAAATGCGGCCAGTGGAAAAAGCACTTTGGCAGAGAAGCTTAAGGAGAAGATTGGAATCCGAGTGTATCATTTAGATGATCTCTTCTGGAAAATCAAGTATACGGAACAGTATGATATCAGTGAGAAGAAGAATATTGTTAAAAAATTGACTTTAACTGATGAATGGATCATAGAAGGATCATTTACGGAAGAGTATATCAGTCTGCTGTTGGATAATGCGGATTGTATTATTTGTATTGTTCCGAAGTCCTTTTTTATCACTTTATACAGGTTGGGGAAAAGAAGTTTATTGCGGAGGCTGGGGGGAAATTCCCAGGAAAGTATAAAATCATTTGCAGAAATGATTCAATGGGCGTGGCATAATCATAAAAACAGGATTTTTCAGGGGATAATCCGGGAAAAGCACCAGCAGAAGACATTGTTTATTGATGGCAGTGTTGACAGGAATTATGATAAGATATTGTTATTTATTAATTTATACTGACGGTCACTAAAACTTGCCAAGCAACCCGACTCACGAGCGAAAGGCGCCAGGGTCATTGCGGCAGATTTCATTTCTCGTGAGTATATTTGTATAGGTGAAGATAATGATTGAAGTAAATAATTTATGCAAAAATTATTATGTATCAAATGATAAAGGGAAGAACTTTATTCAGAAAATGTTGTATAAAGAATTGAAAAAAGTCCAGGCGTTGGACAATATTGGTTTTACCATAAATTCGGGGGAAATGGTTGGATATATTGGTCCTAACGGTGCGGGAAAAAGCACTACCATCAAAATCCTGAGCGGAATTTTAACACCGGATTCCGGTACATGCCGGATCAATGGAATGATTCCATGGAAAGAAAGAGAGAAGTATGTGAAGAATATTGGTGTGGTTTTCGGCCAGCGCTCTCAATTATGGTGGGATCTGCCTGTGATAGAATCCTTTGATTTGTTAAGGGCCATATATAAGGTGCCTCAAAGTGAATATAAAAAAACGCTGTTTCTTCTGACGGATATGCTGGATCTGGATGCGCTTATCAATATACCTACCAGGCAGTTATCCTTGGGGCAGAGAATGCGATGCGAAATTGCAGCCTCATTATTACATAAACCGGATCTATTGTTTCTGGATGAGCCCACAATAGGTTTGGATGCTGTATCCAAAAAGTCCATTCGGCAATTTATAAGGGAAATTAATCATGAGAGCAGACTTACATTACTCCTGACAACACATGATATGCAGGATATTGAGGCTCTGACAGACAGGATAATTTTTATCGGAAAAGGGAAAATTCTATTTGACGGCGAGAGGGAATTGTTAAGGAAGAAATATAATAAGAAGGAAGTTAAGGTCAGATGTGCCGGAACCGTACCGGAGTTGATCAGAGGTTTGGAATTAATTGATTTTGAAGATAACAATTTTAGTATAAGAATAAATTCTGAATGTATTGAAGAGCAGGAAGCAATCAAATATCTGCTGGACCAGGTTCATATAGTTGATATTACTTCCAGCGAATTATCGACAGAAGACATTGTTGTTCAGATGTATAAGGAATATGAGGTATGAGAACATTTCTGGCCTATGTGAAAATTGGAATTAGTAATCAAATACGATATAAAATTGCTTCTTATGCGGGAATAGCAGTTCAATTCTGCTGGGCTGTTATGAATATATTATTGTATAGAGCATTCTATTTAAGTGGGACCAATTCGGATATGACATTCTCGCAGGTGGTATCTTATATGTGGCTGCAGCAGGCTTTCCATTCGCTGTTTGCAACATGGTCATTAGATGGGACAATATTAAATTCAATTATGTCAGGATCTGTTTCGTATGAATTGTGCCGACCGATCAAATTATACCAAAGCTGGTATTTTCAAAGTGTTGCAAAACGTATTGGAAAAACACTTCCGAAATGTTTCCCGATCCTGGTGATTGCAAGCTTAATTCCTGGGGAATATGGTTTAAAATGGGAGATGGAATGGTATACGGTCATAGCGTTCTTATTAGCTATGCTGCTCTCATTGGCATTGGTATCGTCATTCTGCATGCTGATTTACATCGTGGTGATTCACACGATTTCCCCCCTTGGAATCAAGATGATTATGTCATCTCTGGTTGATTTTATGTCGGGAGCAGTTATACCTTTGGTCTTTTTCCCGGAATGGATGCAGGACTTTTTAAAGTTTTCTCCATTTACATATATGCAGAATATTCCACTGCGCATATTCAGTGGAAATATTCAGGGAACACAGATTATATTTTCACTCTTTATGCAGATGATATGGCTGTTTATTATGCTGTCAGGAGGAAAATTATTCATGGACCGGGTTCTGCGGAAACTGGTTCTGTTTGGAGGTTAAATGAAATTATATTTTAAATATTTAAGAGCATATTTTCTGTCGATAGCGCAATATAAGAAATCCGCGGTGCTGACAATTATAGGCCAGTTTTTTACTTCGCTGTTTTCACTGATTGGAATTCAATTTCTGTTCTCCAATTTTAAGACTGTGGCTGGTTTTACCTTTGAAGAAATTCTGCTGTGCTATGCCAATATTATGTTTTCATTTTCTATTGCAGAATTTTTCGGGAGGGGGTTTGATACCTTTGAAGGTATTATGGCCAACGGACAATTCGACAGAATGCTATTGAGGCCGCAGAATGAAATAGTACAGGTTCTGGAGTCCACATTTGAAATCAGCAGGATAGGGAAGCTGATACAGTCACTATTGATATACTTATTAATCATACCCAACAGCAGTATAGAATGGAATGTGTGCAGGCTGTTAGTTCTCATTGAGATGCTGGTATGCGGTGTTATATTATTTATTTCTTTGTTCATCATTTATGCATCCTTTTGCTTTTTTACAACCCAGGGCTTGGAGATATTCAATATTTTCACTGATGGCAGCAGGGAATTTGGGAAATATCCCTTTGCCGTGTACGGGGAGAATGTTCTTAAGATATTTACATATGTAGTACCTGTTGCCTGTATTCAATACTACCCGATTTGCTTTCTCACGGGTAAGAGTATTCATATAGCAGATGCGTTAGTGCCGCTTGTATCATTGCCATATATGTTCCTGGCTGCATTATTCTGGCGAAAGGGGGTAAAACGATATAAGTCAACAGGATCATAAGTTTGTGGAGAAGGCGTAATAAATGAATTGAGAAGGAGGAAAAGGCGGAATGCTGGAAAGTAAAATCAGGGAAATAGTGGGTGAGCTTTTAGGAGAAAATAATCAGATTGATACGATTGACGGAGATTATCAGTTGTCAAATGTGGGATTGGATTCCATTGGCTTTATTAATATGATAGTAGTCCTGGAAGATACATTCAATATCACTGTTGAAGATGATGAATTATTAATGCGCAATTTTGCCACCATTCATAAGATAAAAGAGTATCTGAATCAAAAGGGGATTGCATAATGGTTAAGCTTGCGTGGGAACAGTTGGACAAGATGCGCACTCCGGTATATGCTTACGACTATCAGGAGATTGAAGCCAGGTGTATTAATCTGCAGACGGCTTTGACGGAAGAAATTGAATTGTTTTATTCGGAAAAGGCCAATCCTAATATGCAATTGCTGAAAAAAATCAAGGAACTCACCAAAGGAGTGGAAGTGGCATCCGGACCGGAATTAGAAAATGCCATAGCTGCAGGCTATTCCCTGGAAAATATTATTTTTGTCGGACCGGGAAAAACCGGTGAGGAGCTGGCATTTGCATCTGAGAAGCAGATCTATTGCATTGTATGTGAATCGCTGGAAGAAATGATAAAAATAAATGAAATCGGGGGGAAGTTGCAGAAGAAGGTGTCCTGTGCCATTCGTGTCAATCCTGTTATGGCGAATGCAGGAAACAGAATGAAAATGGGAGGTGTGGCCCGTCCCTTTGGTATTGATGAAGAAAAAGTGTATGAGGTATTGGAAAGCATAATGAATTTGCCCTTTGTCAATATGATAGGAATATATGTATACAATGGCACACAGAATCTGTCAATTGATAAAATCTGTGAAGGTTTTCAGGGAATATTTGAAATTGCATTAAAGTGTGAACAGGTGGCGGGAAAAAGAATAGAGTTTATAGGATTGGGCGGCGGTTATGGAGTTCCGTATTTTGAAGGAGAAAGTGAATTAGATATGGATGTACTGCGGCAGAAGGTTACGGAATTGCTGCATGAGTATTTGCCGAGATTTTCAAGAAGCCTGCGCCTGGTGTCCGAGTCAGGAAGGTATCTTGTGGCGGCAGGCGGATATTATATTGTCCGGGTGCTGTATAAAAAAGAATCGAGAGGAAAGAAGTTTCTGATAGTGGACGGCGGGACAAACTTCTTCTCTGCTCCTTCAGGGATGGGGCATTTCCTGCGGAGAAAATTTCCTGTCAGCATCATTCAAAAGGAGAAGAGTATAGGGGAAGAGTGTGTATCCATTGTTGGTCCGCTTTGTACACCGACAGATGAATTGATGCATGATGAACTGCTGCCTGCTGCTGATGTAAATGATTTTATTGTGTTTAGAAATGCAGGTGCATATGGTTTGACGGCCAGTCCAATGTTCTTTTTATCACATGAACTTCCTGATGAAATTATTTGGAGAGAAGAGGATAGATAATATGATTCTGATGAAAGACTTAAACAGGGAACAGGAAATGATTCTGCTGATGTCCAGGATGAGTATGAGTGAAGCAGTAGTAAACAGGATTGATACACTTATCAGGGATAAGGAACTTAACTGGAATTATATCCTTCAGGTCTGCATTAAAAATAAAATATTGGGACTGTTCTGGGGGAATATTGTCCGCCTGAAATATGTTGAATTTCTTCCAAGCAAAATACTCCAGGTTATGAAGTTTCATTATCTTGGGATAAAGAACAGGACGGTTGCTTATATAAAAGAAGCTGAGTCCATTATGCGCGTTTTTGAAGAGCGGAATATGAAAGCGGCGTTTCTGAAAGGCGCTTATCTGGTTCCTCATATGTATAAGGAATATGGGCTTCGGAACATGAATGATATCGATATTATGATTGGCTATCAGGATGCTAAGGCGATTTCTGATATTATGGGCTCCCTGGGATATGTTCAGGGCGAATATCATTATGAGGAAGATGCGATTGTGCCATTTAGCAGACAAAAACAGATTTTGTGGAAAATGCAGGTCAATAATATGGCTCCGTTCTTGAAAAGGTCTGAAAACGATTATATCAATTGCTATAAAGTTGATTTCTGCATGAGTTTGGATCTTAAATTAAAGAGGGAAGATGTGGAGAACCTTTTAAATAGATGTGCTGCAAATGCGCTGACACCGTCAATTTTTTTCCTGCACTTGTGCTGCCATTTTTATAAAGAAGCAGTAAATTTAATCTGGATTTATAATAATAATGATATTAATTTAATTAAATTATGTGATCTGAGGGAATATGTTATTTCGCATATGACAGAACAGGATATAATACAGACGATACAACTGGCAAATGAGCTGGATTACAGTGAAGCGGTATATTATGCGTTTTACTGTCTGCAGTCTATTTTCAGCGATGGATTTGAAGACAGATATATGGAGCTGCTGCAGATTAAGGATAAGGAATTTGTCAATTTCTTTGGAAAACGGGATCTGGAACAGGAACGTCGTTGGGAAAAGGGTGTGCTGGATCGTATTTTTTCTGTCTCCAACAGAGATGAATTAAGAGACGATTTACCCAAATACCGTATGATGAGTTGAGCCATGAAGCGCCTGATTGTTGAAGGGATTACAGGAAGTGGAAAAACAACCCTGCTAAATTGCTTAAAGGATAAATTTTCTCAATGGGAGGAGCTTAATTATTTGTCCCTCTCACAATTTTATACAAACGGGTTGATATATAGAAAAACAGATTCCTCCGTAGAAATGGAGTGTTATCATAATCTAAATAAAATATGTGACTTCATAGAGTATTTTGATAATGGATATGATACATACGGAACAAAGGATATCAAGCGTAGGATTGTAAGCGTGCTGGAGTGTTTTCACATTGAAAATTATGCCAAAGGGTATATGAGCAATAAGGCATTATTCAAAGACCTGGATGATAAAATGAAGAATAGGGGATATAAGCTGATTATATTATATTTACCGGAAAATAGTGTGATGGAACGCAGTATTATATCAACCAGCCGTTATAGGAATTCGGAGAAGTGGGATAATTACCTGGCAGCATTAGGGAAAGACGTGGAAGAAATAAAGGAATATTTTATAGAAATACAAAATGAAATCCTGAAATGGGCTGATCTGTCGTCAATGGATAAAATGATTATTTCTACGGAAGACATGGATTGGAATACCTATGTAAATGACATTTTGAAATTTCTGGAAGGGTAATAGAAGTATGGAACGAAATGAGAAAGCTGATCTGCATATTCATACGGATTGTTCCGATGGAACAGAGCCGGTATATGAGATTGTAAGATTGCTTAAGGAGAAGGGCATTACGACAGCTTCCATTACAGATCATAACAGTTTGGAAGCATATGATCAATTACAGTCATTTCCGGTATCGGGAGTAAAAATTGTTCCCGGTATAGAAATCAACGCTTTTGACGGAGAATCTATACATATTCTGGGATATAATATATGTCCGTTTCAGGGGAAAGTGAGGGATATGGTCCATACGCTTCGCAATGCTTATGCAAAGGCGGTGTCAAGGCTTGGTTTATCATTGTACCGCCAAGGGATAATTGAGCAGGATATTCTGCGGAAGAAGAATTTAACCCGTAGACTTCTGGCAGAAATTCTGGTAGACAAAGGTTTATGTGAGACAATCGAGTGTGCTGTAACAGAGTATTTGGATTACGGACAAAACAGGATAGCGCCGCCTAAAAAGCTGTTGGTGGAAGAGGTTATTGAAACAATTCTTCTGGACGGAGGCATTCCTGTTCTGGCGCATCCTGGAAAGATGAAATCATCAGGATATGAAGAGCGTCTGGAGCAGATAAAGCATTATAAGCAATTTGGACTGAAGGGAGTGGAGTGCTTTCATCCGGACCATAGCGAGACGGATGTTATGCAGTTTGTTAAAATTGCAGGAGAATTAGGTCTTTATATCAGTGGCGGAAGTGATTTCCATGGTCTTAATAAGAAAGGAATAGAATTAGGTTGTCCTTTTGTGGGGAAATGGGATGAGAATATCCTGCAGGAGTTCTTGGGAGTGCTGAAAAGTATATGAAATATATTATGTTATTTATAACCATGGTTTATATTTTTGATATCTTGGTTAATTACATCAAACTATATATTATCAGAAAGCGGACATCAGGCGAAACAGAATATGATCCGCATCAGAAAAATCAAAAGTTATATATCTTAATTCCTATGATGGACGAACAAAAAATAGCAGAAGAGACATTTGAACATTTTTATCAATATGTGGAAAAAGGCAGTCACTATAAATTAGTATTTATAACAACGGACAGGGAAAAGCGGTGTCATGCTGTGAGGCATACATATGACATTTTGAGCGAGGTAATCGGGAAATATCACTCCGCTAATACCATCTTATATCATTATTCCGGAAGCGGTGTAATGGCGCATCAGCTGAATTATGCAGTGGCTGAAATTGATAAAATTGAGAAGGATAACTATTGGATCGCAGTCTATAATGCAGATTCCAGAATCAGCAGAGAATCATTGGCATATTTTGAGGAAAGGGCTGTTGGCTATAGAGAACCCGGCAATGAGTTCTGCATGCAGCAATACAGTTATTTTGCAGTTCCCAGGGGGATAAAAGAGGAATCGGTCTTGGCAAGCGCCGCATTATGGCAGAATCGATGGAGTATTCTATTTGAATATGCGCGTGCCAAGTATCATGTGGAATTATGGAAAGGTATGTCTGGGTGCTCAGAACGCATACAGTATTTGGGGGATTTACTGTTTGGGAAGATGAATTATGTCATTGGACATGGTTTATTTATAAATCGAGGGACTTTGAAGAAGGTGGGCGGTTTTCCGGAAAAGACATTGAATGAAGATGCTTTTCTGGGGTATTTGTTATGTGAAAATAAGGTAACAATACATCCCATTCCATATTTTGAGTGTGCGGAATTTACGGATGCAGTATCAAAATATATAAAGCAGCAGACGGTTTGGTTTAATGGTCCGTTTGATGCGTTTGTTTATTACAAGTTATGGAAAAAGATGTTTTCTTCAGATATTACAATAGGAAGGAAGATTCGCGCTTTTCTATTGGCCTTTAAGTTATTTCTGCATGCGGTATATTGGCTGTTGTCGCCGGTGGTGCTGCTTGTGGTGCTTCCTGTATATTATGTGGGAAATTATAAGATTTATGGTTTTGCGGCTTCGCTGCTTATGATTTGTCTGCTTTTATATGTAACAAATCTGCTTGTATATAGATTGTTAAGAGAGAAGTTTCCCGGGGTGTTATTTCCCAGACCATCATTTTTCTACGATATATTGTTTTATATGGTTCATTGTATAGGGCCGCTGAGAAATATCATACTCAGGATTCTAAGGAAAAACAGTATGGAAAATAAGTACAAGACAGAACGAAATTAAATGATAAAATGCTGTTAAAATAGGCACTGTTTCAATCGTAGAATTATTTGATGATTTTGACAACGTTTTGTGCGTATGAGTATGTCCGCCGGCCTGGCTTCCTGCCATGTCGCAGACAGGCCGGAGCCAGGGACATCCATTATCTTTTCACGCCGATCAGCACCCGTTTTCCGCAAAAGGCAAAACCATATGACAGAAATTCAGACAAAACGCCTAAGGAATCCGTGGCAATGTATTCTTACATGTCAGCTGTAACTTTCCGGTAGTATTCTCTTTCCTTTTCGTTTAATTTTCCGCTTTCCACAGAAAATCATAGTGGTTGTAAAGCGTGGTGATAATGTGGCATATTTTTTCCAATAAAAGTAACCTTTGCTTCTGAGTGTCTCAAAATCCTGACATCCAATGCTCACTGTCCTTGGCATAAAATGACTCCTTTTCGTCAGCGCGGTTTGCCGTATCGTCAAATCGCAATAGTTCAGTGAGCTGTCTGAACTGCTGCTGTCGCCAGAATGTGATAACGGAAAGCGGTTTACATTTGGCAGATGAGGAAGTATACTAAGAGAAGATGCCGAAGCGGCACGAGAGTGTGCCGCCTTGCAGTCATTGCGGGATAGAATTTGCAGCTGCAGTTCAGTGATTTGTCTGAACTGCTGCAATTGGAAGAATCGGAAGCGGATACAAGAAATTGGAGGAAAATTATGAATTTTTTGGAAATGACACAGAATCACCTTCTGCTGATGGATGGCGCTATGGGAACCTACTATTCGCAGATATATCCTTTAGAAGAAAAGATATCGGAATCTGCCAATATCACACATCCAGAACAAATAGAGCGCATCCACAGGGAATACATTGCCGCCGGTGCCGGACTGCTGCGCACGAACAGTTTTGCCAGCCATGCGGAAGGTTTGACGGGACGGCCCCTGCATCAGGCGGATGACAGACAGGCTGTGCTCCAAAGGATTTATGACAATGTGTTTCAAGCTTACAAAATTGCACAGAAAGCGGCTGGCTGCGCAGACGGCAAAGTATGGATTGCAGGTGATATGGGACCGGTTCCGGCCAACGGGGCAGTTACGGATGATGAGATTCAGTCGCAATATGAAACTATGGCGGATGCACTGCTGGATGCCGGTGCGGAAATCATTCTATTCGAAACGTTTTCGGATTTTGAATACATATTACCGACTGTCCGTTATATCAAAAAACGGGTAATAGAAAAGCAGCTTCCAGTATCTCCTGTCATCATGGCCGGCTTCAGCCTGAATAAATTCGGATGTACGAAAGCCGGTATCAGTGCATCGAATTTGGTGAAAATTGCCGGAGACTGCGGATGCATTGATGTCATGGGCTTTAACTGCGGTGTTGGCTCCACTCATATGAAACGCATCCTCCAGAAATTGGATTTTGGCGATATGCAGGTATCCATAGCGCCGAATTCCGGTTATCCGGATTTTGCCCTGGATAGGAGCATCTACCGGGACAATGTGGGCTATTTCTGTGAAAATATGGTGGAAATTGCCTCCATGGGCGTCAATATACTCGGCGGCTGCTGCGGCACCACTCCGCAATATATCCGGGAGCTGCGGCAGCAGTTACGGCTGCATAACAATACAAATGGAAATTTCAGGAAGATGAGGTATCACATATCCGGCGCTGCTGCAGAGAAAGGGATTGATAAAAGCCGGAATGATTTCTTAAACAAATTAAATATGGGAAGGAAAGTGATTGCAGTTGAGCTTGATCCGCCGCAGAATGGAAAAGGGGACAAAATCCTGCAGGCTGCCGCACTTTTAAAACAGGCCGGGGTGGACATGATTACCTTTTCCGATTCCCCAATGGGTAAAATGCGGGCAGATTCCATAGCCAGCAGCATTCTTGTCAGCCAGCAGACGGATATTGCAGTCATGCCCCATATCTGCTGCCGTGACAGGAATGCAATTGCCATGGGGGGACTGTTTTTCGGTGCCCATATGAACGGAATCCGTAACATGCTGATTATTACCGGCGATCCGGTTCCGGCAGGAGAAAAGAGCAGTACCGGCAGTGTATATGATTTTAATTCGTTCCGGCTGATGAATTATTTTAAACAGTTAAATTTGGAATATTTTGCGGAGGACCCTGTTATTTACGGCGGTGCTTTGAATCACAACCGGCCCAATCTGGATGCGGAAATAGAACGTATGCATAAGAAATGTCTGGCAGGTGCAGATTATTTTCTGACACAGCCGGTTTATTCGGATGATGATGTAGAACGCATCAAATATGTTAAGTCAAAAGTGAATACCAAAATACTCTGTGGTATTATGCCGCTTGTCAATTATCGAAATGCCATGTTTGTCAAAAACGAGCTGTCCGGAATCCAGGTTCCCGACGAAATTATCACACGTTATGATGAGCATATGAGCAGGGAAGAAAGCGAAGAGGCCGGGATTGCAATTGCGTTGGAAATCATTGCGAAACTCAGGGAGACAGCAGACGGTTATTATTTTATGGTACCGTTTAACCGCGCATCCATGATCTGTAAAATAATAGAGATGATGAGGTGGTGAAAATGGATACATTACTATTTGCATTAAACGCCATACTGCCCATTATATTGCTGATTCTGCTGGGCTATCTGCTGAAGAAGAAGGGGTTTCTGGATGAGGACTGGTTTAAGAAGGGAAATAAGCTGATATTCCGTGTCTGTCTGCCCTGTATGCTGTTCATCAATGTATATAGTATCAGCTCCTTTACCGATATCAACTGGTCTGTGGTGGTATATTCGGAAATTGCCATTTTCACGGCATTTTTCATTGGGCTGTTCATAGTAAAACGAACCGTTCCTGACAACAGGCAGAAAGGTGTTATTCTACAGTGTGTATTCCGCTCCAATTTTGCCATTATCGGACTGCCGCTTGCTGAGTCGCTGGGGGGCGTGGAAGGCAAAGGAATTGCGGCTGTTTTAAGCGCTTTCTCCATTCCGACCTTTAATATCCTCGCAGTGCTTGCGCTTACGATGTTTGTGGATGGGGAAGACGGAAGTAAGGCAGATTTAAAGGATGTGCTTTCAAAAATTGCAAAAAATCCCCTGATTATCGGTGTGGTGTGCGGCCTTGCCGTACTGGGTATCCGATCATTTATCCCTGTGAGTGCGGACGGCAGTCTTGTATTTTCGTTGTCCGGAAGTTTGAAATTCATTTATGATGCAGTGAACAATTTGTCCAAAGTCAGCTCTCCTTTGGCATTGGTCATTTTGGGCGGTTTGTTTGATTTTGCCGCGGTGAAGGGGATGCTGAAGGAAATTGTCATTGGAACTGCGGCCCGTGTTGCGGCAGTTCCCCTGATTGTTATTGGTCTGGCCGTAATGCTGTCCAAATACACTGGGCTTATTGATTTTGATGCCGCTGTGTATCCTGCGATGATTGCTTTGTTTGGCTCTCCTGTGGCTGTATCCAGCGCTATTATGGCACAGGAGATGGATAATGACGGCATTTTGGCAGGGCAGCTGGTGGTGTGGACTTCCATTGCATCGATTGCCACCATTTTCCTTGCAGTCTTTATTTTGAGAGCAATAGGGCTGTTATAATCGAATTGACTGCGCCGGATTACATAGCATTTTCGGTTTCTGAGGCGGGCAGCAAGGCATATTTTAGTGACTGGCAGGATAAATCATGAATATTGGCTTATATTATCAAATATTAGGCATGGGGGTATTATATGAAAAGGCGGGCAGGAGGGGAACCTGGTGGCGGATAGGCGAAAGAAAACGTCTGAAGGATGAGATTTGGTTCTGGCAGACATTGCTGGAGAATATTTCCAGGGAGCAAAACGGGATATCATGTGGGGAAGTATTGTTTGCTGCTCTTGCGGATTTATGCGGGAAATACAGGCTGCCGCATTATAAACGGGTATTGGATAATAAAGAGGAATTGATAAACTGCAGCTGCATCTTTGAAAGAGATGGAGAGGAAGAATCTAAGCTGCGGAATTTTATGGAATGTCTGTTACGGGATGCGCAGGAGTATTTAGATAAACACAGGGATAAAGAAATGGTTTACCGTATATTGATGGTTCTGCATAATCTTCCGAGGGCAATGTACGGGAAAAATGTGTTGAATCCCAATGCAATTCCGATTTCTTATCGTATGGCGCTGGAATATGCAAAGGGGTGTATGGATGAGGAGATGAGAGAAAAGTATGGGAAATATCTTGTGTGAGGGAAAGCAGGAAAACGGAGATGAAATATGGGGTTGGAAAACGGCGAAGAAATATGAAAACAGAAGACAGTGATGAAAATGGAGATGGAAAACGGCGAAGAAATATGAAAACAGAAGACAGTGATGAAAATGGAGATGGAAAACGGTGATGAAATATGGAGATGGAAAACGGCGATGAAATATGGAGATGGAAAGCGGTGATGAAAATGGAGATGGAAAGCGGTGATGAAAATGGAGATGGAAAACGGTGATGAAAATGGTGAAAGGTAACAAATCAGGAAAGTACAGAGGGATGGTATGGCTGCTGGCGGCGGTATTGCTGTCAGGGGGCTGCGGCCGGGAAAGGGAGCAGCCCTCTGTCATTGTGGCGGAACATTTATCGGAATCGGGAGAGGTATCCGCAGATATATCGGAAGGCATTATCCCAGGAGATTCGGCGAGTGCATCGGCAGCACCGGAAGCCGAACAGCCCCAGGGAAGCGCATCCGCAGAGTCGCCGGAAGCCGGACAGCCCCAGGGAAGCGCATCCGCAGGGTCACCGGAAGCCGGACAGCTCCAGGGAAACGTACCTGCAGAGTCACCGTCGGCTTCCGATACGCCGTCCGCTTCAACGCCGGGAACCGTTGCGGATTCCTCCCCGTCTGAGGAATATCCGGCAGGTTCCGGGACACAAGAGGGTTACGTGGTGGTGATTGATGCAGGACATCAGCAGAAAGGCAATAGTGAGAAGGAACCCATTGGGCCGGGGGCAGCGGAGATGAAGGCCAAAGTCGCCAGCGGGACTGCAGGTGTGGTAAGCGGATTAAACGAGTATGAGCTGACACTCATGGTCGCTGAGAAATTAGAACAAGAGCTGCTTTCCAGAGGATATGAAGTAATTATGGTCCGCACTACCCATGATGTGGATATGAGCAACAGCGAACGTGCCCAGGTGGCCAATGATGCCCAGGCAGATGCCTTCATCAGGATTCATGCCAACGGTTCCGAGAACTCTGCTGTGCATGGGGCAATGACTATCTGCCAGACGGCTTCCAATCCTTATAATGGGGATTACTATCAGCAGAGCAGGGATTTGTCGGGCTATGTATTAGACGAACTGGCGGCGTCCGCGGGATGTGCGAAGCAATATGTGTGGGAGACCGATACCATGAGCGGAATTAATTGGTGCCAGGTGCCAGTTACGATTGTGGAAATGGGGTACATGAGTAATCCCGAAGAGGATGCCCTGATGGCCACGGAGGATTACCAGAATAAAATTGCCGAAGGGATTGCCAATGGTATTGATAAATATTTGGCGGCACGTTAGAAAGTGTGTTGAAGAGAGAAAGGCGAATCATAGAATAAGGGGCGAAAGGTATGTTCAACTTTGAAGAAGAACTGAAGAAGCTTCCCAGGGAACCGGGCGTTTATATTATGAGGGATGATAAAAATGTCATTTTGTATGTGGGCAAGGCGGTCAATCTTCATAATAGAGTGCGTTCCTATTTTCGGGAAAACATAGGGCGGGGACCCATGATTGATAAAATGGTGTCTCTGATTGCCCGTTTTGAATACATTGTCACGGATTCGGAATTGGAAGCTTTGGTGCTGGAGAATAACCTGATTAAGGAAAACTCTCCCAAATATAATACATTGCTGAAGGATGACAAGACATATCCCTATATTAAAGTGACAGTGGGAGAGGAATATCCCCGCATACTGTTCTCGCGGACAATGAAGAAGGATAAATCAAAATATTTCGGCCCTTACACCAGTGCTGCGGCAGTGAAGGATACCATTGAGCTGTTGAATAAGCTCTATATGCTGAGAACCTGTAACCGTGTCCTGCCCAGGGACATAGGAACCGAGAGGCCCTGCCTGAACTACCATATCAAACAATGTCTGGCACCCTGCCAGGGGTATATTAACAGGGAACAGTATCGGGAACAGGTGGCACAGGCGCTGGAATTCCTGAACGGAAATTATAACAGGATTCTAAGTGATCTGGAGAATAAGATGAAAACAGCCGCGGAAGCCCTGGACTTTGAGACGGCTGCAGGTTATCGGGATTTGTACCAAAGCGTGAAACAGGTATCGCAGAAACAGAAGATTACGGACAGTGCGGGGGAAGACAAGGACATTATTGCCCTGTATCAGGATGAGCGGGAAGCAGTGGTTCAAGTGTTTTTTGTCCGTGACGGCAAGATGATCGGCAGAGAACATTATTATATGACTAATGTATCATCGGACAGTAAGCCTGGAATTCTGGAGAATTTTGTGAAACAGTTTTATGCGGGCACCCCTTTTATTCCCAGGGAATTAATGTTACAATATGAGATTGAGGATCAGGCGTTAATCGAAAAATGGCTCACCGGACGAAAGGGGAGCAAGGTGCATGTGAGGGTGCCGAAAATCGGTTCCAAAGAAAAGCTGGTGGAGCTGGCAGCCCAGAATGCAAAGCATGTTCTGGAACAGGACAGGGAACGGCTGAAGCGGGAGGAGGGCCGTACCATTGGCGCTGTCAGGGAAATTGCCGCACTTCTGGGGCTGGAACATATTGAGCGCATGGAGGCTTTTGACATTTCCAACATTAACGGATTTGAAAACGTTGGTTCCATGGTGGTGTTTGAAAAGGGGAAACCCAAGCCCAGCGACTATCGGAAATTCCGTATTAAAACGGTCTCAGGGCCGGATGATTATGCCTGTATGAGGGAAGTGCTGACCAGACGATTTGTGCATGGGATGGAGGAGAGCAGACAGCTGGAAGAGAAGGAGCTGGATCAGGCATTTGGAAGCTTTACCAGGTTTCCGGATCTGCTGATGATGGACGGCGGCAGAGGACAGGTCAATATTGCATTGTCCGTACTGGCGGAACTGAAGATTTCCATTCCGGTCTGCGGTATGGTTAAGGATGATAACCACCGGACCAGAGGATTATATTTTAACAATGTGGAACTGCCCATTGATATCCATTCCGAGGGCTTTAAACTGATTACCAGGGTGCAGGATGAAGCGCACCGCTTTGCCATAGAATATCATCGCTCCCTGCGGAGCAAGTCCCAGGTGAAGTCTGTTCTGGATGAGATTCCCGGTGTGGGACCGGCAAGGAGGAAAGCGCTGATGCGCCATTTTAAGTCTATTGAGGAAATCAAAGCAGCTTCCGTGGAGCAGCTGGCGGAAGTGCCGGAGATTAACAGACGTGCGGCAGAGGATATTTTTAATTTCTTCCGAAAAAAAACACAACAGCCTTAGACAATGTATCCGCAGTGTGTTAAAATAGTCTTAGACATTTCCGGACTGCCGGGCAGCACAGATGAATTTGGAAGCCGCCGCATGGAACTTCAAGGTGATTCGGCTTCAAGGAAATTCGGATAGAAATGACATGGAAATAAAACAGTTACATGGAATGAAATAATCACATAGAAATGAGGAAGAGGAAACGTATGGATAGTGTGACATTGACCCGTTTGATTGAGAAGATGAAACTGGAAAACCTCACGCCGGAGATTGATGTGAAGGGGATTCGCATTACCAAGCCGGATATCAACCGTCCGGCACTGCAGATGGCAGGATATTATGAACATTTTGAAGCCACCCGTCTGCAGATTATCGGTTTTGTGGAATACACTTACATGGAAGGGCTGCCCATTGAGAGGAAGAGAGAGGTGTATGAGGAATTCATGGGGTATGATATTCCGGCGGTTGTATTCTGCCGCGAGCTGAAGCCTGACCCTCTGTTTCAGGAAATGGCAATTAAGCATAGGATTCCATTGCTTTCGTCTAAGAAGACCACATCCGCATTTATGGCAGAGTCCATTCGGTGGCTGAATGTGAAGCTTGCTCCCTGCATTTCCGTACATGGCGTACTGGTGGATGTGTTCGGAGAGGGGGTTCTGATCACAGGAGAGAGCGGTATCGGTAAGTCCGAGGCAGCATTGGAACTGGTAAAACGGGGACACCGCCTGGTGACGGACGATGTGGTGGAGCTTAGGAAAGTCAGCGATGATACCCTGATTGGCTCCGCGCCTGATGTGACCAAGAATCTGATTGAGCTGCGGGGGATTGGCATTGTGGATGTGAAGGCCATGTTTGGAGCATCCGCTGTAAAAGATACCCAGAACATAGATCTGGTGATTAATTTAGAGGATTGGGATAAGGATAAGGAGTATGACAGATTAGGGCTGGAGGAAAATTATACGGAATATCTGGGGAATAAGATTGTCTGCCATAATATTCCGATCCGGCCGGGACGGAATCTGTCCATTATCTGTGAGTCCGCGGCAGTGAACCACCGGCAGAAGAAAATGGGCTACAATGCGGCGCAGGAATTATACAACCGGGTACAGAATTCTCTGGCGAGAAGAAGGGATGAGGAAGAGTAAAGGGAAGGCGTCAGGGGAGAAGGCTGTAAAAACAGGAGGCGTATTGGAAGTCGAGGATAAGGATCTGTCCAGAAATAACTTGTGCAATTGCATGCAAGTTTTTAGCTTTGTTTCCCGGGCTTATGATAGTCAAAACGCACAAGTTATTTCACGACAGTTCCTAAGAAATTGCGCAGGGAAAGAGTTCAGGAGGATGAGAAGGGAAGGAAGGGTGCTGTATGGACAGCTATGTGTTTGGCGTTGACATTGGAGGAACTACCGTGAAGATGGGGCTGTTCGGCATGGAAGGTAGTCTGCTGGAACAGTGGGAGATACCCACGGTGAAGGAAAACGAAGGTGCTGCGATTCTGCCGGATATCATCCGCAGTATTCAGGCGAAAATGGATGAGAAGGGAATTGCGCAGCAGAATGTGGCAGGTATCGGTGTGGGTGCGCCGGGAGCGGTGGACAGCGAAGGTACTTTGGTGGGAGGTGCTGTCAATATTGGCTGGAAGCCTTTTAACATACCGGAGGCAATTAAGGCATATATTAATGTACCGGTAAAGGCCGTCAATGATGCCAATGCTGCGGCTTACGGCGAGATGTGGCAGGGCGGCGGCAGGGGCAGCAGCAATATGGTTGCGGTGACTCTTGGTACCGGTGTGGGCGGCGGCATTGTGGTAAATGGGAACATTCTCACCGGTGTAACAGGTGCGGGCGGTGAAATCGGACATATTCATATAGTGGATGAGGAAGAGGAAATCTGCGGCTGCGGCAACAGAGGATGTCTGGAACAATATGCTTCCGCCACAGGCATCGCGCGTCTTGCAAGGCGTCGGCTGGCAAAGGACGGGAAGCCGAGTGATCTGCGGGAGATGGAGGCCGTCTCTGCCAAAAATGTGTTTGATGCAGTCAAGGCCGGGGACGAAGTCGCCATTGAAATTGCAGAGCAGTTTGGAGATTACCTGGGTAAGGGGCTGGCGGCAGTGGCAGCAGTGGTGAACCCGGAAGTATTCGTCATCGGAGGCGGTGTCTCCAAAGCAGGAGAGATATTGTTATCCTTTGTGGAACCGGCATATCAAAGGTATGCCTTCCATCAGTGCAGAGGGGCAAAGTTTGTCCTGGCAAAACTCGGAAACGATGCAGGTATCTATGGCGCTGCCGGTGTGATTATAAAAAAGGGTTAATTTTGTAAAGGAAAAGAAGTGCAATGATTAGTAAAGCAGTGGTTGAGGCATTACAGCAATTTGTACCTGATGAAAACATACTCTTACAGGAGCCGATGGCAGGTCACACTACATTTCGGATAGGAGGACCTGCCGATTGCTTTGTGCAGTTGGAGAGTGGGGAACAGCTGAAAAAGGTGCAGAAGTATCTGCATTTAGTGGGGGTTCCGTTTTTTATTCTGGGGAACGGAAGTAATCTGCTGGTGAAGGATGAGGGATATGGAGGAGTTATCCTGCAGATTGGTAAGAAAATGAGCAGAATCTCGGTACAGGGCTGCCGTATTGTGGCCCAGGCAGGAGCTGCATTGAGTCAGGCAGCCCATGCGGCTCTGGAGCATGGATTGACCGGTTTGGAGTTCGCTTCCGGCATTCCGGGTACGGTGGGCGGCGGCGTAGTTATGAATGCCGGCGCCTACGGAGGCGAGATGAGTCAGGTGGTGACGGAGGTCACGGTGGTCAACAGCGAAGGTGAGACATTAAAACTTGACAATTCCACCATGGAATTCGGCTACCGCACCAGCATTATCAAGCATTCTTCCTTTACCGTGACAGAGGTGGCATTCTGTCTGGAGCGTGGGGATAAGGAGTCAATTAAGACACGGATGGAAGAATTGGCCGCCAGGCGGAAGGAGAAACAGCCCTTGGAATATCCCAGTGCGGGCAGCACATTCAAACGGCCGGAAGGACGATTTGCAGGTCAGTTGATTATGGAAGCAGGATTCAGGGGATTCCAGATCGGCGGCGCCAGAGTGTCAGATAAACATTGCGGCTTTATTATCAATACCGGGGAAGCGACTGCGGAGGATGTGAGACAAATCATTGCAGAGATTCAGAGACAGGTAAAGGACAGGTTTCATGTAGCATTGGAGACAGAAGTGGTGTTTTTAGGTTGGGAGGACATATGAGATTTGTAGTGGTAACAGGGATGAGCGGCGGTGGCAAAAGCACCGCCCTGAAGATGCTGGAGGATGCCGGCTTTTATTGTGTGGACAACCTACCTGTGTCTTTGATTGAGAAGTTTGTAGAACTGATTTCCCTGCCCGGCAGTGAGGTGAGCAAGGTAGTATTGGGACTGGATGTGCGTTCCGACCAGTCTTTTGAGGATGCTACCAGAACCCTGGAAAAATTGAAACGGGAGGGATGCAAGCTTGAGATACTTTTTATGGATGCAGAAACCAATGTGCTGATCAAACGATACAAGGAAACCAGGCGTATTCATCCGCTGGCAGCGGACGGGCGTGTGGAGGACGGCGTCAGGGCGGAACGGAAAGTGCTGGAAAATATCCGGCGTCATGCGGATTATGTCATTGACACCACCAATCTGCTGACCAGAGAACTAAAAGAGGAACTTGACCGTATTTTTGTAGAGAATGGTGAATATAATAGTCTCATGGTAACGGTCATGTCCTTTGGTTTCAAACATGGCATTCCGGCGGATGCGGATCTGGTGCTGGATGTCCGTTTCCTTCCCAATCCTTTCTATATAGAGGATTTGAAGTATAAGACAGGAAATGACAGGGAAGTTCAGGAATATGTTATGAGCTTTCCCGAGGCGGGAGCGTTCATGGAAAAGCTTACGGACATGATACAATTTCTGATACCAAATTATGTCAAGGAAGGGAAATACCGTCTGGTGATCGCCATCGGCTGTACCGGAGGAAAACACCGCAGTGTGACGCTCGCCAATGAATTATTTCAGCGGATGAAGGACAAGGGAAAGTATGGTATTAAATTGTATCACAGAGATGTAACGCAGCAGGTATAAAGTCATTCCGTTAGAGAGTGTGTGTAAGGAAGGAGCCGGAGGCTATGTCGTTTTCCAGTGAGGTCAAGAAGGAGCTGGCGAAGCAGGTCAGTTCTGCCAGACATTGCCAGATAGCGGAGCTGGCAGCGATGATGCATTTCTGCGGACAGTATGGGCGGGACGAAAAAGGCGGTTTTACGATTGGATTTCAAACAGAAAATGAAGCTGTTGTCAGAAAAGGCTTTACATTATTAAGAAAAACATTTAATATAGATACGGATACTACGTTAGAAGAACAACAGATTAAGGATGTACTGCAAAAGCTGGGAAATTTGGAAGAGCCGGTCAGCCCGCTTCTGATGAAAAACTCTTGCTGCCAGAGAGCCTTTCTCAGAGGGGCGTTTTTGAGTATAGGTTCTATCAGCGACCCGGCCAAAGGATATCATCTGGAATTTGACTGCTGCGACGAGGCCAAGGCGAAACAGCTGCAGGAGCTGATGAAAGGGTTTGACATTGAGGCCAGGATTATCTTCCGGAAGAAATATTATGTGGTATATCTGAAAGAAGGGGCCGGCATTGTAGATTTTCTGGGTGTCTGTGAGGCACCGGTATCGCTGATGAGCCTGGAAAATCTGCGCATACTGAAGGAAATGCGTAATTCCGTCAACAGACGTGTGAACTGTGAGACTGCCAATATTGCAAGGACGGTCAACGCTGCGGCAAGACAGGTGGAAGATATTAAGTATCTGGAAAAGTATTATGGTTATCAGAATCTGCCCGAATCTCTGCGTCAAATGGCAGAGGTGCGTCTGGAGAATCCGGATGTGCCTTTGAAGGAGTTAGGGTTCTGTTTTAACCCGCCCATAGGTAAATCCGGTGTAAACCATAGACTGCGCAAGCTCAGTGAACTTGCGGATAAGGTCAGGCTGTCACAACTGGAAGTGTAAGTGGGTTGTACATGGAAGGAATGGTAACAGTTCAGACAGGCCGCTGAACTGCTGCATGAATGCACACAGAATGTAATAGTATGCGGAACGTTCCTGTTCGGGGACGGTAAGGAGCTGTTAAAGTTCCTGAGGAGAATGGATTTTGGATGGATGTCCGCCTGGGCGGGCAGGGAGGTATGAGTATGACAACGAAAAATATTCGTGTTAAACTGGAAAGCGGAGCTGAGGCAAGGCCGGTGGCGCTATTGGTCCAGGAGGCCAGTAAGTATGACAGCGTTATTTATATCCAGGCCGGCGGCAGAAGGGTGAACGCCAAGAGTATTATGGGTATGATGAGCCTGGGATTAAGTACCGGTGTGGAACTGGAAGTTTCTGCAGACGGAGCGGACGAGAAAGCCGCCGTGGAAGGGATTGACGTTTTCTTAAGCGGGAAAGGTGCATAGACTGGTCTGCTGGGGAGATGGTGTTGTATGGTTCATAAATAAGATAAGGGGAGATGCAGATGAGCAAAAAACTCCTTTTTGTATATAATCCTAAAGCGGGAAAAGCATTGATCAGAAACAAATTGGCAGATATTCTGGATATTTTTGCCAGAGCCGGTTATGAAATCACCGTGGTGCCCACACAGAAAAGCGGCGATGCCAGAGAAGCGGTGGAGAAGCGCACTGATGACTATGAAATTGTAGCGTGCAGCGGCGGAGACGGCACTTTGGACGAAGTGGTGACGGGAATGATCAGGAGCGGTATCCGGACACCCATAGGCTATATTCCCGCAGGCAGCACCAATGATTTCGGAGGGAGTCTGTCGCTGCCGAAGAAAATGGTGAATGCAGCACAAACCATTGTGCAGGGCGTTAATTTTCCCTGTGACGTGGGGGCCTTTAACGATGACATCTTTGTATATATTGCTGCATTTGGGCTTTTTACGGATGTATCTTATGAGACCGGGCAGGATATGAAGAATATTCTGGGATATATTGCATATCTGCTGGAAGGGATGAAACGGCTTTCTTCCGTACATTCTTTTCCTATGAAAGTGTGCTGGGAAGAAAATGAGGTGGAAGAGGAATTTATTTTTGGTATGATCACCAATTCTGTCTCTGTGGGAGGCTTTAAAAATATTACCGGCAGGAATGTGAAACTGGACGATGGGGTTTTTGAAGTGACTTTGATTAAGAATCCCAGGAACCCGGTGGAATTAAATAATATTATGCTGGCATTGCTGAACCGCAATATCGATTCTCAGGCCATGTATTGTTTCCGTACAGCAGAGCTTTCCCTGGAATCGGAAGAAGAGGTTGCGTGGACGCTGGATGGAGAAAACGGCGGTGCACATAAGAAGGTAGTAATACGCAATATGTACAGGGAAATGGAGATACGGGTAGGCAGTGTTTCTCCGAAAGGAAGGTAATGGCTGGAAATTCCGTTCAGGATTCCCGCGGAAGGAAAAGTATAGGGAAATAAGGCGGAAGTATCATATGTGAATGCATCGGGAGTGAAGGCGGAATGCAGCAGCCGGGGGATCTTTTTGAAATTGAATATGGCGAGGGTAAGAAAACGGGAAATCTGATATAACAGATTTCCCGTTTTTGGCTGAACCGTTGTTACTGTTTGCTCCGTTCACAGTAACAGATGCACAGAAATTGCAAAAGCGGCGATTTCGTGCGCAGCTTGGGATTATTCATGCAAAATATGCATGGAAACACCTCACGGCAGTGACGAGTGAACAGTAACGAACCGTTACCTTTTTTGCATTTATATTTCGGAAATCTCTTGCAAAATATGAATTAATATGATATCATAATAATATCATATTAATTGGAAAAAGAAAGAAGAGGTAATAGTATGGACGAGAAAGTACTGAATGGGAAAAAGAATGGAATGAAGGCTTTGTTATTGGTGCTGCTATGTTACATTTTGGATATTATTGTGTTTGCCTTCTCTGTGGCATATGTGGATAAAGCGGTAACAGCACTGCCGGTCATAGGGCTGGCTGCAAGTATCATTGTTTTCTGTACGGCATGGATATTTTTCTGCGGCCTGAAAGTATTAAAGCCCCAGGAAGCGCTGGTGCTTACCTTGTTTGGCAAGTATGTCGGGACGCTGAAGGACAGCGGATTTTATTATGTGAATCCTTTCTGCACTGCGGTGAATCCTGCGGCTAAGACAAGATTGAATCAAAGCGGAGATGTTACGGAGACCGGCAGCATTGCGGCTGTAGTAGGGGCAGTACAGGGATCGGCGAATCTGGAGATAACAAGCAATAAACTGTCATTAAAGATTATGACGCTGAACAACAGCCGGCAGAAGATTAACGACTGCCTGGGCAATCCCATAGAAATCGGAATCGCGGTTACATGGAAGATTGTGGATACGGCCAAAGCAGTGTTTAATGTGAATAATTACAAGGAATTTCTGTCGCTGCAATGTGACAGTGCACTGCGGAATGTGGTTCGTTCTTATCCTTATGATGTGGCGCCCAATGTGGATACCACCGGCGACGGCGTGGCGGATGAGGGCAGCCTGCGGGGGTCCAGTGAGGTGGTAGCAGCCAGAATTCGGGATGAAATACAGACCCGTGTGGAAGAAGCCGGAATTGAGATTATTGAGGCAAGAATTACTTATCTGGCATATGCACCTGAAATTGCAGCCGTAATGCTGCAGCGCCAGCAGGCTTCGGCTATCGTTGACGCCCGTAAGATGATTGTGGACGGGGCAGTGGGTATGGTGGAAATGGCTTTGGAGCGTCTCAATGAAAAAGAAGTGGTGCATTTGGATGAAGAGCGCAAGGCGGCTATGGTTTCCAATCTGCTGGTGGTGCTGTGTGGGAACCGGGATGCCCAGCCTGTAGTAAATTCAGGGAGCTTGTATTAGTATGGCGGATAACAAGAAGCAGGTGCCGCTGAGGCTGTCTCCCAAACTATATGATGCCATTGCCGCATGGGCGGAGGATGATTTCCGTTCGGTCAACGGACAGATTGAATATCTGCTGACCGAATGTGTCCGCCAGCGCAGGAAGAATGGAAAGTATGTGCCGGATGAGCTGGACGTTCCGCCCGCATTGGATATATAAGTATTAAAATTATAAAAAGTTTACTTGTATAGGAATCCATTTTAAAGTATACTCATATTAGCCGTAGTAGTATGATAGTTCCGCCGCGCGGTGCCGGAGAATTCCGGTGCCGGAGTGAAACGCGGGGTAACAGGGTGCGGAAATATGAAAAAGTACAGGATAATGTGCGGAAATGAGGAGATATGTCGGATAGGTTTGATGAAGGCGAAGAGACGAAAGAGGAGAAGGTTGACCTGACAGAGGGGCATGAAGATGCTTCCGCAACGAAAAATGCGGGAAAAAGCGATAACAGTGATTATGAAGATGTGTGTTTTATCTGCCGCCGGCCGGAGAGCAAGGCGGGGAAGATGATTAAACTGCCCAATCATATCTGCATCTGTGATGACTGCATGCATAAGACCATGGAGACAGTGAGCCAGTTTGATTACCAGGGAATGCTGAACAATCCCCAGTTTCAGAATGAGCTGGACCAAATGGCCAAGAAGGGATTTCCCAATATCAGTTTCGTGAATCTGGCTGATCTGCAGGGGGACGGAGGTATTCCCAACAAGCAGAAATTGAAGAAAAAGAAGAAAAAAGAAGGCCAGGAGCCGGTGCTGAATATCAAGAATATCCCTGCGCCTCATAAGATTAAGGCCAGTCTGGACGAATATGTGGTGGGGCAGGATCATGCCAAGAAGGTAATCTCCGTAGCCGTTTATAATCACTATAAACGTGTGGCTACCAATACCATGGACGAGATTGAGATAGAGAAGTCCAATATGCTGATGATAGGACCTACGGGCAGCGGCAAGACATATCTGGTGAAAACGCTGGCCCGGCTGCTGGATGTGCCGCTGGCCATTGCGGATGCCACATCCCTGACCGAAGCGGGTTATATCGGCGATGATATTGAATCGGTGGTGTCCAAGCTTCTGGCCGCAGCGGACAATGATGTGGAGAAGGCGGAGCAGGGTATCATCTTCATTGACGAGATAGACAAGATTGCCAAGAAAAAGAATACCAACAGCCGGGATGTGAGCGGTGAAAGCGTCCAGCAGGGAATGCTGAAGCTTCTGGAAGGCGCGGAAGTGGAGGTGCCCGTTGGGGCGAACAGTAAGAATGCCATGGTGCCGCTTGCCACGGTCAACACCCGGAATATACTGTTTATCTGCGGTGGGGCATTTCCTGAGCTGGAAGACATTATCAAGGAGCGGTTGAATAAGTCAGCATCCATCGGATTTAATTCGGAGCTGAAGGATAAATATAATAAGGATAAGAATATTCTCTCCAGGGTAACTGTGGAGGATATCAGGAAATTCGGTATGATACCGGAGTTTATCGGACGTCTGCCCATTATTTATACTTTGGAGGGGCTGACCAGGGATATGCTGGTAAAGATATTGAAAGAGCCGAAAAACGCTATTTTGAAGCAGTATCAAAAGCTGCTGGAACTGGATGAAGTAAAGCTGGAATTTAATGATGACGCGCTGGAAGCCATTGCGGATAAGGCCATGGAAAGAGATACGGGAGCCAGGGCATTGCGCTCTATTATTGAAGATTTTATGCTGGATATTATGTATGAGATACCTAAGGATGACAATATCGGGAAGGTGACAATCACAAGAGAGTACATTCTGGGAACCGGCGGGCCTGTGATTGATATCCGTGGGAATCAATTATTGGAAGTCCGCGATCAGGGAAAACAGAATTCATAAGGGCAGTTGAATCTGCGGAAGAATAAAAAGCAGCGCCGTACCTCCGGTTCAGGAGGGGCGCTGCTTTTATATTTAACGGATTTCATCCAGATAGAGCTGTACGCGATTGTCTATGACAGCGGTTATCTCTTCGATGCTTTTGATGCCGTCGAAGTAATCCTGCGCTTCTTCACGGATGATTTCCAGGATGGGAGTGGTCTTGACAGGGAGGAATCTGGCGCCTTCCAGTATTTCTTCCAGCTCTTCTGCTCTGCTGTCCGTAAGATCATAGAGTCCCTTTCTTCGGATAACTTTTCCGGATGAAGGATCCGTTATGACGCGCCCTTCCGTCTGCTCCTGCTCTATCATGGCATGAAAGGCGACTTTACTGACGGGATAGATACTGCTGTCAACAAAATCCCAACGAGCCTGCGCTTCATTGCTTAACAGGAAACGGAGGAATTCCCAGGCGCCTTCCTTTTGAGCGGAGTCTGCGTTGATCATCAGGGTATAACCTGAGCCGGGCTTAACGTGGTAGCCGTCATCAAACAGCGTTCCTGCCATCACCTTGCCTTCTTCTTCCCTTGTGGCTCTGTCCATATAATTGTATAAAAAATAGAATTCTGTCTGGGTAAGGCTTGGCAGGTGATTCTTAGGGTTGTATCCGTACCGCTTTGCCGTCCGCAGTATTTTGGCAAACAGTTCTCCGCTGAAATCACAGGTGCCCTCATTCCAATCAATCATTCCCCAGAGATTCTCGGAACCTTCAAGGAACAGTTCCAAAACACCCGATGAATTTACACGATCCGCATATATTGCATTTTCTTTCCAGGAAAGCAGTGCATCTATCAGGGTTTCAATATCCGGTTCCTCTGTGCTGCCGATGACTGCACTGTCCATATAATAACCGCCGCCCTTTGGAATGGTACATATATTGGCAGTAATGCTATATATCTTTTCCCCATCCCTCCAATAGGCAAAGGCACAGGGGAAATAGTCCTCTTCTTTTATGTCGGCATCTTCCATGTAAGGGCGTAAATCTGCAAATCCTCCTTTGGATGCAACCCCATAAGCGTATTCTCCAAGCACATCGCCATAGAAGATGTCGGGGCCTTTTCCGGCGCTTATTTCAACGCTTGTCTGCCTTGCGTAATCCGCCGGATCTTCCTGAAGGCCGCATTCTTCCAGCACAATGAAGTAATGCTCGTTTTCCTGGTTAAAAATGGAGGCCATGGCTTTGAACCACGCGCCGTCACCGCCCCTGAATTCCGTTCCGCGCATTACAATGGGGGTTTTTCCTTCCCCGGCATTTATCTGGTGCAGTGTCTGCAGGAAAATCCCCGATGTGCTGCTGGAGAACGGACCCCAGAGAAGCTGCGCCTCTCCCCTTTCTGTGAGTATAAAGTCCCAGAGCTGCATGTGCTGCGGTATCTGGTAGGTGGTTTTATGAAACGACCATATACTGGTTAGCTTTCCATTCTCTGTAGTGAGTTCAGCGAATTCACCACCGAGCAGGCATAATAGTTCTTCGCCGCCGGAACCGATATGCATGGTAGGGTCATAGACAAAAGAAGTTATATTAGATATTAACCCTGTTTCCGTATCGAGCTCTGCAAAGGCACCTTCGGGGCTGCTGTCGGTGGAATATTTCAGGAATATTCTGCCGTTCTGCTGTTGGCATATTTGGTTTATTGCTATGCGTCCCTCGTTCTCATGTCTGTAAAGCGTTGTTCCGGACACGTCCATTTTTATCAGGACATTTGTAGAGCGCTCGGGGCTGATGGAAAAATTATAAAAATGATACAGATTTCTGTTGCTGTCAAGATAACTGTGTGCGCTGTAGAAGGATTCCACAGGCAGATCCTCAAACAAGAGCTCGCGAGTTCCATCCATATGATACAGAAAGATATCCGCAGTTTCGGTTTCTGAGATTGTCCGGACTGCCCAGAGCTGTATAGGTTCTTCCTGGTAAAACTGTGCTCCCAGGAAATAGCCATCAACGTCTTTGGCTACATCATAAAAAGGTTCGGATTCTGAACGGATGTCGTAGTATTCTGCTGTTTTCTCATTGCTGCAGCCGGAAAACAGGCAGCAGGACAGAAGCAGCATCACAATGCAGTATATTTTTTTCATAGGATTCCTCTTTTTTATCCAGTTAAGACCTGCCCGTTGCTTCTTCAACAGGCAGGTCTTGACCGGTTTCCCTTTTGATTATTCTTCGAACTCGCATAAACTGCACCGGAATCTGTGCGGCCAGTCTGCTGCAATGAGGTCATGTTTTTCATAACCTATTTGGCGTATGCGTTGTACACTGTACTCCGCGCATATACTGCATTTAAACAATCCATCTTCATATATGTAATGGTATTCACTGTTGCTTGCTTCATATTCAGACCAACTGCTTTCGACTTGATACCAATAATGATCACAGACCCATAAAGGTGAAGCACCCTTATCTCCGGCGGCCTGTGCAGTCGCTGGATTACCCATAAATGATGCTGTTATTGCAAGGGACAATGCTGATGTTAAGAATAGTTTCATTATTTGTATTTTCATTCGTTCCCCTTTTCTGTGCGGCATTGTTATAGAGTGTCATGCATGGATGCCGCACAGCCATACATGATGTGGACGGAAGGATACTGCCGCTGCAGACAGTCGCCTGTGCCCCATGTATCCTTCTGCAGTCAACTGAAATCATAAAATGAGCTCATCTGTATGATTATAATACAATCGTCTTTTAGAACTGTCAAGGACATTGCATCGACAAAATTCGACAGATTTACAGGTAAAATGACAGAATATAAATGTTATAATGTCAGATGTTTTTTATGTGTTTACTATTGACATTTACGAAAAATGTGGTAATATAAACATATGAACAATGGTTCAAATGAGAAAGTGAAAAGCAAAATTTATAAGAAAAAATGGAATTGGAGCAGGAGGATTGTCATGAAGAAAACCTATAAAATTGAAGTGGATTGTGCAAATTGTGCGCTTAAGATGGAAGAAGCAGCGAAAAAGGTGGAGGGCGTTCAGGAGGCAACGGTTAGTTTTATGACACAGAAGATGAAAGTAGAATTTGCGGAAGGCGCAGATGATAAGAGTGTTATGCAGGCGGTGAGGAAGGCATGCAAGAAGGTGGAGGATGATTGTGAGATTTTCCTTGATTAAGTGTGAGAAGAAAATCCAATCGCTTGCGGCAGAGGCCGCTTCGCGAAGATTTTCTACGGCGCAAGAACAGCGCCTGGAAGTGTGCAGTAACCGTTCGGATGTCTGTCTGTCCGGACGGTTATACTGATTATACTTGTGAGAACATACATTTGCCGCTTTTGGTTTTGCATGACGGAAGCGTTCGCTCGTTATATGTCTTATTTGGCAGATGTTTTAGAGTATCCGTATCTATTATGAATTGCAGCAGTTTATAAAGGCAGGTGACGAAGGGATGACAAAGAAACAGAAACTTGTATTGTATCGGATTATTCTTGCGGCTGTGCTGATGGCAGCGCTTTATTTTGTGCCTGTGAAAGGGTATCTGAGATTTGCGCTGTATTTGATTCCTTATATGATTATAGGCTATGATATACTCCGCAAAGCTGTCCTGGGCATAGTCCACGGAGAGATTTTCGATGAGAATTTCCTGATGGCAGTGGCTACCGTAGGCGCTATGCTGCTGGGGGTCTATAATGAAGCTCATGGCGTGGAGGGGGAATTCGCCGAAGGTGTGGCAGTCATGCTGTTTTACCAGATAGGTGAGCTGTTCCAATCAGTGGCGGTGGGCAAGAGCCGCCGGAACATCAGCGCACTTATGGATATCCGTCCGGATTACGCCAATGTGGAAGATGAGAGCGGCAATTTGGAACAGGTGGATCCGGACGATGTGGAAGTGGGGACGATGATTGTGGTACGTCCCGGTGAGAAGATTCCCATTGACGGCATTGTGGCGGAAGGAAATTCCACGCTCAACACCAGCGCTTTGACGGGAGAGAGCGTACCCAGGGAAGCGGGCATTGGGGATGAGGTAATCAGCGGCTGCGTGAATCTGTCCGGTGTGCTGAGGATCCGTACCACCAGGGAGTTCGGGGAATCCACAGTGTCTAAAATACTGGATCTGGTGGAAAATTCCAGCATGAAGAAGGCGCGTACCGAGAATTTTATCACGAAATTTGCAAGATATTATACCCCTGCCGTGTGTATCAGTGCGCTGGCGCTGGCAGTGGTGCCTGTATTGATAAATCTGTGTATGGGGAATCCTGCCAATTGGAATGTGTGGATGATTCGGGCATTGACTTTCCTGGTAATCAGCTGCCCCTGTGCCTTGGTGATTTCCATTCCCTTAAGCTTCTTCGGCGGAATCGGGGGAGCGTCAGCCAAAGGAATCCTGGTCAAAGGCTCTAATTATCTGGAAGTCCTGGCCCAGACGAAATATGTGGTGTTTGATAAGACCGGAACGCTGACAAAGGGCGTATTTCAGGTATCGGGTGTGTATCCGTCAGAAGCGTTTCAGGGAGAGGCGTCTGCCCTGCCTGCTGCAGATGGAATGTCCGCAGGAGGGGAAGAGATCGGCAGAACAGCAGCGGAGCGTTATGGAGAGGCAGGCGGAAAACTGCTGGCGCTTGCGGCTTATGCGGAAAGCTATTCTTCGCATCCCATCAGCAGGAGCCTGAGGGAAGCTTACGGCGCCGAAATCAGTCAGGCATTGGTGACGGATGTGGAAGAAATCGGCGGACATGGTGTAATCGCCAATGTGGGTGGAGTGAAGGTGGCGGCAGGCAATGCCAAACTGATGGCAAAGCTCGGGCTGGAATACGATCGGAATACCGGCGTGGGAACGATTGTCCATGTGGCGGTCAACGGAAGCTATGGGGGATATATTTTGATATCCGATGTGGTAAAGGAGCAGTCTGCCGCAGCCATTACCGCATTGAAGAAAATCGGTGTGAAGAAGACAATTATGTTAACGGGAGACAGTGCGGCAGTGGCGCAGCAGGTGGCAGAGCAGCTGGGATTGGATGAAGTAAAAAGCGAGCTTCTGCCAGGGGATAAGGTGGAAGCTGTGGAGGCGCTGCTGGCGGAGAAGCTGCCGAAGGAAAGACTTGCATTTGCAGGAGACGGCATAAATGATGCGCCTGTACTTTCCAGAGCGGATATCGGCGTGGCTATGGGGGCGCTGGGTTCCGATGCTGCCATTGAGGCGGCGGATGTTGTGCTTATGGATGATAACCCTATGAAGCTGGCTCTTGCCATGGGAATTGCCCGAAAGTGTATGCGCATTGTATATGAAAATATAGTGTTTGCATTGGGTATTAAGGCCGCGTGCCTGGTTCTGGGCGCTGTGGGCATGGCAAACATGTGGGTGGCAATCTTTGCCGATGTGGGTGTAATGGTGCTGGCGGTGCTGAATGCGGTCAGATGCCTGCATTATACTTCCGAATAGTGATTTAGAATTTATAATAGCTATTCCATTTTTCAGGGAAATGTGGTATGATAGGAAAGAATAAAAATCAGTTTCTGTCATTTTGTAAATATGTCCCGATGCCGGGATAGAGACTGGTAAATTTAATAAATGGAGGTATGTGTTATGTTAGTTTCTGCAACGGAAATGTTAAAGAAGGCGAAAGCAGGCCATTATGCAGTAGGGCAGTTTAACATTAACAATCTGGAGTGGACGAAAACGATTCTGCTGACCGCAAAGGAATGCAAGTCCCCTGTTATTCTGGGTGTATCGGAAGGCGCAGGAAAGTATATGGGCGGTTATCATGCAGTGGTAGGCATGGTAAACGGATTGCTGAAGGATCTTGACATTGATGTGCCGGTAGCGCTTCATTTGGATCATGGTACTTATGAAGGATGCTATAAGTGTATCGAGGCAGGTTTTTCATCCATTATGTTTGACGGTTCCCATTATCCCATTGAAGAGAATATTGCCAAGACCACGGAGCTTGTTGCATCCGCCCACGGCAAGGGAATTTCCATTGAGGCTGAGGTTGGCGCTATCGGCGGTGAAGAGGATGGCGTTATCGGCATGGGTGAGTGCGCAGATCCCAAGGAGTGCAAGGCAATTGCAGACCTGGGTGTAGATTTCCTGGCAGCCGGCATCGGCAATATCCATGGAAAATATCCCGCAAACTGGAAGGGCCTGAGCTTTGAAACCCTGGACGCTGTTCAGCAGCTTACCGGAGAACTGCCCCTGGTGCTTCACGGCGGTACCGGTATTCCGGCAGATATGATTAAGAAGGCAATCTCCCTGGGAGTGGCTAAGATTAATGTGAATACGGAATGCCAGCTTGCATTTGCCGAGGCTACCCGTAAGTATATTGAGGCAGGCAAGGATAAGGAAGGCAAGGGATTTGACCCTCGTAAGCTTCTGGCGCCCGGTGTGGAAGCAATCAAGGCCACTGTAAAAGAGAAGATGGAATTGTTTGGTTCTGTAGGTAAAGCGTAAGCAGATTTTCATACCCGCGAGCGCATACATTTGCCGCGTTTTGCTTTGTATGACAGAAATACGCACTTGTTATATGTTTTGTCTGGCAGATGCGATGGACCGTGGGGATGAATTGTGTGACAGAGCAGCCGTTTCCAAGATAGGAACGGCTGCTTTTTACGCATGCAGCCGGGAGGGGTGCTCTTTACCATTTGTTGGATTAACTGTCCAATGACAGAACATAAATTTAGTGTTATACTTACTTGAAAGTCCTGTAACCTGCCTTGCAGAAACCGTGCAGTCGAATAAGCAAGGTGGAGCAGTCCCGCGCATAGGGGATTCTGTGGATGCATTATGCACATTTTATAGTCTATACGGGCGGCTTCCGCAATTGTACGGCGTGTACAGACGGCTGATAACAGGAAGAAAGGTGATATGCTATGCCGTTGGGGAATTCATATTCAAGTATTGATTTGCATGAGACAGGTAAACAGATAAAAAAGCTTGTGCGGCAGAGAGGGTATTCGGTAAAGGACATTCAGCATTTGCTGCATTTGTCGTGTCCTCAGCCCATATACCGCTGGATGAATGGCCAGGTGCTGCCCACAGTGGATCATTTGTACATTATGGCCAGGGCACTGCATGTCCACATGGAGGAACTGCTGGTATCTCAGGATGAAACGATAAAAATGAAGATTGCGGAGGATGATATACCTGTCTGGAAGCGTATGTATACCTATTGGAAGCTTTGGGAAGGAAGGGCTGCATAGAATAAATGATATCTTCACTTCAGGAAAACCGGAATTGGATAAAATGGAAATTGTGATAATCAGCCCGGAAAAGGGAGGATGCCAAGGAACCGGGTTCCTTGGCATTTATTATGAAAAAGTTATTTAGTAAACAATAAACTGTAATCGGCTTCTTTGTTATGCTGCTTCATTGCTGTTTCGTTGTTGTTAAATATAGTATACGAGGCAGAAATGGATAAAAAGTGATAATTAATTGAAGATTCATTGAATTAATTGTAAACAAAATATGAAGTGAGATGTTATGCCGTTAATAGGAGAACGAAAGTGAGTTATCTAAAGAAATTTCAATTTTTTACGGAAGGCGCAGAGGCGGCGCTTTATGTGACAGATGAGGTATGCATTGCAGATAGACTGAGGGAGGAGGGAGAGGCGGTGCTTGTGTATCTTCATCAGGGCAATCGCGGGCAGGACTTTTCTAAGTATTTATTTGCGGTAGAAGACCCGGAAGAATTGGAGGCAGAATATATTGAGAGGGTTTACCGCAGGCTGAAGGGGCTGCCCTGGTATATCATGGACACTGCCAGATGCCGGATTCGGGAAACCAAACCGGAGGATGTGGAGGCATTTTACAGAATATACAGTGATCCTTCCATTACAAAATATATGGAGAATTTATATCCGGAAAAGGAAGAAGAAAAGCAGTATATTCAGGAGTATATTGATAAGATATATACTTATTATGGTTATGGAGTTTGGACGGTGATAGAACGTCAAAATGGTGAAGTCATTGGCAGGGCTGGTTTTTCTAACAGGGAAGGATTTGAAGATCCTGAATTAGGATTTATCATAGGTGCCCCCTGGCAGAGGAAGGGATATGCAATGGAGGTCTGCCAGGGGGTTCTCAGATATGGCTGGACGGCGTTGGATTTCAGCCGGGTGCAGGCATTGGTTGCGCCGGGCAATGTTCCCTCTTTGAGATTGTGCGAAAAACTCGGTTTTCGGTATGAGAAAGATGTCGTTCTCAAGGAGGGAAAGTACTGCCGGCTTATTCTTCAGAGAAAATAGCCTGCCCTTCTACATATTTTCGGTTCATCTGGTGTCTGAGTTTACGGTTTGCTGCCGTATCGAAAATAATGGAGAAGTCATAATCCGGAGGATATAATTCTTCTGCCGCAACCAGGAGTTTGACACGTTTATGGTTGATCCATATTTTCTTATTGGGAAGCTGCACTCGGAGTATCCCTTTGTCGTTGGCAGTTTCGCATATAATTCCTATTTTTTTATCAGGGTAGATCATAACGCTGTCGCCGCGGCGGAAAGAAATTTCTGCTTTTCGTTTTGGCGGTTTCCTGTGTATAATGACAGGAGCGTTTTCTGTGGAAGCAGGCGTTGCATGAGCTGCTGTTGTGGAAAGCATTTCGTGGGCTTCTGCATCGGAAGGCGATTCGTGAGTTCCTGTTGTGGAAAGCATTTCTTGAATCTCTGCTGTGGTGCTGTGTTTTCCATAAGCTTCCATTGCCGCCCGTTTCAGCAGATGCTGCGGCATGCCGAGCCGTTCCGCGATATAGAAGGCGCAGCTTTCTCCGGCCTCGCCGATTACCATTTGATACAGAGGTTTCAGGTTCTCTTTATCGAAGGTCATTCTTGCGTTGACAATGGATGCTTCCTCTGCTGCATAGCTTTTTACTTCCGGATAATGGGTGGTAGCCAGGAAGAGGGCGCCGCTGTTCTTCAATTCCTCCAGGATGGCAATGGCAAGGCCCATACCCTCCGCCGGGTCTGTTCCGGAACCTAATTCGTCCAATATTACAAGGCTGTCTCTGTTGACGCGTTTTAAAATATTCAATATATTTGTGATGTGGGCAGAGAAGGTGGACAGATTTTCCGACAAATTCTGGCCGTCTCCAATATCGCAGAGATAATTGCTGTTCATACAGAGCTCGGCTTCTTCGCATGCCACATGGAGGCCGCACTGCGCCATCATACAGTTCAGAGCCACTGTTTTGATTGCGACTGTTTTGCCGCCGGTGTTGGGGCCGGTGATCACGATCCCGTTTGTTCCGCTGCCTATGGAAAACTGCAGCGGCACACAGATGTTTTTGTCCATCAGCGGGTGTCTGGCATTGTGAAAGCGGATGCACCGTTCCTGAAGTAATTTTGGGGCAGTGCCGTCATAACGAAGGCTTAGTTTGCCCTTAGAGAAGATGAAATCCAATTTTTCTGTAAATCTGGTATTCTGCTCTATTATTTCGCTGTGGTCGGCAATCAATGCCGTGAGAGTATAGAGAATTCTGCGGACTTCGTTTTCTTCATCAATTCTTAATTCCTGTAGTTCTTCATAGTATTTTCCACAGGCGGAGGGCTCTATGAAGAGTGTGCTCCCTGTGGCGGATTTGTCAATCACGGTACCGCTGACACGGAATTTGTATTCTTTCTTTACCGGAATGCAGATATGCCCGTTACGGACAGTGCTGAAGCTGTCAGACATGCACTCCTTATGGGATCGGAGAACGGTATCCGCTTTGTCACGCATTTTAGTTTCCGCATGCATTATTTCAGTCCTTAGTTTTTTCAGCAGTTCGGAGGCATTGTCGGCGACCTGGTCATTCCATATTTGGGAACGTATTTGTTCTCTGATGTGTTCCAGGGGATTCAGGTTTTCCTCATAAAAGGCCAGTGGTATTTCGTAAACTTTACCCCTTGTCAAATAGTCCTTCAGCCTTTTGACAGACACGAGGATTTGTGCGGTTTTTTCCAGTTCCGCAATGGACAGACATTGTCCTGTCTGTGCAGTCCTGACAATTTCACGGATGCCGTCCGGAGAGGAAAGCGGCGGTGTCTGGCACTTTTCCAGCATGCGCCGCGCCTGTGTGGTTTCGTTTAATCTTGCTTCCAGTTCTATTTCAGACAGAAAAGGATGTGTATTCTGTATGGCCGTTCTGGCATATTCTGTCAGGGCGCATTCTGCCCACAGATTTTTTATTTTATCAAACTCTAAAATGCTTTCTTCCTGATACATGGCAGTCTCCTGTTGAAGTATTTGTAATACAGAAATTGCATTAACTTAATTTCGACATTGCGCCGATAGGGCTGCAGGCATAACCTGTTTTCGGCCGTATATGATATATACTCACGAGCAATGAAATCTGCCGCGATGACCCTGGCGCTTTTCGCTCGTGAGTCGGGCTGCTTGGCAGGTTTTAGCGGCCGTCAGTATAGATTAACGATTTTGAAGTTAATGTATCCGTATTACGGACAAATTTTTTGACATCAAGTTGCAGTGCTTCTATTGTATGTTATGTGTGGGATTTTTAACTGATTGATTGCTGCATTTTTGACATAGAAAATTCCATGGTTATCTGCCTTACAGATGTGCTGCATCAAATGCGCAGTCTGCATATGGGGCGGAGGGATTCTGTCCGATCCTTTTATGTCTTCATCAGGCTGCGCTGTGCCATGACAAAATCACATGCATTATAGTCTTGAAAAGTGCACGATTCATGAGCACGAAAAAAACATGACCATACAGTCATGCTTCCTATTTCATGAATACGAACTCTATTGAAATATGTCAGGCATTTGTAAGGCAGGTTTACCAGCACGTCAATACATTTTGAACAAAGAAAACAAGCCCCGTCATTTCGGATGGGCAGATGCTCTCTCTACATGATTTGGTGCCGGCATAAGGACAAATGGCAGAATTACAATACTTTCATATTTAAAAGGCATTACGTTCTGTATACCATGTCCGCTGCAGCGATTCAGTTGGCATAATCCTCACTTCTTACAACCCTCGACATATATTCCTCCTTTTTATCTGTGTAAATTTATGTGTTTCTCTTATCTGCTGATATATTTTAGCATGGATTATGGAATATGTCAATAAAATCGGTAACAGTTCACTCATCACTACCGCGAGGTATTTTCATGCGCATTTTGCATGAAAATCCGAGAAAGTTGTGCGCGAAATTGCCGCTCAAAGTGAACAAGTTCACTTGCGATTTCTGTGCATCTGTTACGAGAATGCACACAAAACGCGAAAAGAATGCGTTTTGGCGCACGCAAGTCTCGCAGCAATTGCAAGGCGGCAAGCCGCCTTTGGAGCGCAATTTAAACTTCGCGGCAGGGGCTGTCTGAACTGTTGTTTAAATGGAGTTTACAGCTTGACAATAAAAAAGGATATGGTACAATAAATGCAAAGCATAATAATTTCTAGAACATAACAGATGTGGTAATCTTATAAGTCCGCAAAGCGTGCTTTCTATGATATTTCAGAAAATCTATGCTTTTATTCAACATTATTACAATAGAAGCAGGGGATTTTCAAAGGTGGTATTTGAATTTCCTTCTGCAGGAACAGGAGGAAATATGAGGCTTATTTCTTTGAAGAGTGACTATGCATTCAAAGAATTGTTTTCACATGAGAATGTCAGGAAACAGTTTCTAAGCGATGTGTTGTGCATTCCGCTGGAGGATATTAAATCTGCCAAATTGGTGAATCCTCATTTGTGGGTACGTTTCCGCAAGCAAAAACAGGGAATTCTGGATGTATTGATGGAATTAAATGGGGATGTTATAGTCAATGTAGAGATGCAGGTCAGGCTCTTAAAGCATTGGCTCAAACGGCAGTTGTTCTATCTGGCGAAGATGTACACAGATGAGTTAAAGAGAGGTGAAGATTATGAGAAGCTGAGAAGGTGTATCAGCATTGCGGTTTTGGATTTTGATTTGATGGAAGGTGCAGAGTATCATTCAGTGTATTGTCTGAGAGATAGGTCTGGGGAAAATCTGACAGATTTATTTCAAGTACATATTATAGAACTTGGCAAGGAACTGCAGGGAACAAACGCAGTGGATGACTGGATACGTTTATTCAATGCGAAAAGAGGTGAAGAGCTGGATATGATTAGAGTAAAAAGCGATGGCTTGAGAGAAGCAATAGAGATATTGAAGGAGATGAGCCTGAGTAAGTCGCTGCGCTATCAATATGAAATGAATTTGAAATTGAAGCGTGATCGAAAAGCAGAGGACGATTATGTCAGAGATTGCGGAAGGGCAGAAGGAAGGGCAGAGGCTGTTATACAGCTCTTGGGTGAGCTGGAGCCGGTTCCGGCGGATTTGACCGATAAAATTTTGAGAGAGAAGGATCAAGATGTGCTGCGCGGCTGGCTGAGGACGGCGGCTAAAGCAGAAAGTGTGGAGGAATTCAGAAAGGATTGTGAGGTGTAAAGTTTAGGAGCATGATGGAGGAAGCATTCAGCAGGACATTGGATTTAAAAAGTGTACGGATTACGGATACTTTCTGGGGCAGGGAACAGGAATTGGTGCGCACAGAGGTAATTCCCTATCAGTGGGAAGCGTTGAACGACAGAATCCCGGATGCGGCGCCCAGTTATTGCATGCGCAATTTCAAGGTGGCGGGCCGTTTGATGAGGGAAAAGAAGGAGCAGGGGAGCAGATTTATAGCGCCGGCTTACTCCTTCCGGGGATTTCAGGCGCTTCCGGAAGATCCTGCCAATCCTGATCCTGATAAATTTTATGGATTTGTATTTCAGGACAGTGATTTTGCAAAGTGGATTGAGGCAGTGGCGTATAGTTTGACAAATCATCCGGATGCAGCATTGGAGAAAGTTGCGGATGAGGCCATAGATATTGTATGCGCGGCACAGGCGGAGAACGGATATTTAGATACTTACTATATTATTAACGGCATGGATCGCATTTTTACGAATCTGCGAGACCATCATGAATTGTATTGTTTCGGGCATCTGGCGGAAGGGGCCATTGCGTACTATCAGGCAACCGGCAAGGAGAAACTGCTGGGGGCAGTGAAACGTTATGCTGATTTCCTGTGTATGAAATTTGGAGAAGAAGAGGGAAAGTGCAAGGGATATCCGGGTCATGAGATTGCGGAAATGGCGCTGGCAAGGCTGTATGAATTGACAGGCGAGAAGAAGTATCTGGAGCTGGGCAGTTTTTTCCTTGATATGCGCGGCAGAAGACCCTACTATTTTGATCTGGAGGAAGCAGAGAGGGCGGAGCATGAGGGCAGACCTTACAGGCAGCCGGGAGAAGAATTAAGATTTCAGTATCATCAGGCGCATCTGCCGGTACGGGAGCAGTCGGAAGCAGTGGGACATGCAGTGCGGGCAGTGTACCTGTACAGCGGAATGGCGGATGTGGCAAGGCTGACCGGTGATGCGGCTTTGGTTCAGGCTTGTGGGCGGCTGTGGAACAGTATTGTCAGAGAAAAGTTATACATAACGGGCGGAATTGGCGGCACACATGTGGGTGAAGCGTTTTCGTTTCCATATGATCTGCCCAATGATACAGCATATTCCGAGACCTGTGCCGCAATCGGTCTTGCCTTTTTTGCCAGAAGAATGCTGCAGTTACAGGCGGACAGTCAGTATGGGGATGTGATGGAACAGGCATTGTACAATACCGTACTGGCGGGAATGGCATTGGACGGAAAGAGCTTTTTTTATGTGAATCCGCTGGAAGTATTGCCTGAAGCCTGCAGAAGAGATGAAAGAAAGCGCCATGTAAAGCCGGTGCGGCAGAAGTGGTTTGGCTGTGCCTGCTGTCCGCCCAATATTGCCAGGACGGTGAGCTCGCTGGGGGCATATATCTATACACAGAATAAAAATACACTATACACACATCTGTATGTGGGGAGTGATATCTGGGTGGATTTGGGTGGAAAAAGAGCGAATATTGTAATGGATAGTGAGTTCCCCTGGGAGGGACGTGTGAAGGTGCTGTTTCGTCATGTGGGGGATGCCGGGACTGCAGTGGATACATCTGAAGAGCAGACAGCAGCAGTGCCGGAGGATATGTCTGAAGAGCAGACAGCAGCAGCGTCTGAGAATGCGTTTGAAGAACCCGCTGTCATGGCGTTTCGGATGCCTGGATGGTGTAAAAGGGCGGAAATTGAAGTGCGCAGACGATGCAGGACAGGAGTTGGACAGGAAGAGGTGAAGTGCACCCTGGCAGGCTGGTCTGTAGACAGGAAGGAAAGCGGTGCATGCAGTGTTGCTTCTGCAGCTGAAATGATTAAGGATGCGGAGGGCAGCGTATTCGATATGGTTATGCAGGAGACGGCAGAACAGGCAGCAGGCATGCAGCAGATGAAAAACGTGGGACAGGCAGCAGGGCTGCAGCTGCGAGTGGAGAAGGGGTATCTGTATCTTACGGGCAGCTGGCAGGAGGGAGATGAGATTTATTTGAATTTCCCCATGGATGTACGCTGTGTCAGTGCCGATACAAGGGTACGGGAGAATATCGGGAAAGCAGCAATTACCAGAGGGCCCATTGTATACTGCCTGGAAGAAGCAGATAACGGTGCGGAGCTGGGACTTTTGCGTGTGAATATGGAGAAACTGCAGAAGGACTGTGCGGCAAAGGAGCAGGAGACAGGGCAGCAGGGTGTTTCCGGCGGCGAGGGAGTTGTAGAAAAAAGCACTGCACTGGGACACGAGATGCGGATACTGAAAATCCCCGGATTCCGGCAGGAGGCAGTGGAATATGGAAATGTTCTCTATGGTGAATATACGCCGGAATCGGAGAGGGAGGTTATATTGACTTTTCTCCCCTATTATGCATGGAATAACCGGGGAGAGGGTGAAATGAGTGTCTGGGTCAGGCGTTAAAGGACAGGAGTATCAGGAGGCAGAAGTGTGAGGACAGGCGTTTGCTATGTGGTAGGAGCGGGTGAAAATAATGGTCTTGATTTTCGTCCTGCGGCAGGGGATATGGTGATTGCGGTAGACGGCGGATTTCAGATTTTGAAGGAAAATGGAATAAATGCAGATATGGTGATTGGCGATTTTGATTCCTTGCATTTCGTACCGCAGCATTCAAATGTTATTGTGTTGAATACGGAAAAAGATGATACCGATATGTGGGCGGCGGTGAAGGAGGGAATGGGGGCAGGATATGAAGTGTTCCATATTTATTGTGGAACCGGCGGCCGCATAGAACACACCCTTGCCAATATACAGCTTGTGGCGCGGCTGTCACAGGATGAAAAACAGGGATTTTTGTATGGAAGTGATTATATTATTACAGCTGTTACAAACCGGGCAATTACATTTTCAAAGGATCTGTCCGGTTATGTGTCAGTGTTTTCTCATTCAGAGAAGGCGCAGGGGGTGTATTTAAAGGGATTAAAGTATGAACTGCATAACGCGGAATTGTCAAATACCTATCCTCTTGGAGTAAGCAATGAATTTATTGGAAGAGAGAGCAGGATATCGGTGGAAAATGGGACATTGCTGATTGTCTATCCAAGGAATACCGCCGGGTAGCTCATGCGTTTGTGGGTATATTGTCAGGCTATGCACTTCAGACAAGCATTGATCTGCCATTGATGGTACTGGAAGGGCAGATGCGGAACTTAATATAACAGCATCAGGCCGGACAGTACCCAGAACAATGCCCGGCTATGCACTTCAGACGGGCATTGTTCTGCCGTTCATGGTACTGGAAGGGCAGATGCGGAACTTAATATAACAGCATCAGGCCGGACAGTACCCAGAACAATGCCCGGCTATGCACTTCAGACGGGCATTGTTCTGCCGTTCATGGTACTGGAAGGGCAGATGCGGAACTTAAAAAGGAAGGAAGAGTATCATATTTATGGGTGAATTGGATAGTTTAAGTAAGGAAATATCATATGCATTGCGGCATGCGCCATGGGAGTATGAGCTGGAGATGGATGAAGAGGGCTGGGTTCCCATGGCACAGCTTCTGGATGGGCTGCACAGGGAGGCAAAGTGGGTGGATATCGAAAGGGCGGATGTGGAAGAGATGATAGCACAGTCTGCCAAGAAGCGCTTTGAGATAAAGGACGAAAGAATCAGGGCGTTCTACGGCCATTCCTTTCCTATGAAAATTCAAAAAGAAGAAAAAGAGCCTCCTGCCGTTTTGTATCATGGAACGGCAAGGCGGTTCGTAGCATCAATTATGGAAAACGGATTATTACCGCAGCAAAGGCAGTATGTCCATCTGTCCCAGGATTTGGAGACAGCGGAAATCGTGGGAAAACGCCATGATGGGAAGCCGTGTATTCTGGTCATTGATGCAAAAAGAGCATGGGAGGATGGGGTCAAATTCTATCTCGGAAATGAGAAGGTCTGGCTGGCGGATGTGGTACTGGGGAAATATATAAAGCAAATGTAATAGTACAAAAAACAGGTTGACAAAAAAATACTTCGGTGATAGAATTAAAATGCTTCCCTAGGAGAAGTATTTGAACCGAATGCAGGAGCAGAGCACATGAATTTTAAGGAACAGGGGATTTCGGAAGAAGTCATAAAGCTGGTCACGGACTATGTGGAGGAAATTAAGGAATTATTGTCTTCGGATATCTGGGATAATTTATTCTTAAATTGTACCAAGAATGAGGTATTGGTCTTCTGGCTGCTGTATCGGAAAAATGAAGTCAATATGACGGAGATTGCGGATTACATTCATGTACCTCTGAACACGGCAACGGGTATCATACAGCGGATGGAAAGGAACGGACTTGTGATCAGGGCACGTTCTGAGGAAGATAAGAGAGTGGTGAATATCGGCTTCAGCGAAAAGGGCATGACACAGTTTGAGGCTTTGGTCAGTGAGATTGTTTATTATGTCATGAAGGTGGTGGGAACCTTTACAAAAGAGGAAATGGAGCTGTTCTGCAGAATGATGTCAAAGGTGCTTCAGGTACTGCGGCAGGAGCATAAGAAGGAAGAGAAGCCTAAAAAGGTTCGGAAGATTGTAATTGAATGATGTGCTGACGGATATTGGATATAGATTATGAATCAGGCAGTCTGAGGACTGCCTGATAAAAAAAGAAATACTTCGATGTAAGAATTATTCATATGGTGAATTATAATTATGAATATAGTGTATCTGCCAAGTAACCCGACTCGCGAGCGAAATGCGCCAAGGTCATTGTGGCAAATTTCATTGCTCGTGAGTATATTTGGATGGTTTGGTAAGTTTTAGCATTGGTACAGTGTATATGTGAGCAGCAATATAAATTGAGCAGCAGTATAAATTGAGCAGTAGTGAAAACTGAGCAGCAGTATAGAGCGTACAGAGAGGAGTGGGAGTTGGAAATGAAAAGGATTTATATTTTTACAGGAAAAGGCGGCGTGGGGAAGAGCAGTGTGGCAGCGGCTCACGCTGTGAAGAGCGCCGGGGAGGGCAGGAAAACGCTTCTGGTAAGTACGGATATGGCACATAATCTGGGAGATATTTTTGAGAGGAAAATGGGGAAAACAGTGGAAGAGAATGTGCTTCCTCATTTGGACCTGTATGAGTTGGACCCGGAGCATGTGATGGAAAATGATTTTCCGGAGGTAATGGGATATTTGGGGAAGCTGTTTGCGGATCTGGGTGAACCGGATCTGCAGAATATGGGAATGATACCGGGAATGGAGGAATTATTTTCCCTGCTGAAGATTGCGGATATCTATAAGGAGGAGCAGTATGAACGGCTGATTGTGGACTGTGCGCCTACAGGTGAGACCTTATCTCTGCTGAAGTTCCCGGAACTGCTTTCCTGGTATATGGAAAAGCTTTTTCCGATTGGGAAGGTGGGGGTAAGGGTGCTGGCGCCCATTTCCAAAGCAGTATTTAAAGTAGAAATGCCCGACAAATGTGCGATGAATGAGATTGAGAAAATGTATCTGAAACTGGCGGAATTACAGGAGCTTTTGAAAGACAGGGACATTACCAGTGTGAGGATTGTGACGGTTCCGGAGAAGATGGTCCTGGAAGAAACAAAACGCAATTATATGTATCTGAATCTCTATGATTTTAATGTGGATGGCGTATATATCAACCGGATTCTGCCAAAGGAGATTGGCAATCCTTTTTTTGACCAATGGCTTGTGCTCCAGAAGAAATATATTACTGCTTTGAAGGAAAGCTTTGGCGCATTGCCGATATATGAAATTCCCTGGTATGATGAGGAATTGAAAGGGGAGGCTGCCATCAGGAGAATTGTGGCGGATGTGCTGGAGGGGAAGGATGTCTTCAGCACGAAAAGTATAACGGAAAGAGAGCGGTTTCTTCAGACAGAAACGGGATATCAACTGGAGGTATTTCTTCCGAACGGGGAAAAGGAGAAGATTGATTTGTATCAGGCCGCTGCGGATATTGTGATTAAGGCGGGGAATTTCAAACGAAATATTCCGCTGCCCAATGTGCTGCGCAGATATGGAGTATCCAGAGCAAAATATGAGGGTGGGAAACTGCGCATTTGGTTTGAGAAGGGAAGTGAAGAGGATGAACATGGAGATGCTTCGTAGGTTAAAAACAGCAGGGGAATACCAGAAAAAAGCAATGATGGCATTATTGCCGGAACAGATGGAAAAACATTTGGATGTGATTGAAAAAGAAGTAAAAATGATGCTGGCGGAAATGATTGCCGCGGCGGTACGCGAAGGCAGGAAGGCAGATGCATTCCGGGACAAACAGGATTATCAGATGGCGGATGCGTCCTGGGGTGAACAGAATCACCAGGAAACGACCTCTGTTAAGAAGGTAGATATTGAGTAAGTGTTGCCTTGGCGGATGCAGAAGCGGAATAAGAAAGGGTAAGCATATGAGAGTAATTATATATACGGGAAAGGGCGGTGTGGGGAAGACCAGTATGGCAGCTGCTACAGCCTGTAACATTGCCGAAAGCGGAAAAAAGGTTTTGATAATGAGTACGGATCAGGCCCATAGCCTGGGTGATTCTTTTGACATAGCAATAGGAAAAGAGCTGACACGGATTACGGATCATTTGTATGCAGTGGAAATTGATACTGTCTATGAAGGTGAAAAAAGCTGGGGGCATCTGAAGAATTATATGAAGCAGCTTCTGACTGCCAAAGGGGGCGGAGGAATAGAAGCAGAGGAACTGTTGATTTTTCCTGGGCTGGAAGAGCTTTTTTCCATGTTTCGGATTCTGGATGCATATGAGAGCGGCATCTATGACACCATTATTGTAGATTGTGCTCCTACAGGGGAGACACTGTCCCTGCTGAAATATCCGGAGAGGCTGTCCGGCTTGATAGAGAAGGTATTGCCGCTGGAAAAGTTAGGTGTAAAGACAGTGGGGGCGGTTTTGGAGAAGGCAATGAAGATTCCTATGCCGAAAGATAATGTGTTTGATGATGTTGAATATTTGATGGAGAAGATGAAGCGGCTGCAGAAGCTGATGCTGAACCAGGATGTTGTGAGTCTGCGGGTAGTCACCACGCCGGAAAAAATTGTAATCAGTGAGGCCAAGCGCAATTTTACCTGTCTGTATTTATATCATTATAATGTGGATGCAATCATTGTAAATCATATCTATCCGCCGGAAGCCATGCAGGGATATTTCCATAAGTGGGTAAAACTGCAGGAGGAAGGAATGCGTGAAATACAGGAAAGCTTCAGCGAAGTCCCCAGGTTCTGTGTGGAGCTGCAGCCTAAGGAGCTCCGCACCCTGGAAGTATTGGGGGAAACAGGAAGGCATATTTTCGGTGCGTATGATCCAAATGATGTCTTATTCCGCAGAAAAATATATGAGATCGACCGGGAAGGCATGAGCTTGAAAATTTATCTGCCCTTTGCAGATAAGGAAGAGCTGCGGCTGGAACAGGACAGGAATGAGCTGGTGGTGGGAGTGCGCAATGAGTGCCGCAGATTTCCTGTACCGGCGGAATTTGCCGGAAGGGAGATAACAGGGGCGAAGTTTGCGGAGGGGTATCTGCGGATAACGTTTTAACAATTGTCTTTCTATATACAGAAGCTTGTCTGATTATAATATTGATGAAAGTCTTCCTCAAACTGAGCAAAGTTAAAGCCGCTCTTGGCTTTTACTTTTTTAACTGTATTCAGAACAGCAGATATGATAAGCAGTATTTTTTCATGACTGTCTGCCTGATAATATGGATCGAAGTTCATTCTTATGGTAATGATGGCACAGCGCTTATTGTCAATCAGCCGTATGGACTCTTTCCACTGTCCCTGAACATAAAGCTTTTCAGGAGCAATGGCAGGAGTAATCCCGATGATGTGCAGAGCATCACTGTATTTTTTGCTGTGGAAAAAATGGTATGCTTTTTGGCAGAAGCGGTATACTTCCTCATCGATGCCATAGTATTGGCTGATATATGCCGGGGAATTGATGCTAAGTCCTATGAAGGCGTCTCCTGGTTCAAGTAATTTCTGAAATTGTTTTTGGCTTAACCAGAATTTTCAGTATGTTCATATATGCTGAAATATATATCTTTTCTTTTTTCGTTAATAATGTAATTGATATGCTGCATGATTTCTTCCACATGAAGCAAATCACAGATATATCCGCTGTACCTGGTTCCCTTCATACTGTCGAACTCATCCATGAGCTGTAACAGGGTTTTGCCCTGGCCATAGGGTCTGCCGATATTGTCGGTAGCCGCGTCAATACTGTCCGCAATGCTGATAATGTTCACAAACGGCTGGTTCGCAGTATGTTTTTTCAGCGGATATCCGCCCTGCTCGTTGTACCATAAGTGATGCAGCATGGAACAGTCATGAATACAAACGACCTGGGGTGTCTGCCGCCCCTGGTAAATCTTGGAAAAGTTAGCCGGGTGCGCTTTGATAATTTCAAATTCGTCATCGGTAAGATTTCTGGAAGAATTGGAAACGTAATCCAGACAGAAATATTTTCCGATGTCGTGGAAGAGGGCGCAATTTTCCATCAATGCCAGAAGTTCTTCTTTGTGTTTCTGACAGTATTTCCAGGAATATCCGCAGACACCGTCTAAGTAGTGAGGGTCATGTTCCAGGATGTAAGTTAAGATCACAAAGCAGATTTCTTTTACCATAATTGTATGGACATATAGGGCTTTATTGGCATAAACCGTGGCATTCAGCACCATGTTTTTGAAAAAGTCAAAGTCAACGATATTGGATGCGGAATTTACCAGCATTAACATGCAGTAATTGGTCTGGTAACTGCCGAATTGATGCGCCAGTTTTTTGGCTTCCTGAAGTACATGGGTGATGATTTCCGTACTTTTGTCTAATATGTACTGTGGGCTGTAATTACTGCATTTGTACAGATAATCCATGTAGTATGCATTGGCCGTAAACAGGGCCGTGAATTGTTCCATTGCGCTGTGGGCGTTTTCCGATCGGGAGCAGCGCTCCATGAGACGCAGAAGCTCTTCCATGGAAAGCTGCCCTAAGTGATAGGATGCCTGGGCGCAATAGAGCTGCAGTATCACGTGGTCGGAAATGAGATTCTGTGCATTTTCAGAATCCAGAATGGCTTGGAGTTCATTCCGGAGTTCTGCAATCAGGGGGGCTTCTTTTTCCAGATCAATCATTGGCTCAGACATCGTGGTATGATATTTCCGGGCGTATTCTGCCCTGCGGCATGATTCCAGGGCAAAGGCCAGGGCATTTGTCTTGCAGGAGATATATTGAGGCAGCATGAATTGATCCCCGGCTGTTTGACGGAGCTGCTCAAACTGCACTTTGATTTCACGATATTTTTTCAGGCCGAAAGTCATATCTTTCCGATTGATAACGCTTAACAGCCAGCAGTTGATCAGAGCACGCCTGGCTTTTTCGGAAAGCTTGTCAAAGTCAGCCAGATATTGTTCTGCCATCAAAGGATATGCACTGCCATCGTAATCATCCAGATGTTCTTTCATCATAATGTCAAATACGGCGCAGCGCTCCAGCATTAGAACAGTTTGTTCCACATCACCTGCGGACCGGTAGTATTGAAATAGAAGTTTGGAGATACGTAAGGCAATAGGGGTATCTAAAAATTGCTGTGAGGGGGGCAGCAGAATACTGGAAAAGTCGTTCAGATCTTTTTCCGCTTTGGCATCCAGGAGATGGGGTGAGTTCTCATAGACTTCAATATATTCCCTGATAATGGCGTTGGTCTGTTTCTTAATCTGCTTTTTTTCATACGAAATATCCATCAGCTTTTGAATGACATCCTGTTTGGCTGACAGATGCCGGAAGTCTTCTATGTCCAATTCATGATATCGTTCAATTAATGGCTTGTAATCTCTATAATCCATTTGCTCCCCCGTTTGTCCGTGTCAGTGTTCCGTATTGACGGTTACAAAATTTTGTCCTGCCGCCCGGTCTGCACTTCCCATTTGCTATACTCACGAGCGATGAAATCTGCCACAGTGACCTTGGCGCATTTCATCGCTCGTGAGTCGGGTTGCCTGGCAAGTTTTAGTGACCGTCAGTATAAGTTGTAAATATGTAGTTTTGCAGTTATAACAATGGTTTAAAATTATATTAGCATCAACGCGGACAAAGGGCAACATAAAAATTATATAGAAGTGTGAGAAGAGCCAAAGACGGTCATTCCTGCCTTTGGCGGCCGGGCGGCTTACATTGGCCGGATAGAAATCTGCGGCACCTCAATAAACTTGGCCAGCATTCCCTCATAATAGAATACTTTATCGCTTTCGGTAACTTCCTCTCCCCGAAACTGCCTGATGACAAAGGGAAGAATGTAGTTATCCAGACATTTGAATTCGACAGCGGCCTCCTGGTTCTCTGTTATGATTTCCTTATAATATCCATCGGTGCCCTGGATCCTGTGGAGCGTAAACAGTTCCGCCCTGACGGGAACCGGCATCTGCTGTATGATATCTTCCGGCGGAAAAGCAGTAAAATGCGGTGTGGGGCCGGAAGCGTCCAGGACAATCTCATCGTTTGAGAAAAATGTCACCTGTTCCATGGGCAGACCCTTTTCTTCCAATTGTGTCAGAATGATATCCATAAGGTATTTTTCGTAGGTAATATGTCTCTTGGGATTGCAGCTGCCTAATATCACCTGACGGATATATTTGCTGTGGATGATGTGACTGCTGTCCGTATATCTGCCGATGAATGCTTCCCAGGTGTCCGCATTGTGGAAAATTTCGGGGGCATAGTGGTGTAATGCCGAAAAATTTGCTTTTTTCATATCGAAACTGATAAAGCGTTTTCCGTCATTGGAGGGTTTGAATATGTCCCTGCCCGGAAGGGAAGCGTGGGTGACGCGGTACCGGTTCATGTCCTCGCTGTTAAAGCGCTGGTAGCTCTCCGCAGCCTGAATATCCCGGATGGCGGATTCCTTGATGCGGTTGTATTCCTGGAAGTAATCCTGCTCACTGGAGTATCCGGATAATTCCCCGGTAAAGACTTCCCATTTTGCCAGTGTTCCGTAATAGGGGTCATAGAGCTGCAGACGGTCAGTAAAATATGGTTCCTGAAATAAACGCAGTGGAATATTGCAGTCCTTGCAGAATCTCTCCTTTGTACTTGCTGATATCTTCATGTCAGGCATCTCCTTTCCGGGGCACTGGGCGTCTCAGATAATCTTCATTTCCTTCACACTTGATAATGCATTCATCCACATACATTCTGAATTCGTTAATCCTCTTATGATTTGGCACATCGGGCAGGGAGGTGTTGTCCTTCGCATACTCGAATCTTTTCTCATATTCGTTGAGCAGATCGTAAAATGCGGCCGTGGGCTGCCTGTTATCGTCTAGGAACTCACCGTTGCGGATACGCATCAGCAGCTCATGCTCCGCTTCCCGGTAGGTGATGATTTCTTCTTTCTCAAGGATGTCAATACACATCATGTACAGGCGGAGCAGATGCGCCATATGTTTTCCAAGCTTATCGTGGCTGATGGCCTTTTCGTTCCGTTTTCCGATTTTGTTGTAGCTGTTGACAATGGATTTCATTTCGTTCCACATCCCCGTCCAATCCCGCAGAGGGTAATGTGTCAGCGTTACATCCATAAAAATTTCACTTTCATAGCCCTGTTCTACGGCCTGGTCAATATACAGCCTGATGTCATTGTCATCGTGTGGGTAGTATCTGGTCTTGAAGTCGTATTTGGCGTTGGCAATGCTTTTGAGAATATATGCTTCATTTTCAGCCTGCCCAACCAGTCTGGCGGCTTTGTTCTCCAGGCGCCGGAGCTGGCTGCCGGCATAGCCGCCGAAGGTATGGATGCAGATTTTTGAGAGGAACATTTTCCTGTTGTCCAGAAGCTCCCGGCCTATGGGAGTTAAGTGCAGGTATTGTTCCGGCCGGCATCCCAGGATTTCTATGGTATTGGGATTATTGGAGGCCAGCAGCTGGAGCATTTTATGAAAGGAGTAGATGGTAGTGTCGGTTGCGGTATCCACGACCTGCTCATAATCGGTTCCCAGTAAAATATTCTCTTTGGAATTCAATGCGATTCCTCTGATGTCCAGATCGGAAGTTTCCTTTTCCATGCCGTAAGCGTGGCTTCCGCCCAGTGCCAGTAATATGATATTGTTTTGTAAATTCTGATTCGAGTTCAGAAAAGCATATTCAGGTGATTTCAATTTGTTTTTAATCTCTTCTAACAGCATATGTTTCCCCTTCCCTTTTGATTCTGACAGGAAATGCGGCCAGACGGCAGACGGAGGCTGTCATTTGGGCATTTGCTGTCTGGTGAAGCGAATAAAGCTATACTTTCATTATATTATTTTTCACCTTAAAGTCAATGCAAAGGCTGTGGGTATTTAACCGCAATGCTGAAAGGGTGTAACAGTTCGGGCAGCTCCTGGCGCAAAGTCATACCTGCGCTTCAGAGACGGCGTACAGCCTTGCGTAAACAATTCTGAAAGAGGGCTGGACATGGTTGCTAAGACGGAAAAAATGTGTTAGAATTTATATCAGACCAAACCGGAATCAGGGTTGTGTCGGGAGAGGAAAGGAACAATCATGAAAACGCAAATTGAATTAAGAACATTACTGCATTCTGTGGATCACAAGAGTTATCCGGCGTATAAATCTCTGGCGGGGGCATGGAAGTTTGACCGATACGTGCTGGTGATTGATCATGTGCAGGGAGACCCGTTTGCAGCACCGTCCAGCCTTCATGTGGAGGTTGCCCATGGGCAGGCGAAATTTCCCGAAGCTTTCTATGAGAAGGACTGCGCCCGTATTGCATTGCAGGATCATCTGATCCGGCAGATGTCCAGGCAGTTTGAACAGTATAATTTTAAGGCGAAGGGTTCCGGTAAAAGCGGTTTGCTTTCCATCAGCCGATGCGGACAGGCGGTGCTGGAGCGCAGTGCCTGCCAGATTACGAAGAATGAGGTTATTGTCCGTTTTCATGTGGGATTCCCGGCGTTTGGCCGTACCATCAATGCGGGAGAATTGGAGAAGATATTATTCGATTTCCTGCCTCACTGTGTGGAAAACAGTCTGTTCTACGGGAGGCTGGATCAGAAGAAGGTGGAAAGCGCCATTTTCCTGGCAGAGGATCAGGAAGCGCTGCGCCATATTCTGAAAAAGGAAAAGCTGGCTGCTTTTGTGGCAAATCAATCCGTTCTCCCCAGGAAGAGCGGTGTGTCGGATCTGCCCCTTGCGGACAGTGTGCCTTTTATGTCCCCGGATTCCATGGAGAGAACGTTTCGGCTGCCTCACCGGGGAGAAATCAGCGGTATGGCAGTACCGGAGGGTATTACGCTGATTGTAGGCGGGGGGTATCACGGAAAATCAACCCTTTTGGAAGCCATACAAATGGGGATTTACAATCATATCCAAGGCGACGGAAGGGAATTTGTGGTGACGGACGATACGGCGGTGAAGCTTCGTGCAGAGGATGGCCGTTCCGTCCGGAATGTGGATATTTCCCTTTTTATCAACGATCTGCCCAATAAAAAGGATACCACTTCATTTTCTACGGAAGATGCCAGCGGCAGCACGTCCCAGGCGGCGGCAGTGATGGAGGGAATGGAAGCGGGCACTCGCCTGTTTTTGATTGACGAGGATACTTCCGCCACTAATTTTATGGTGCGGGATGAGTTTATGCAGCAGGTGATCAGCAGGGAGAAGGAGCCTATTACGCCCTTTTTGGAACGGGCGAAGGATTTGTATGAGCAGGCAGGAATTTCTACCATCCTGGTGGCAGGCAGTTCGGGAGCGTTTTTCTACATTGCAGATTGTATCCTGATGATGGATCATTATCACCCGGTGGATATTACGGAGCATGTGAAGGAGCTGTGTAAGGAGCATACGGCGCCAAGGGTTCAGGCGCCGGGATTTGCGCTGCCGGATTTTCAGCGTGTGCTGCCTGCTTTCCGCGGCGGACGCAGAGCAGGGGGAAGGGAACGGTACGGCAGGGAACAGCGGGGCGGCAGTCAGGAAGGGAATGGCCGTTATGAGCATATGAAGGTAAAGTCTTATGGGCTGGAATCTTTTTCGCTGGATAAGGAAGAAGTCAATGTGAGATATCTGGAACAGCTTCTGGATCCGGAACAGGTGACGGCGCTGGCTTATCTGATGCGTTTCGGGCTGGAACAGGTTATGGACGGAAAACGGACGGTGCGTAAGGCAGCGGAAGCGATATGGGCGCAGTGGGAGAAGGAGGGGTGGAAGCCGTTCTGCAGTTCCTATATTCCCTGCGGATTGGCGAAGCCCAGGATTCAGGAACTTTATGCATGTATTGACAGGTTTCGCGGCGTGTGAAACAGGAGGAGAAAATGTTGTACATAGGGATTGATTTAGGGACGTCTGCAGTGAAATTGCTGCTGATGGACAGTGAGGGGCATATCATAAATATTGTGTCGAAGGAATATCCCCTTTATTTTCCGCATCCGGGGTGGTCGGAGCAGAATCCGGAGGATTGGTATGAACAGACCGTTCTGGGAATCAGGGAGCTGCTTCAGGATGCGGATAAGAGCCGGGTGGCAGGTATCAGCTTCGGAGGACAGATGCATGGCCTGGTGATTCTGGACAAGGAGGATCAGGTGATACGTCCTGCCATCCTCTGGAATGACGGCAGGACTACGGAAGAGACGGAGTATCTCAACAATGTCGTTGGCAAGGATAAATTGTCGGAGTACACGGCCAATATTGCGTTTGCAGGATTTACGGCGCCCAAGCTGCTCTGGGTGAAGAACAAAGAGCCTGAAAATTTTGCCAGGATAGAGAAGATTATGCTGCCCAAGGATTACATTGCCTACAGACTGACCGGGGTACATTGCACGGATGTGTCGGATGCATCAGGAATGCTTTTATTTGATGTGAAGAACCGCAGATGGTCCCAGGAGATGTGCGATATCTGTGGAATTAAGATTTCACAGCTTGCCGCATGTTATGAAAGCTATGAGGCGGTGGGCACTGTGCTGCCCAGGGCGGCAGAGGAACTTGGAATTCCATCTTCCGTCAAGGTTGCGGCGGGAGCGGGGGATAATGCTGCGGCAGCGGTGGGAACCGGAACCGTGGGGGATAATCAGTGCAATATTTCTCTGGGAACCAGCGGAACCATTTTCATCTCTTCCAAACAGTTTGGCGTGGATCAATACAATGCGCTGCATTCCTTTGCCCATGCGGACGGAAGTTATCATCTGATGGGCTGCATGCTCAGTGCGGCAAGCTGCAACAAATGGTGGATGGATGAGATTATCGGCACAAAGGAGTATGCGGAGGAACAGAAAGAAATCCGGAATCTGGGCGGGAATCATGTGTTCTTTCTGCCCTATCTTATGGGGGAGCGCTCCCCTCATAACAATCCCAATGCCAGGGCAGCGTTTATCGGCATGACCATGGATACCACCAGGGCGGATATGACCCAGGCGGTGTTAGAGGGCGTGGCATTTGCGTTGCGGGACTCTCTGGAAGTGGCAAAATCTCTTGGGATACATCTGACGCGGACGAAAATCTGCGGCGGCGGTGCAAAGAGTCCGCTTTGGAAGAAGATTGTGGCCAATGTGCTGAATCTGAAGGTGGATGTCATCGAGAGCGAGGAAGGACCGGCTATGGGCGGCGCCATGCTTGCGGCGGTTGCCTGTGGAGAGTACGGGAGCGTGGAGGAAATTGCCGCAAAGGTAGTAAAGGTTGTGGATACGGTGGAACCGGAACCGGAACTGGCCGCCAGGTACGAAGCGCGTTACAGGCAGTTTAAGGAGATTTATCCTGCATGCAGGCCGCTGTTTGAGGTTCTTGGATAAGCAGATTTCGGAAGATTGTTGTGCTTTTATGAGGTGAATCGATTGTCCCTGTCTGTTCTGTGTTACTGTTCACTCCGTTCACAGTAACAAGCCTTCTACGAAGGCTTTAGGCACAGAAATCGTAAAATCAGCGATTTCGCGCACAACGACCTCGGGTTTGTCACGCAAAAGGCGCGTGAAAACGCCTCGCGGTGGCACCAAGTGAACAGTAACTGTTCTGTCTGCGGCCGAATACAGGACAGTATTATGTAATTGCAAAGGTAAGAGATTTCGGCTATAATTATGGTAGATGTAGTGTGGTTGCGGGTGTGTCTGCCCCGGCCGCCGTAAATCATATATTTATCAAGGAGGGTAATTGAAATGAACAATTTACCGAATGTAAAAATCGGCATTGTGGCAGTAAGCCGTGACTGTTTCCCGGAAAGCCTGTCTGTCAACAGAAGGAAGGCGCTGGTGGCAGCATATACGGAGAAATACGGCAATGATGCCATTTATGAGTGTCCCGTCTGTATTGTGGAGAGTGAGATCCACATGGTACAGGCATTGGAGGATATTCAGAAAAACGGTTGTAATGCACTCTGCGTATATCTGGGAAACTTCGGCCCGGAGATTTCAGAGACATTGCTGGCAAAACATTTTGACGGACCGGCTATGTTTATAGCAGCTGCTGAAGAGAGCCAGAATGATTTGGTGGGCGGACGGGGAGATGCCTACTGTGGTATGCTGAATGCCAGCTATAATCTCAAGCTGCGCAATGTAAAGGCATATATTCCGGAGAATCCCGTGGGGACTGCCGCAGAGTGTGCGGATATGATTCATGAGTTTGTACCTATTGCAAGGGCAATCGTGGGATTAAGCAGTCTGAAGATTATTTCCTTCGGACCGAGACCTTTGAACTTCCTTGCATGTAATGCGCCCATTAAGCAGCTTTATAATCTGGGGGTAGAGATTGAAGAGAACTCGGAGCTTGATTTGTTTGAAGCATTTAAGAAGCATGAGGGAGACGAGAGGATTCCTGCCAAGGTAAAGGAGATGGAGGAAGAGCTTGGCACCGGCAACAGGAAACCGGAGGTGCTGCCGAAGCTGGCACAGTATGAACTGACATTGCTGGATTGGATTGAGGCACATAAGGGTTATCGCAAGTATGTTGCAATTGCCGGAAAATGCTGGCCCGCATTCCAGACCCAGTTTGGTTTTGTACCCTGTTATGTGAACAGCCGCCTGACCGGTATGGGTATTCCTGTATCCTGTGAGGTTGATATATACGGATGCCTCAGCGAGTTCATCGGCACCTGTGTCAGTGAGGATATTGTGACCCTGCTTGACATCAACAATACGGTTCCTGATGATATGTACGATGAAGCGATTCAGGGTAAGTTTACATATACACACAATGATACCTTTATGGGATTCCACTGCGGCAATACCAATACCAAGAAGCTTTCCTCCTGCAGCATGAAGTATCAGATGATTATGGCCAGAACCCTTCCTGAGGAAGTGACACAGGGGACTTTGGAGGGAGATATCATCCCTGGCGATATTACCTTCTATCGTCTGCAGTCAACAGCTGATAATAAGCTGCGTGCTTATATTGCACAGGGAGAGGTGCTTCCGGTGGCCACCAGATCCTTTGGCGGTATTGGTGTATTTGCGATTCCTGAGATGGGCCGTTTCTATCGTCATGTATTGATTGAGAAGAACTATCCTCATCACGGTGCAGTGGCTTTCGGACATTTTGGCAAGGCTTTGTATGAGGTGTTTAAGTATATAGGCGTTCCTGTGGAGGATCTTAATTACAACCAACCCAAAGGTGTGCTGTATCCTACGGAGAATCCGTTTGCATAAGAATATGCGTGTTGCCCGCAGCCGTTTTTACGGCTGCGGGTTTGTTGCTGTTCACTCGTCACTGCCGCGAGGTATTTTCATGGGCATTTTGCATGGAAATCAGAGACAGCCGTGCGCGAAATCGCCGTTTTTGCAATTTCTGTGCCTAAAGTCTTCGCAGAAGGCTTGTTACTGAGAACGGAGTGAACAGTAACATGGGTTTTTTAGTATCCGAAGGAATTTTGAATCATCTATGGACAATTTTCATAAAAGTGGGTATAATGGAACAAGATGGCATTAAATTTGGGCGCGGCAGGGGTGTCTATGAAGGGGCAGAAAGATAACAACAGAATTGTTTTCCAATCGCTTGCCATGATCATGCAGTTTGGTCTGAATATGCTGGTACCTATATGTATCATGTCTGCCTTAGGTATCTGGCTGGATAAAAAGCTGGGTACTTCGTGGGTTATGATTGTATTGTTCCTGGTGGGAGCCGTGGCAGGAGGGCAGAATATATACCATATGGCAAAGCGTATCTGTGATATTTCTGATACAGGGGAGAAACCCGGAAAGCAGAAGAAATTAAATGATAAAAAAGGTGATTCTTGTGAAAATAATCGAGACACTGAAAAAGATGAATAGGACGCTTTTGGAAATGCAGGCGGGAATGCTGTTTTTCGGCATTGTCTGTCAGGCGGCGGGCTTTTTTTTCGTAAAGGAGCAGGGGTATTATGCAGCCGGTTTGTGGTTTGGGATTGCATTTGCTTTTGCGGCCAGTATTCACATGTATAAAACGCTGGACAAGGCGTTGCATTACGGAGCGGATGCATCAAAACTGGTGACAAGAGGATATGTGTTCCGCTATGTGGTGTGTGCGGCTGCGTTGGTTCTTGTGGCATTGACGGAGGTAATGAACCCCGTTGTTTTCTTTCTGGGGTATATGAGTTTGAAAGTAACGGCATATCTTCAGCCGATTACTCATAAATTATGCAATAAGCTGTTCCATGAGACAGACCCGGTTCCGGAACCTTTACCGGAGGAGCCTGTTTTGCAGGAGGGGGATAATATCCCTGCCGGGCGGTAGCCGGTATGTCAGGTGTTTTATATCTGAAGCTTCCATGGTGCTGGGACAGCTGCCAAAATATCAGAAGGAGGAGGTGATAGTATGGAACATGGCATTTTGCTATCAGGTGGGGCGGATGTTGATTTTATGATCCACGGCGTATTTCAATATTCCTTTTTTGGTCATCAGGTATGGATAACAACCTCGCATGTATGTATTTTGATTGTGATGTTAATATTGGTGGCCTTTGCCATTGCGGCAAACAGATGTATGGCAAAAGCATCGGAAGTACCGGGCAGTTTTCAGAATGTGCTGGAATTGATCGTGGAAATGCTGGATAATATGGTCAGCGGCTCCATGGGGCAGGCGGCGTCCAGATATTCTAATTATATTGGAACAATATTCATATTCATTTTGTTCAGCAATATTTCCGGATTGCTTGGGCTGCGGCCGCCTACGGCGGATTACGGTGTGACATTGCCCCTGGCGCTTTTGACATTTACACTGATTCATTATAATAAATGGAAATATCAGAAGCCGGTGACAATCTGGAAGGATTTGTGTTCTCCTCTGCCCCCATGGCTGCCTATCTGGCTTCCCATCAATGTGGTCAGTGCGTTTGCGGTACCGGTATCATTGTCGCTGCGTTTGTTCGCAAACGTATTGTCAGGTACGGCTATGATGGCATTGATCTACGGACTGCTGGGATGGATTGCTACGGCGTGGCCTGCGGCGCTGCATGTGTATTTTGATTTGTTCTCAGGAGCAATTCAGACATATGTGTTCTGTATGCTGACCATGACATACATTTCAAATGAAATCGGCGATGGCACCAGGCGATAAAAGTGTGAGAAGAAAAAATAATTAATATATTAATATTTTTAGGAGGAAAAAAGAATGGATTTCAATGAAAACTTTATCTTAGGTTGTTCTGCAAT
>CAJUAP010000013.1 GCA_910584435.1 uncultured Acetatifactor sp.
GATTGACCCTGCCCGGCTGACGGAACTGGACACTACGGAGATTGTGATTCCATATGGAGCCAGCGGTGCCGGTGTGCCGGAGCAGAAATATCGGGATGTGCTGAAGCTTCTATATGCCATGACGGACGGCAAAACGGCATACTGTGTGGCAGGAATCGAAAATCAGACAGCTGGGATGCACCGCTCTCCCTGAAAGAAATGTATTCCGATGTGGACGATGCAATTCTTTCGCATGCGCCGGACTATTATGACAATATCTTCACTGCCGGACAAGATAGTAATACAGCTATGCCATTTCTCTGTTGTCCTTTCTTTCGGATCGGCATAAATCACCAATCCCCAGCAGTATCCTGCCCTCGCGCAAGGTATCGCTGGAATCATAATCATATTCTATGGTCTGGATATTCACATCCGGATACATTTTTTTCAATGTCTTCACAATGCCCCTTTCGCTTACATGACTGACAAGACAGCCAAAGGGATGGACAATCAGCACATGCCTGCAGCCCCGTTCCACAGCGGCGCAGACCTCCGCCGCCACCAGCCAGCCGTCCCCCGTGATACAATCACAGCCAATGGTGCGCAGCGCCCTATCTTTCAGCTGTGCAAATGGCATATCCGTCTCAAAACGCCCATGCTTTTCCACTTCCTCATATAGTTCCCGCTGTATTTTCTTCAGGTACGCCAGGGCAATATCATATCCTTTGCGCAGCATGGGCCTCGGCGTATCTATCAGATAGGATCTGTAATCACTGTCCAATACATAGATTGCATAATTGATGAAACCTCCCATGACGCACTGGCATCCCTGTTTCAGCAGATATTCTTCCAGGTGATGGTTGCCCAGAGCCGAAAATTTAATATAAATTTCTCCTGCCACGCAGACTTTTTTCCTGACGGCATCCCGTACAGGTATCTGTGCAAATGCCTCTAGCATCTCCCGGTACGCCGCTCTTCTGCCGCCCGGTCTGCGGCGGTGAGTCCTTATCTCTTCCGTCATCTCCGCCTGCAGACGCATCCGCACTGCATCACAAGCGCCGGCCTCGCATTCATAGGGTTTGACCTGCTGATATAAGCTCATCATCAAGTCCCCGTAACAGACAGCCGTAACCGCATCCCGAAACAGCCTGGGACTGATGCGAAACCCCGGATGCTTCTCCTGTCCTTTATAATTCAGCGAAATCACCGGAATCTGTCCATGGCCGTATTTATTCAGCGTCTTGATGATCACCTGATAATAATTTCCTGCCCGGCAGGCGCCGCCAGCCTGAGGTTCCATGAAGGCGACTTTGTCGGCCGGATACCTGCCTTCCTCCAATACATCCAGTATCTGCCCTATAATCAATATCCCCGGATAGCAGTAATCATGGTTCATATAGCGCAGTGCCTTTTCTTTGAGATGACGGCTGCCCTCCATAACCGCAAACCGATATCCGCTTCCCTGAAATGCTGCCTGTAAAAAAGGCGAATGATATTCCAGCATTTCAGGCAGAAGGATAGTATGGGTCTTCTTCATGGCTCTGGTAAAAGGTGCTCTTTTCAATTCCGACATATCATTTCCCCATTATCTCCGCTTTCCGTCAAATGTCATATACTTCATTGATCCAATATCTGCATCTCATATAATAAGTATTTAGTGAATGATAAGCATTATCATAATAGTAAGTATTGCCGCGGCTATAACTATTATATCACATAAAATCCATTTTACACAATTTCTTCCAATAATAATGAAACCAATCAAAAAAAATACCGGCAAAAGCCATAACTCTTCTGCCAGTACTCTTATATTTTTCACAGTCGGATCTTTGACCATGAGAACTCTTATATATTAGCTTTCGCTTTCCGTTTGATTTTCCTATGTCTTTCAATCTCCCTTTCTGCATCCTTGCCAGAGTTATTGCAATAAGATATCTGCAAACCCGTAAGAATGCCAGGCGAACTTGTTCGCCTGGCATTCTTCAGTGTGAGCAGGCGCTGTTCTTGCGCCGTAGAAAATCTTCGCGAAGCGGCCTCTGCCGCAAGCGATTAGATTTTCTTCTCACACTTATACCGTAAAATCAAACGTTGCTGTTGTCCCATCATAGAATACGACAGTCAGAGTATGGCTGCCCGCAGGTATGGAAATGGAAGGATCCATTACAGTAAGAGTCAGCACATTATCCTCCAGATCTCCTTCAGAGCTATATTCTGTTGAGAATCCCAGCTTCTTGTCAATCCCGCTGATTTGAGTCATACTATTGTCGTAATTCCCGTAAACTGTTTGATTGAACACCACCTTAAGCTTCGCACCATTTGAAGACTTGAGAACTGTTACGCCTGTAATCTTCGGCTGTGATGTTTCATCCGGAGCCGGAGCGGTATATTCAGGAACCTGCTTATAACTGTAGAAATCCTCCCTGTTGCCCTTCGCATCCTCTGACGCATAGCAGAACCACTGCCCCTCCTTTACGCCCTGTATTGTTACATAATTCAAGCCGTATCCTATGGAGACCGCTGCACCCTGGGCATAAATCTGCGTGGGATCTTTGGCAGTAATCGTACCCTCGCCTTCTACCTCGTCCTGAATCGCATAATAAAGTGTACCTGCCTCGTCTGAATTAACCACGACTACAACCGTACTCTCATCCTGCCACTCGATGCTTCTTGCACTTACCATGGGTGCCTGCAAATCAAGATAACACGTACCCTTTAACTGCGTACCGTCCTTCAGATTAATCAATATTGTATAGGTATTATTTCCTTTAGGAACAGTGCCCCTCTGCATATACACACGATAGATCTTATTATCCGAAGTCCTGACCTCTCCAAGCGTTGTCTTATTCAGCGGACAGCTTATGTCAAATTGCTCCAAAGTCAGACTTTCTGAAGTGGCGGTCTCCAATTCTATCTCAAAACCATACAGGAATTCGCCGTTTCCCTGCTTTTCAGCAAATGCCTCAGCCCCTTTTATTGCAGCCGCCTTCTCTTCATAGACTTCTCCATCAATGGAAAGACTGTTTACCAATGTGGCCTTTTCCTCCATATTGACAGCCACATAATACATAATATATGACATACCTTCATTCAGACCGGTTATGGTAATGACATTCTCATGCTGCTTCATCTCCGTCTTAACACCATCCCTGATGATTTCTGATTCTGTGATTTCAGCGGATTCCGCCATGGAAGCAGCACGTGCCGGACTCTGTCCATTTTCCCTTACAATGTAGTAAAAATAACCGGGTTCGTCTGAGTTATAGGTAATTCTGGCCTCACCGGCACTTGTGCGGACAGCGTTAATGCCTGCAATCTGCGCACAATCCGTCCTATATGTGAAGACCTTTGAAATTGCAGTGCCGTCTGCAAGGGTAATCTGTATATCATATTCCTGATCCTTGTAATATGAAGTAGCCAGGTCATAGACCCGATTGTCATTGGTGGACACAGACAGGATTGTCATATCAGAGCCGCCGCTGTTACATATAATACTGAATGCCCCCAGTGCAAGAGGCTGTTCTGTCTTCTGATTCAAAGTGACCCTGATACGGCCGCTTCCCATAACCTCCACGCTCTGAATCTTGAAGGTTTCTTTCCCCGGTTCCGCGGGTTCTCCAGGCTTCTCTACAGGTTCCGCAGGCTTCTCCACAGGCTCTGCGGGGCTGTCATCCTCCGCTTCTTCAGCTCTTACCACAGTCTCGCTTCTGCCCTCCCGGCCTTCCTGCTTCCCATACTCCTCATAGTGCCTGTAAGCCGCCAATATGTCATTGCCAAAGGCATCCTGAAGTTCTCCGTACCTGTTAAGGTAATCCACAGGGTCAAAATCGGTGCCATTATCTCTATGTTCGTAAGCTCCATAGGCAAGATAATGCGCAACATACGCATCCCAGTCATCCCCAAAGGCATCCTGGAGATCCTGATATTTCTCCCTGTATTTAACTATGTCTATCATTTCATTCATTCCTCTGCCCTCTGACAGTCCGAACTTCCTGAAATGCTCCAGCAGCGCCGCCCTGTCATAGCCGTATGCTGCCTTGAGATCCGGATACTTATCCGCATAATAATGTTCGTCAAAAACATCTTCTATACCCACTGCCTGAGTATAGCCCATGCTGCTCAGTGCAACCGCTCCGGCGGCAGCTGCGATGACGAGCCGTCTGCCTTTTTTTGCAGCCTTTGTCAATCTCTTCTTAAACACTTCACCCATTGCCCTGTTTTTCCTTTCACTTTTTCATTTTTCTATCCTGTGCATTTTACATAATACATATCATAATACTTTTTCACCCCAGCGTCAAGTAACTGACAACCTCGCAAAATTGTATTTTAAAAGACGGTGTGCTGCATTGCAATGATTGTGAGCAATAGCCCTGCCGTATAAAAATAAGCAAAATATGAAATACTGCATAACAGAATAAAATGCAGAAACGGAGTATATTCATGAAATTGACAAGAAACAGCATACTGGCAGACCGGGATGCCTATCTGGCAGCAGGCTACGCTCTGCCCTCCTTCCATTATGATACCATCCTGAATAACACTGTTGAACGCCCTGTCTGGATTCACTTTGGCGCCGGGAACATTTTTCGGGCATTCCAGGCAAATATCGTCCAGAATCTGCTGAATACAGGCCATATGGACACCGGCCTCATTGCCGTGGAAGGATTTGATTATGAAATTATAGAGAAAAGCTTTCGGCCTCATGATAACCTGACCATCCTGGCCACATTGAAAACGGACAACACCGTTGAAAAAACCGTCATAGGAAGCATTATGGAATCCCTGGTTCTGGACAGCGCCAGTGAAAGGGATTTTACCCGCCTGAAAGATATTTTTGCAAATCCCGCACTGCAGATGGCAAGCTTCACCATCACGGAAAAAGGATATGCTGTAACCGATACCAAAGGCCGCACACTTCCTGCCCTCCAGTCGGATTATGAGAAAGGCCCGGATCAGCCTGACAGTTACCTGGGCAAAGTAATGTCCCTTTTATACCACCGCTTTTCCAATGGCAGATGTCCCATTGCCCTGGTAAGCATGGATAACTGTTCTCACAATGGCGATAAACTGCAGTCCGCCATACTTTCCTTCGCAGATGCCTGGTGTGAAAGAGGACTTGCAGACAAAGCATTTCAGGCATATGTGAGAGACCGATCCAAAGTTTCTTTCCCCTGGACCATGATCGATAAGATCACCCCAAGACCTGACGCAGCGGTGAGCGCCATGCTCTCCCAGGACGGCATGGAAAACCCGGATGCAATCGTTACCTCTAAGAATACCTATATCGCCCCCTTTGTCAATGCGGAGGAATGCGAATATCTGATCATAGAAGACGCCTTCCCTAACGGCAGACCCCGGCTGGAACAGGGCGGCGTTATCTTCACAGACAGGGAAACCGTGGACAAAGTGGAGAAAATGAAAGTCTGTACCTGTTTAAATCCCCTTCACACAACCCTGGCCGTTTACGGCTGTCTGTTAGGTTATACCCGAATTTATGAAGAAATGAGAGATCCTCTTCTGCGGAGACTGGTGGAAATCATCGGCTATCAGGAGGGGCTTCCCGTTGTGGTAAACCCTGGTATCCTTGACCCTGAAAAGTTCTTAGACCAGGTGCTTAAGGTTCGCTTCCCCAACCCTTTTATACCGGATACCCCCCAGCGCATTGCCACAGACACCTCGCAAAAACTTGCCGTCCGTTTCGGCGAGACCATAAAAGCCTATGTAAAAACTCCCGGCCTGAGGGTCGAAGATTTAAGGCAAATCCCTCTGGTACTGGCAGGATGGCTGCGGTATCTGATGGCTGTGGATGACGAAGGACACGCTTTCACCCCCAGCCCCGATCCTCTGTTAGACACAGTCAGCGCTTATGTGGCAGACTATCCCTTAAATGATGCCCCTAAGGATCTGAACAAGCTGGACAAGCTGCTGTCCAACGAAGAAATCTTCGGCGTAAACCTGGTGAAAATCGGCATGGCTGAACTGATTAAGAACTACTTCCAGGAGCTTTCTTCCGGCAAAGGTGCTGTAAGAGCCGCACTGGAAAAATATGTATCCTGACTCCTTACTTCCACGTAAATCCCCCCTCCATGGCATAAAAAGGATTCTTTCCTGCTCTGAATATGCGGGCCTGTGCATAGGAAATGGGCACACCACTGTCAGCGGTATGCCCATTCCTGAAATCATTATTTTGTCATCATCAGCATAATCTCATTACTTCTTGCAATGAACTTCGTCATAGCTTCGGGAGCCAAGGGAGCCTGCTGAATCTTCGCCAGATCATAGAGCTGCTCGCAGATCATCTCCACATTCTCGCCCTCCTGGTGTTCATTGACATACTGCACCAGGGGATTGCCGGCATTAAGAATCAGCGTCTCTCCTTCTCCGCCTCCGAAACCGCCCATATCCATACCCGGCATGGAATACATTCTCATCATATCCTGCATGCGCCTGGTCTCCTCGGACAATGTCAATACGGAAGAAATCTTCTCATCCTTCAGCTTCTCCACCTTCACGGTCAGCTTATCATTGTTCAAAGCCTTCTTCATCAGCTTGCCCAAGCTCTCTGCCTCTGCTTCCAGCTCCTTCTCCAGCTCTTCCGTTGTCTCGGACTTCATGGCATCCGTCATATCCGCATCAATCCGCTGGAACCGCACACCCTCGTTTTTCGACTCCAGCTGCTGCACAAAAGGCTGGTCAATATTATGCGTCAGGATAACAGCATCCATTCCGGCATCCTTGAACATCTTAATATACTGCCCCTGCTGTTTCTCATCGGTGACATAATAGATGATCTTGTCCTTCTTCTCTTCCGCTTCTTCTGCATCATCGGCCTTGTCGCCATCGGACACTACTTCGGCTTCCACCTTCTGGCCGTTTTCATCTACAGCGCCGCCGGATTCTTTTTCCCCTGCCGCACCGCCGTTCTCATTTTCACCGTTTTCATCCGCTGTGCTGCCGTTCTCATTTCCGCTTCCGGCATCTTCTGCTCCGTCCGCCTGGCCTGCTTCATTGGAGGGCTTGATCTCCAGGCACTCAGGCAGTGTCAGATATTTGCCGTCCAGATTTTTAAAGAGGATATAATCATTCATCCTCTCGCAGAATTTATCATCCTTCAGGCAGCCGAATTTAATGAAAGGACTGATGTCATCCCAATACTTGTCATACTCTTCCTTCTCGGTCTTACACATGCCGGAAAGCTTATCCGCCACCTTCTTGGAGATATATTCGGAAATCTTCTTCACAAACCCGTCATTCTGCAGAGCGCTTCTGGACACATTCAAAGGCAGATCCGGACAATCGATCACACCCTTTAACAGCAGCAGGAACTCAGGAATCACTTCTTTAATATTATCCGCAATAAATACCTGGTTGTTGTATAACTTAATGGTTCCCTCAATGGATTCATACTCCATATTAATCTTCGGGAAATACAGAATTCCCTTCAGATTAAAGGGATAATCCATATTCAAATGAATCCAGAACAACGGCTCCTTATAGTCATGGAAAACCTTACGGTAAAATTCCAGATACTCTTCCTTCGTACAGTCATTGGCATGTTTTGTCCACAGAGGAGCGGTATCATTCAACAGCTCAGGACGCTTCCTGATTTTCAGCTTTTCCACATTCTCGCTGTCGTCATTATCATCCTCTGATTCTGCTGCTTCCTCTCCTTCCTTCGGTTCCGGGGCGGGCTTTTTCTCAGGATGGATTTCTTCTAACACCACGTCATCCTCTTGTTTCTCCTCCGCCTTGATGATCTGGGTCTCCTGAGTATTTGCCTTTGCCAGGTAAATCTCCGTGGGCATAAAGGAACAATACTTTTTAATCACCTCACGGGCCTTGTACTCATTACAGAATTCCAGGCAGTCCTCATTCAGGAAGAGGGTAATTGCAGTACCTACTTCCTTCCTGTCTCCTTCTTCCATGGAATATTCCGTTCCGCCGTCACATTCCCAATGAACAGCTTTTGCACCCTCCTGATAAGATAAGGTATCAATATGCACCTCATCCGCTACCATAAACGCAGAATAGAATCCTAAACCAAAATGGCCGATAATCTGATCCGCATTGCTCTTGTCCTTATATTTTTCAATGAAATCGGTGGCGCCTGAAAATGCAATCTGATTAATATATTCCTCCACCTCGTCCGCAGTCATGCCAAGGCCGTTGTCAATTACTGTCAGTGTCTTCTGCTCCGGATTGACAATCACATCTACACGGGGCTTATATCCGTCAGGCAGTGTGTATTCTCCCATCATATCCAGCTTCTTCAGCTTGGTTACAGCATCACAGCCATTGGAAATCAGCTCTCTGTAAAAAATATCGTGGTCTGAATAAAGCCATTTCTTAATAATCGGAAAAATGTTTTCACTGTTGATTGACAAATTGCCATTTTTTACTGTGTTGGATTCTCCCATTTTACAACATCCCTTTCTTCCTAATTTTTTTACACACTTCCCGTCATGCCGACCAAAGAGGCGAGCTCCGCCCCTTTTAGCGGCACAAACAATCCATGAGAAGAATGCCCGCATTTGGCATTCTTCAGTGTGAGATTTAGAATTTCTTAGACGACGTACTTTGGCGTCATAGAAATTCTTCTCACACTTGTAACTTTCGATGCAGCGCAGCTTCCTAATCCTTTGCCGCTCATCAGTCTTTCTGAAGTCAAGTTTATAACCAAAGGGAAGAAAAGTCAAGCCTAAATTAGCACTCATTTCAGAAGAGTGCTAATAATTGACTTGAAATGCCCGAATCATGCGCATTTGCGGATTTCTAAAATTTTTCTAAATCACAGATGAACCTTCACAGTCCGATCCCCGCCCCCTCCTTCCACCGTCCTGCCAGCAGCACGGCCCGTTCTATACAACGCCAAAATGCATTCTTTCAGCGTTTCATGTATCTCCACGGTGGATTCAAATATGAGTTTTCTATGGCTTTTTCTTCCGCTAAATGATATACTATGATTATTATTTTGATTTTAAGCTGCCATAGGCTTTAAACCATATAACACCTCAAGAGGAGCAATGATGAAGAAACTTTTGCATTTGTCTGCGATACTGTTCCATATCGCCCTGTTTGCCGCTATCGCCCTTTTTATCCTGTATTCACGTTTCCGGCCTGTATCCTATACCCCTGCTTCGTATGCAGAGAGCAATGCCATTTTGGAGAATCCTTACTGTGGTTTCCTGCATCTATGCGGATTCCTCCTCTCGGAAGATGACCCTGAAAGCATGGCAGTGCGGTGCCGGCAGTACATCAATTCAAACCGCCGCCAGCTTATGTTGGCGGAAATCAACCTGAAGAACTACGCTGATTCCGATTTAAGCGAGACTGCCCTGCAGCAGTTAGACTATATTCTATCCGAAATCAATGCCTCACGCAAACAGGTCATCCTCCGCTTCCTGTATGATTGGGACGGCAAAGCGCTGGAAACGGAGCCAAAGGAAATCTCTCAAATCATACGCCACATGGACCAGGCAGCCGCCGTCATAAATCAATATGCGGATTCCGTATTTCTCATTCAGAGTACCTTTACCGGAAACTGCGGCGAGATGACCCAGACCCGTTTCGGTTCTCATGAGCACAACCGCTATCTTATGACGCATTTATCCGAAGTAACTGACCCTTCCATCTTCCTGGCAGTGCGGACCCCTTCCCATTTGCGGGGCGTGACGAACAGCAAAACGCCGATTACACCCGAAACAGCCTTCAACGGGTCGCTGGCCTCCAGGCTGGGGCTTTTTAATGACGGTATGCTGGGTTCCGTGTACGATTTGGGTACATATGACGATACTTCCTTTGCAGACAGTACGGCTCCGGAAGAAAAAGGCACCAGAGAAGAGGAAATTGCCTTCCAGGAATACCTCTGCCAATATGTTCCAAACGGCGGAGAAGCAGTCATTGACAATCCCTATAATGATTTTGAAAACGCTGTTGCCGACCTGCGGAGAATGCATGTCTCCTACTTAAACCGCGACCATCATGCGGAGGTTCTGGAAAAATGGGAAGCCTCCGCCTATGAGGGTAATGACTGCTTCCATGGAATGAACGGCCTTGACTATATTGAGGCGCATTTAGGTTACCGCTATGTCATCACAAATTCAGGTCTCTCCTATGATGCCATGAAAAATGAGGAAGCAACCTTTTCCATTACGATACAGAACACTGGTTTCGCGCCGTCCTACCGGAACTTTGACGGATTGATTACACTGCGGAACACTGCAGCGGGATTCCTGATATCTATTCCGGTGGAAATGGATGTCCGCACCATACAGTCGGGGAGCGAGGCTGCATTTACTTTCTCCCTGGCCGTCAGGGCACTGCCGGAAGGCACTTACGAAATATCCTTCGGCCTCACAGACCCCTATACCGGGCGCTCCATTCAATTTGCCAATGATACCGCAGACGAAAATGATCTGGTTCCTGTGGGAATGCTCACCGTTCTGCCTGCCGCCAAGGGCGCTGCCTGGAATGATTTCCTGAAAGCGCTCCCTGCTTTCCTGCGCCCGTAACCTGGCCATGTTTCGATTCCATCAAGCCTTCACCTAAGGATACGTATATTCCAGCAGTCCGCGATTCCTGCGCAGGTAGATTTCCGCCTCTCCCCCTGTCACATGGAGCAGATATGTCCCGTTTTCTATTTCTTCATATTCCGCACCGCTTATGGACGCAATCTCTTCCCCATGTACACGCAGGAGAAACCAGCTTTCTTCCGCTCCGAAGGTTTCCAGATACACACAGTCTTCCTCCCGTCTGTCCCTGTAATCCAGATTCAGGAATGTACGGATTCTTCGGTCGCTCTCCGTCAATGTGGTCTGTTCAAAGCCTGCATAAGCCTTCCAATAAGTGTTCAGATTGCTGGCCATGCTGTCATACATATTTTCCCATTGATCCTCCTCTGACTGCGGCCACAGGACATCATGCATGTCAATTCTCACATTGGAGTATCCCAAAGCCGTCTCCATACTTCTCACAAACAGGTCATTAGCGTAAGTATGGGTCTTGACATCGCTGGTGACACTCTGTACGGTAAACATACGCTCAACATTCTGCGCTTCATCATCCCGGGCGCTGCCGCCGTCTGTCATATCGTTGCTGTCATTTTCCCTGATATTGCTGCTGCCATCCGCCCCATCACTGCTGCCTGATGTTCCGCCCGTGGATTGTCCTGCATCTGCCGCCCTATACCAGGATACCACAGGATCGCTTCGTGAGAAATCACTTGCCACAGTTCTTATATTTTCCAATAATGCAGTCTGATGGAATACCCCCCCCATTTGGAAAAAAACGTCTTTTTCCACAAACAGGGAAGTATATTGATATCGATTCTGTAGAGAAGCGTAAAACTGTTCGTCTTTGGCCAGCTTCTCTTCCAATGTGACGCCTTCCCCATAAGTAAGGGACATCCCCGCTTCCGCCTCTGTTTCTTTCAGCTGCTGCAGGTAGAATGGCACCAGCTCACCGGAAGGCTCTGCCCCCTCCCGGTAATGATACTGAGGCGCAAACATACAGGTCAGCTTTAATTTATTCCGCTCTATCAGCGTGGCCAAATCCGGCCAGCAGATATCCCTCTGCACGGCTTCCATCTGTCTGCTGTACAGTTCCATCATAACCCCGTCATTTTCCCCTGTAAATTCGGGATAATTGGTCACCAGGGCATTCTGCGCATTTATGATTGGATATACCGCATAGGAATCCGCTTCATACATCATGGCATCCAGAATTCCAAGCCCGGTCATGTCCGAGAGGAAATCGCCGTTTACCACAAATACTTTGGCCTCCCCATAGCTGTTGCGCCAGAGCAATGGGGGAAAATATTCGTTTTTGGCCTCTTCCTCCGCTAACAATTCCTCCAATACTCCAACCATGTAAGTCTTCGTGCCGCCTGTTGTAATATACCAGGGAATATTCAGGTTCAAATCCTGGTTCTTCCTGTCTTCTTCCCCGTCTGTCATATACCATATCTCTCCCCCCAGAAGGAATCCCGGAAAGAGATGAATTCCCTCCACTTCTATCAGTTCCGAAGGCACCTGCCCGATTCCCAACAGCGCACATAACTGCTCATCTTCCTTTACCCTTGCCGCATCGGGCAGATTACAGAAAATCAGAGTGACACCCAAATCCGTTATCTCTATAAAATTCTGAACATATTTCGACAAGTCCATGTCCGTGGAATCAACCAGAAACACCTCCGGCAGATTGTCCTCTGCAGCCCTGTAATCTCCCGGATTCTCATATACTGCCAGCCCCCGTTTGGTATAAAGACACCACTGCTCCACCACATTGCAGACATCTCCCCGTTCACTGCCGCAGAATACCGCAAAACTGCTGCTGGTGCTTTCCTGCCTGTCATTTCCTGCATGAGCGTCTCCCTGTGCAGTATCCGTCTGCCATGCCGGGGCATTGGGCACCATTTCCTCCAGTGCATACGCATTGATATCATAGTCACTGTCGTTCTCCTTGATGATCTGAGAAAACTGGAACATAAACAAAAGCACTGCCATCATCACAATAATACTGAAAAAATTTCTCCGGGATACCATTGATGTCTTTCTGCCCTCCGATCTATACAACACCCTCTATGATTGTCCTGCCGCTAATACACATTTTCACAATGCCTTGAATATGGTCTTATTATACCATATCCCCAAACTTTTTCCACAGAAAATTCGTATATAATAATATAGCAAACCAGAAATTACATAACAGTTCAGACAGGTCATTGAACTGTTACAGAATTCAACAAAGCAGCAAAGCAGCAAAACAACAAGAGGTGATATCAGGTGCTTTCAGATGAACAACTGATTCGGAGAATCAGGCGGAATCAGAATCGGGATGCCGCAGATGAACTACTCCGCAGATATTACAAAGAAATATACGCCTACACCTATCATCAGTCCGGCAATATGGAACTGGCAATGGATCTGACGCAGGATATTTTTATAGCCATTTTGCAGGGGATTGCTTCCTTTGACGAACGAAAAGCACAGTTTCGCACCTGGGCCTATCGTATTGCCTCTCATAAAATCACGGATTATTACAGAAGCCGGACATACAGGAAAATCCTGGCAGAAACATCCCTGCTTCCGGAAGATGCCGAATCCAATGGGGCTGTAAATGTTCCCGCAACGGATTCCCTGCTGGAACAGGTATTACATCGGGATACCATACGGCAGATTATGGAAATCATTGTACAATTTGATTCCGACTGGATAGAAATTTTCCAGCGGAAATGTTTTGAAGAACAAACCTTTACCCAGATAGCATTCCAAATGCAGCTGCCGGAAAATACAGTTAAAACCAGATTTTACAGTATGATACGCAAAATAAAAAAGGAGGTACGCCCCAATGAAAATTGAATATCCCACGGAGGAAGAAATACGGAGACACTGTGGACAGATACTTGATGCGGCAATACCGGCCAGATTGACTTTCCATGAGAATATGCGCAGCCTTTACTGGGACCCCGGCCCCCGGATTATCTTTCACCAATGCGGCAGCGCATGCCTTATCACAGGCATGGTTTACCTGTTGATATCCACTGCCTGTCTCCTGTCCCATGACCACGCAAAACGCCAGATATTTTTCTCGCTGCTGTGCTGTCCGCTCCTGCACCTGACATTTTCCCTTGCGGCTTTCTACTCGGAACAGCAGACAGCTGTCATTGAATTGAAACAGACCCTGCATTATTCCTTCACCCGCCTGGTCAGCCTCCGTATGTTCTATACCAGTATTGCAGCGGTATTTCTAAACCTTGTATTTTTGGGGGTATTGCATAGCCATCCGGCGTTAAACAGCTGTTCTGTCCGGGAACTCTGGACAATCGGCGCTGCAGGAATCAGCAGTATGTTTCTGTTTGCGCTGCTCTCCCTGTATTTATACCGCCGACTGGGCAGCTGCAGACATATGGCCATTTTGCTTTTGATCTGGCTTCTCCTCTGTACAAGCATACTGCTGTCAGAAGATAGAATTGCCTTATTTCTGTTTCAAACGATACCACCAGCTGGCCATCTGGCCGCAGCTGTCAGCAGTATGGTCATTTTCACATACTATACTGCCCGAACACCTGATATTACCCCACAGTCCCAAAATATATTCACGAGCGATAAAATCTGCCGTCAACTCACTGTGCCTGCCGATCGTAAGTCAGGGGGCATGGCAGATTTCAGCGATCGTCAATATAAATCATGAAAAGGCGGTGAATAAATGCTTACATTGACACATGTTACAAAAGATTATGGTAATTTCCGCGCCGTAGAAGATATCAATCTTCAAATGGAAAACGGATTATATGGAATGCTGGCTCCAAACGGCGCCGGTAAAACCACTCTGCTCAAGATGATTACTACGCTCCTGTTTCCAACAGAAGGCGAAATTCTCTATCAAGGAATGGAAATCCGGGCAATGGGAGAGAAATACCGGGATTTACTGGGATATCTGCCCCAGCAATTCGGTTATTACAAAAATAATTCTCCCCTGCAATATCTGGACTACCTTGGTGCTCTGAAGGGACTTCCGCAGAAGGGATTAAAGGAAAAAATTCTGTCATTGCTGGAAATGGTAGGGCTTTCGGATGTTGCCGCTAAAAAAATGAGGAAATTTTCAGGCGGTATGATTCAACGGGTGGGTATTGCCCAGGCAATGCTGAACGATCCGAAAATTCTGATTCTGGACGAGCCCACTGCCGGGTTAGATCCCAAGGAACGTGTGCGGTTCCGCAATATCATTTCCGCCCTGTCTAAAGACAGAATCGTAATCTTATCCACTCATATTGTATCGGACATTGAATCCATTGCCAATCAGGTCATCATGCTGAAGGACAAACACATTTACAAAATGGATACGGTGGCAGATATCTGCAGCGAACTGGACGGAAAAATCTTTGAATGTCCTGTACCGGAACAGGATTATGAAAAATTTGACCAGACCCATATGGTTCTCTCCGCAAGACAGGAAAAGGGATTTATGCAGGTGCGCTATTTTGAACAGAGCGGATTTCCTTCCGCCGATCAGGAGGCGGCCTCCTTCAATTACGGAGCGCTTTCCCCATGCAGTCCCAGCTTAGAAGATGTCTTCCTGGTCACATATCAGACATAAGCCGTACCTGAACCAAAATCCCCCGGCACCCGGCCCATTGCCCACAGTAATAAAGTCTCACCGGCGGATGCCAGGTTTTATATTTCCGGTTTATACTCCTGTGATACCGGCAATCAAAAGAAAGGAATATAAGAGTTAAAATGAGAATTATCCGAAAAGAATGCATCAAAATATTAGTCTCCAAACGTCTGCCTGCCATCATCCTGTTCACGGTTCTGTACTATATTTTGTTTATGCAGATACAGAAATATCCTTACATTTTTTCCTGGGGCATCGTCTCTCAACAACGCTATGTTTCGGAACTGGTAGAAGACGTAGGACCGTCTCTGTCCGGCGAAGAATGGCACCGCATGGAAGCAAAACGCCAGGAACTGCTTGCCAAGGTCAGAGAAATCTGTTCCGCCAATGCAGTACTTGCGGATGCCGGAATTTACGATTACGAAACATGGCTGGAAGCCTACCAGGAACTATTTCTTATACCTGACGAAAATAAATTATCTGACGAAAATAAATTATCTGACGAAAATAGTATATTAGACAATAAACAAAAGCTCCGCAGAGAAGTTATGGCACTGTACCAGCAGGAAGGTGAATCACAAAAATGTCTTACATTGCTCCAATACATTGATAATCTGGAATACATCCATGAACTGGGCTGTCTGTTCTCAGTTCCGGCATCTGAGGCCGAAACTGTGGCAAGGGAATACTGGGGGCATGCCACGCCTCTTTTCCAAAAAGCCATTGCCGTTTTCTGCCAAAGAGACTTGTCCATGCTTCCGCATATGATGTTCATGCTTCTATGGGAGGATATGCATGCTATGACGATTCTCCTGGTCATCTGCTCGCTGATCCTGCTGATTCCCTGCCAGATTCATGAAAAGCTCTGTGAAGTAACCGCCCTGTATGCCACTACCCGTACCGGACGGCGGATCTTTGGAAAACAATTTGCGGCACATCTGATTGCCTGCGGCTTCGTCAGTGCGCTCCAATTGTTGGTCTATGTGGGGATATTCATTTCCAAAGGACTGACTGTGTATTGGAAATGCCCTGCCTGGCCCGATGGCACTACCACTTTCTGGCTTGATATTTCCTATGGTACCTATATGGCCGTTTATCTGCTTATGATATGGCTCTTCGTTATGGGTAATGTGGTTATGGCATACTGCATTGGAAGATTTTCTGCAAATTACATTACCGGAATCGCTGCATCCATTCCCGTTGGAGGCATCGTCTGCTTCCTGGGCCGCAGATTGTTCAATTCTCCCTTTGGTTTTACCGAAGCGGTCCGCGTTCCATTGTGGGAACCGATGGTACTGTTCCTATGGCTGGCAATCACCGGCATCCTGATAACTTTCCTGCTGAAAAGAGATCAGAAACGCAATCTGTAGCCATCACACAGCCCTGCATTTGATGAGGATGATTGATGCAGCTTCATAACGGCACTCCTGTGTTCTTCTGTCTCATGTCAGAATCAGACAGGTTTTAGTCTCCGGCAATCAGCGAGGTAACAATATGCGTATCGCAGTAAAAGAATTTCTGAAATTAATCCGGCATCCCATGTTATGGTGTATGACTGTTATCTTACTCTTATACAATTTGATACTGATATATGGAGCTGTGGGCGATAAAGATGCGAAATTACATTTTCACAGTCTCCATGATACCATCCTGGCATATGGCATCAACCTAAATGAACCAAACCCTAATTTTAACCGGACAGAACCCATGGCGGAATTCTATCTTGATTATGTGGAACATGCAAAGACATTATACGATGATCTGAATATGTATTCCATCCTGGAACACAAGCAGACATTCTTCAATTATCATCCTGATCCCAATGGGCTTTATCAGAAATTTCTGCGGAATAACTACCGCCGACTGCAGAAGCGTCTGGAAGAAATCAAGGCCACAGGCGAAGCAGACTATGGATTTTATCCTGGAACTGCATGCGGCATACATTCTCTTCTATATGGCAGACTGATGAGACCGCTGATGCTGGAAATGGCCCTTCTTATGATACTATCCGTTCTGTATCTGATGGATTATGAACGGATGCACAAAACCCGCCATATGGTAATCACCACTCGGTTAGGAAAAGGAGTTATGTATCGTAAAATACCCACCGGCATCGGCACTGGTCTACTGTTTAACACCTGCCTTGCTGCCGGAAGCTTTGGCTTCTTCTTCCATTGTGTTCCCTTTCAGGGGTTGTGGAATGTTCCCGTTGCCACAGCCCTGATGGCCGAAGTGAGAGCGCATGGCTATTATCCTTTTATCACTTTCCGGCGGCTGACTGTGGGCAGTTATTTTGCACTGTATATGACAGTTCTGGCACTTTTGCTTATGATAGTCGGAATGCTCACGGCGGCAGTGCAGTTGCTTCTGCAAAACAGCTATTTCACTTTCCTGCTGCAGACCATGCTCTATATGGTTCTGTATCTGGCGGTTCCGGGAGGTTTCGCCAATTTCCTGGATGTATTGATCTGCCTGAATCCTTCCGCCCTTTGGATTGCATCCACATGCTGGTTTATGGAAAACGAAGTAATCCTTTCCTTTGCCGGAAATGAATTCTGGTGTATCGGGTTATGGGCAGTCATTGCAGCTTTAGGACTTTTATGCGGAAAACGTCATTATAAAAGGCTGGAATTCAAATAATCCGGCCTTTTATACCAACAGATATCTTTGCGGACTGCAAAGCATCACACTAAACCACAGCCTCAACAATCGTTCTGCCATCTATTTCTATCTTTTGTACTCCGACTTTCTTCTTTTTATTAAAATTAAAGCTTAACATATACCCTATTGACAGATGATAAGCGTCCAGATATCCAAGCAACTGCTGCTCACCTCTGTTATTGTACTCATCGCCATGCCAGATTTTCAACTCACAGACATACTGCTCTCCACAATAATCAACAATAACATCCGTTCTCTTCATATTCCGGGTTCTGGCCTCCACATAATAATTACCCACACCATTTATAATAGGCTTCAAATATAGCAGGAAGAAACGGCGGCCATTCTCCTCCAGGAAGCTTTCTTCCGCATCAGAATAAATATCCGTAAAAGATTCCGCAAATCTCTCCAGCACCAATTCCATATTGAGCCTTCCTCCGCAGACAAAGCGGTTCTTCTCAATGTCAGCGGCCTCATAAATCCTGCTGTCCAGTAATTCTTCGGACAAAAACAGATTATACAGCCTTGTCTCGAAAATACGGTTCGATACCACTGCCGTATCCTTTTCATTTTTCATAAAACCAAACATATACCCTATATTGATAATATAATTATCAATGTTATAAGAAAAGCTCTGCCCGTTAAACAAAATTGCATGTAATGCCTTCTTTAGTTCCGGGAAATCATTCAGCTTCTTCAACATATCATCGAACAATGTATTTGGCTCTATCAACAGCTTTTTGACTGCCTTTACCACTCCCTCTTGTGTCCATGCAGCCGTTCTATCCTGATTTCCTTCTTCTTCGGATATGACTTCATCCAGCAGTACACATAAACGTGAAACCAGAAACGGATAACCGGAAGTGTAATCATAGAGTAATTCTGCTATCCTGCCTATATCCATTCCAGTATGGTTATCCTGCTCATATTCCTCAAGCATTCCTGCTATATCCCTCACGGAAAAACTCATATCCACAGTAATATCAGATGCAATATTCCATGGGCTATTATACTGATGTTCCTCATCTGAACGAAATTTCAACTTTAAATTCTTAATATCATATACACCGGCCAAAATAACAGACTGAAACGTCGGCTCTTGCTTTCTTACCTGAAATTTTCTCCGCAGCATTCCTAAAAAAGTAAGAAAAACCTTATAATTTCCTGCCTGGTCTACTTCATCTATCATCAAAACCACCGGCCTGTCCGCCTGTTCACATAACTCGGAAATAAAATCCGATAAATCATCCAGCTGAAGGGACTTTTCCTGCATTTGTTTCAGCTCATTTTCTACCCAGTCCGGTAATCCCTCTTTTTTCTGATATCGGACTGACTTGTAAAGCAGTCTGCATATTCTCCTGCAGAAAGAAGAGGTTGTCTCAAATACCTCATCCTCCATCCCCTCAAAACTGATGGAAAAAACAGCATATCGGTCACACAGCTTTCCTGCCAATAAATTCAATATAGTTGTCTTTCCATATTGCCTTCCTCTGTTAATCGTAAAATATTTCCCACATTCCACAAATTCTTCCATTTTCTGCAGGCGTTCCTCCATCCGGACCATGTAATGATCCTCCGGATAACACAATCCTGTTGTATTAAAACACTTTCGCATTGTGAAACACCTCCCTTTCAACTTACAGCTCTTATAAAACTCCTTACTTGCCTCATTTCTTTCTGACTACATATTAACATGATATCTTCATTCTGTAAACCGGCATTTCTTTCAGAAGACAGCAGCCTTTATCTATAAATGAAATGTCACCCAAACGCTGATCTTGCAGACCTGCGTCTGGGTGACAGGATGATTGATCTTGAAATCTATGTGAACACAACGGCGTTCAAGCAGGTGCAGCAGACAAATGGTATCGCACGTGCTTAGAAATAATTATGCGTTTCAAATACCAGTTCATTCACATGCTTGGAGTGAAGCAGTTCATGTGCCTTGCGGCTGAGGGGCTTTCCAAGGAATTCCTCATATGCCTTCTGCACTTCCGGATTCTCATGGGAATAACGAAGCGGCCTCTCTTCATCCAGGCGGTACAGTTCCCTGCCGCGCTCCGGCGCCATCTCACAGCCGTCATGAATGGGCTGTCCGCCGCCTCCCACACAGCCGCCGGGACACGCCATGACCTCCACAAAATCATAATGAACCTTTCCGGCCGCGATATCCTGCATCAGTCTCTCCGCATTGCCTAAACCGCTGACAGTACAGGTATGTAATGTTTTTCCGCCCAACTCAAAGTCTGCTTCCCTTCGCCCCAGCATATAGGCTTCTTCCACATCCGGCATCTCACTGCTTTCAACACCGTCAGCGTTTTCTACGCTTCCCTGGGCTGCCTTGATGCCCGGGGCATCCCCCAGTTCGTATATTCCCTGAGCTGCTTTGATGCCCCTGGTGTCCCTCACCGCGCGGAAAGCATCCGGCGCACAGTTATGTCCTTCCACCACCGCATAGGCAGTGCGCAGCGCCGCTTCCATTACGCCGCCGGTAACACCGAAGATGACCCCTGCACCGGTGCTCTCCCCCAAAGGAGAATCAAACTGCTCTTCCTTCAGGAATTTCGGATTAATATGCTCCGCCCTCATCATACGCGCCAGTTCTCTGGTTGTCAGCACAATATCCACATCCTGCCCCACCCCCGCGCTTCTCATATAAGACAGCGCTGCCTCACGCTTCTTAGAGACACAGGGCATAATGGAAATGCTGCAGATATTATGAGGGTCAATTCCCTTCTTCTGGGCAAAATAGGTCTTCGCCATAGCGCCGAACATCTGCTGAGGAGACTTGGCCGTAGACAAATTGCGCAGATATTTCGGATACCGTTTCGAGACAAAACTCACCCATCCGGGACAGCAGGACGTGAACATGGGCCATGCGTATTTTCCGGGATTTCCAAGCCTCTCCAACAGCTCGTTCCCCTCTTCCATAATCGTCAGATCCGCTGCAAAATTAGTATCAAACACATAATCAAATCCCATACGCTTTAAGGCCGCAACCATTTTACCTTCCGTAAAGTCCTCCGGCGCAAGTCCCAAATCCTCACCCCATGCAGTACGCACTGCCGGCGCCACCTGCACCACCGTAATCTTACCGGTATCCGCCAATGCATCGAACACCTTGGGAATATCATATCTCTCCCTCAGGGCACCGGTGGGGCAATGGGTAATGCACTGACCGCACAGCGTACAGTCACTGGTGTCAATCGTCTTATTACCGGCCACATCTACCGTGGTACGGGAACCTGTGTTCTGCACATCCCATACACGCATATCCTGCACCTTATCACAGATCTGCACACAGCGCATACATTTGATACATTTCCTGGAATCACGGATCAAAGGGAATTTGTCATCCCATGGCAGCCGGGGCACTTCCTCCTTAAAGGGAACCTCTAAAATCCCCAGATCATTGGATATTTTCTGCAGATTACAATTGCCGCTTCTGGCACAGGTAGCACAGTGGCAGTCATGCTGGGACAGAATCAGCTCAACATTGCTGCGCCGCACTCTTCTCACTTTGGGAGAATTGGTATAAATCACCATTCCTTCTTCCACAGGGCTGTTGCAGGCAGTGATCAGCTTTTCTTTGCCTTGCATTTCCACCACACAGACCTTGCAGGCGCTGATTTCATTGATACCTTCCAGGAAGCATAAATGCGGAATCTCAATCCCTATCCGGGCCGCCGCTTTCATAACTGTAGTGCCTTCCGGAACCGATACGGCCAAGCCGTCTATCACAAGATTTACCATATTGCAGCACGTCCTCCTTTCAGACTTCCATAGCCATATTTATCACAACGCAGACACCTGCCAGCCTCCTGGCATGCTTCCTGTTTCGTCATACCGCACTCAAAAGCATCAAAATTCTTCTTCCGCACCCCTGCTTCCTCTTCGGACAGCTGTATCCGTCCGCAGGGCTCCTTATCCTCATATCTCACAGGCGGAATCTCCACGTCGCAGGGAATCACATGATGGAATCCCAGATATTCGTCAATATTAGCCGCTGCCACTTTACCGGAGGCAATGGCACGTATCACAGTCGCCGGTCCTGTCACACAGTCGCCTCCCGCGAATACGCCTCTCACATCTTCCACCTCGCTGTCGTTAAGCGCCGCAATGGTTCCACGCTTCACAGACAGTCCTGCCTCTTCAAAATCACGGATTTCAATGCCCTGTCCAATGGCAACTACAACAATATCACAGGGAATTCTCATCAGAGGAACATCCGCCTGAATGGGCCTCGCCCTGCCCCATGCGTCAATGGGCCCGATAATCTGAGGCTCTACCCAAAGTGCAGTCACATTCCCGTTTCCGTCCGCTTCTATCTTGTGAGGCGCTTTCAGACTGTAAAGCTCCGCACCCTCCGCAATGGCTCCCTCTACTTCCTCCGGCAGCGCCGTCATATCATCCTGCCGCCTCCTGTATGCGATGCCCACTTTCTTCGCACCCAGGCGTATTGCAGAACGCGTACAGTCCATGGCCACATTGCCGCCGCCTACCACCACAACCGTCTTATCCTTGAAATCAGGCATCTCATCATCCCCGATATGGCGCAGCATTTCCACCGCCGAAATCACGCCATGGGAATCTTCTCCTTCAATGCCGATTTTCTTGTCCGTATGCGCCCCAATGGCCACATACACCGCATCATATTCCTTCTGCAGCTGCCCGAAGGGAATCTCGCCTTCTCCGTTGCCGATACGGGTATTCAAATGCACTTCCACTCCTGTGGACAGAATGGTATCAATATCCTCCTGCAGACGCTCTCTCGGAAAACGGTAACTGGGAATCCCGTAACGCAGCATACCGCCTAACTTACCCTTCTCTTCAAATACCACCGCATGATGCCCCATCAGTTCCAGATAATACGCTGCAGAAAGCCCCCCCGGACCGCCGCCCACAATGGCAACCCGCTTCCCTGTACTCTCCGCCTTCTCCGGCACCGGAACCGTATTGGCTCTGGCATTATCCACTGCCATACGCTTCAGCCCCCTGATATTCACGGAGCTGTCAATCATATTCCTGCGGCATCTGGCCTCACAGGGATGCTCGCAAATCAGTGCACAAGCAGTCGGAAACGGATTATCCTTGCGAATCAGCTTTACCGCATCCTCGTATCTTTCCTCTCTCACCAGTGCTATGTATCCTGGAATGTCCACCCCTGCCGGACACAGCGCCACACAGGGCACCGGCTGCGTAATATGGCAGGAACATTTTCCATGTTCAATGTGATGCTGATAGTCCTTCATAAATCCTTCCATACCTGCCAGCACCATATGAGCAGCCTCATAACCGATGGCACAATCCGCGGAATCCATAATGCTGGATGCAGTCTCCCGAATCAAGTCCAGTGTCTTCAGGCTGCCCCTTCCCTCCAGCACATCTTCCAGGAGATTCTGAAGCTGCCCCAGACCAATACGGCAGGGCGCACATTTTCCACAGGTCTGCGCATGACAGAGCTTTAAAAAGGAGAGCTGCAGATCCACAGGACAGAGCCCGGGCGGACTGGCAATAATACGTCTCTCCAGATCCTTATACAGACGCTCCACAGTCAGCTGCGCCTGATTCGGTGTTGCAATTTTCAAACGACTCATAGTAACCTCCCATTTTTATGGTAAAACCGTTCCTTACCTTTTTACATTATATTAAGTGTACCTAAAAACAGGAGAAATTTCAACATAATTATTCAAATTCCCTTAGAATCTTATCATCTTTTGGTAACAGTTCAGACACCCCTTTACAAAAAAGACAGCTTAACAGCCTGCAGAATTTTTCTGCCGCAGCTCCCGTCCAAAGTCGCCAGCCAGACCGGATATGCCCCTTGGCAGCCTGTCAATTCCTCTTTCCTGGCAGTCTGCAGAAAATGGAAGAAATCTTCCACACTGCTTTTATCGTTTTCATACCATTCATGATTCAAATTGCCTCTCTGAAACCGCTCCGCCCTCATAGCTGCCAGACAGTCCTCCCCTATTGTCAGAGAACATTCCGCTTCCGCATTTTCTTTATCCTGCATCCTATGATCAAAAACTTTCCGCATCCTGCCGGTTCCTATCTGGTAAATAAATATTCCTTTCGCATGCTCAGGATATACCCACACACTGTCTTCCTTCAGCTCCATGCCCCGGTAAGCTCTTCCCCGGACGAATTCCCTGCCGGGAATGCGGACTAGCAGCTTCACCCTGCCGGATGACTTATCCCTTTCCACAATCCAGCCAGGCTGATCCAATACATAATATTCCGTTTCTCCCATTTGGCAGAAGCCGCTGACCAGAAAAGTATCTGCCGCCTTTTTATTGTCGGGCTTGTCGGGCATCTGCAGATTAATGTAGAATCTTGGCTTACCTGCAATTCCAAACATATGAATCATAGAGGATGCCGTTTCTCCCAGATAGGCATCACAAAGCGCCACCGTTACTCCCACATCCCGCGTCCGGTCTAAGACCCCGGCCTTTTCCTTCAGGAATCTGTCTTCCAGTTCTGCCAGCCTGGCCGCATACGTTTCCCCCATGGTCTGTGCAGTTGCGTGAAGAAGAGGATGGGGCCGCCAAACCAATGTAATTCCATTCATCTGTTTCGCCATGTCAATCAGGTATTCTATCTTGTCCAAAAACCTTTCCCGCTGCTTCATAAACAGAGAAATACTGGTATTGAGCATTACAACTCTGTCTCCTCCAAAGTCCCTGCCATTCTTAAGCTGCTCCTTCCAGGCTTCGGGAATGGCAGGTTTTTCCTTTTCCATGCGCAGAATTCTATCCGCAATCGGGCTGCCAAACGGAAGAAATTTTTCCCTTGGTATCTGCTCGGAATAAGACGCAATCATTTTCTCGCACTGCGTTACAATATAATCCATATTTTCATAGGAGGGCAGGTACCTGTGAGTCACAAACACAGCTTCCCCGGTCACATAATAAGGGCAGTAAATCAGCCTGTCCGTGTTCTTTTTCAATTCTGCAGAATAGTACTGGGGCAGTACTGTGGTAACAACATTGTTATCATCAAAAGGATTATGGATATAAACTGCCTCCGGATGTATCTGTTCCAAAGAAAACTCGCTGTAAATTGTAACAGGCACCTCAGGCGGAAAATCTCCTCCTTCATAATGCGCGGCAGTAATCTCACCGTCCTTCAGATCCATGTAAGGTATGGGCACCACAAAAGGCACCCAGTCCGGGTCCTCACATGCTGCCTGCCAGACACTCTCCATACAGTCCCACATAGATGCTTTGTAGGGCATGAATACAATAACCAGTTGTTCGGGAAGCTCCCGTATCCCCTGTCTTACCCTGTCCAAAACATTCCATGCTTCAGCCAATATCCCAAGTTTCTCTTCTGTTTCTTCTGCCTGAAGCAGTTTCCACAAGAGCTCACAATATAATTCCAGCAAGCCAATTAATTCTGCCGCCGGACAGCCGGATACTCCTGACACTGCCGACTGGCTGCCGGAACTTTCACCAGCCTCACTCCCGGCATCCCCCTCGGAAGACTCTATTTTATTTCCAATTGCTACAGCGGCATCCTGCACATCTGCCAGAATATTCATCAATTCCGCCTCATCCTTCTGCAGAATTGATGTTTCTACTGCCTGTTTTGCTTCCGTCAATGTGTCCAATAATTCATTGATTTGTTTCTTTATATATTTCAGCATAATCCGCCTTCCTTCCCCATAGCCTTCTTCTCAAGGCTCAGGCTCTTCTCAGAGATATTCTTCCGGCACATTGGTAATAAAGTCCGTAATCCCTTTCTGCTTCAAATCGCAAAGGTTGAATACAAAATACTGCTTTGCCTGACCATAGAATGGTTCCCGGCTGTTCCAGGCACGTATTGTCAACAGTGGAGCAGCTCCGCCCCAAGACACATTCTGCTTCATTTCTCTCTCCACCCCATCACCCCAGACTACATCTTTTTCCATTATGCTGTCCACATTCGGATGCAGGGCATCTGCCCTTACCTCTGCCGCCAATTCAAGGCAGTCCATGATATCCGTCTGCAGAATTCCCGTTTCTACGGTATTGTCCAGCATCTTCAGCTTTTTCAGAGACTCCCCGTTAAAAGAAGAATATATCACATATGCTCCCATCTCATATTGCTTCACCAGATCCAGAATCTTCTCTTCCATCCCCTCATAAGGCACTCTGCTGTTCTTTAACTCAATATTGATCCGCAGCCCCCGTTCCACAGCATAAGGCTTCACCAATTCCAGTACCTCCGCCATGGTCGGAATCATCGGCATGGTCAGATTCCCACCCGGTTCTTCCCCATGTTCAGTCCCTTCAGCACAACATGCACCCGCACAATGACCCTCTCCTGCACCATGTTCCTGCTCCCAGTCCTTAAAATGCATCTCTCTCAATTCTGCAAGCGTATAATCCCTAAGATTCCCTGATGCATCCATAAGCCTGTCCACAGTCTCATCATGGAACACCACAAGCTGCCCGTCCCTGGTGAGCTGAATATCCAATTCAATTCCGGCAATTCCCGGCAGTCCACAGGCTGCCCTGAATGAAGGCAGGGTATTCTCAGGATATTGATAACTGCAGCCTCTGTGTGCCCAGATTCTTACCCCGGCAGATTGGTTCTTCTGCTGTAACGCCCTTCTCTCATCTGCCCGTTTCGCAAGAAACTGCTCCACCACATCCGCCATGGCTATGGATTCCTCTTCCGTCAGCTTAAAAGCATATCCCCCATACCCGTTAATATGAGAGACAAAATCTCCAATTTCATAGCGCAGGCCGTCCCCCACGAACTTCGGCGTATAAGTTTCAATCTGATTCGGGTTCTCATACCGCACCTGGAATTTCCTTGTCAGCCACCAGGGGGATTCCGCCAGTATATAGCCCTTCGTACCTGATATCAACAGCTGTCCCTCTGATTTTACACCGATTCCCGTCTTGGAAGTGGCAAACCCGTCCTCATAATGGAACTGAATCTTAGAATAGAGATCCACTCCGTTTTCTGCCTGAATGCTGTTGATTTCCACGCATTTATAATTTGTTCCCAGCAATTTGAAAATGGGCAATACGGTATAGCTGCCGAATTCCATAAAGGCGCCGCCATATCTGACATCCACCATTTCCCTCAGGTTCGGCGCTGTCAGTCTTGAAAAACATGCCTCCACATCCCTGATTTCTCCGATTCTTCCGCTCTTGGCTATGTTGATGATCTGTGCAAATCCAGGACAGTATGCGGTCTTAATCCCCTCCGTCATCACACACTGTTTCTCCCTGGCCAGCGCAAACAGTTCTTCCGCCTGGGAACGGGTAAGCGCCATGGGTTTCTCACACAGAACATGCTTTCCTGCAAGCAGCGCCTTTTTTGCATAATCATAATGTGTCTCATGCGGGCTGGCAATGTAAATGGCATCCACTGCCTCCAGAAATTCCTCAAAGGAATCGCCATAGCCCTGCAATGCATACTCCGCTGCAAATTTCTCCGCGCTTTCCTTATGAGGGTTATAGACGCACTGCACATCCAGCCCGCTGACATATTTTGCTTCCGACAGAAAACGCGGCGCAATACGCCCTGTTCCCACTATCCCCATGCGGATAATAGGAAATTTGCCTTTCCTGAGCATAGTGGAAGATATCCCCGGTGTTCTTTCCAGATAGATGACCTGACAATATGATTTCAGATAGTCAAACATTCCCCGCCAATCCGATCCCAGCGTAAATATATCCACATTGTACTTCTGAATGTCTTCTATCTTCTGCCCCTCATGATCTTCAATGATAATTTCATCCACAAAACCGGTTTTCCGCACATTTTCAATCCGCTCCAGAAGCGAGTCCACAATATTGAGTTTGCCTCTCTGTTCGTCATAATGCTCCGTGGTAACTCCCACAATCAAATAATCCCCCAATGCCTTTGCACGCTTTAAGAGATTATAATGTCCTTCATGGAACAAATCGAATGTTCCATAAGTAATAACTTTTTTCATCGGCACTTCCATTCTCCAATCTTTTTCTGTTATTTTCACAATATGACGATCCACTCCGGCACCGAAACGGATCAAATCCATGGTTCCTCTTCCCGGCGATAGCAGACACACATCCCACAAATCCTGTGAAACCGTATGCAGTTTCCTCTCATACGCCACCGCTCCCACAGGCTTCTTATCCGTGAAATATTCACATTTATTACATCCGATCCCTATAATAGGAAATCCTTCCTCATAATCAATCTGGTCCCCATGGTTATGTCCATGGATGAACCCGATGAGACCGCCGGTCCGGGCCTGATACTCTTGTAATATCCGAAGCAGTCTCCGGCTTCCTCGGATGACATCACTCCAATAATGCAGCCGCGGTGCGGGCGGCACATGGCTGCATACCAATACCTGCCAATCCGATGGCGTCCGGCTAAGAAGCTCTTCCAGCCAATTCAGTTCCTCATCATGAAACCCATAGCGCACTCTTTCCTTCGGATCAAAGGAATCCAGAAAAATCAGACGCAGATGCCATGCTGCGGATTGCTGCTCCCCGGACGCTTCATTGGTCAGAACTACCTGGTAATAAGAGTGCTCTTCCTCCGGCAGATAAAGCCTGCGTATTTCTTCCTTTGAAAAGCGTTCCGGATTCCCGCGAAAATAATTGGAATCATGATTTCCCAGCACATAGTAAAGGGGGGCGCCGATGCCGCGGAGGTCTTCCAACACTGCTGACACATAATCCCTTGTAATTTCCGCCGGAAGCATTCCGTCCGTAGCATCCCCCAGATGAATCACCCCAGCCGCCTCCAGCCCTTTTTCTCTCAGCTGTTCCGTAACCTGACGGAGATTGTCCACCGTATCATCCCAGGTTCCGTTCACAACATAATGTGAATCCGTCAACAGCAGAAAACACAGCGTGTCCTCCGTCCATTTCTCCTGCACAGCACATACTGTCTCCTGAATTTCACGCTGAAACAGGGCATTTTGTTCCCACACATTTTCTGCCCTGCCACCTTCTTCTGCAGTATGCCGCAGAAGCACTTTCCCCAAATCAAATGCAGGGCTTTTATCCTGTTCCCGCCCTTCCGGCTCTGCTGCATCCCTTTTCCTGACAACAACACGGAAATAGACCCTCTCTGTGAACAGATAATCCTCTCTGCGAAAACAGTCTTCCGAGAAATCCTGTCGATAAACGGTCCAGTTTTCTTCCGGCTGATAATCATAGGTATAAATGTATCTGTCCTCCACCTGCAGCGCATAGGTTGCCACGGCGAATTCATAACGATCGTCCTGAAGGCGCAGAATATCCCCCGGTTCAGACAGATAAAAATGCAGGGTACAGTAATAATCCCTTCTGCAGTCCTCACTTTCAAGCCGTTCTGCAATCCCTGATTCCGTATGAATCGTATATCCTTTTGCCGCCTTCCATACTGGCTGTCTGTTTTTTTGCATACTACCACTTTCCGCAGATGAGCCGACTGCATACTCCATGCCGTTTTTCAGATTCACTTATTTCAGCTTTGTCCACCCGGACAAAATATATAAAATAAGATATATATACTTTATATGTATAACCGTTTTACTCCTGTTCTACACAGTATCTCCCTGTATCGCATTCACTTTCTGCTGCCAATTGTCAACCCGCTAAATATTTATAATATTAAACAAATTTTCCGCTTTTGTCAATATTTATAAAATTGCTCCCATTGCCTTGGTGCCTGCCATAGCAAATCAGATTGTAATGCTTCACGGCGGCAGGATAACCGTACAAAGCACCCCTGGCAGTCAATGCAATTGTATCGTAATCATCGTAATGTAATCCTTCCGCTCCTGCAGGGACATTTCATTCAGACCCTCTTCATAGGCATACCCCGACAATTCCAAATGATTTTCCTCTGCAAATCTGCATATGGTTCCATACACTTCCTCCAGCCTGTCCCAGCCGCCAATACAGAAGGTTCTCAGATAAACACCGGCAGGTCTTATTGTGTCATAAATCTCCACATCCTCTCTGCCATAGGCAAAAAAACAATCATAGTTATGGCAGTTCCCCTGCAGAATCTGCTCCGCTGCAATCCGGCTTCCAAAATTATCATAGAGACCAAACACCGACTTCAAACGCAGGGAAAAATCTCCTGCAGCCGCAAAATCCTCATCGTCATAAGCGCCTGTAATGGGACTGCTGAGTAATATACGCTGTTCGGGAAGTGTAATTGATGCTATCTTCCCGTGTTCCGCAGTCAAACTCATAGACAGCTTGTCTGATTTCTGTTCCAGGAAAATTTTAGTATTCAGCAGCTCCTGAATGGATTTATCAATCAGGCATTTCTTCTCCGCAATCAGCTCTGCAAAAGATGTACCGGAAGGACTTTGCTGATAACGGATAATTTCGTCAATGGATAAACCTATTTTTCTCAGCGTCAGGATCAATTCCAGCTGCACTGTTTGAAAACAGGTATAATAGCGGTATCCGTTTTCCTCTTTATATTCGGGACAAAACAGTCCGATTTCATCATAATAATGCAGTGTCCGCTTATTGATCCCGTTGAGCTTTGCAAACTGCCCTGTTGTATACAGATGTTTTTTATTTTTCATCTCAAACCCTCTTGACTTTACAGTTACTGTATACCTTACAATACCATAAGACATTAAAAAATACAAGGAGTATGATTATGGGAACGATTTTATCAAAAGTGAAATTAAAAGGCCGGCAGATTATCCTGCTGTCTGTTCTGATTCTGTTTGCGGCAGTTGCGGAAATGATGCTGCCTTCGCTATTGGCGCAGATGATTAACAGCGGAGTAGCCGATTCTTCCCGGAGCACAATATTCATTCTTGCCGCCGTTATGGCAGGGATTACGGCATTTGCATGTGTGGTCAATTTCCTGTCAGTGCGGATTGCCTCCCGCATTTCCACAGATTTTGCCGCCAGGCTCCGCGGACAGGTTTTTGAGAAGGTACAGAGCTTCTCCGCCGCGGAACTGGATCGGTTCAGCACTGCCAGCCTGGTCACACGAAGCACGTCGGATATCACAAATGTACAGACTTTCCTCACCATGCTTTTGAGGATTGGCATTCTCGCACCTATGATGGCAATCGCCGGATTGGTTTTCTCTGCTGCCACCGGGGGACAGGTAAGTTCCGTCCTGAGCATTGCCATCCCGGTGTTATTGTCTGGCTGCGGTATTGTCATACTGTTGGCTTCACGCTATTCCGTGAAGCTCAGGCAGAAGCTTGACAGAATCAATCAGCTGTTCCTGGAATCCCTGGAAGGGGTGCGGGTCATTCGTGCCTTCAATAAGCAGCCGGCGGAGCAGTGCCGCTTCGGCAGGGCAAATGCCGATTATGCCGCAACCGCAATGACCTCCGGGCGGATTACAAGCCTGTTGATGCCGGTCATCAATGTAATCTTCGGTGTAACCACAGCAGCAGTCCTTGGTCTGGGGGCGCATTATGTAGAGACGGGCGCCATGGAGGTTGGTTCTCTGGTGGCAAACAGCCAGTATATCAGTATGGTGCTCATGTCGGTCATGATGTTAGCCCTTGTGATTATGATGTTCCCTACGGCATATGCCTGTTCCAAGCGGATTGCAGAGGTGCTGAAAACCGAAACAGGCATCCGGAACGGGGCATTCCCTCTGGCAGAACGCCCCTTACGTGCCACGGTGGAGTTCCGCCATGTCACCTTTGCATATCCCGGCGCCCAGGAACCCATTTTAAAAGATATCAGCTTTGAGACCCATCCGGGAGAGATCACCGCCATCATCGGCGGAACAGGCCGGGGAAAATCCAGCATTTTGAAACTGATTCCACGCCTGTATGACCCCTTATTCGGAGAGGTTCTGATTGACGGCATCAACGCCAGAGAATATGCGGTGAGCGAACTCCGCTCTCTGATCGGATATGTTCCGCAGAAAAATATACTGTTTTCCGGAGACATTGCTTCCAACCTGAATTTCGGAAAGGCTGACGGAACGCAACTGGATTGGCAGGAAGCAGCCGGAATCGCCTGTGCGGAAGAATTTATCTTAAAAAAGGAAAAGAAATACCATGACATAATAGCCCAGGGCGGAACCAATCTATCCGGCGGACAGCGCCAGCGGATGGCCATAGCCAGAGCAATTATGAAGAAACCGGAAATCTATGTTTTTGATGACAGCTTCTCTGCTTTGGATATGAAAACCGACCAGACCCTGCGCAGAAATCTGAAAGCCTCCATGGAAGAGTCCACCATCATTATGGTGGCCCAGCGCATCAGCACCGTTTTAGATGCGGACCGCATTCTGGTAGTGGACGATGGCCGGATTATAGGCCAGGGAACCCATAAAGAGCTATTAAACACATGCCCTCTCTACCGGGAGATTGCAGAGATACAGCTTGGAAAGGAGATTGTCTGACATGAAGAAACATACATTAAAACGGCTTTTCGGATATCTGAAAGCCCATCGGCTGCGGTTATTTTTTGTTCTGCTCTTTGCTTCCGTCAGCACCGTTTTCACAGTTATGGCCCCATTTGTTATCGGCAGGGTCACAACTGCCCTATTTGACAGTATCCGGGACGGTGTATTTTACTGGGAAACGATTCTCTGGCTGCTCGGAGGGCTGGTATGCCTGTATCTGATATCCCAGTTCTTCTCGTTTCTGCAGGGGTTTCATATGGCAAAAATCACCTCAAATGTAATGCGTGAAATTCGAAGCGATATTAACGGCAAAATGCACAGGCTGAAACTGAACTACTATGACACCCATACCCACGGCGATATTCTCAGCGTGATTACAAATGATGTGGATACCATCAATAATACCGTCAGCCAGAATCTCACTTCCATCGTCACGCAAGTGGTTACAGCGGCAGGCATTCTTCTTATGATGCTGGCAATCAGTCCAAAGCTGACACTGATTCCCATTATCATGGTGCCTCTGTCTTTACTCAGCGCAGCAGGCGTTATGAAATCCGGCGGCAGACATTACGGGAGGCAGCAGGAACTATTGGGCCGGTTAAACGGATACATTGAAGAAATGTATCACGGCCAGCAGGTGATTCAAGCCTTCAGCTATGAGGATAGGGCAAAGCAGCAATTCCACGCCTTAAATAAGGAACTGCAGATTAGTTCCTATCAAGCCGAAACCACCACAGGCGCCGTCAGCCCCATTACCACGTTTGTAAATGATATGGGATATGTACTCTGCGCAGCCATCGGCTGTCTGTGGGCCATCGGAGGTTCCCTTACCGTGGGAAATGTACAGGCCATGCTGGAGTATACCCGCCGGTTTGCCGAGCCTTTCTCCTCACTGGCAGGAATGGCCGGAAGCTTTGGCGCAGCGAAAGCCGCCGGAGACCGTATCTTTGCCCTGCTGGACGCAGAGGAAGAATCACCGGAAGCAGAACGTGGTGTCATTCCAGAAGACCACTCCGGCAGCGTAACCTTCCGGAATGTGCAGTTTGGCTATACACCCGACCGTATGCTGATGAACGGCGTGAATCTAACGGTAAAGCCCGGCCAGAAGGTCGCCATTGTAGGCCCCACCGGCGCAGGCAAAACCACACTGATCAATCTGCTCATGCGTTTCTATGAGACAAACGGCGGCACGATTACCGTTGACGGCGCAGACACCTGCCATATGACAAGAGACGAACTGCGCAGCCGCTTTGGCATGGTTTTACAGGACACCTGGCTGTTCGAGGGAACGATTGCCGACAATATCGGGTATGGGGAGGAAACCATGGACAGGGAAAAAATTATTGCTTCCGCAAAATCCGCCTGCGCCCACGATTTCATTAAAACGCTCCCTGGGGGATATGACATGGAATTGTCAAAAGGAGCGGAAAATATTTCACAGGGCGAAAGACAGCTTCTCACCATTGCACGTGCAATCGCTTCCGACCCTGAGATTATGATTCTGGATGAAGCCACAAGCAATGTGGACACCCATACGGAGGTTTTCATCCAGCGTGCTATGGCACAGCTTATGAAAGGCCGCACCAGCTTTGTCATTGCCCACCGGCTTTCTACCATCCGTGACGCCGATATCATTCTGTACATGGAGGATGGCGATATCCGGGAAACGGGCAGTCATGAAGAACTTATGAGGAAAAACGGGAAATACGCAGCTCTTTATAACAGCCAGTTTGCATAATCAGGAATCCGCCTGCCCCTTGATTTCAAACAACGGAAACCACGCTTCGGGAGTCTTCCATTGTTATGAAGGAACTGCCCCGCAGCAAGCTGCGGGGCAGTTCCTCTTTCTGATTCAATGCTCCAGCATATTCTCAATAAATATCCCATATCCCCTTGTGCTGTCCTGCACCAGGACATGAGTCACAGCACCGATAAACTTCCCTTCAATTTCCCCTCTTTTTTCAATACTCCTGCCTCTACAAGTTCCTTTCATTGATAATCCCCGGACCAGAGACGCTTCACTGCTAACTGTCTTAAAAACTACTTGGTGTATAACGGATCGTTACAATAATGACAGTTTTATGCGGTTCATCAATTCGATAGACTATGGTAAAATTCTTGACAAATATCTGACGGTAGCCTCTATTTGCAAAAGCTCCTGTTCGTCTGACAGCTCCCCGATATGGCATTTCATCAAGACTAAGGATTGCAGCTTCCAATGAATCTGCCATTTTCTCAGCCGTTCCTATTTCTTTGAAGTTGTCTGCTATGTGGTTATAGATATTGTCAAGATCTCTGGACGCACGAGACAGCATTTTTACTTTGTATTTATCCAAAGTGCTTCCTCCTTAGTCCTGCCAAAGTTTCTTGGGCATCTAATAGAATGCCTGTCTTTTCATACTCTTCTTCTGCTTCAGCGATCGCATTGTCAATAAGCTGTGTTTCAGCAATCTGCTCGTAGGTTTCAATGCTCATAACTACCAAATCTCCGTAACCGTTTTTTGTAATAAAGATTGGTTCTTTGACCGCATGGCAGGCATCGGAAATTTCATTTGTGTTTCTTAAATCAGTAATCGGTCTAATCTGCGGCATATATCAGGCACCTCCTTCTTTGTACAGTATTCTATCATAATTATGCACATTATTCAAGGCGGTTGTGAATGTATATTCTGGAATTCCTTAGCCCGAGTGGATCTATGTCATTATATTATCCGCCGCTTCATATGTCCTGCTTTTTGCTTCATCTAATATAACATGAATATCCCGATAAAATTGAAGCTCTTCTTCTGTATCCATCAATTCCTCTCTTAACATTTTCTCATCAATCAGATTGAACAATGCTCCGGCATATTCTCAATAAATATCCCATATCCCCTTGTGCTGTCCTGCACCAGGACATGGGTCACGGCACCGATAAATTTCCCGTTCTGGATAATGGGGCTGCCGCTCACGAGTATGTCAAGGAAAAGACAGCCTATTTTGACAAATTACTTCAATTTGTAACAGCTTCCCTTCAATTTTCCCTCTTTTTTCAATACTCCTGCCGCTACAAGTTCTTTTAAGATTTTTAATGCACGAGAATCCTTTACATCCAGCAGATTCTGCACCTCTTTATTCGTTATTGCCCCCCGATCCGCTATATACTGAATTATTTTTTATGGCTGTCATTCAATTTATCCGTACTTTTCCGGAGTTTATCCGTACTCTTTTGCCTTTTATCCGTACTTTCTTGCAATCTATCCGTACTTTCTTGCCTTTTATCCGTACTTATCTGTACTTTTTCCGTACTTTTTCCAATTCTGGTCTTATCCGAAAAACGAAATAAATTTATGCGAAAGCATCCTGCAATTTCCATTAATTCCGGTTCTTCTAACCCAAGTTCCCGACATCTTTTGATAATCCTTGGAATTCCACTACCCCAATGCTCCATAATATTCATATAAGTAAACGCATATACTAATGCCCGATTCCTCGGTATGGAAATCCCTTCTCGTATATCTTTCAATCTCAAACTTCCAAACAGCATCCCCAGAGAAGTCACTTCCACACGATTATCATACACTGCTACTTGTATACTTGAAGGATGCAGATAGCTCCGATGAACAACAGCATTACAAATCATCTCCCTGATACATTCTGTTGGCAATTCGTATATATCTGTTCTATATAACCCATTAATCTCCGAACTCATATTTATGTTACGCAGGACATACTCATACGCCGCATCCCTTTGTGTCACAATATTGCCATTGTATTCTCTCCGGTCGATAAACACATCTCTGTCTCTCCCCTTAAATACAGCGCATTGAATTGTTGCCTGCGGAAGCAAATTACTTGTCATAAGCATAAAAGCATTTGTAGGATAACACTTATCCCCTCGTTTCACTAAAAATCCCCAACTTAATAAATTTTGTTTTGTCGGCCGATGAATTCTCTCTGACGCCTCCTCAGAATTACAATGTTCCACCGCATATTGATACATCATATTGCACAGACTGTTAATATCATCCTCTGTAACACATTCTTCTGGTACTGCATAAGTCTGATCAAAACAACGATTGTCCCCCTCAAATTCTAATTCTTTCAACACAAACGAATCCGCTGGTCTGGTAGTTCCTGATACTCGTATATAAGTTCCGTTTTCTTTTCCTTTTGCAGCCAGATAATATGGCCGCTGACTGCCTGGCATTATATTTACCACAATTACAACCTTTTCCTCAACAGAAGCCAGGGATACAATCGGCATAATCATAGGTGTACAGCTGTCACAGATTGCTGAAGTAATTCCATCCATTATGGAGAAAGCATCTTCCTGATTAATTCCAAGCACTTTAAGCGTACTATCCTCCACGCCAAACACAATTTTTCCTCCACTGCCATTTGCAAAAGCAACTACCGTTTTCATATATACTTCACTTTTTTTCGGAACTTCCTGTTTAAACTCAATATACTCTGATTCGCCTGATATGATATCTTCTACAGTCATAGAATATCACCTTCTTTCCCTTCAAAATACACCAACTACATACCATCAAACAATTCATTTTTTCGCAGTGCAGAATCTAATATCTTACTTTTTTCACTTAATAACGATAAACCTCTTTCTGCATCTACCAGCTCTTGGCAATAGTCTAAAACTTCTTCTTTATAACTTGTAAAATCACTAATTATATAAACTGGTATTCCTTCTCTTAACAATTGAATAATAGCATATTTAGCCACTCCTCCTGCCTGCATATTACCCATTACTTTTTTTAGCACAATATACATCTTTGTATTATCTAACTCTTTCTCTATATCATAATCGTCAAAGAATAATCGTTCGCTTTTCATCTGATATTTATTTAGAAATCTTTGACGAATTTCTTTATACCTTTTCATTTGCATTGCAAGGCCATCCGGCAAGTGCACTCTATAATTATTGATCACCAGATCATTTAACTGATCATTATAATCCCTTATTTTTAATTTCCTAATGGCCTCATTTTTCAATCCATAGGCCAAAACCAATTTAACTATCAGAGAAGATAGATAATTAGAATATACTCCTTTATCTTTCCTCAATATTTTTTCAATATCTATTCCATCAATCAGCTTGTCACACTCTTTTAAAATTTTTTCCGCCATTTCCCTGTCTATTGGCTCCTGAGCATCAGAATCTCGTAAGTGCAATTCCTTTACCTTTCTCTCAAATGCGTCTTTAAATTCTTGTTTTTTTATGTTATCCTGAAAATAATCATTTGTTTTTCCATATTTTTTTGAAAGGAATTTATAAAAATTCCCTATTACAGAAAAATAAATATCTACTGCAGCTCTACTCTTAAGGTTACCTGCCTTCACATAATATTCTACACTCTGTAATAATTTATCCTTATCCATTACATTTAAGAAACAGATATAGGTGACATCCATTTCTCTAAGTTCTAAGGAGACAAATTCATAAAAGGCGTATATCTTACTCCTATATGTATTCGCAGTTGCTTCTCCGTTTTCTTTCTTCTGCATATCTAAAAATTCCTTTATTTCACTATCAAAACCCATATTTTCCCCCTTTCAAGTTCTTAATGTGCTTAATTTTCTAATTTAATTGTATCGCAGAAATGCTTATTTTACAATACAGGATTTTTCTTTTCAAATATTTTTTTACCATTCTTTTTACTAAGTCTCAACTATCATTATGCCCACACCTTGCCCATCTAACAGACTTTCATCTGTCCATGCGAGCTTTCGCCGTATGTGAATCTTGCGACAAAAAAAGAGGGTATGAGCAAGCTCCCCCTCTTATTTCCACAATCTTCCTGTCCATCTCAGTGCTCCAGCATATTCTCAATAAATATCCCATATCCCCTTGTGCTGTCCTGCACCAGGACATGGGTCACAGCACCGATAAACTTCCCGTTCTGGATAATGGGGCTGCCGCTCATTCCCTGCACGATACCGCCGGTGGCCTCCAAAAGTTCAGGGTCCGTAACCGTAAGCTCTATGCCCCGATTGACATTATCATGATCCAGACGTACTGCAGTAATCTCCACATCATAATATTGTGTCATGCCATTTACGGAGCATAGAATCTGCGCCGGCCCCTCCTGAATCTCCTGCTTCAGCCCGATGGGAAGAGCTTCTCTGACTCCCATTTCCAATGCCTTTTGATTGCAGACTCCGAAGATTCCTCTGACACTGTTCTCGGTAATATCCCCCAGAATCCGATCATTGGAATAAATGATCATTCCCGTCATTTCTCCTGGATTCCCTGCAGAACCCTTTTGAATTTCCACAATATCTGTCTGATATAATGTACCGCCCTCCATATGCATCAAAGTGCTGGTATCCACATCTGTAATGCCATGTCCCAATGCTCCGAAATTCCCCATGCTGTCAATATACGTCATGGTGCCCACACCCTGGGCATTGTCCCTCACCCACACACCCAGCTTATAATCTCCTCCTGCATCCCTGACCGGCGTTACCTTCACTTCCATAAGTTCTTCGCCCCGCTCCACGGTCAGCTGCATTTCTCTGCCGCCGCTGGCCTCCACCAATGCAATGAATTCATCCTTTTCCGTTACTGTCTCACCGTTTACCTTACGGATATAATCCCCGGATTTCAGGATATATTTACCGGGAGAATAACTCACGCCATCACTACCCTGGAAATCCCCTGTCCCCACTACCAGAATTCCATCGGTTTTCACATAGATTCCAATGGGCGCTCCCACCGGAATCAGCTCCTGATCTTCAATGACCCGGATATCCACATTTTTAAAGGAAAGAAAGCCGAAAAGTTTCACCTGCATCTGATAACTGGATTCCATTGCGGCTTTCAATGTAACTGTCCTGCTCAAGTCTATGTTGACTGCACCCTGGGGAATATTACTGCTGCCCTGGTCACTGACACTGATGATTTCCCCCGTGGCCGGCACTCCCAGACGGAAGGATTCCTCCTGGCCTGCCCGCACATTAATCACGGAAGGAATGCTGCAGTCCACATAATAATAAATCATTGTAATTAGAACCAGACAGCTCACTGCCAGCGCAGCCGACAACAAAGCCTGATACACCCGATGCCGCATCTGCCTTTTCTTCCAGTTCCGCAGCAGAATCACAATATCCTGGCCTGCCTGCTTCTTAATAGAATTACTCGTTTCCCTCTGCCATTTCATATCACACACTCCACGCATCCATAATCTCTGTCCGTTATAGTATGTGACATATTTTTTATTTCATTCTGTAATATTTCATTCTGCCAAAAAATGATTCGATGCATAATCTCTTTCATTGCGGTCAACAGAAGCACAATTACTTCATGACACAATTACCACATTCTTCTGGCGGCAAGTTTATTAAACCACTCATTTGTCATTATAGTGTCCTTTGCATTGGATTATAACAATACCATCATTACTGACTAAAATTTCGTAAGTGTTTCATATATCATCAGGACTTTTACTTTTATCAAAAAGATAAAGAGTATCACATTCTACTTCTGTATAAACAATATTTTGAAAGCTTACCGATTCTTCCAGGATGTCTTCATATTTCTCAATCTGTTCATCAAAATCGTCATCTTCCATAATGTCATTAATATCATTCAAAACAGCCTCAGGAATGGAAAGTTCTGCCTGTGCGCAGCCCTGCACGCTCCAGATAAATTCAGAATCTATAAATGTCTGTAAAATAAATCTTATTGTATACTGAATATGTACTTCATTTTCTGCCACTTCATAGTTTTCTACAAAAGCATCCTCCCCATCCAATATTTCACATCCGGTAGTTTTCTGAATCAACTCCTGCTTATTATCCAAATACCCAATATCCTTTAACATTTTGGGCAGCTCCGAAACATCCTCAATCTTATCACAGACACATTCCAATAGGAATTCATCCAGCACATTAGTTAATAAATCATCCAAATCCAAAGTCATTCCTCCTTGTTAATTACATAGATTCCGTTGTTTCACTGCAATTTATACTGACGGTCGCTGAAACCTGCCATGCCACCCAACAGACGAGCAGCGGACATTATGTGTTGATGACAGGGGACATCACTCGTGAATATAGCATTCCCCAGCTGTCAAAACACACTTCCCGTCATGCCGCTCAAAGAGATGGGCTTTGGCGTCTTAGTAATTCTCCTCACACTTTCTGACATGCCGACGCAGTCGGCACAAACAATCCATGAACTGGTGCATAACCGTAAGAATGCCCACCCTTGGCATTCTTACCAGTATGATTTAGATTTTCTTAGCGGGCGTACTTTGACCGCTTAGAAAATCTTCATTCCGTTCACACTTATGCCCCACAGCCTGTTTCCGCATCTCCCTGGCATTGGATAATGCGGCTTCCGTCAAAGCGTCGCTGCCAAGCAGCCTTGCCAATTCCCCAAGACTTTCCTCTTCTTCCAGCATCCTGATATCTGTGATGGTATTATCTGATTGGCTGCTCTTTTCTATTACAAAATGCCTGTCCGCCATAGCAGCTATCTGAGGTAAATGGGTGATGCAGAGCACCTGGTGGGCATGCGCCACTGTGTCTAACTGTTCCGACACTCTCCATGCGGTCTTGCCGCTGATACCGGTATCAATCTCATCAAATATGAGGGTATCAATCTCATCCCTTCCGGCCAGGACCGTTTTGATTGCCAGCATAATACGGGAAAGCTCGCCGCCGCTGGCCACCTGGCTCAAAGGCTTCAGGCTCTCGCCCGGATTGGTGGAAATCAGGAATTCCACATCATCATATCCCTTAGATGTAATCGTATTTGCCCGGCTGACCGCAATTTCAAACTCTACCGTAAGAAAGTTCAAATGCACCAATGCCGTCTTAAGCTGTCTGGTCAGGCTGACGGCATTCTTCTTCCGAATATCGGAAAGCTTTCCACAGACAGCATCCAGACGCCTCTGCGCCGCCGCATACTTTTCTTCCATCTGCTGCATATACGCTTCATAATCCGTGAGCTTATCCAATAGACGCTGTCTGTCCTGTCCATAGGCAATTACCTCTTCTATGGTATTGCCATATTTACCCTTTAAATGATTCAGCAGATTCAGCCTTTCCTCTACCGCCGCAAAGTCTTCCCCGTCAAATTCACAGTCCGCCATATATTCTGCCACATCACGATTATAATCCGCAAGCAGATTGTCGATTTCTACAAGCTGACCTTCCAGTTCTCCCAGCCTGGCATCTAAGGAAGACACACTGCCCAAGGCCCTCAGCGCCCTGCCCAGGGCATTTCCGGCACCGTTCTCGAAATCATTTCCGGTATATTGATAACTCTCCGACAGATTCTCCGTGATTCTCTTACTGTTGACCATCAGGCGGTATCTTTGTTCCAGCTCTTCGTCTTCCCCAGGTCTCAGGCCAGCCTGTTCTATCTCCTGCAGTTCAAACTCTGCCAACGCCTGCTCCTTCGCCTTGGCTTCTTCATCCATAGCCTCTTCTTCCAAAGCCTTCTGCAGCTCCCGGCACTCCTTATAAGCCTTCTCCACCTTCTCTGCCGCAGCCAGAAACACCTCTCCGCAATAGGCATCCAGAATTTCCATATGCTTCTTTTTGTTCAGCAGGGATTGATGCTCATGCTGTCCATGGATATCAATGAGAAGCTCCGCCAGCTCCTTCACCTGCCTGGCAGTCACCGTTTCCCCATTCACTTTATAGGTACTTTTCCCCACCTGCATCTTACGGCTGATAATCACGGTACCATCTTCTTCCGGCTCCAGCTCCAGCTGCATCAGCTTATCCCGCACCCGCTTATCCTCTGTTTGAAATACCAGCTCCACCAATGCGCTTTCCGTTCCTCTGCGGAGCATCTCCTTATCGAATTTGCCGCCCAGAGCCAGTGTGACGCTCCCAATCAGCAGTGATTTTCCCGCGCCGGTTTCTCCGGTAAGAATATTTAATCCTCTGCCAAATTCTACTTCTGTCTCTTCCATCAGTGCTAAGTTTTTCACATGTAAACTCTGTAACATCTCTTCTCTCCTTTGGTCTTGGCGGCAGCTTTGCCCGATGCTGCTCTGTCCGCCTGGACTTTACGCCTGTTTATCCCTTCTCCGACCAATCGTGATTCAGAACTTATTTACACTTCCCATCATGCCGCCTGCGGCGGCACAAACAATAGGTGAAGAACGCTGTTCTTGCGTTCTTCGGTGTGAAGTTTTAGAATTTCTTTGTCTGCGTCTTTTGCAGACTTAGAAATTCTCTTCACACTTCCCGTCATGCCGCCTACGGCGGCACAAACAATCCATGAGAAAAACGCTGCCCTTGCGTTTTTCAGTGTGAGACTTAGAATTTCTTAGACGACGTACTAAGAGGGTGTGTAAACACCCCTCTTTGGGCGTCTTAGAAATTCTTCTCACACTTATCCGCCAATCTCATTGCATCCTCCGCGGTTCTCACAGCTACAAATATAGTATCATCTCCGGCAATACAACCCACAATTTCTTCAAACTCCATGGCATCTAACGCCGCCGCTGCCGCCATAGCCATTCCGGACACCGTCTTCAACACCAGAATATTCTGCGCCGCTTCCGCTGAAACAAATGCATCGTGCAGCACCCGGAGATACCGGTTTTCTACCGGTTCCAGCTCTTCCCCCGGCTCCTGTGCCGCATATTTCTGCCCACCGTTTTCCGCAGGTGCTTTGAACAGCTTCAGCTCACGGATATCTCTGGAAACGGTGGCCTGGGTTACGTTAATCCCCTCTTCCTGAAGCAGTTTTGCCAGATCTTCCTGGGTTTCCACATCATTCTTCCGAATAATTTCAATAATCTTTCTCTGCCTGGTTTTCTTCATGCCGACTCCTGTTTTCAGTTTGATGATAATCTAATTGTCTTTCAGTTTGACGATATTCTCAATTATCTTTCATTTTTTTATGTAATACCTCCAGGAAGCTGACCCGGTTCAACTGGATAATCTCTGTAATCTTCTCGGATTTCACAACACGCATTTTATCCCCGGAACGAAGAGGAATCACATGACTTCCGTCAAAATTTGCTTCTACCGTCTGCACCCTGCCGCCTCTATACTCTGGAATCTCTATCTCAATCACATCCTCCGAAGACAAAATGATACTTCTCTGATTCAGCGAATGCGGACAAATGGGCGTCAGCGTAATCAACTGGGCGCGAGGCTCTATCAGCGGTCCTCCGGCAGACAGATTATAACCTGTGGAGCCGGTGGGGGTGGTGACAATCATCCCATCCGCCTGGTAAGCATTCAGGAATTGGCCATTGACATAAATATTGAACTTAATAATCTGAAGAGAACCGCTTCTGGATATGACAATATCATTCAACGCCCAGCCCTCCGGTGTGCTGCCGTCCGAATAATACGCCTTGCCGTTCAACATCATACGGCTCTCCTGTACATAATCCCCTGCAATCAGCCTTTCCAGAGCCTCTTCCAAATGCGCCGGTTCAATTTCCGTCATATATCCCAACGTCCCCAGGTTCACTCCGATAATGGGAATATGCAGCCTCTTCGTCTCCCTGGCTGCCTGCAGAACCGTACCGTCACCCCCAAGCACAATCATACAGTCCGCATCCTTGGGCACATCAGCCGGGATTTCATCCGTATTTGCCGTACTTTTCTCTTTCCAGTCATCCCCATCGGCTTTGACTGACACCCGCTGCCCTTTCAGCTCCAGAAAGCTGCGGATACGATTTGTCATCTCCAGATTCTTATCCTTACGTCTGTTCGTATAGATCAAAAAATGTTTCATAGCCCCTCCTGTCCCAGTTCCCACAAACGAGCGCCCGTCCCGGCCGTCGTACACATCCGTCAGCTTTCCATCTTCTGCGATTCAGCCACGATTGTGTGAACGGCTTTTTCCCACCCAGAAGTATGGGACAACCCTGATCCTTCCTGCACCACCCTGTATAAAACCTCTTCCGCTTCATGTTCGGATAACTCCCTGATGCATTCCGAAGGCTCCTCCCTTTTCTCCAGATACAGCAGATACTCAATATTCCCCTCCGGCCCTTTGATCGGGGAATATGTCAAATCACGCACAGCAAATCCTATCAAATCCGCATAATCTATTATCCTGGAAATCACTTCACGATGGGTTTGTGCTTCCCTGACCACTCCGTTTTTCCCCACCTTCTCTTTCCCTGCCTCGAACTGAGGCTTAATCAGACATACCATCCTGCCGCCTGTTTTCAGAAGGTTTCTCGCAGGAATCAATATTTTCGTCAGGGAAATAAATGCCACATCCACACTGGCAAAATCCAAATCATCTTCTATATCTTCCCGAAGGGTATAACGGAAATTCGTCTGTTCCATACAGATAACTCTCTTATCATTGCGCAGCTTCCATGCAAGCTGCCCATGCCCTACATCCACGGCATATACCTTATCCGCTCCGTTTTGAAGCATGCAGTCCGTAAATCCCCCGGTGGAAGCGCCAATATCCATACATACCATGCCCCGAAAGTCAAGCTGCCACTGCTCCACGGCCTTCTCCAGTTTCAATCCGCCGCGGCTTACATACTTAGGTGCACCGCCCCTTACCTCAAGCCGTATCTTCTCCTGGTCAAAAAAAGTACCGGCCTTATCCTCTTTCTGCCCGTCCACATAGACATTTCCGCACATAATAATTGCTTTGGCCTTCTCACGGGAGGCGGCATATCCTTGATTTACCAGAATCACATCCAGCCGTTCCTTCATACATAGATTCTCCTATTCCAGTCCCGCATCTGCCCTTCCAGTACCATGAATGGCGGAACAACTCTCGTCTGAAAAGCATAGCCGTTCGTTGTTCCGGGTACTATCCGGGCTGATGCTGTTAAAATTTAGTCCCGCATCTGCCCTTCCAGTTCCATGAATGGCGGAACAGCCCTTCCAGTTCCATCAACGGCGGAACAACTCTCGTCTGAAAAGCACAGCCGTTCGTTGTTCCGGGTACTGTCCGGGCAGATGCTGTTAAAATTTTGTCCCACAGATGCCTGAATGGCATACGTCAATCCAACACATCCTCTATCCTCTTCCCAATGCTTTCTGCGTCCAAACCGATCTCCTGTTTTAGCAGTTCCACATTGCCATGCTCCACATAGGCATCCGGAATGCTGATATTCAGAACTAAGTTCTTCAGCCCGTTCCGATTCATACAGTCCAGCACTTTCTCCCCATATCCGCCGCAGGCCACGTTCTCCTCCATGGTGACAATCAATTTGTGCTCCCTGCATGCCTCCTTTACGGCCTCCTCATCCAAGGGCTTCACAAACCTGGCATTGACAAGGCTCACGGAATAACCTTTTTCTTTCAGTCCCTTCCGCACACTCTCCGCTGTCTTCACCATACTTCCCACCGCAAACAGTGCAATCTCCTTTTCCCGGTAAATCCATTCCGCCCGGCCGAGCACAATGGGGGCTCGATACTCTTTCAACCCGTCGTATGCCGTTCCCCTGGGATAACGCACAGCAACAGGCGCCCCCAATCCCACGGCAAACTTCATCATATCGGAAAGCTCCCATTTATTCTTGGGCGCACACACATGCATGTTGGGGATGCCGCTCAGGTACGTAAAATCAAATATCCCCTGATGCGTCTCGCCGTCACTGCCCACTAACCCCGCCCTGTCTATGGCAAATACCACCGGCAGGTTCTGAATACAGACATCATGCAGAATCTGGTCATACGCCCTCTGCAGGAAAGAGGAATACACTGCCACAATGGGTTTTAATCCTCCCACCGCAAGCCCGGCAGCAAAGGTCACTGCATGCTCTTCCGCAATTCCCACGTCGAAAAAGCGGTCCGGATACCTGTTACGGAAGCGTTTCAGCCCCGTTCCATCCGGCATTGCCGCCGTGATCGCCACAATTTTCTCATCCCTCTGCCCCAGCTTGCACATCACCGTAGAGAAAATATCCGTATAATTTGCCACCGTCCGGGGATGAGACGGCACCCCTGTCTCAATGTCAAAAGGCTCCGCTCCATGGAACCTGGCCGGATGCCTCTCCGCCGGAAGATACCCCCTGCCCTTCTGCGTCAGCACATGAATCATCACCGGCCCTTCCACCCGCTTTGCATCATTTATCACGGCCACCATGCCGTTGATATCATGTCCATCCACGGGACCGAGATAAGTAATCCCCATGTCCTCAAACAGCATTCCCGGAATCACAAGCTGCTTAAAACTGCTCTTTGCCCTTCGTATCGTATTAATCGCACTGTCACCTCGCCTGGTTCCTGTCAAAGCTTTATAAATCCCCCTTTTCAGGTCAAGATACCCTGCTGCGGTACGGATATTATTCAGATATTTGGACACACCGCCCACATTCTCCGAAATGGACATATTATTGTCATTCAATATGATAATATAATTTGTTTCCAGTTTGGAGGCATTATTTAAGGCTTCATACGCCATGCCCCCTGTGAGAGAGCCGTCCCCTATGACTGACACGATGGTGTTCCTTCCCCCTGTCAGTTCCCTGGCCCTCACAAGCCCCAGTCCTGCGGATATGGAGGTGGAACTATGCCCCGTATCAAAGACATCACATTCACTTTCTTTTCGTTTTGGAAAACCGCTGAGGCCATGAAACTGGCGCAAAGATTCAAAACCGCACCTGCGTCCGGTGAGAATTTTATGAGTATAAGACTGATGACCGACATCCCAGATGATCTTGTCCTCCGGTAAATTCAGTGCCAAGTGCAAAGCCATGGTCAGCTCTACAGCTCCCAGATTGGAACCCAGATGCCCTCCGCTGACACTGATCTTCTGAATCAGAAAATCTCTGATCTCCTGTGCCAGTGTATTCCAATCCTCTTTCTTTATCTTCTTAATATCATTTGCCTGTGCTATATTTTCCAAAAACATCTCTCACCCTGTCCTTCCAATTCTTACAGACACGGAAAAACTTCCCTCATACCGACACAATCGGCACAAACAATCCATAAGAAAAACGCAAGCGATTAGATTTTCTTCTCACACTTATGCCCTTCGATGAATCAAATGTAAAATCAGTGTCTTCAGAAAGTCGTGCTCCCCCACAAATCCGTCCAGAATGGCAGCTGCCTCCCGGGACAATGTCTCCACCTCCGCTTTGGCCTGTGCAAGTCCTTTTAAAGTAACGTATGTCTGCTTATGATTCTTATCATCACTGCCTATGGGTTTACCCAGTTCTTCACTGTCCCCGACCACATCCAGTATATCATCCTGAATCTGAAATGCGATTCCTACATTATAAGCACATTTCCGGATGCCGGCCACCTGTTCCCCGGAAGCCCCCGCCAGAATCGCACCTATCATCATGGCGGCCTCAATCAATGCTGCTGTCTTATGCCCATGAATAAACAGAAGCTCTTCTTCTGTCAATGCTTCCTGTCTGCCCTCGGCCAGGATATCCACCGTCTGACCGCCTATCATTCCGTAAATGCCTGCTTTTTCCGCCAGAACCGAAAGTGCTTCCGATACCCGTTCCATCCGTCTCAGCCGCTCTGTGTCAAAATACTCTCCTTCTCCCTCCCCCTGGCAGCAGGTACATTCCTCCTGGCAATCCTCACGCTCACCCTGGCAGCAGAACTTTTCATCTCCACATTTGCAATGATTCTCACCTCTGCCGCACCGCAATGCCGAAATTGCCGTCTCAAAAGCATAGTTCAGAAGCCCGTCCCCAGCCAAAACCCCCATAGCTTCCCCGTATACACGCCACGTAGTCTTCTTGCCCCGGCGATACTCGTCATTATCCATGGCCGGAAGATCGTCATGCACCAGGGAATAATTGTGAATCATCTCAATGGCCGCCATAAACGGCTGAATCACGGCTTCCTCCGTTCCGCCGCACATCCGGCAGACCTCCCACATCAACAGCGGCCGCAGCCGTTTTCCCCCCACTGTCAGACTATAATTCACAGCCTCCATAATGGTCTTCTGCAGTCCCTCTTCCTTAGGCAGATATACCTTCAGCACCGTCTCAATCCAGGCTGTCTTCTCCCTCAGCTCTCTCTCAAACACTTCCGTTTCCATTTGTAAATTCCTCCAACTGTCCTGCCTCATTGAGCATCAGCACCTGCTTCTCCACCCTGTCAATCTGCCCGTTACACTGCTTCAAAACCGCCATTCCTTCACTGTATGTCATAAAAGCCTCTTCCAAAGAGATATCTTCCTGTTCCAGCTTCCCAATCAGCTCTTCCAGCCTGGCAAAATTTTCTTCCAAACCAGGCATTTTCTTCTCATCACCCATTTTATCACCTATTTTTAGTCGCTGCGCGACGGCACTAAAGAGTGAGTTTCTTTCAGCGCACACATAGGAGAGACAAATTTCATTCGTAAGTAATCAGAAGACACTAAGTAGTGTCTCATGAAATTTGCTCTCGTGCGCTTTCACAACCTCACCTGTCCAGCAAAACATTTTTAATATGCGGCTTGACATTTCTCAATTTAACTATCAATCCGTAATTCATTCCTCAGAAAATAATTTTGTTTTCCGCACCTCCTGCGCCACCGCCTCAATCTGTCCGTCCCTGACCCGTATCCGTACCTTCTGCCCTGCCTGCACCTGCTCCACGGATCTGACATTCCTTCCGCTCTCATCTTCCACATAGGAATAACCCTGATTTAATTTCTCCAGCGGCGACAAGCCTTTCATCTTCTCAATATAAATCTCCAGTTCATGCCGCTTTTTCTCCAGCACCCGATCCATACGCTCCTGAAGACGTTCTTCCGCCGTAATTGCCGCCATTTTCTTCTCCCGGATACGGTTTGCAGGACTTACCACCTGCAGCCGGAGCTCCATCTGCCGCAGTTTTCCCCGGTCCCTTTCCACGCAGCGCCTCATAAGCCGATGCAGTATTTCCCTTGCATCCGCCAATTCCCCCAGAATATCCCTGACATCCGCCACCGCCAGCTCCGCCGCTGCGGAAGGTGTGGGCGCCCGCAAATCCGCTGCAAAATCAATGATCGTCGTATCTGTCTCATGTCCCACGGCAGATATCACCGGCACTGAACAGTCATATACTGCCTGTGCCACCATTCTCTCATTGAAAGCCCATAAATCTTCTATGGAGCCGCCGCCCCTTCCCACAATCATCACATCCACACCCAATGCTTCCAGTGCTCTGATTCCTTTTACGATACTGGGTGCTGCAGCCTCACCCTGAACAACCGCCGGATACAGGATTACCTGCACATAAGGATTCCTCCGCCCGGCAATCTGGATGATATCTCTCACCGCCGCCCCTGTGGAAGCCGTCACCACACCCAGCTTCTTAATATATTTGGGAATAGACTGTTTATGTTCCTGGGCAAACATACCTGCTTCCATCAGCTCCCGCTTTAACTGCTCAAATTTCTCATAAAGCTGTCCATTGCCGTCCGGCAGAATCTGTTTTGCATACAACTGGTACTTTCCATCCCTCTCATACACATCCACCGTTCCGCCCACTATGACCTGCTGCCCTTCGGACATGACAAAAGAGAGCCCCGCAGCACGATTGCCAGCAAACATGACACAGCTTATGGTTCCCTTCGCGTCCTTCAATGTAAAATAAATATGCCCCGAAGAATGGTATTTGCAGTTACTCACCTCTCCCTTTACCAGGAGATTCCGCAGCAGGTAATCCTGCGAGAACATATTTTTTATATAAGAATTCAGTTGTCCTACCGTATATACATTTCGAATCTCAATCACCCAGCTTCACAATTTTCCCCAGAATTCCGTTCACAAAGCTGCCGGAATTCTCCTGTCCGTACATTTTCGCGATTTCCACTGCTTCATTGATAGCCACGCCCGTGGGGATATCCTCGTCATAGCGCATCTCGTACACCGCCAGCCGGAGCACCGTTAATTCCACTTTACCCATACGGGAAGTATCCCAGCCTTTTACGTTTTCTTCAATGAGCTTATCTATTTCCGGAACCTTCTCCCTGACAGCCTGGCACCTTGCCTCTATCAAATCGGCTTCCTGCTGTGTTCTGATTTCCTCACTGTCCTCTACAAACAGCCTCATCTGCCTCGGCATATCTTTCGGTTCATGAAATTCTATCTGAAACAAAAGCCTGAAAATCTGTTCTCTCTGTTCGTGTCGTCCCATTGCTGCACTACCTTACCCTTACCCCTGCAATACGGATATTGACATCACTGCAGGTAAGACCTGTCATATTTTCTATTGCAGCCTTTACTTTCGCCTGTACCTGTCCGCAGGTTGCCGGAATATTGTAGCCGTATTCCATTGTCACGGCAAGGTCAACCCTCACCCTTCCCTCCTGCACCACTACCCTGACGCCCTTGGTCAGCTTCTTCACACCCGCCTTGCTCATGAGTTCATTGGTAATGTTGCCTGCCATGGCATTTACACCCTCTACTTCCGTTGCAGCAAGGGATGCAATCATTGCTACAACATCATCGGCAATCTGCACGACACCAACATTCTCTTCTGCCAATACTACCTCGTTCTTAACCGTTACCTTATCCATTCATGCACCTCCTGCAAAAAGTATTGCAATATAATAGTGATATTATACCACACTCCCTATTCATTTGTCACCCAAAATGTCAATGAGAACTGGTTTTCGTTCTGCGCATAGGCAACCATACTTTTTCCATCCTCCAGATAATCAAATATCCCCCGCTGCGCTATCAATGCCTCATAGACTTCCTCATAACAGGCGGCATCCATACATTTTACCGTCACATCACGCTTCCCTGTCTCAATTGCCTTTTGAAACAGTGCTGCCATCTGTTCCTCATCATAACAGCTGAATAACGCGCCTTCCTTTCTGTAATAATTTGCTTCCACAGCCGTACACAGCGGCATGGGCACCACACCGCCAATGGTATGTGTCCGCAGAATTTCCTGTGTGGTTACATTAAGATAATCATAATTGATCTCAGGCATATCCTCCCAGGTCATGTACTTCCTCCCTGCCTCCGAAGCCTGCTCCTGTTCCTCCGTATCTATCCCTTTTTCCCCTTCCTGCGGATTCACATCACCGGCTCCCGAAGCAGCGCCCTCCTGCGGCTCCGTACCTTCACTGCCCGGAACGGCGTCATTCTGCGCTTTGGCACCTTCACCGCCCGGATCGGCGACACCCTGCGCTTCGGCACCTTCACCGCCCGGATCGGCGACACCCTGCGCTCCTGCAGCCCCATCCTCTATCCGGTATGACACATCCCCCCAGGTAGTGTCCACATAATAGTATTCCCCGTCCGCCCTGACCAGATTCCACGCATGCCCTTCTCCCGCCTGCACCGTCCCCTGCACCAGGGTGCACTCTACCCCCAGACGGTTCAGCAGGTATTGTGTCGCCTTGGCATACCCCTGGCAGACGGACAAATGGTGCACAAATACGGAATAGATATTCTGATGATCTGAAACCCCGATGTCATAATCCGTATTGCTGATCAAAGCTTCATACACATATTTTATCTTCTTGTAATCGTCCGCCCCTGCCTCAATACCGGCAAGAATCCCATCTGCAGCCGCCCGGATCTCCTGTTCCCTTTCCACAACCGACTCCAAATCCCCATTGTAAGTACCGGAAAAGGTAATGGCAGTAATCTGCTCCCCCCGCATATATTTTGTATAAGAATAACCGTCCACATAGAACAGCTCCGGATGATCGCACATCACACACTGGAAAATTTTATCCATGTCCGCTTCCCCAAGCCCTGCTGCCAATCCCTCAGGACTCAGCTCCACATCTGTCCCATATCCGCCCAATATCTGCTCCATATCCCGATACCAGATCTGCTCCGCCTCGCTTAAGCTGTCACCGGCAAAATGATATGCTTCCTCCATCAGAAAGGAAATTCTGTCTATTGCCGAAAGTGCCAGAACAGCCTCCGCCCCGGCCTCAGGCTGCTCCCCTGAGCTTTCTTCCGAAGCATCCGCCTCCTGTGCCAGGGCAAAATCCCTGGGAATATCATTCAGATATTCTATCCCTGCACAGCCGGACAACGCCATGCCGGGCAACAGCACCCACGGGACAAACCATAACATGCGAGCTTTTTTTCTCATCCGCCGCTCCCCTTTACCTAATTTCTTCCAAACTCCGTCAATATAAGACCTTTATTGCGATCAAGCGTCATGCCGATACTCCAGGAATTCACAAACAAAAGCAGCGGATTTCCCTTCATATCCTTCACCTTCTTCATATCAGAGGTGCCTGTCAGCTTTGCAATATCCACCTCTTCCTTATTTTCTATCCAGCGGATATGCTCATAGGGCAGATTCTCCAGCCTGATTTCTACATTATATTCGTTTTCCAGACGATACTTCAGCACATCAAACTGCAGTACACCGACCACACCCACAATAATCTCTTCCAATCCGGTATTATACTCCTGGAAAATCTGAATTGCACCCTCCTGGGCAATCTGCTCAATTCCCTTCACAAACTGCTTCCGTTTCATGGTATCCATCTGCCGCACCCTGGCAAAATGCTCCGGCGCAAACGTTGGAATCCCCTCATACCGAAACTTGTCCTTAGGCATACACAGCGTATCCCCGATAGAGAAGATTCCCGGATCAAACACCCCGATAATATCTCCCGCATATGCCTCGCTTAAGATTTTCCTCTCATCAGCCATAATCTGCTGGGGCTGAGAAAGCCGCATCACTTTGTCCCCCTGCACATGGCGCACTTCCATGCTGGCATCAAATCTGCCGGAGCAGATACGCATAAAGGCGATTCTGTCCCTGTGAGCCTTGTTCATATTTGCCTGAATCTTGAACACAAAGGCGCTGAACTCCTGCTCTATGGGATCAATCATGCCCATATCCGCCTTCCTGGGACGGGGCGGCATTGTCATATCCAGAAAATGTTTCAGAAATATCTCCACGCCAAAGTTGGTCAGCGCAGAACCAAAGCAGACCGGCGTCAAATCTCCCGCACGCACCTGTTCCAAGTCAAATTCCGCGCTGGCGCCGTCCAACAGCTCAATTTCCTCCAGCAGCTTGTCCGCAGGCCCATCCCCGATCAGCTCACGCAGAGCGCCTTCGTCCTCAACGGAAACCTCTGCAGTGCTTCCCTCTTTGGTTCCCTTCTCCGTATCAAAATACGCAATCACGCATTTTCTCTGCCTGTCATAGACACCCTTAAATCCCTTCCCGGAACCAATGGGCCAGTTTAAAGGGCAGGTCGCAATGCCCAGCTCTTTTTCGATATCATCCAGCAGATCAAAGGTATCGTTGGCATCCCGATCCATTTTGTTGATAAAGGTAAAAATAGGTATCTTGCGCATGACGCAGACTTTGAACAGCTTTCTGGTCTGAGCCTCCACCCCTTTGGATGCATCAATCACCATCACCGCGGAATCCGCCGCCATCAAGGTACGGTAAGTATCCTCAGAGAAATCCTGATGTCCCGGCGTATCCAGGATATTAATGCAGTAGCCGTCATAGTCAAACTGAAGCACGGATGATGTGACGGAAATACCCCTCTGCTTCTCTATCTCCATCCAGTCGGAAACCGCATGTCTGGCAGTCGCCTTACCCTTGACGCTTCCTGCCAGGTTAATAGCGCCGCCGTACAGCAGAAATTTCTCGGTGAGGGTGGTTTTCCCTGCGTCCGGATGGGAAATAATCGCAAAAGTACGGCGACGGTTAATTTCTTTCGTATATTCACTCATAGGTGACAGAACCTCCGTTTTTATATTTTTTATCAGGAACCGGATATTATGATATTACAGCATCCCCTTCCCTGCAAAAGCAGGCACAATACCAAAATATTGTAACACAGTTGCCCCGATATCTGCAAATGTTTTCCGCGTCCCCATATTTCCCGGTGCTACTTTCTTCCCATACATTAAAAACGGTGTATATTCACGGGTATGGTCGGTGGTTGCCGTATAGCCGGGGTCGCAGCCGTGATCCGCCGTAATCATGAGAATATCTTCCCCTCGCATCTTATCCAGTATCTCCGGAAGCTTCCGGTCAAAGTCACGCAATGCTTTTGCATATCCGTCCACATCCCTGCGGTGCCCGTACAGCATATCATAATCAACCAGATTAATAAAGCACAAGCCTTCAAAATCTTTATCCAGATATTCCAGAATCCTCAGGATCCCTTCTTCATTTCCGCCGGTATAAACCGACTCCGTGATGCCCTTTCCGGCGAAGATATCATAAATCTTCCCCACTGCAATCACTGCCTTCCCCTGCTCCGAAAGCTGGTCCAGCATTGTCACTGCCGGAGGCAGTATGGAGAAATCATGTCTGCGTGACGTCCTGGTATAAGGTCCCCCGTAAGGCCCCGTAAAAGGACGTGCAATGACCCGTCCCACTCCGTTTTCTCCCTGGAGGATTCCACGGGCGATGCGGCAGTATTCATATAACTGTTCCACAGGTACTATCTCCTCATGAGCCGCAATCTGAAATACACTGTCCGCGGAAGTATATACAATCAAATCCCCCGTATCTCTATGGGCATCTCCATACTTCTGAATCACTGCTGTACCGGAATAGGGTTGATTGCATAATATTCCCCGGCCTGTCTTACGTGAAAATTCCTCCAGCACTTCCCCCGGAAATCCCTCCGGGTAAGTGGGCAATGGCTGCGGAGAACAGATGCCTGCGATTTCCCAATGGCCGATGGTGGTATCCTTTCCCCTGGAAGCCTCTGTCATTCTGGCATATGCCGCCCCATAGACGCCTTCCCGCTGCCGGGTCTTTTTGCCGGAGCCGTATGTCCTGTCTGCCTGATTCACTGCAAGCTCCACTCCATCTATCTGAAACAGCCCCAGCTTTTCCATATGAGGCATATGGAAATAAGGACTGGAAGACACGGTTCTCAGTGTGTTTACATTCACATCACCGTAAAGCAGCGCATCTTCCATTCCTCCGATTCCAAAACTATCCAAAACAATCAGAAATATTCTTTTCATGTTTTCTTATGTCCTCTCCCATTCTTTTACTGTTAGTATATCACAATTACTATGTAAAATAAACCGTTTCCCCTGGAATCCTTATTATAACTATTCCGGTTACTATAAAAATCCCATCGCCATTTCGGTACCCCGAAGTGTTTTTATGCTTCCTACTGCACAATTGTGCTGATGGTAATGTTCTCTGCGGCAATTTCGGTCTTGCGCTTCACAATGTCTTCTATCTGTGCTCTCATGGCGTCATCCAGCACTGCCGCATTCACCACCACATCCACCGCATTGCCGTTAATACTCACCACCACATCCTGAAATCCTTTTGCTTCCAGAAGGATTTCCGCAGCAGCTTCCTTTTCCGCGATTTCCGTCATTTGCACCATACTGTTCACCGCCGCCTGCTTTTGTTCATCGCTGAGTCCGGCACTGTTGATAATCTCCAGCAAGGTCTCCTTGTTCTTCGCTCTGGTCTGTTCCTTTAACAGTTTCGCATCGGACAGTATTGCCACGCCTGTATTAGATGTGAACACTGCTTCTCCGGGTATCTCTCCCTCCTCCGGGGTATTTCCTGCGGTCTGACCCTCCGCAGTACCTGACACATCAGCTATCTGCATATCCGCATCCAGATAATCATCCACGATGATATCTATATCGGTATCCATGCTCTCAATGTCCGACATTCCATTTGCCAGGTCTTCCTCAGACAGGTCCAGCAGCCCCTCAGCGGTATAATTCTCTGTGATAACACCTCCTGAAGTCACTGAGCTGGTATTACCTTTAATCACATTGCCGTCATCTACGGTCTGGTACTCATCCTCCAATCCGGTTCCTGCAAACTGCAGATAACCGGCAATCGCGATCATGATTGCCAGAGCGGTTATCATTAGCTGATTTTTCTTGATCAATCCTTTCACTTTGATTCCCCTCTTCCTGTTTTACTACTTCATTGTATGAGCCTTGAAAATAATATATACCAACCAGTCTGAAAAAATGTGTCACTCCATTTTCACCACCTGTACCTTATGCGCTTCCACGCCGAACAGCGCCTGTATAATGTCCACAATGGTACGGTTTACGGTGCCGCTGCCCGCCCCTTCCGCCACAACCAATACCCCTTCTATCTGAGGCGGCAGTGTCTTGATCACATATGGTTCGCTTAAACTCCCATCCGTCCGGTATACGGTATTCTCTTCGGTTTCCGATTGGCTGGTAATACGGCTTCCCCCCTGAAAATCGCTCTCATTGGTTGTGGAACGGCTGACTGGCTGTTCCTTCTCCACCACCAGCTCTTGAGATGATTTTAGTGTAATCATCACCTTTACTTTTCCCACGCCTGCCACCTGAGACAAACTTTCTGTCAATCTGGCCTCCAGAGAAGCTGCATAAACCTGATCTGTATCCGTTTCTTTTGTCTCGCTTTCACGTCTGGAAGCGTCCTGTGGCTGTGTCTCACCTCTCGCCGAATTTGAATGCCCGGAATTATCGGCAGAATTCGTCTTATCCTTTACAGGAAGCGCAATAATGATTAATAAAATTCCTGCCAGCACAAGAATGATAAAATTATCTCTTTTCAGCCACTTTTGAATTCCCTTTTCCGCCGCCCATTTCTTCCAATCTATCCTCATCCTGCCAATCCCCGCCTTTCTTCCGTTCCGGCCTTTCTTTCGATCCAATCTTTCTTTCGATCCAATCTTTCTTTCAATCCAATCTTTCTTTCGATCTATCCTTCTCCCCTGCGAACCTCTTTCTGCCTCTCAACCAGTATTATCATTTCTATAAAAATGCTGACCCCTATCGGCATACTTGCAGACATCCCGCATTTGACATGCGCTTACTGCCCGTTCCCCTCAACTGTCTGCAGTTCATAATTAACCGACATTTCCCGGCATTTCAGCGCTTTACGGCTGTCCGAACACATCTATGACAACCGGGTCCACCGATTCTATATTCACATCTATCTCATCCATTTCAATCCCTCCCATCCCCCTGTTATCCCCCATACCCTCCTGCCCCGGCTGTACCCCTGTCTCCTGCCCCGGCCGTACTCCTGCCTCCTGGCCTGACACTGCACCTGTCCCCTGCCCCGGCCGCGTGTCTGTCCCCCTTCCTGACTGTCCTCCTGTCTCATCCCCTGTCAGTCCTCCCGTACCCTGTCCCAAGTCCTGCTGCATTTCCAGCTGCCGCATAACTTCCTCCAATGTCATCTGTTCTAACAACGCATCCGTTGCCGCCGCATTCTCTGACGCTGCCTTCATGCTTTCCTCCAAATCCGCGCCGAATTGTCGTAAAAGCTCCGCTGCCTCCTGTCCGCCCCCGCCCAGCAGGAAACTGCCCACCGGCAGAAAAAGCTGTACCAGCACCATAACGCTGATCAGCAGTTTCAAATATTTCTCATATGCTTCCTGGGGCCTGAAATGCACAATTGCCTGCGCACATATCATAAAAATCCCCACTCTGCAGATTGCCTGGAATAACGAATTCTGCATAACTACACTCCCCTGCCCGCCATAGCTGTCACCGCTATGGAAATCAAAAACAATAACACCCCTGTGCCCGATGTACGGAGCAATAACAACCCTGCATCCCCCGTTCTGTCCGCACAGGCAGTAATACGCTTATCACTGACAATCCCCATAAATGCTGCCGCACATTTCAGCAGACATGCAATCACCGCAATTTTAGCCAATGGTACGGCACATAGTAATATAAGCAGCAACAGCAGCACTACTCCTATACTGTTCCTGATTACCACTGCAGAACCCAGCACCAGATCTGCCACCCCGCTTGCTGCAGCACCCACACCCGGAATTGCAGAGATAATCTTCTGCAGTACCGAATTCCTGGCAGAATCCACTACAGGCGTAATCAGGGTCTGAAATACCCCGATTCCTGTCACTGCGCCTAATGCTCCTTTCAGTACCCATCCTATTATCTTCTCCAGCAATTCTATCAAAAAAGTCAGTTTTTCCTCCACCCAGATACCATTCACCACAGACAGCATCACAAAGCTGTAAATCAAAGGCAGAAGCCCTGCCGCAAGAATGTATTCCACACCATATACGGCAAAAAGCATTAACTGATAAGAAGCCCCCGCCGTAACTGCACCGGATGAGATTCCCACGGTGATAAGATAAGCCGGCACCAGAAGCTTTACAAACAGCAGACAATTCTCTAAAAGCTGCAGTGCCGTATCCGCAGCCTGTGCAAAACATTTCAGCAGCACTGCCGTGAACAGAAGATACATAAAATAAAATCCCATGTCCGCCACCTGCCTTTTGTTGAAAATTTCCACAAAATGAGTCATAAGCGATGACACAATCCCCAGCACCAGCAGCCATACAAATACCTTCCTCATTCCCGAAAACTGCGCGGTTATATTTGACACGCTTCCCTGAAAGAGAGAACTGATTGCCCCGAAGATATCTCCTGACATCACCTGGGCAAACAAATCCTCCAGGCTCAATCCCGACTTTGGAAAAAGGGCTTCTATTCCTTCCTCCAGCTTATCCAGACCATAGTCCTGCCAGACAAGGTTTAAATCCAGATTCCAATCCATCCGCACAAAACCTCCTTCCATTTTCCTCTTACATTCCGCACTGCGCTTCCCTTCATTCCTTCACCGCATACTGCCCCTGCTCTCACCTCATACGCCGCACTGCGCTTCCCTTCATTCCTTCACCGCATACTGCCCCTGCTCTCACCTCATACGCCGCACTGCGCTTTCCTTCATTCCCCTCAGATATTCCCCGCTGCTTCCGGCGACCTGTCTGCGCCCATCCTACAGAAAGCTCTGTATCTGCTCAATAACAGCAAACAAAATCGGAAGCCCTGCGAACATTACCGTCAACTTTCCCAACACCTCAATCTGTCCTGCCACCGCCTGATATCCCGCATCCTTGCAGATTCCGGAGCTGAATTCACAAATATAAGTAATGCCTATGACTTTCAGCAAAATAGCCAGATAACCCTCTCCGCCATTCAAATATTCCCTCAGCCGGACAAACTGTGCAGTCACAGCTCCCACCTGCCGCAGACAGAAACCGAAAATCAAAATGCTCACAGCAAGACCTATATATGTGGCATATTCCGGTTTGGATCCTTTAAACTGCTGTGCCAGCAGCACCCCCGCAATTCCCAGAAACGCAATTTTGATAAGCTCGGTCATATACATGCTCCTATTCCGGCGCCGCATCCATCCTCCTGACACCGGAAACAAGGACACTGCCCTAACTAATCCCCCAAAAACGTATTTCCATCTACAGCATTGCCATAATGCGGAAAGCGCCCCTCAATGACATCCCCTGCGCTGTTACATTCCCACTCTTCTATAGCGAAAACAGCGTCTGAATGGTCTGGAACAGCTCATAGATATAAGGAATAATCCATGTAAGCACCAGAATCAGTCCGGCAAGACTGATTAAAAACGCATGCTCTTCCCTGCCGCTGTGCTTTAAAATCTGACTCAATATTGTCACCAATATTCCAACTGCCGCTATCTTAAATATCAGGCTTACTCCCATAACTCCTCCGGCTTCCAGCATCAAATCAATATCAATATCAGCAGCAGTCCGCTCATTGCCCCAAGTCCTACGGCCATTCTGCTCTTTTCCCGACTCTCTCCCAACAGCTTTTCCTCCGTACTGCCAAGCCATTCCATACTCTGCTCAATAGAACGAAGCTGCATTTGACCGTCCGAGAATCCTGTCTGTACCGTAAACTGCAGAAACCCCTCCCTGTCCTCATCCTTCAGCGGCAATTCTGCCAATACCTGCTCTATTTCTTCCCGAAATGCCTCTTCAAAGGTTCCGCCCGCATTCTCTTCCATCCTGTTTCCTATTTCCAGGAATGCGTCTGCAAAAGGCGGAGACACATATCTGGCAATGTGCACACAGCACTCCGGCAGCGCGGCTCTTCCATACCGTACCTCGCTGGCAAGCAGCTCCAGAATATTCCTTAAACTCCTGAGAGCCTTAATTCTGCCATTCAGCTGCTCCCGGTACCACAGTCCCAGGCCCAGGCATCCGATGAAAATCATACATCCTCCCGTCACTTTCAGCATGACCATCCCCCCTCTCATATACTTGCCTGATGATACATTTCCCCTTCTCTTTTCCCAACACAAGCAGCAGGTCAAACATACCGCTCCAAAGCGAAGGCTCCCAGCCAAATCTGCTCTCCACATCCCTCATGCTCTCCCCATGCACTGTGGCCAATATCTTACATCCACAAGCCGCTGCACGCCGAAGCGCACTCAGTTCTTCGTCACTGCCAATCTCGTCAATGGCAATTACCTGAGGCGACATAGAACGCAGCAGCATAAGCATTCCCATATCCTTCGGGCATCCGTCCAGCACATCCGTCCGCATACCAAGATCGTTCTGCGGCCTGCCCATAAAGGAACCTGCCAGTTCGGAACGCTCATCCACCACGCCCACATTCATTCCACGGCCATAGACACTGCCGTTTGAAATCTGACGTATTAAATCCCGCAGCAGTGTAGTTTTGCCACATCCCGGCGGCGAAATAATCAGCGTATTTTTCAGCCTTCCATTGCTATACATTTCTGACAATATTCCGTCCGCGGCCCCTTTTTTCTGATGGGCTACTCTGATATTCAGATAAGAAATATTTTTCAGCGTCCTGAGCGTCCCGTCCGCTTCCAGCACGGCTTGTCCTGCCACCCCCACCCGATGGCCTCCTGCCACCGTGATAAATCCACGCCTTAACTCTTCCTCAAAAGCATAAGGAGAATAATGACAGATATGGTCCAGTGTTTCCTCCAGCTCCCTCTCCCCTGCACAATGGGCATACGGAGTGACGTCCGTAAACTCCCCTTCTTCCGTGAGAAACAACTCCCTGCCCTCTCTATGTAACACCACAGGTCTGCCCACGCGCATCCTGATCTCCTGAATATGCTTCTGTTCTTTGGCCGTCCGCCGCCAGAACTCCCTGTACCTTGACGGAAAAAGCTGCAAGATTGATTGTTCCATTAACCTGTCCTCCTTTCTCAAATATATGAAAAAAAGACAGGGATATTCCTCATAAATATTTTTTCTTCCTGCTCCCATCCCTTACATTTAAAAACAATGTCCGGACGAAAGGAATCTACAATGCAGCCGATATGAAAAATGAAGGGAAAGTCAAAAGAATGCTGGATGTGATTTTTGAAATGAATGCCCTCTAGTACGACAGACAATACATAGCTCATAGTTTTGCATTTACGCTATTTATTGATAATCCTTTGATAAAACAATACAAATATTATGAGTTGCTTTATGAACGATGTCCTGGTCTGCTGAAAGAGGGTGATGCCCTATAAGAACAATGGAAGTCCTTACATTACTGCTTGTACTATTTGCGGCTTTGTCTTACACAGACAATCATAAAAAGAAATAAGCATCCTTTAACGTCCAAAGTGCAGGATGCTTATTCTAAGTCAATTATATTACTGAGGGCAATGGGGAAATCAATTCTGCCACCCCCTCATCCTCTCTGCAGCAGTCTGCAGGTAAACGGACACTGCCATCATAGCCGATATGATATAACCGGCAAATGTCATGTATTCATATCCGAAGAAAAGCAGCGGTGCCAGAGAAGAAAGCACCGCAATAACACTGCATACCAATACTGCTATCTTTACAATCTCTGCTTTTTGGAACCTGAACAGAGCAGCAATGCCAAGCACAATCACTGCAGCTGTTAAGACCCCCGTAATTATGGGAGCAAAATTTGCATACCCCATAACCGTCAAATCAAAATAAGAAAATGTTTGTTTTATGGTTTCTCCCGAACCGGGCGCAAAAATCAGAACCGCCCCCAGCGGCAGCAGCTCCAAAATCAATGCAGCCGCGGAAAATGCAATAGCAATGGCATAACAAATCCTGCTGTTTCCTTTCATATACCGCCCCCTGGTTCAATTCCGCCCCCGCCATAATGTCATAACTGCACATCAACAAAATCTGCAGTAACCTGATGCGAAAGACCGCCAGCCATACATGGCTGCCTCAGATAGATTCGTAAATTCCGTCGGCCTTACGCAATGCAGCTTTGGCACCGATTCTAATAAGTATATACATTATGATAGATGCGATAATATCCGCCGCCCAGACGCTTTATCTGAATCCTGATCACAAAATGCTCCGCTTCCAGCTCCTTCAATGCCTCATCCACATACTTCTTCTTATAATCACCGTTGAGATATGCCTGCTCCACAGTATTCCACAGAGACTCCGGAATGACATTGTCATACTGCTTATCCCCCTTGCCCACTTCCTTCAGCAGCCTTAAACAATCCTTATAGTATTCATCCATGGTTTCACGCACTTCATCTTCGGTAATCCCGGCAATTTCCAGGTTCTGCTGCTTCTTTTCCTCCGCAGTCAGCCCCATATCAATATTCGAGTTTGGATTGCCCTCCCAGCGCAGCGGCTCCGAGGGATTGGGATTAATAAATTCCGCAATATCTGAGGTAATTCCCGTATCCTCCTCCGTATCCTGGCCGAATCCCGTTACACAGGCAGGCAGATACACGGACAATCCTGTTCTCATATGTGTGGCTGCAAACGCTCTGTCGGACTTGTTATAATAATCATAGGTGGATGGCTCCGTATCATCCCATGTGACATCCACATTATAATAATTTCCATCCAGTTTTACAATATTCCATGCATGATCCTCCCCTGCATAACCGGTACAATAATAACAGGGAATCCCCAATTGCTGCAGCAGATACTGATACGCCCTGGCATAACCTGCGCAGACACTCTTTCCCTGAACCAAAGCGCTGTAAGCACTTTGATTCATGGGTGCATTGACATCATAGTCCGCTGCCAGCATCAGACCGTCATGGGCATATTGCTCCTTTTCCGTATTCGTGCCCATGGCGCCTGCCCCTGACAGAATCCGAAGGGCATACAGCTGGAAATCCTGTTTTGCCGCCTCCAGATTCGATGCCGTTTGATTGTACTTCAATGTGATCTCCACACAGCTTCCATCCGGCAGATATTTACAGGAATACCCTCCCTCCAGCCAGAACATCTCCGGGTGATCGTTATAGACTGCTTCATATACATTCTTAATCTGCGCTATATTCACAGGGACCACAGGACCGAAGGTCTGTACCAGACTCTGTCCGTTGGCATAGATCTGGCAGTATAACTGCTGCATATCACTGTTCAGCATGGCATAATAGGGATAAAATTCCTCATCAAAAGTAAGCCCCGCTCCCGTATTTCCAACAGGCGCAGTTTCTACTACGCTTCCTTCTTCCTGCGGAACCTGCTGCGCTTCTTCCTTTATGGGTTCACAGTCTGTTCTTCCGCTGACAGATGCCGGCGTCCTGCCGGGCCGGCTGTCGGGTATCACATAGTTTACCCTGCCTGAGCCGTTCACCCAGTTTATATTAATCCCAGGCTCAACATCCATATAGACGCCGCCTTCCATCTTCGTCCCGGAACCGTTCAGCTTATCTGCAATCTGTTCCGTCAATGACGGCTGGAATGCCAGCACTAACACTCCCGCACATCCCGCCATAATCAACCCTGCAATTGAATAGAAAATAATCTTAACAATTTTCAAATCTTCACACATTCTGCCGTCTATGGGCCAAACTTAATTTTACGCAACAATCTCTTCCCGGCCGCCGCTGCATGGGAAATAACCGGCCGAAACGGCCTGAGCCGCAGCCAGATACCGGATAAAATAACATACACCGGGTGTCTTACGGAAAATTTTACCCCGTTTCTAATCACACCGATTAAAATGCCCTTCACCTGCTCCGGCTTCAGAGGACCCTCAACCGCTCTCTGGTTGTCTCCCACCAGATACAATTGATCACCCCTGCGTTTCCAGATGCGGTGAAGCACCAGGATGCTCTTCTCCCTGCGATACAGCACCACATCCCCTCTCTTTAACGCCTCTCTCTCTACAGGCGCTATCAGAGCCTCATCCCGTCCCGGAACGAACAACGGATACATGCTATATCCCTGAGGTCTAATCTGTATGACATTTCCTTCCAAAAGCAACTCTTCTTCCATCTCCTGAAGCCCCTCATTTTGAAGCTGATTTCCCCATGCAATGCCCTTCCGATTACCATTTGCGGAGACGTCATCTCATACCAAAAGCACTCTTACATCCAATATACTATAAAATGCCTCACAAATCAATCCATAATCCTCTGTATTTCTATTCTCCTCTCATCCCTTATAATCCATTGTAGCATTTTTTGTCAGATACTGCTATAATAAATTTCAGAAAATAAGCAACAGATGTTACTGTGAAGCAACCGTTCGGACAGCCCCCGCCGCGCAGTCAAAATGAGCTTCTGCTCATTAATGCCATATTCTACGGCATGCAAGACAGCTGTGCGCCAAACCGCATGCCCTTGCGGTATGTGTGCATCCCAGTGTGCCAGGTGCAGGCACACAGTAAACCTCCAGGCAATTCCCTTTATTGCCTTACGTTCATGTATGGTGGTACGGCCGGGATGCATGGAGGTTTACTGTGAACGGGATGAACAGCAGCTGACAGATGGCAGCAGTTCAGACAGCATGCTGGACTGCACCGGAAAGGAAAAAACAAATGCGGCATGCATCTAACTATCTATTGAGGGAAATTGCAGGTGTCCCCTATCTGCTTCCCTATGGGCAGCTGATTGCCGACCACAGGCACAGTATGCAGCTCAATAATACAGGCGCCTGGCTCTGGCAGCAGCTGGAAGAAGAACATACCTGGGAGGAATTACTTACTCTTTTTGCTTCCCGCTATGCTGCTTCCCCGGAGGAACTGCCGTTTCTGGAACAGGATCTCTCCCAATTCCTGCACGCTCTGGAGATTTACGGAATGCTGGAAAACTGCACACAGGATTCTCCGATGAAGTCTGACGGAATCCTGGAGGAACATCCTTCTCCCACGCTTTCCTCCCCTTCCGCACCCCCTGACGCCGCTTATTTTCTTATGAATGTAGGCGGACTAAATGTGAAGATTATCGGCCCGCAGGAAGCCGTTCCTGACTGTTTCAATGCCTTTCAAAGCAAGGCCGGAACCGTCCATCAAACCATCGTCCTCCATACGGCGCCTCCCTCCCTGTCCGCAGAAGGAACGCCCTGCCGCGCCGGCGCCAGGGATACCATTGCGCAATTCTGTTCCCCTCACTGCTCTGCCGGACACCCTCTCCTGCACAGCCGGGACTTGATCCTCTATGATGCAGACGATTGTTACCTGCTCCTTTTTCCATCCATGGTGCAGATCAGGGAAATCCGGCTCTCCAGGGATGCCTCCTGGGCAGATGTATACTGCATCCCCCCCTGGACGGAAACATGCAGGGAAGAATTGTTCCATGCCATCCGGTTTGTTTTCCTGTACCTGGCGGAAAAACATCATATGACGGTACTGCATTCGGCTTCCTTACTCTACCGCGGCAGGGCATGGCTCTTCTCAGGAAGATCAGGCACCGGCAAATCCACCCATACGGGTCTGTGGCATAAGCTGCTCCATGTACCGCTGCTCAACGGCGACCTGAATTTACTGGCCTTAGAACAGGGACAGCCTGTAATCCATGGTCTGCCCTGGTGCGGCACTTCAGGGATTTCTGATCGCGGCACGCATCCCCTGGGAGGGATTATTCTTTTAAAACAGTCCCCTCAGAATTTCATAGAGCCGTTATCTGCGGACGCCGGACAATTGCTGGTGCTGAAGAGATTGATTTCCCCCATCTGGACACCGGAACAGCTTGACTGCTGTCTGCACTTTACGGCAGACCTGGCGGAGCATATCTATATAGCCAGACTGCACTGCACCCCGGACATTTCCGCAGTGGAGACTGCCAGAGAGGCAATTGATGCCTGTTTAGAAATCCGGCATCCGCTCATGCAGCACTAGACTGCCGCCTTTTAAATGCAGCTTTGACTTCGCGGCAAAGGCTGTCTGAACTGTTATAATATTTACTAAATTTCATCCAGTTTATCCTTTACGGATTCGGCAAATTGTGCTATGCTTATGATAACAATGATAATCCGGTTTGTATTATGGGAAAAGGAGGTATTGTAATGAAAAATTACGAAAAACCGGTTGTAAAGATAAACGAGGATATCAGTGAAGGAGTATATGCGGCAAGCGGGGATGAAGCTGCCGACTGTTGGACGGTTGAAGCATATTCCGTACAAGACTGGAATGGTTCCCATCATGTATTTGAAGTTAAAATTGTACATTCGGATACAGTTGAACATATTTCATCTGCCAGCACTGTTACATTGACATTCAGCCCTGCCCCTACAGATGCATACTCTGAGTTTCCTTCTTCTTTGAACGGCAACGCCGTAACAATTATACGGGAATTACTTGCTGACGCTTACAAATCCGGTGATAATGCAACTTACAAAGTGTGGGTCAAAGCAGAGGACGAAGCAACTACAAAGGCAATTGCCTGCACAGGCGCTACCATCTCCTGTACTAAGACAGTAAATGTACAAGGCAATGGCGGTGACGGGAACTAAGCCACACACCTGGCTGCATAAGAAAATAATTAATCAAGAAACGCTCTTCCTAAGCGACATCGGCACATCCGATGTCGCTTTTATATGTTTTATGCCCGCTTTCATTGAACCCCTTTGTAACAGTTCAGCCAGATTCTGAACTGTTACCCCCTTTTACAAATTTCCATATTGGGGGATTGAAAACAGACTCAGATATGGTATAGTACCGTCAAAGCAGATTTTCTACACAATGCAATTGAGCATTGCCGTCTAAGGAGAATACAACTCTTTTATATTCTTTAATATGATTCTGAGAAAAGCTTCTTACCAGGAAGGCGCCTGCAGACAGCAGTTAGAATCCGGACAGGAAATGTATCCTGTAATCTGCATTGTAATTGACTGGACCAGGATAAGTACACGCATTCCCTTAAGCCTCCACGAATTATTGAAACAGAACGGAACGGCACAGGATTCACTGCAGTTAACAGATGACATGAAGCTGGAAATCTACCATATGAAGAACCTTCCCAAAGACGTCAGACTAAAATTCAGCAGCGATATAGGATTTGTGGCAGACTTTCTGAATGAAGGAGGCTTTGAAAGCAGAAGGAAACAGAAAATAGTCCATGTAGAAGTACTTTGTAAGATGATGGAAGTACTTACCGGCGATGACAGATTTACAAATAAAATAAACAGTTTATTGAAAATACAGGAAGGAGGCAGAGAAGAAGAGGTCAAACTTGCTTTGCAGGATAAGGAAGCGCGGAAATGATTATATCAGGAATTCAGTCTCGCCAACGTCTGAAAATTCCTCTGTGCCCGAAACCATCGGTTATTGAAACAAACCTGCTGCTATGGTAAAATATTGACACAGAAGTTCATTATGCCAACTTCTGATTCCGTATGCGCATGAGGGTGTGTAAACATCCCTCTTTAAGCGCATGAAATTATAGTAAAACAGCCTTACAACAAATACAGACAAATTTTTGAGCAGGGAGAATCAATGAGAGAAAAAATAAGATTTATTCTCGGACGCATCCGAGCCGGGCGCCTTCAGGAAATGTGGAAACAGACTCTTTGGATTTACCAATATGCCAGACACTACTGGCTGATTATGCTTTTCTATACGCTTCTTGGCATGGCAAGCACCGTTATCGCATTGCTCACCAGCCTGGTTTCCAGGAATCTGGTGGATATTATCACCGGACATGAGACCGGCCAGGTCATCGCCACCTTTGCTATGATGATTGGTCTGAATGTCGGCACCTCCTTCTTGAGCCAGATTTCAGATTATGCTTCCAGTTACCTGAGCATGAAGGTAGACGCGGAAATCAAGACTGACATCTTCTCCAAAATCCTCGTGACCGACTGGGAATCCCTGACCAACTACCATACCGGCGATCTGTTGACACGCTGGAGCTCAGATGCATCCAGAATTTCTTCCGGCGTGTTGAACTTTATCCCCAACACCTTAATCTATATCTTCCGCTTTGTCAGCGCTTTTATCATGGTGGTATATCATGATGCATCGTTTGCCGTTTTCGCTTTCCTTGGCATGCCGGTAAGTCTGCTGCTCTCCCGCACCCTTATGAACCGCATGGTCAATAACAACAAAAGAAGCGCGGCAATGGGTGCTAAAATGTCAGGTTTTAATCAGGAAGCTTTCTCCAATATCCAGACAATCAAAGCTTTCGATTTAATCCACCTCTACATTGCAAGGCTGAAACAGCTGCAGAAAGAATACATAGATATGAAACTGGACTTCCAGAAAATGTCCATGGGCACATCCCTTCTGTTATCCACCGTGGCACTCATTGTATCCTATGCTTCTTATGGCTGGGGAATCTACCGTGTATGGAGCGGCGCTATCAGCTATGGCACCATGACCATGTTTCTGGGGCTTTCCGGTACCCTGACAGGAACCCTGCACAACCTGACTTCCCTGGTGCCCTCTGTCATCAGCCTCACCACTTCCGCCGGACGGCTTATGGATATTGTGGAAATGCCCAGGGAGGACTACAGCCAGGACGATGCGGCAATGGCCTTCTTCCAGGCCCATCGTACAGAAGGCATCGGTCTGTATGTACGGGATGTGGCATATGCCTATCAAAACGGAACCCAGGTATTCAGGAATGCTTCCTTAGAGGCACATCCCCATGAGGTTGTGGCACTGGTGGGCCCCTCCGGAGAAGGCAAAACCACCATGCTCCGCCTCATTCTGGCTCTTGCCAGATATCAGGCAGGCGAAGCCGTACTCCACAGCACAAAAACAATTCCCGGCACCGCCACCATCCCCAATGAAGAAATCATTTCCAGCGAAGAGACAATTCCTGACAAAGAAATCATTTCCGGCGAAGAGACAATTCCCCTGAGCCCCTCCACCAGAAAGCTGTTCTCCTATGTTCCTCAGGGCAATACCATGTTCTCCGGCACCATTGCGGAAAATATGCGGAACGTGAAGCCTGACTCCACAGACCAGGAAATCATTGAGTCGCTGCAGCTGGCCTGCGCCTGGGATTTCGTTTCCAAACTTCCGGACGGCATTCACAGCAGGATTAAGGAGCGGGGCGGCGGCCTGTCCGAGGGACAATGCCAGCGGCTTTCCATCGCCAGAGCATTACTGCGCAAATCTCCTATCCTGCTCTTAGACGAAGCCACTTCCGCACTGGATGTTGCCACCGAACGCCAGGTGTTGAAGAACATTATGAAAGATGAATATCCCCGTACCTGCCTGGTAACCACTCACAGACCCACTGTATTAAATGTCTGCAGCCGGGTATATGCTATACGGGACATGGGATGTACTGTTCTGAGTGAAGATGAAATCCGCCGGATGATAGATAATTTTTAACTCGGTTGTTCTGACCGGCATGCTTCCTTCGTGTGTCTGTGTACAAACTTCCGCTCTGTCTGTCCTTGAGAATCAGCATTTCTGCATCATCTGCTCCATCCGTTCCCGTACACCGTCATCCACTTCAATCTCCTGCAGCCGCTTAAGCAGCGCATATGTATCAGGAAGCATCTCTTCAAGAGATGTATTCTTACTGCCGACCCAATCCTGCAATGCTGAAAGCCCCTGATTTCTGGTTCTGACAGGTGCACATTGCAGCGCTGTCTCGACAAATTCTATTCCCTCAAGAGGATAATTACTCAATATTTGTACAAGAAATTCCAGCTGCTGGCATTTTTTGTAAGCCTCACCCAGTCCAAGGCTCTTCGTCGGCGTAGTTTTCATCTCATCCAGCATAAGGTTCTGCTTAAAAATCCCCAGAACCTCCGACCTGTATCCGGCATCTTCTGTCAGGTAATTACTCAGGAAATAATGATTGTCAAACTCCGCCTTCAAAAGCTGTAAAATATCAGCCTTGTACTCTATATGCAAATCCTTCGCCAGATCCAGCGCTTCTCCGCCCTTCACCGCCTCCCTGACAAGCCCCCGGCAGTCCTCCGAATCCAGTAACTCCCGACACAAAGCCGCAATCTCAGAATTATCCTCTTTATAATAGATTCCTATAATACGAATCACTTTATAATCTTCCAATATCAGCCTTATATTCTTTGTCTTGCGCCAAAATGCAGCAGGACACGCTCTGTCCTCTGCAAGCCTCATTTCCATTGCCTTATGCAGGAATGCAAGAATCATATCAGCCGCATTTTCAATTTCAGATATGCCTGAACACGGCCCTTCATCAAGCAGACCTTCCAAAATATCCCTGATTCCTGAGAAATCCTCTCTGGACAAATCACCCTGCAGCACCTCCGCCGCATCCGAATTCTGCCAGCAGGTCAGCGCGGAATAGGACGGCAGAACTCTGTTATGTACACCCTCCCGAAGCAGCCATTGCTTTATCTCTTCCCCCTCCGGTGCAAGCTGCTCTATTGCATGGATACGTCCCCACCCGTGGATTTTCTTAGCAAGCTTAAAAATTTCATCATTCCCATTCTTCCATTGTCTCATCACAAAGACGGAAAAGATAGAAAATTCGTCACTCAAGCCAAGGGTTCTCACCGCAGCCTTCACATCTTCATCCTCATCTGTCTGAAACAGCTCCAATAGACAGAGACCGAACTTCACGCATTCCCTGTCCTCCGAATCCGTAACCGCATGAAACGCATACCTGTACAAATGAGCCGCTGACAGCACATCCCTTTTCTCCAAAATAAGGGACTGCAGATTGTCAATGACAGATATGGCACGCACTTGCTGCCCAAGCCTGCCAAACAGTACATCGGCCTCCTCCGTATGTGCATCGGACGCTGCCTGAACAGCCTCTTCCATCAGCTTTTTTTCTTCCTCCGATATCTCGTGGAAGCCCATGTGATAAATTGCCACGCCATCCATTGCGCCGTCCGACCAGCGCAATTCACCCTCACCGGCATTTTGCGGCAGAGAGAAATCAGCCGGAAGCTCTCCGTCAACCACAGCGGATACTATGGTATTATAAAGTGATTGGGCAGATTGGTCATTGTAATCCGCCGGATTCTTTTTTACAATTTCCTTCATATGCCATACTCCCTTCATTTCAGCTGGATGTATCCTCAGATTCCCAGCCGGCAAAATAGTACCTACCAAAAAGCATACCACAATTACCCACAAATTGTAAACCCAATACTGCATTTCCAGTAAAAAAGCAACAGTTCAGCCATGCCATTATGCCTTTACTCACTCTGCATCTACTTCCTTCAAAGCAGCTTCAGCACTGTCCGCATGGCCAGACTATAACACAAAAACAAAAGCGCGAAATTACTGGACATTTGTAGTATATAATGTTATAATATACTTGTGTAGGCAATAAAGATTTTTCCATAGAGCAAAGAAAGGAGATGACATTAAAACATTTAAAAGCTGCTCCATTATATTACAAACCTATTTTTACGAAAAACAGTAAGGGGATGAGTAGAATTATGACAGCCAGAATAATTTTGGCAATGATGTGTTTTCTCTGCTTTGGACTGAAGGCAGATGCTTCAGCTCGTTCGGAAAACGGAAAAGAAACAGACAGCCAGCACCAGGAGAATGGAACAATCAGCTCTGACAGGATTTCAGAAATCATCAACGGGAACGGAACATCCGTACTTAATCCTGACGATATAGAAGAGATTGATATGGGAGACGGACATACCATTACAATTTCAGACGGGGGCAACATTATAATTGAAACTATCAGAACCAATGACTATCAAAGAATCATAACGCAAGTCGGGGATGATATTTCAGAATTCTATGAAGACTATGCCACCGGAGCAGCAGTGACAACATTAAACGGAAGGGTCACTGATGTATTTGATATGAATGCGTATCGGGAAGAAATCTCAGAAGATTGGGTGCGTTTTGACAGCAATAAGCTTATCTGGGGACTTGCAATTGTCATTGGCGCTGTATTCATTGCAGGCGGTATCTGGAGTATTATTCCTTCCAGGAAGAAATGACGGATACCTGACATTCCATTTAATTCATTTGGATTCATTTTGTCAGGAGCAGTACTTATTTTACTGCTCCTGATACATTGTCTTGGGATTCATGTATTTAAAACGCTCATTCCGCTGGCCGCCCCCTCAAAATGCTGCAGTCCATTCTCAATGCCCTTCTGCATCTTCACCGTGACGCCATGCTCCTGAAACTGAAGCACAATAACTAAATTGGCCATCTCAGGCCCTAAAATATAACAGCGCAGCAGAAGCATATCCGCTGAATCCAAAATCCCCTGGCAGCAGCATTCCGCATCCGAGCAGTATCCTCTTTCCCACGGTCTCCAAGCTTCCGTCCAGGGAAACTTCTGCTGCACATAAGTGTCCATTCCAAAAAACAGTCTGGAACTTCTTCCTCCTTTTTCCAGGGACAGACATCCCCTTCTCCCTTCACCGTCACAGGTCACACACAATCCCGAAATTTTCAGCTTGTTATCGTCAAAAGAATACTTCCGTCCAATCCAGGCAAATTCGCCCCTCCAAAAAGCCTCCTGATATTCCGATTTGGATTCTGCTCCTTCGGAAATACTGCTCCTGAATTCCGTTGCATTGAATGTCTGTCCGCCTGATTCCGCTCCTTCAGATGCATTTCCTTTTGTTTCTGCTCCTTCGGATACTGTTTCTTCGGTTTTCCTCCCCTCAAATGCTGTTTCTCCGGCTGACGCTCCCTGGGAATACTGTGCTAATGACAGTCCTGCCACTCTTGCTGCAAGCTCTCCGCAATCCCTGCGGACTGCCTTTCCCTTTTCTCCATTCAGCACAGGCACATCCCACACCTCATACCCAATCCAGGGATAAATAATATCATAAAAGGCGTCAAATATATCCTTGATTCCGTTTTTATTTTCCAAGGTATTCCCCATGGTCACAAGGATAAACTGTTCCCTGGGCAGGCACACCGCCAACTGTCCGCCGATTCCATAGAAATAAAAGCTATGATGCCTCCCCCTCCAGATTTGATAGCCATAGCCGAACTGTTCATCATAAGCCTGCTGATGTGATGTCTTGACCTGACAGGCCGCTGCCTCCCTGATATACTCCGCAGGCACAAGCTCCCTCCCCCGGAAAACGCCTTCATTCATCACCAGTTCCGCCACTGACAGCACATCCCGCAGAGTGCACATCAATCCGGAACCTCCCTGGGAAACACCTGATGGATCAGGGATAAAATAAGCCTCCTTTGACACACCGATTTGATCCAGACATTTCTCCCTCAGGTATTCCATTAACTTCCTGCCGGACAGCCGTTCCGCCAAAGCAGACAAGACATGAGTGGCAGATGTATCATAGGAAAACACCGCTCCGGGCAGGTTGGATGGCGCCACCTTGAAAAAAGATTCCACCCAGTCGCCGTCATATTGTTTATATGTAGTTCTGCTATGGCATGTGGTCATAGTAAGCATCTGCCTGATGGTCAGCTGCGCCAGCCATGGATGCGGTCCCTCCTTGGGACATTTCTCCGGAAAATAACGGCAGATCGGATCATCCAACGCCAATTTTCCTTCCTCCCACAGCAGCCCTATGGCCAGAGATACGAAGCTTTTTCCCACAGAATACATTCTGTGCAGCGCATCCTTATGAAAAGGTGCCCAATAGCCTTCCGCCAGCAGCTTTCCTCTGTCCAGCATGGCAAAACCATGCAGAAGGCATCCTTCCGCCTTCAGTTTATCCAGAAATGACAGAATTGCATTCTCCGGTACTCTTGCCTCACCGCATCCCGGACTGTCCCACTCTCCCATAATACCCTTCCTATTCTTTATCGCCCGGCTGCTCCATCACTTTCACTAAATCGCCCTGGCTCCGCAGCCACATGTCAATCCCTTTGCCGAATACTTCCGCACTCACCACGTATACACCGTTTTCCTCTGACAGAATCCGGGCTGTGGGCAGCTTGTCCAGCACCGCTTCAATATTCTCCCCAGAATACATGAATTTCACCTTCCGCAGCCGCCCCCCGTACATAAACTGTATTCGTTTGCGGAACTCGCCTTCCTCAAACCTGCTGCTATACGGAATATGAAAACGCTCTTCTGATACCTTCAGCTTTTTAATGCGGTCAATCCGGTAAATGGTAGGAAAGGCATCATTGATTACATCAAACGCCTCCCTCACTTTCTCATCATCTATAAACGCTGTAAGATAGAAATAATACTCGGAAAACATAATTGCCACCGGCTTTACTTTCCTCTTCACCAATGCCTTGTCTTTCATTCGGGCATATTCAATTTCAATATATCTGCACTCCCGGATTGCCTGTCCCACATCCCACATGGTATCCAGGAAATGTGTTTTGTGCCTGGGTTCCACATAATGAAATGCCTCATTGCTGATAAGGTCTTTCACCAGCTTCTTATTGCTTTGGGGCACACAGCAGTCAACGAGCCTGTCCAGCATACCCGACATTTCCTCTTTCGGAAACGCCCGGCTGTCCAGCAGAATTTTGCACAGGGCCAATACCTCACTGTTGGACAGCTTCATTTTAATCACCTGCTCCATCCGGTACCCTTTTTCCACGCGGTTATATTCAACCGAATTGATATACCCGGTGTTCTCTGCATCCAGTTCCAGAAAATTGCGGATGTCGTCAATATCCCTCTGTATGCTCCGCTGGTCTACCCCGTATCTCTGCGCCTCTTCTGCCTTTCTGACCAGATTGCCGTTGAGCAGCTTTGTGTATATGCCGAGTACTCTCTCTATTTTATCAAATTTGACAGCTTCCATAGACAACTCCTCTGTAATTATGATAACACCATTTTATCATTTTTACAATGACAGAATGTGTGTAACACTTCATACATATTTGGAGGTGTTACTGTTCACTCCGTTCTCAGTAACAAGCCTTCTGCGAAGGCTTTAGGCACA
>CAJUAP010000014.1:0-45397 GCA_910584435.1 uncultured Acetatifactor sp.
TCTCCGTTGCATCCGGCGGCGGTACAGGACGTACCCTGCATCCGGATAACATGGCTGCCGGTCCTGCATCTTATGGATTTACGGATACTTTGGGACGTATGCATTCCGATGCGCAGTTTGCAGGATCTTCTTCAGTTCCTGCCCATGTGGAGATGATGGGATTGATCGGTATGGGCAACAACCCCATGGTTGGGGCTACTGTGGCTGTGGCCGTGCTCATCGAGGAAGCAGCTAAAGAGGGTAAATTCTAAGTAAGAAATACAGTTAAATCAAAGGCTATCGTTGATGTGGGTTGTCAGCGATAGCCTTAAATTTTGCCGCGCAGCATACAAATAGCACACACATAGCACACATGGGATAGCACACAAACTTTAGCAAGAAAGTAAGCGTGTATTTACGATGGACAGTGCGTTAAATAAAAGGAGAATTAAAAAGGATCAAACGCTCCGCCTTCCGACGAATAAAAGAAAACGCCGGCAATGGTACATAATTATTCCGGCTTTTTGTTATGCGGATGCTGAAAATATGACTTTTGCTGTAGAATTTCAGGATAAATAAAAAGTCGGGATAAAAGTGGTGTGAGAGGGGAGATATAATCTCCCCTGCTCGATTATTTTTTTGCATTATTGTAACAGGCAGTAGGACAATTCCGTTATATTATAAAGAGGATAGAACAGAAGTCTGCCATTGCTTTAAGAACACAAGAGTACAGATTTGCGGATATGTAAAAAGGAGTACCTGAATGATAAATTTAATGATGATAGATACGCCGGAAGACAAGAGGAAATTTGTTGTTCTTTATGAAAAATACAGGCATTTGATGATGAAGATAACGATGGACGTGCTGCATGATCCCTATTTGGCCGAGGATGCGGTTCATAATGCTTTTATCAGTCTGACACGCAACATAGACAAGGTGGAAGAGCCGGATGGAATTCCAACGAAATTGTACCTGATTGCCTGTGCCAGAAATGCTGCAATTGATTTATATAGAAAGAGAAGTAGTCAAGTGAAAAAAGAAACGCTGTTGGAAGAAGCCGCTGAAAAAGATGGATATGTGACTTACATAGATTCTGAACTGGAGAATGGCATATTGGATATACTGAAAAATCTGCCGTTGAAATACAGAGATGTATTCATGCTGAAATATGTAAATCATATGGAGAACCAGGAGATAGCGGAAGTCTGCGGTATATTGGAGGGAACTGTGCGGCAGAGGATTGCCAGGGGAAAAGTAATGATAGAGAGGAAAATAAAGGAAATGGAGGAAAATTTGAATGGCGATAATACGGGTAACGGATGAATGGCTGTATCAATATATGCCTATGGCGGCGGAAGCTCTCTTGAAGGAGATGGAAAGAGAAGTGGATTATGGGTATATATTTTCCGCAGGTTTTGAAAAAAGGATGAAACGTCTGCTGCGCAGAGAACGGTATATGAAGATATGGAATGTGGTACATAGTGCTGGCGGGAAGGGTGTCCGCATAGCAGTTATTGTTCTGATGCTGGTCTTTGTTCTTTCAACGGGGATTAAGGCATACCAGGCTGCCTTTTTTGATACCATAAGGACGGTATGGGAAGATTCTATGCTGTATCGCTATATGACCAATACGAAAGGTTCAGAGGAACTTGCCGTACATGAGCCGTCCTATCTTCCGGAAGGATACCTTTGTGTGGAGAAAAATGTAAATGAATCTTTTTCAGAATATTTGTATGAAGATAAGGCGGGAGGACAATTAATCTGCCAGCAGGAGATGGTGCAGGACGGCAAGACTGTTATATATGATAATGAATTTGATGAGAAAATAACTGTGTTCATAAACGGCTGTACGGCAGAAGTATATCGGTATGATGATGGTGTTACCTGTTCTTATCTGGAATACGGCAATTATGTATATACGATCTTTGCAGAAAATATATCCATAGAGGATATTCGGCAGATATTTTTGAACTGGTTGTGGAGGCAGGATGAAATTAAAAAATAAATATTTACCACATTTATGTAACATAATGGAACAGGTGAATCGTTATTATATATATAAGGGATGGAAAGGGGGTGTAAAAAGATGAAAAGATCCAAGAAAATCACTGCATTATGCATTGCGATTGCAATGCTGTTTGCTGTAATGCCGACCGTTCAGGCAGAGGCGGTGGAGGCGAGAATGACTTATATTATATCTTACGCCGCTGATCTGAGTATCTCAAGTTCCGGAGAGGCAAGCATTACCGGGTATGTACGGGGGAAGAGTGGTGTAACCAGCACCTATGTATGCGCAACATTGCAGAAACAGTCAGGAAACGACTGGATTGATGTGGAGTCCTGGGAGGATTCCAGCACGAACAGGAATTTGTCGATTGTGGAGACCTATTCCGTTTCCAGGGGAACCTATCGGGTTGTGGTTACTGTTACGGCGAACACAGAGACCAAGACTACCGTATCGGTTACAAGGACATATTAATTTTTGGGAAAGATTATAGCAGTAATCTATACTGGCGATCGCTGAAATCTGCCATGCCACCCGACTCACGAGCGGCAGGCGTTATGAGTTGACGACAGATTTTATCGCTCGCGAGTATAAAAAGGATGACAGGATACTTGGGAAATAAGAAGTATCCTGTTGTTTTGCAGAGAATACCATTTTGACTTTAGATAAGCGATTTTTTTCATATTTGGTATGGTGAAATAGAAAAATTTATAAGAGTAAGGGGAATGAAATATATGCTGTCTATTCAAAATAATCTGCCTGCCATGAATGCAAACAATTTCCTGCAGGTAAATTCCAGAAATAATAAACGATCGATTGAGAAACTTTCTTCAGGATATCGAATCAACAGGGCTGCGGACGATGCGTCCGGACTTGCCATTTCTGAAAAAATGCGGCGGCTGATTCGCGGTCTGAAGCAGGGAACTTCCAATGCACAGGATGGTGTCTCTTTTGTACAGGTTGCAGACGGGGCCATGGATGGAGTGTCCGGTATCCTGCAGCGTATGTATGAACTGGCTCTGAAATCACTGAACGGCACTTGCAGCGACAGTGATCGTGAGGCTTTGGACGCAGAATTTGACCAGATCCGAGAAGAAATTGACCGTATTAATAAAACAACGCAGTTTAATGATCAGCCCGTATTTGAAGAGCATGAAAACTCTTATCACCAAATCACAGGATGTAAAAGCTGGAATGATAAACAGCTCCATACCATTTCGGCCATGAACAATGAATTGAATATTCATCTGCCCGACTATTATGAACCCAGGGATTATTCCCTTACGGTACCTCCGGGCGTTTATACCACGCAGGAATTAGTGGATGAGATTGACAGTGCCTTAGAAAGGATGACGCCGCCGAATCCCGGATTTGAATTTGAGTATACGGATAAGGGTATCTGTAAATTGAACTTTGAACGGGTTTATGGAATGCCGGCCGAGATAGCTTCGATGGATGGTGCTCTGTCCTATCTGTTTTTTGACAGTTTTAACGGCAGCTCTTCCTCCAGTCTGCTGGGAACTACCGTATTCGATTCAAAATACCCTCTGACCATTACCGGCGGCCAGAACGATCAGCTTGGATTTTATGTGGAAAACGGGAAAGGATCCAATATTATTTCCATGACAATTCCTTCCGGTAAATATTCCCGCCAGGAAATGATTCATTTAATTAATCAGAAACTGGCCGGCACGGATGTTACTGCCAAAGAATATGGGGAATCCAGCATTCAGATTACGGGCGGACCCGGCACCACCATTACCGGTCTTAAGGGAAATATGTTTAAATTGGAAACCACTTCGCCGGTTTACTCTTCTGTCTTTTATGATAATGTAAAATATGGTTCTTCCACTGGCGGTACTGCGGCTTCCATTAAGGGACATGCTTATTATTATAGTTCGATTACTGATGAAATTCATTTGTCAGGCAGCAATAAAAATAATGTTCTGCGATTTAAAGTAAACGGTGCTGCAGATGATATAGAGATAACTTTTCCGGAGAAAGCCAATGGATATACAATGTTGGAAATAGCGAAAGAAATCAATGATCAGCTTGCTGCAAAGGGGCTTTCAAATGTTGTAAGAGCCAGTATAGATACCGCGTATGTCTATGTGCCCACTTCGCCTACAGATGATACTGGTTATTGGATGGATTACTTAATGATAAACAGTTTGGTTAAGGGCAGCAGCAGTTCTCTGGAATTTGATACCACAGACCCCGTTGCTGCCAATACATACAATGCGTTATTTCGTGACACGGATTACCTGACTTATAGCTTCAAGGGGAACAGCGCAAAACTTCAGGGGAATGCCAGTCTGAACAGCTCATTTACACTGCCGAATAATGCCTCTTTGACTTTTCAAATTAATAATCAGAATTACACCATAAATAATATGGGCGGAAGCTATGCGGACAGTCAGGATATTGTAAACAGTCTGAATGCTTACATACAGACGGATGCAGCCTTTTCGGCGGTAAAGGATAAGATTCAGTTTACCACTGCTTCCGGACGCATTGCCATCAAGGCACTGACAGATGATGTCAGGAAGATTCATTTTGATGCCGGACAGAAAAATGACACGTATAAGAAGCTGTTCGTGGGAACAACAACGGTTCAAAATTATGTTCCTTCTTATTACAGTTATGGAACGGTATCACGTCCGCAGGGGTCAACGGCAGTAACGGTAACTCCTGCAACAGCCTCCGTCACTATTCCTGCTGACAAAAAGGATGCCAAGATACATTTTACGAAAGATACGAATAAAATTACCATATATACATCCGGCAGTTCTAAAACCATCACTCTGGCGGAAGGGGATTATGGTATGGCACAGGTGGCTGCACAGATCAATGCGCAGCTGCAGTCAAATGCTCAATTCAGCAGCATAAAGGCTTCCTATGAGAATGACCGTCTCGTTATGACTGCCATACCGTCAACGGACAACGCGAACGGTTCCTATTATATCGAATTTGACACTGGCAGTTCAGCATGGAAAGCCATTCATGGTACGCACACTGTGGATTCTGATGCAGCGGTTACAGAGGCAAGTGATTTTGTCCTGGGTACCCGCAGAGCTATTTCTGATACCACAACGCTGTCTGGCAGCAACAATGCACTTACCCTGACAGTCGGCTCAGATTCCGCTTCCATCAGTATTGGCACAGGCAGTTATCCTGACAAAAATTCGCTGAAAAATGCGGTGCAGGCTGCAATTGACAATAACGCTGTTCTGAAAGGCAAAGTTACCGTTAATGTGGAGTCGGACGGAACCTTTACCTTCACCTCTTCCGGCGGTGCCATTTCCGCATCGGGAAGTTTTTATGATAATATACTTGTTACCCATGAGACAGGAAGCGAAACCACACAAAAGGGCGCATATTCCAGTTCCAATTTTCAGAACGCCTATATTATCGGCCGGAAGGACCTGACAACGGAACCCGTTGATATTATAAGCGGCGGCAACGATACCTTGATTTTTAATTTTGCTTATACGGACACCTCACCTCAGGGTGCCAACAGTTATACAAAGGAAATGAAGGTAACCATTCCGGAGGGTACGTATACAGGTGATGAAGTTGCCAAAGTGCTGCAGCAGCAGATACAGAAAAAGTTTGAAGAGGAAGGGATTGAAGATTTTAATATCAAGGTTGCCATTGGAGAATATAATACGCAGGTTGTGGGGGCGAATGATGATACTGCCCTTCAGATTATTGTCAACAGAAAAGACGGCAAGGAACCTGCCCAGGGACAGTATGTGCTGGACGGTATCCGGGGCACAGCCGCAGGATTCCTGTTCTATAAGACAACGATTAATCCGAATGCGACTTATATTACAGGAACCAAAGACCTGTCGGAAGGAATTCAATTTCCTCCCGGACAGAATGTATTCACATTTTCCGCGGATTCCATTCCTTATAAATACACATTTCCGGAAAATACGGAATATACTGCGGAAGAGTTCGTGAAGCTGCTGAATGATATGTTTGCAAATGGGGATGATAACGGCAATACTGCGCCCCTGACCGCATCCCTGGAAAACGGAACTCTGAAAATAGCCCATAAAGCATTGGGATCTCATTCCATCACCGATATCGGAGGAAGCGCAAGAAGCAAACTTTTCCTGGAAGAGAGCAGCGGATATGCCAGGGAACCGCTGTGTCTTCTGGTGGGGGCAGAGGCAACGGATATCATAGAGATTCCAAGAACACGTATCAGTTCCTGTTCGCTGGGGATTAACACCCTGACCATCAGCAAGCCTAAGTATGCGCAGAAAGCGGTGGATCGTCTTGTCGATGCAATAGTGATGCTGAATTCCCGGCGGAGCACTTATGGCGCCATGCAGAACAGGCTGGAGCATACCATTAATAATAACAACAATACGATTGAAAATACGCAGGCCAGCGAATCCGTCATCCGTGATGCGGACATGGCTTCTGAGGCAGTGAATCAGGCAAAACACAGTATTCTAATACAGGTGTCGCAGACAATGCTTGCCCACGCCAACCAACAGCCGCAGAATGTTCTGGAGCTGCTGCAGTCCTGACGAATAAATCTGGTAACAGTTTAGATAGCTCATAGAACTGCTGCAAAATCGTTACTGTTCGCCCGCCGCCACCGAGAGGCGTTTTCATGCGTATTAGTTACCGTGGACGGAGTGAACAGTAACGCAGAATCTGTACCGGGGATTTGCCGATGCAGTAAGTGATTGACAAGGCAGGAAAATAGCGTTAAAATAAGGCTGGTGGTTAAAAAGATGGCCGTAATTTGTCTGTGCAGTTTCGGCGGTATGACAGGGGGATAAAATGACAGACTATAATATGGTGCCGTATGAGCCTGCGGATATCGTGATTCATGTGCAGGGCAGAGGGACTGTGTTGAGAGAAAAATCACTCATAGCAGTTCAGGCAAGCGACAATAAGATTGTGGCCTTTGGGACGGATGCGCAGCGGATGACGGAGAAGAACATGGAGGATATCATGGTGTTATCTCCACTGCATCAGGGTATGATTGCAGATTACCTGGCAGCCAGGGAGTTGTTTCTTTGTCTGTTTAGGAAGGCGCTGGGGAAAAAGCCAATCATAAAACCGCCAGTGGCCGTGTGTGTACCCAAAGGGATGACATCAGTGGACAAGAAGGCCATGGAAGATGCTGTTATTTATGTCGGTGCAAGTGAGCTTTTGTTGTCAGATGTTCCGATGGAGGAATTTATTCGGGAATTTCCTGATAAATTTCCCAAATTATATCGGAAGTTTAAGATTACCATAGGCATTACCAAGGATGAGCCGGAGCGCTATATGGAAGAGCGGATGAGGGAGCTGTTAGCATATGCCGAAGGGCTGCAGATTCCGGCGGAGAGAGTATATACGCTGTGGAATGAGATTTCGGCGGCAGGGGAAAATAAGCTCATATGATGTTGGAGGTTGCTATGCAGACGATTATTATTGTGTTGAATCCGGGAAAACTTGAGAATCCAGATATAGATTTGCGCTATTGTATTCCGGACCGCATTGAAGAGATCTCTCATGGCGCCATACAAGATAACGGATATGATTATATAGATACCGAAGCCGGGGAACCGGGGCCGCTTATGGGAATTTGGCTGCGGACGGAATCGGCTGAAGAAAACTGGCCTGTTGTCATGAAACTATTACGGAAGGAAAGATTCAAAGGGAATGATTTGTCCAGGTCAGCAGAAATATTTATATCTGAAAACGATACGGAAGACTTGGAAAACTGTACATTGGTTTATCCAAAATCATAAGGTCAGTTTAAAACTCTCAACAATGTTGAGAGTTTTAGCTTGCCTGGAAATTGTGTTCCAGGATAGGGGGGTTCAGGAAAGAGAAGGAGAGCGGTAGACAATATGGAGACATTAAGGTTTGGATTTCGGTATTTTAAAAAGAATATTCCGGTGGCAATTCTGGCGGAAGCTTTAAGCTTTCTGGGCGTATATGCGGAACTGCTCATGCCGCTTTTGTCCGGGATACTGATTGACTTCGTAATCCAAAAAGGGGAAGTGAAGGAGGACAGCGGCGGCGCTTTTCATTTTCTGTTGACAGGCCGTTTCGGAGCGCCCCATACAATGCAGTTATTTGCTGCAATTGCGGCGGTTTTCGGAGTGTTGATGCTGCTGCGGATTGTCTTGATTTATATCAGGGATTTGGTGCAGGAGTGGATTGGTCTGAAGCTGGAAACGGAACTTCGGTATATGACCTATGGAAAGCTGATGGAATTGGATTCTGCCACTATTGCCGAGTACAATTCGGGCGAACTGCTGCAGATCTTAAACAGTGATACGATTATGTTCAAGGAGCTGTTTTCCCATAGGATTCCTTATCTGGGGGATTCCGTATTCATACTGGTGATGACGCTGGTGCTGATTGCGCGGATTGATATATCCTTTTTAGTCATTCCGCTTCTTTTGATGCCGTTCCTGGTGAGGTCTGTGATTCGGTTCAAGCGTAAGGCCAGGGAAAATTTCAAGGAGATTCGTCAGAAGAGTTCGGAGATGAATCTGACTACACAGGAGAATATTGCAGCGGTACGGATTGTCCGATCCTTCCATAATGAGGAACTGGAGAAGGAGAAATTCAGAAACGTAAATACACGTTTTCTGGATGCGAGGATGAAGCAGATATGGCTGTCTTCTAAGTTTGATTTAACATTCAATACCATTCGGCAGATTGCTTATATCAGTACTATCGCAATCGGGGCGCTGCTGGTCATGCAGGGGAAGCTGACAGTGGGATATATTCTGGCGTCTTCTACATATGTGATGCGGTTTATGAACAATATTACCAGTGTCAACAATCATATCTTTAATATGCAGCAGCAGACCATAGCAGGACTGGCTTTGAAGCATTTTATGGAAAAGGAAAGCAAAGTGCCGGAACCAATGGAAGCGGGACAGGCGCTTCACTGTGATATGCCGGATATTGAACTGAAAAATGTTTCACTGGAAATGGATGGGCAGGAGATTTTAAAGGATATCAACATCAGCATTCCCTATGGGAAAAAGCTGGGGATAGTGGGAGAGACCGGCTCCGGAAAGAGTGTGCTGCTTAAAACTCTGGTGCGTATCTGTGATGTTACATCAGGACAGGTCACAATCAGCGGACATGATATTAAGGAATTCAGCCTGGAAAATCTGCGGAAGATGTATTCTTATGTATTTCAGGATGTGTTTCTGTTTTCCAATACCATTGAGTCCAATATAGCGTTCAGCAGGGCGGATATTGACGAACGCATGGTAACGAAGGCAGCCGCTGATGCAGAGGCGGCAAAGTTTATCGATGCGCTTCCCGAACGGTATAAAACAATTGTGGGAGAGAGAGGACTGGGGATTTCCGGCGGCCAGAAGCAGAGGATTTCCATTGCCAGGGCATTCTTAAAAAATGCGCCTGTTTTTGTGCTGGATGATTCCACATCCGCCTTAGATGTGAACACGGAGCATGTGCTGCTGAAAAATATCCACGAGCATTTTGCGGATAAGACATTGATTATTACGGCACACCGCTTTTCTTCCGTGGTGGACTGCGATGAGATTCTATACATGAAAGACGGTATAATCACAGAGAGAGGAACCTTCCGGGAACTGATGAACCTGGGAGGAAGCTTTGCGCATGTATATCGTGTACAGCAGGAGCAGCAGGCAGATGAGATTCACGTATAATAACAGTCTCGAAACGAAAGCGCCCGGAAGAATTTTCAGATGCGCCCTATGCAGCTGAAAATCCTTCCCGGACAAGGGCGCTGAAGAGAAGAGACGGAACTGGAATAAGAGAGCCGGAACTGGAATAAGAGAGCCGGAACTGGAATCAAAGGGAATAAAAAAGGAGCAGCCATGGCAAAACGGAATACTTTTTATGAAGATGAAAAAATAGAGAAGAAGGTGGATATACGCCAGCTGGGACGGACGATTGCGTATATCCTTCCTTACAGGAAACTCCTTGCACTGGTCAGCTGTATGATGCTGGTGGCAGCGGTGGTTTCACTGCTTCCGCCCAGGCTGCTGAAGCTGATCGTGGATGAAGTGGTTGTAGCGAAGGACTATCGTCAGCTGGCACTGGTGGGCGGCGGCTTGGTGCTGCTTGCTGCTGTGGAGATAGTGTCTTCCTTTGTGCAGGCCAGGAGTATGGGGCGGATGGGGTTAAGCATTATTACCAGAATCCGGACGGATATTTTTGAGCGTCTGCAGCAGCTTTCTTTTGATTATTTTGACAATCGGCCGGATGGTAAGATTGTGGTGCGGGTGACGGAATATATCAATGGTTTGGCAGACTTTTTTTCCAATTATGTTATGATGTTTGCCATCTACATTGTGAAATTAGTAGTGGTGACAGTATTTATGCTTTCCTTAAGCCCCATGCTGACGCTGATTGTGTTTGCCGCGGTACTGCCTATGATGGTGATAATCTTCTGGCTGCGTTCCTGTCTGAGAAAAATGTATACGGCTCACAGGGCGAAGAATTCCAATAGGACAGCTTTCCTGGTAGAATCCATCATGGGAGAGCAGATCGTCAAGAATTATAACAGAATAGGAATCAATAAGGATATCTACCGGCAGATTCATGAAGAGAGTGTGAATATGTGGTGGGATATTGTGAAGCGTTCGAGACTGAACAGTCCTGTGGTTCAGCTATTCTGGCATACGGGGACTTTATGCATTTTCGGTGTGGCATTGGCTTTGATACTGGGTGGAAATGCAGGTATCACTGCGGGGGTGGTGATTACTTTTACCAGCTATATGGGGGCTTTTCAGGATCCGCTGGCGCAGCTGTCAACCATGATTCAGGAACTGGCGCAGGTCAGCTCTAATTTGGAGCAGGTTTTTGACACCATTGACTATCCGGTGGACATTCAGGATAAGGAAAATCCGGTGATTCTTAAAAATGTCAGGGGCAAGGTGGACTTTCAGGATGTCACATTTTGCTATGAAGAGAATGTCAATATTTTAAAGCATTTTACGCTGCATGTGAAACCAGGAGAAACGATTGCCCTGGTGGGGCCTACCGGAGCAGGAAAGACTACGGTAATCAGTATGCTGACCCGGTTTTATGATGTCAGTGAAGGCAGTGTCAGGATTGATGATGTGGATGTGCGGGATGCCAGCTTGTATTCTCTGCGTTCTGAAGTGGGTGTATTGATGCAGGATCCCTTTATTTTCAAGGGGACCATTCTGGACAATATCCGATATGGCAGATGGGATGCCACCGATGAAGAATGCAGGGAGGCGGCCCGAAGGATTTCGGCAGATAAATTTATTCAGCGGTTAAGCGGTGGGTATGAGCATATGCTGGAAGAACGGGGAAGCGGTTTGTCCGCCGGGGAGAGACAGCTGATCAGCTTTGCCAGAATTGTTCTGAAGAATCCTTCCGTGGTGATTCTGGACGAGGCTACCAGTGCCATTGATACAGAGACGGAACTGCTGATTCAGGAGGCGCTGGAGATTCTGCTGGAAGGCAAGACGGCATTTATTGTGGCTCATCGTTTATCCACTATTCGGAATGCGGATCGTATTCTGTATATCAGCAGCCAGGGAATTGCAGAGGAAGGAACGCATGAAGAGCTGATGGCGAAGAGAGGGCTGTATTATGAGCTGGCCAGCTGTTCATAGATGGTTTCGTAACAATTGTGTATTATCAATCAACTATTGAAATGAAGAGTGAAATATTGTATAGTAATCTGAAACAGTCATTTGCATTTGATGAAGGAGAGGACAAGGATGAGAATGAAGAAGGTGTCGTGGAATGGGTGAAAATGATAACATGATAGAATATGATGTGGATTGGGGAAATCCCGGATTTGATGTGCAGCAATGTCTGATTTCTGCGGAATCCGGGTATGCGTTTGCACAGGATATGATGGGAAACTGTTATAAATATGGTGTCTATGTGAAAAAGGATTTCGCGGCTGCCGTTGCATGGTTTGAAAAGGCAGCATTACAGGGGAATGCTGCTGCACAGCGCAGCCTGGGGTATTGCTATGACAATGGTCACGGCGTGGAGCAGAACTATGAGAAGGCTGTATACTGGTACATAAAAGGTGCCGAAGGCGGTGATATAGATGCACAGCAGAATCTGGCAATCTGTTATGAACATGGGTTTGGTGTGGAAAAAGACCTTGCCAAGGCTGTGATGTGGTACACCGAAGCGGCAGAGGGAGGACATGAATGGGCGCAGTTTAACCTGGCTAACCACTATGCAAACGGAACCGGCGTGGAGCAGAATTACGAGAAAGCGGTGGAATGGTATACCAAATCTGCCGGGCAGGGGAATGCGGACGCGGAGTGCAGTCTGGGAAACTGCTATCTCAGTGGGCATGGAGTACCTCAGGATAAAGCAAGGGCCGTAGAATTGTTTATGAGTTCTGCATCAAAGGATAATTCCATAGCACTGTTTAATATGGGGGTCTGCTGTGCCAGTGGGGACGGCGTACCGCAGGATTTCAGAACTGCCGCGGAGTGGTATCGGCAGGCGGCAGAAAAGGGAAGCGCCTCTGCAAAGGAAGCGCTGGGCAGTTTGTATTATTATGGAGACGGTGTGGAACAGGACTTTGTACGCGCTGTTATGTGGTATAGTAAGGCGGCAGAAGAAGGTCATGCGGAGGCTCAATGCCGTCTGGCATGGTGTTATAAAGAAGGCGAAGGCGTGAAGCAGGATGACAGGCAGGCTGCCGTATGGTTTATGAAGGCGGCGGAACAGGGAGATGCGGACGCACAGCTTTCGCTGTCAAACTGTTATTATAATGGTAAAGGTGTGGAACAGGACTATGAGAAGGCGGCAGAATGGTGTGCCAAAGCTGTCCAGGGAGGCAGCGCTGCCGCCATGTATAACATGGGAAATATGTATAAGGACGGTAAAGGGGTAATCCGGGATTATGACCAGGCAGTGATGATGTACACCAGAGCGGCGGAAGCCGGGGATGCGGACGCAATGCTTATGTTATCCAAGTTATACGGCAAGGGCGAAGGGGTAAGTCAGGATTCTGCTCAGGAAATTGCATGGTGTATGAAAGCCGCCCAAGCCGGGCAGCCTGTCGCACAATACAATATGGGATGCTATTATGACGGCGGTATTGGTGTGGAGCAGGATTCTGTCCAGGCTGTGATGTGGTTTGCCAGGGCAGCAGGTCAGGGAGAAGCTTCCGCTCAGTATAATCTGGCATATGCCTATGAATCCGGCAGGGGTGTGGAACAGGATTATGAAGAAGCATTTCAATGGTATGCGAGAGCAGCTGACCAGGGGGATGTCCAGGCGCAGACTGCTCTGGCCCGTTGCTATGAACGAGGGCAGGGAGTGGCGCAGGATCTGGAAATGTCAATTCAGTGGTATTTAAAAGCTGCCAGGCAGGGTGATATGATTGCGCAGTTTAAGCTGGGGTACTGTTATAAAAACGGACAGGGTGTGGAGCAGAACTATGAAAAGGCAGTAAAGTGGTATACCAGGGCTGCCAGACAGGGGGATATGGATGCTCAGTACAATCTGGCAATCTGCTATAAGAATGGGCAGGGTGTGGAACAGGATTACGAGAAGGCTTTGGATTTATATACCAAGGCTGCCGAACAGGGGCATTCCTATGCACAGTATGTAGTGGGCGTCTTCTACGTGAAGGGTATGGGTACCATGCAGGATGTGGAAACGGCAGTGGAATGGTTTCAAAAATCTGCTGCGCAGGGAGAGGAAAGCGCAGTGAAGGCATTGAAATCGCTGGGGTATTGACCTGACGGAAGAGAATTCGGAACGGAACCGCCGATGAAGCGTGATTGCTGTATAATGGAGGCGGAGGCAGTACGGTGGAATCAGGCAGGCGGAAGTCGGATGTATTATGGCAAAGAGGGTTCTGTATGGAGAAATATAAGAAATTCATCATTATGATGAAGGATACGGAAGTGATGAAGGTAGATTTTGATGCTTTGCAGTATATAGTGATTCAGGAGAAATTACTTCCGTATCCAATCAAAGGGAAATTGAGGGAGATGCCCTCAGGTGACAGAATGATGTCCGCAGGGGAGATGACGCAGTGGATGGCTGCGGCCAGAAAAAACGAGGAAGCTGTTGTGAGCTGGCTGGCTAACAGGGTATTGCTCTTAAGCCGTACAAATGCAAAGTGGATATACAATATGTGTCATTTTGAGCAGGTGGGGACGGATGAACAGCGTGTGAAAATTGCCATGGTATGCAGGGCGGTTTCCGTGCTGGATTCCTACTGGCTTAAATTTGAGGATGATATTGAGGTAAATTGGAGCAGGGTGAATGTCAGACAGAATCCTCTCAATGAAATCATAGCCCAGGTAGCTCTGCATGGAAAATCCCTTACACTGCAGGGCTCCCTGGTTACGCCGGAGCTTACGACTAACGGGGTCTATGCGAAGGCATGGAGGCGGCACGAGGATTCACAGCTATGGCTGTATAAACTGGGAGCGGACGGCAATACCGAATCCCGGATAGAAGTGATGTGTTCCAATCTGCTGGATAAAATGAATGTGGAGCATGTCCGTTATGCGGCAGGGGAGGACGAGGGAAAGTATGTCTGTATGTGCCCCTGTATGACAACGGAGCAGAAAGCCATTTTGACAGGGATGGAATTTATTTCTTACTGTAATGTAAATGGAATCGATCCTGACAGGAGAATGTTTGAGATTGACGGAGAGAGCATTTATAAGATGTGGATTGTGGATTTCCTGATCAGCAACAGGGACAGGCATGGTCAGAATTGGGGATTTTTCTATGATGCAGAGACAATGGAGATATTGGGATGCCATCCGCTTTTTGATCATAATAATGCCTTTGACATTGATTTTATGCGGGATATGGATGCGCCATACCAATTTGGGGATATGACCATAAAGCAGGCGGCGCAGAAAGCCATGAAGAAAGTGGATTTTCATTTTACGGCGCCTGTCACCAGAGAAGATTTTATAACGGAGAGGCAGTACAAAAGCTTTCTGGCCAGGGCAAAATGTCTCGGCTTGTCAGGATGCGTATAAATCAGAAGCTGGAGTACGGGGATTGGTGGAGCAAAATGGCTGTTAAAAAGCTGGGAATTGTAGTCTATGGCGCATGTAAAAAAAGGGACGGCTTCTGGGAAGCATGGTTGGACAAGGCAAAAGAATTAGTCCGTATGATTGGGTATGCACCCACCCACGCAGGAATTATGGGGACTTCCCTTTCGGATAATCTCAGAACCCTTCGGCGGAGCGAGGGGAAAATGCGGCAGGTGATAGCGGACGGGGAACCGGTGCAATCGCTATCTGTTTATGTAATGCCTGGGGATTTCCGTACCGAATCTGATAATCTTTGCTGGCTTCATCTGGCGGACAACAATTGGTACCTGAATAAACAGTTTGAAAAATATGCTTATTGCGAAATGAATTTAGACAAATGCAGCAGAGAAATCATTGAGACAGTGAAAACTGTGCTGATGGAGTTTATTGAAATGGAACAGTGTGAGATTTTTACAATGGAGAAAAGCTGGGTACCGTATAATTATGTCTTCAAAGGGATGGGAGAGGATATCAGCAGATATCCTACATTAGAGATTTTGTGGAGGATGGATAAGCGGTCGCTTGCGTGCAGGTGAGGGGCAAGGAAGCCAGAACCGGGGGAACAGTTCAGTGCCCTGTCTTACCTGTTGCGAACAGGGATTATGAGGCAAAGGCCGGTAAAAGCGGATTCATTAAGAGAGGAAAGGGAAAAGGCTATGAGTTATGACTTAATGGTTTTTGAAAAAGGGAGAATTCCGGCAGACAAATCGGATTTTCAGAACTGGTACCTTCATAAGATGGAATGCAGAGAGGCGAAGGATATTTCCGGTGTGTCAGAGAAACTACAGCATTTTTTCCATTCGGTACGGAAGATTTTTCCACCTATGAATGGGGCGTTTGCCCCTGATGATAAGGCGCTGTCTGAAAATCCCTCCATGGAAAAATATCTCTGTGAATATGATATCAGAGAGGATATGATATATCTTGCTTTTGGTTATTCCGTAGCAGGGTATGCTTATGATATGATTCGGAGAGCTGCTTATTTTGCAGGTTTGGGATTTTTCAATCCCAGTTCGGATGACAGCCGGCTGGTACTGTTTGACAGCCGCTGCCCCATGCTGTTGGAGGGAGAATGGTTCCGCCCCGTGGAAATTACACATTTTGATCAAATCAGGGAAAAATTGAACAATATGACGGTAAAAAACCGCAGCTATCTCTATGTAACGGATCCAATAGGAAATTATATTCAGATAGGCGGATATGGGAAGCATTTGACTGCGGCAGACAGATATTTCACCGTGGAAAAGCGGACGTATTCTAATCTCAATGATTATGTCCATGCCAGAGCAGAATTGCCGGACACCGGAAATGCAGACAAAACAGGGGAGGTAATGATTGCAGGAAATCATGTCAAAGTGAAGGAGAGCCAGATACTGCCGAAAGATACGGCAGAGCAGCTGTTTCTGGACTTTTTCCGAAATGAGGAAACCGTGGATTCTGTTGCATGGGTGGATTTTGATATATAATACTTCGGGTGAATGCCTGGATGTTGTGGATGTGGGAGCGGAAACTGACGTAAGCGGCTGATAAACAGGGAGAACGGGCAGGTGAATAAGGAGGATGGACAGATGAACGGGGAGGACGGGCAGGTGAACGCACAGAGTGAGGCTGCCGGAGACGTTGCGGTTTTGTCAGATATTCATGGAAATTATGAAGCATTTTCCGCTTGTATGGAGTATGCGCTGGAAAGAGGGATTAAGGATTTCATATTTCTGGGGGATTATCTGGGAGAGCTTGGCTTTCCGCAGAGGACAATGGAGTATTTGTATTCCATAAGAGATAGATATGATTGTACTTTTATCAGGGGAAACAGAGAAGAGTACTGGCTGAATTACGGGAATGACGGCAAGTGGAAACCGGAGAATTCTGCTACGGGAGGCATGTATTATGTCTACCATAGCCTTACCAAAAAGGATATGGACTTTTTCGCGGAAATGGAAACGGCAAAGGTGTTCTGCCTAAGGCATATGGAGGCGATTACCATATGCCATGGTTCGCCTCACAGAGTAAACGAAGCCCTCCATCCGGGACAGGATAATACATATAAAATTCTGGAAGCCATGGAAGGCACAAGGCTTATCCTGTGCGGCCATACACATGTTCAGAGGAAAATAGAGCATGGGGGCAGATGTATCCTGAATCCCGGTTCGGTGGGGATGCCGCTTTACAGCTGTGGGAAGGCGCAGTTTATGATATTGCATGGGGACGGGGATAAATGGAGGGAAGAATTTATTAGTCTTCCCTATGATGCAGAGAAGGAAATTGAGGACCTGTACCTGGCCGGTCTGGATGTTCTGGCGCCCTATTGGTGCCGGGTAACGGAGCATGTGCTGAGGACAGGCAAGATTGACCATTCCCTGGTTCTGCAGAAAGCAATGCAGTATGGTCAGGAGGATGAGGGGGAGGCAGGCTGGCCGGATATTTCCGAAAGGGTCTGGAAAAAGGCATATGAGGAGTATTTCGGTCAGGAGCAGCTGTACGGTTATGACTGCGGATTTCATCCGGAGAGGGAAGCGTTCCCCATATGCAAGGAGAAAAAGCTGATTTATGAGAGCAGATGGATGAGCTTGTATTCAGATCGGGTGCAGATGCCGGACGGCACAGTGATAGACACCTATTACCGCGTCCATGTCCCAGGGGAGTCAGTCTGTGTGGTAATTGTGAATGAGAAGGAGGAAATTCTGCTGATTCAGTCAAAGCGGTATACCACCGGCAGGATGGAGTGGGAGCTTCCGGCAGGCAGAATAGAGGAAGGGGAATGCGCGGAGAGTGCTGCAATGCGGGAATGCCGGGAAGAAACGGGGTATGATATTAAGGAGCTCCGCTATCTGTGCAGCCAGAATCCCGACAATGGCATATCGGACATTTTGATTCATTATTACATTGCCAGAGCAGAGAGGGCAGAAGCCGGTTTTGACAGGAATGAGGTGGAGGACATGCGTTGGGTGTCGAGAGAGGCTGCTGCCCGAATGGTGAGAAATAATGAAACCAGATGCGGAGTATCGGCGTTTGGACTGCTGTATGCGTTACAGTTCTGCATCTGCATGCCGCAGACGGTATAAAAGAACTGTTAAGAAATAAATTTGCAGGATTCCGCATGGGAATATAATTGTGTGAAGGAGATAATATGAGCGCGTATTTATTTGTACATTTTAAGGAAAAGAGAACTCCCGATGGGGAGCAGGTTTATTTTGGCGTCAGCAGGGATGGGTTTCACTGGGAGAGTGTAAATGACGGAAATCCCGTTTTGTGGAGCTATGAGGGGGACAGGGGCGTCCGGGACTTTACCATCACTCGTACAAAAGAGGGAAAATTCGTGATTCTTGCCACGGATTTAAGTCTCTCCTATGGTATGCCCTATCAGTATGAGAACTCATGGGCGAAGGTATCACGGGAAGGCAGCAAATGTCTTGTCATGTGGCAGTCGGAGGATTTAATCCACTGGAGCAGACAGAGAATGCTGAAGCTGGGAGACGAGAAATTCGGATGCTTATGGGCGCCGGATATTATTTATGACAGGGAGAAAGACGACTATGTAATTCATTGGTCTTCTTCCCATGTCTGCAATCATTTTGGGCCAAAGGCTATTTTTTATACCCGTACAAAGGATTTTGAGACCTTCACCGAACCGGCAGAGCTTTATCGGAAGGAGGACGGGGGAACCGTGATTGATTCCGCAATGTATGAGGAAGACGGTGTCTATTACTGCTTTTTGAAGAGTGAGGGAGAACCTTCCCATGTGATTCTGGTGAAATCAGAGCATGTGACAGGGCCTTTTGAGAGAGTGGAAGCCTTTGACAGGTGCATGGAAGGACTGGAAAAAGGAAAGTATGAGGCACCCACCGCTTTTGTCACTGCCGATGGAAGATGGTGCCTGATGCTGGATTTCTATGGCTGTAAGGCGGCAGGACAGGGTTACGTGCCTTTTTTGGCGGAGAGCTTGAAGAGCGGCAGGTTTGTGCGTTCTGATGCTTCCTTCTCTTTCCCGTATGGCTTTAAACACGGCACAGTGCTTGCCATTAAGGATGAGGAGTATGAGAGGCTGAAAAAGTTTGTAAAGTCTCCTGACGAGATGTAGGAATAACGGTGTTCAGACAAGTTACTGAACTTACTGAACTGTTATGTAATTAATGATTCAGTAATCTGTCTGAACTGTTATGTAATGATTCAGTGATATATCTGAGCTGCTGCCTGTGGGGAGGGGGATGTGGAAATGAAAGCTTGATATTAGAAAGGAAAAGCAGATGAATACTCCCAAAATATTAAAAAACAAGATTTTTTTGTATCTGACGGAATTTTTCGCCGGTATGTCCGTGATGGCAGTGGAATTGGGTGCCAGCAGACTGTTAGCACCTTATTTCAGTTCTTCCCAGATTGTCTGGACGATTATTATCGGTACGATTATGATTGCCATGGCATTGGGCAATATTTACGGCGGACGCAGTGCAGATAAAAATCCCAATCCCGGCAGACTGTACACAAGGATTCTGATTGCAGCAGTCTGGATTGGCGCGATACCGGTGGTTGGAAAATATTTGATTCTTGGCATTTCGGCAGTCCTGATTTTCACCGTGAACAGCAATTTCCTTATGATTGCGGCTTTTGCTGCCTGTATGGTGATATTTGTGTTCCCTTTATTTCTGCTGGGAACAGTGACGCCTTCCCTGGCAAAATATTCTGTGGGAAATCTGGAGGAAAGCGGGAAGGTTGTGGGAACTTTGGGGGCGTTTAACACCATTGGCAGTATCATCGGAACCTTTGTGCCTACTTTTGTGACAATTCCTTCCGTGGGGACTTCCATTACCTTTTTGATTTTTGCAGGGATTCTGCTGGCGCTGGCCATCCTGTATTTTATCAGTGTGGGAAAGGGAAATGCTGCAGGTTCCGGAAGAGGCAGAGTGATTGCATCCGGTCTGATTTTTCTGGTCTGCTGTGCCCTGGGGTATTCGGATCATTTTGCCTTCTGGGAGGATGAACTGGCATATGAGGGGGAATCCGTATACAATTATCTTCAGGTAAAAGAGAGCGATAGAAGCGTGATATTGTCAACCAATGTTCTGTTTGGCGTACAGTCCATTTACATGAAGAATCAGGGTTTGACGGGGATGTATTATGATTATGCCATGGCTGCGCCGCTGATGGCGGGGGAGAAGGAGCCGGGGGACTGTGAAGTGCTGATTCTGGGCATGGGGACAGGAACCTATGCGACTCAGTGCAGGAAGTATTTCGGGGATATGGTCATGGAAGGTGTGGAGATAGATGACAGGATAACAGACCTTGCCAGAGAATATTTCTTTCTGCCGGAGGACGTACCGGTGACTACCTATGACGGCAGAGCATATTTAAATGCGGTGGATCGCAGATATGATGTAATTATGGTGGATGCCTATCAGGATATTACCATTCCTTTTCAGATGTCTTCGGTGGAATTTTTTACCCTTGTGAAGGAACATTTGACAGAAGACGGTATTATGGTGGTGAATATGAATATGCGCGGCGGCAGGGAAGGCAATATCAATCAATACCTGGCGGATACCATAGCTTCCGTTTTCGGGGAGGTCTATACGGCGGACGTAGCCGGTTCCACCAACAGAGAGTTGTTTGCTTCCAATCAGGCGGGGATGCCTGCCAGGTTGGAAGCAAACAGGCAGAAGCTTTCGGATCAGGATTTGTATGCCATGATGGAGAGGGTGGCATCCGCTCTGGAGGTTTATGAGCAGGGGGATTATATTCTGACAGATGATAAGGCGCCTGTGGAGCTTTTGGGGATGCAGGTAATCGATGAGATTATCCAGGACGAGGTGGCATATTATAAGGGCGTTTATGAGACTCAGGGGTTTCATGGACTGCTTGGGGTGTTCTGACAGGTTCAGCACTGAAGACAGCCTTTTACAGCATGTCTTCAAGTTCTGCTGCCTGCTTATGGAAAGGCGTGTCTTCTAGTTTTTTCAGCAGGGGCTTACATGATAATAGAACCTCATAGGAATAATACCAGAAACTGTAAAGTATGTCGTCGAGAATGCCTTCTTCGTAGCGCATATCCTCTGCTTCCTCATCCTCTGTTTCCGGCCCCAGATAATCTTCCTGAAGCAAATCAGAAAAAGCAGGAAGAGGATCATCATGTTCCATTTCTTCAGCTTCCTGACAAGTATCAGCGATAAGCGCGAAGAAATCCAACAAATTATTAATGATGTAATCAGCACAAGCATTTTTGCCTGTTTCCGGAATGGCATGTTCAATAATACGTGCTAAAAATATCATTGTAAAAGGAGTGGAATGCCAAAGAGTGCTTTGATGTTCGATACTGGACTGGATTTCTGTTAATGCTTCTTTTACTGCTATGGGATCGGACATATTCCAGAGGGTATGAAAATATGCTGGAAAGTCGGCGGCCGTGCCGTAAGCCGTATCAAGCCGATGCCATGGAACGTCTTCTGCCTGTAAGTGCTGAATGTAAGTTTGGTTTTTATTCATCATGTTGTGCTCCTTTTATTGATTTAGGAAGAACGCATCTTACCGCGGCTTCATGTGTCGTAACGCAGTGAACAGTAACTGACGCAATCGACATGTAGGATTCAGCCGGCCGTAATGTGTCCTGATATGATTTGATTTTACATCATTTATCTGGAGTTTGCAAGTCCTGGCGGAGGATAAGAGTAAAATGGAGAAACAGTAACACAGTTCAGTCATGCCGTTCATATGATTTCGTGTCAGGCGTACGCCCTATGGAAATGATTGTACAAAATGGAGGAACCAAAAGTTACTGTGAACGGAGTAATCAGGAAGAACTAAAAGCTGCTATATGAGAATAAACGGGATAAATCTGCATATACTTACCAGTAGAAAATGAGAAAGGATACAAGCCTTGCATCCAAGGCCCGGTACAAAATATGCAAGAAGAAACCTATCCCTTTGTAGTTCGTCCCCTGCCGTATGAGTATGATGCGCTGATACCTGTATTGGACGCGGAGACATTGACGTTTCATCATGATAAACATTACAAAACTTATGTGGATAATCTGAACAGCGCTCTGGCGGATTACCCTGAATTACAGAAAAAGAGCCTGACGGAGCTTTTGGCGGACATTGATTCTCTGCCCGGAGCAGTGAGGACAGCCATACGCAACAATGGCGGCGGTGTATACAATCATGAACTTTATTTTGATTCTATGAAGAGTCCGGTGGGACAGGAACCTGCGGGTGCACTGGCGGAAGCAATCAATCGTGATTTTGGTTCCTATAAGCAGTGGAAGGAGAAAATGAAACAGGCGGCAGTGAGCAGATTTGGTTCGGGCTGGGCATGGCTGGTAACGGACAAGAACGGTAATTTGTCCATCGTGCAGACGGCCAATCAGGATGTGCCGGATTTGGATGAGCTGCTTCCGGTTCTGCTGGTGGATGTGTGGGAACATGCCTATTATCTTCAATATCAGAACAGGAGAGCGGACTATGTGGAAGGGTGGTTCGGACTGATTAACTGGCGGAAAGCCGGGAAAAGATATGAAGATGCAATACAGAGGTAAGAGAAGGAGGGATTGCCCCTCCTTTTTTTTGTGAAAAAACAGAAATTTTTTTTACTGTTTTTGAGAATCTTCCATAGCCCTGTCAAAGTCTGTAAAAGTAATTGTCTGCAAATGCTTGTATCTGAGTTCATAAAATGCTATAATACACAAAAGGTTTTGAATTTATATCGCGTTTTGGTATCGGTGGATGAAAAATGCCGGATAGAAGTCTTCAAATTTGGAGGAAATACCATGGAGCATTTGGAAGATGTCGTGAAGCTGCTGGATTCCATGGCAGAAGCCGGTGTGAGCCGTATGAAGGTGGAAACATCGGAGGCTGTGGAAGGAGGAATATCTCAAAAAGCTTATCATCATGGGAGATGTGATGTGGGAAGCCCTTTTGCAACGGGGAAGCTTTTTGACCTGGAAGATACTGCAGATCCATGAGTTTTTGGATATGGCATTGCAGATGATATAAGAGCAAAATGAAATGACAAATTTAGACAGCAGTCAGCTATGAAAGGAGAAAATGTATGCATTCACCCTTGGAAATTGCGCAGAACTATGTTGAGATTGGAATACATAAGGTAAGGCTTTCTGCTTTTAAAATGCTGGTGCTTGGTTTTTTTGCCGGTGTCTTCATCGGATTTGCCGGCATTGCTTCCACTGTAGGAAGCGCTGCGGTAGAGAATTCGTCTCTTTCAAGACTTGTCAGCGCATGTTTGTTCCCGGCAGGTATGGCTATGGTGCTGGTGGCGGGCAGCGAATTGTTTACAGGGAACAATCTGATTATCATTGCCCTGCTGGAAAAAAAGATAACATTGCTGCAGATGTTGAAAAACTGGGGTTTTGTATTCCTTGGAAATTTTATCGGGGCAGCGTTCGTGGCCATTATGGTGGTGTATGGGCATACGCCCGACCTGCTGGGAGGAAGGCTTGCGGACAGCGTTGTGAATGCCGCGCTTCACAGGGTGAATCTTACATTTATGGATTCGGTTATCAGGGGAATTCTCTGTAATATACTGGTATGTATTGCGGTCTGGGCAGCTTTTGCCTCGAAGACAGTGTCAGGCAAGCTGCTGATGAGCTTCTGGCCGGTGATGCTGTTTGTCCTCTGCGGTTTTGAACATAGTATTGCGGATATCTATTTCTGCCTGGCAGGTATTTTTACCGCCGCAGAGTACGGAATAGCGGCGGAAGGACTTTCCATGGGGAGTTTTCTGCTGAAGAATCTGCTGCCTGTGACTCTCGGAAATATTATAGGAGGCGCGGGAATTGTAGGTGTGGGATACTGGTTAATGTATCTGCGCCATACCCCTGGATTTAAGGCTACTATTGAAGCCGAGCAGGAGGAAATTGATATTGCGGAAGAGTATTAAACCGTCTGTAATAGTTCAGCCGGCCCACTGAACTGTTGCGAATTACTATTACTGTTTTTGGAAAGAAGGAAGTATGAATTTACTTTTTTTATGCAGTCAGAACAAAAGGCGAAGCCTCACAGCCGAGAAGATGTTCCACGGGTACCATGGCCATAAAGCGTGTTCGGCCGGAACGGAGTCAAACGCCAGAGCGAAAGTGACCCCGGGACTGCTGGGGTGGGCTGATATTATTTTCTGCATGGAGAAAAAGCATGTGCGGAGGATAAAGGAGAAATATGCGGATCTGATTGCCCATAAGAAAATAGTCTGTCTGAATATCCCGGACGATTATGAATTTATGGAGGAAGAATTGCAGGAATTGCTTGAAAGCTATGTCTGCGAATATATATAGTTCTAATTATCATATCATAGCTTTGTACGCCATAGAATATAGCATTTACAGGCAGGAGCTCAGGATGGCTCCGCTATATAGGAAAGTCGGGAGGGCTGAGATAAAGTACGGAAATTGAGCAGAATAAAGCATTCAGCATAAATACAGAGGGATTTTAAGGCGGCGGATAATCTGCCGCCTCTTAGTTTACTTAAATTTCATAGGATATTCATATTATTACCATTGATTGGAAGAACTGTTCCAATTATAATTTATATTCATTAACGAAAACATTTGCCGACCTAAATGTATAACAAGTTTATTCCAATTACTTCATAATGCAGGGAGGATTATTATGCTGAAACTTTTTAGAAACCTGAGAAAGACGGAATGGCTTCTGGCAGCTGTTTCCATTGTGTTTATTATAGCGCAGGTGTGGCTGGATTTAACCATGCCGGAATACATGGCGGAGATTACCATGCTGGTGCAGACCGAGGGAAGCACCATGGCGGAAATTCTCTCTTCGGGAGGAATGATGCTGCTCTGTGCTTTGGGAAGCCTTGCAGCGTCCATGGTAACGGCGGTCTGTTCGGCGAAAATTGCCGCGGATTTTGGAGGGACGCTCCGGGGAAAACTGTTCTCAAAGGTGCAGTCCTTTTCCATGGAAGAAATCGGGCGTTTTTCAACAGCCAGCCTGATTACACGTTCCACAAACGATATTACCCAGGTACAGATGCTGATTGTCATGGGACTTCAAATGCTGATTAAAGCACCCATTACAGCGGTCTGGGCCATAGGAAAGATATCCGGCAAAGCGGGAGAATGGACCATGACCACTGCCGCGGCGGTGGTGGTATTGCTTGCCGTGGTATTGGCCAGCATGGTTCTTGTGATGCCAAAGTTTAAGAAAATGCAGAAGCTTACGGATGATATCAATCGTGTGACAAGGGAGAACCTTACCGGGCTTCGCGTGGTCCGCGCATATAATGCGGAGACGTATCAGGAGAATAAATTTGAAGGCGTCAATCAGATGCTGACATCCACGAATCTCTTCGCGCAGCGTACTATGTCCTTTATGATGCCGAGTATTCAGCTTGTGATGAGCGGACTTTCTCTTGCAATTTATTGGTTTGGCGCCATCTTAATCAGTGAGGCCGGTATAGCGGAGAAAATTGCGCTGTTCTCGGATATGATGGTGTTCTCGCAATATGCAATTCAGGTTGTGATGTCCTTTATGATGCTTGTGATGATTTTCATGATACTGCCCAGGGCCTCCGTGTCTGCAAAGCGTATTGGAGAAGTGCTTGACACAAAGCCGACGATTCTTGACGGGGAACGGACGGAAGGAAACAAGGGAGCTGTGGGTGAAGTGGAGTTTCGCAATGTATCTTTCCGCTATCCCGATGCGGAAGAAAATGTGTTGCAGCATATCAGTTTTACCGCGAAGAAGGGAGAAACGGTTGCGTTGATAGGCGCTACGGGCTGCGGCAAGAGTACGGTGATCAATTTGATTCCCCGGTTTTTTGATGTAACGGAGGGGCAGGTATTGGTGGACGGTGTGGATGTCCGGGAATACACCCAGAAGGCACTGCGCAGCAAGATAGGATATGTATCACAGAAAGCAATCCTGTTTACGGGAACCATTCGTTCCAATGTGGCTTACGGCGACAACGGCAGGGGAGAGATATCGGCAGATGGCGTAAAAGAGGCAGTTGCCACGGCACAGGCGGCGGATTTCGTGGAGCATATGGATGAAACATATGATGGTTTTGTGGCACAGGGCGGTTCCAATCTGTCAGGAGGCCAGAAACAGAGGATATCCATTGCCCGCGCAATTGCAAGGAAACCGGAGATTCTGATATTTGACGATTCTTTTTCGGCGCTGGACTATAAGACGGATCGTACTCTGCGGAAAGCTCTGGAGAATGAATGTAAGGGTGCAACTCGTATTATTGTAGCCCAGCGGATTGGAACAATACGTGATGCGGATAAAATCATTGTTCTGGAAGAAGGGAGGATTGCGGGGATGGGCAGACATGGGGAATTGATGGAGAAATGCCGGGTCTATCAGCAGATTGCACTGTCGCAGCTTTCAAAGGAGGAATTGGCATAATGGGAGAGAGAGAATATAAGCCTGGTGAACACAATGCTCCGTTGAGAAGACCTCATGGAGGGCCGCATGGGGGTCCCGGCGGTTTCGGAAACGGGGAGAAAGCGAAGGACTTGGTGGGAACGTGGAAAAAACTGCTGGGATACTGCAGAAAATACATGGTGGTCTTTGTGTTTGCACTTTTCTGCTCTGCAATCGGAACGATACTTACCCTGATTGGCCCCGACAAGCTCTCGGAGATGACAGACACTATTACGGAAGGAATAGCGCCGGATACGGAAATGCTTCAGCAGATAGTAAAGTCGGTGACGGAGAATCCGGTGCCATACGCAGATATCGTAATAGACGGCGTGGTGATTTCAGGTGAGGATCAGGCGTCCATGCTGGCTGCTTTGGCCGATATGGATATGGGGAGTGCGGAAGCAGCACTGGGGGCAATGGAGCAATTGCCGGATTCGGTCTATGGTTTGATAAAGCCCTCTATGGATATGGACCGTATCTTCCATATCGGATGGATATTGATTGCTTTTTATGCGTTAAGCTATATACTGTCTGCAGCTCAGGGATGGATCATGGCAACCGTGACGCAGCGGGTATCCCAGGAAATGCGCTCGGATATTTCCAGGAAGATTAACAGGCTGCCCATGTGGTTTTATAATCGGACTACCACCGGGGATGTGCTGTCCCGTGTGACGAATGATGTGGACACCATTGGACAATCGCTGCACCAAAGTATTAGAAATCTGATTTCTTCCATTATTCTCTTTTTCGGCAGTCTGGCTATGATGCTGCTCACGGACGGCTGGATGACTTTGACGGCGGTGCTTGCAAGTCTGCTGGGATTTGTGATGATGTTCGCCATTATGGGCAGAAGCCAGAAATATTTTACACGCCAGCAGAAGCACCTCGGCGAGCTCAATGGACATATTGAAGAAATCTATGCCGGGCATACGGTTGTCAAAGCTTACAATGGGGAGGAAGAGGCCCGGAGAAAATTTGATACCATGAACGGAAATTTATGTGAAAGCGGTTTTAAGGCACAGTGCCTGTCAGGATTGATGATGCCTATTATGAGTTTTATCGGCAATCTCGGCTATGTGGCGGTCTGTGTTGCAGGCGGCGCAATGGTGCTGGACGGACGCATCAGTTTCGGTGTGATTGTGGCATTTATGATGTATGTCCGTTATTTTACACAGCCATTGTCTCAGATTGCGCAGGCAGTGCAGTCTCTGCAGTCCGCGGGAGCAGCGGGGGAGCGTGTGTTTGAATTCCTGGAGGCGGAGGAAATGGAGGATGAAAGCGGTAAGGCCGGTATCCCAGGACAGGTTAAGGGTGACGTGGAATTTGAGCATGTAAGGTTTGGATATGAAGATTCCGAGTCCGTGGTCATCCATGATTTTTCCGCCAGGGCAAAGGCAGGACAGAAAATAGCCATCGTAGGCCCTACGGGAGCGGGAAAAACAACTATGGTAAATCTCTTAATGCGTTTCCATGAGATTCAGGGCGGCAATATCAGAATTGACGGCATACCGACAAATCAAATGACCCGTGAAGCAGTTCATGCACAGTTTTGTATGGTATTGCAGGATACGTGGCTGTTTGAAGGAACGGTACGGGAGAATCTGGTTTACAACATGGAAGAAGAGTATTCGGATCAGGAGGCCATGGACAGGAAAATCGAGGAAGCCTGTAAAGCGGTGGGGCTTCATCATTTCATCCGGACGCTGCCCCATGGGTACGATACGGTCTTAAATGATCAGGTGAATCTGTCCCAGGGACAGAAACAGCAGCTTACCATTGCCCGTGCCATGATTGCAGACAGGCCGATGCTGATACTGGATGAAGCGACTTCCTCCGTGGACACCCGTACCGAACAACAGATTCAGGCGGCTATGGATAAGCTGATGGAGCATCGGACTTCCTTTGTGATAGCCCACCGTTTATCCACGATTAAAAATGCGGATCTGATACTGGTGATGAAGGACGGGGACATCATTGAAAGCGGCAGTCATGAGGAATTGCTCCGTCTGGGCGGATTTTATGCAGAGCTTTATAACAGTCAGTTTGACCAGGTATCATAAGGGGCCGGCGGGGGGTGCCGGGTATCATAAGGTTTCAGTGGGAATGGCTGTGTTGGAGGAAGGCTGTGGGAAAACATACAAGCATCAGGAGGAACGATCTAAATGAAATGTAAATATATTACGATTGAAAGAGAGTATGGCAGCGGCGGAACGGCGATAGGCCGTCTGCTGTCTGAGCGGACAGGAATATCATGCTATGGAAGGGAAATTCTTGAAGAAGTAGCAAAAGAGAAACAGATTACGGTGGAGCAGATGGAACGTTATGAGGAAAATGCCACCAACAGTTTCCTTTATTCCGTGTATATGATGACTCAGGCAGTGTCAGGTAAGACAGATATGCTTACAAATGAAGGGCATATCTATGTGGCAGAACAGAGCGTGATCAGGCGCTTTGCCGCAGGCGGTCCGGCAATTTTTTTAGGGCATTGTGCCTCCGAGGCGCTGAAAGAATCTGACGGGGTGGTAAACGTCTTTATCCGCTGTACGGATGAAGAGGCAAGGAGGCGCCGCATCATGGAAGAATATGGAATCCCCGGCACTCAGGCAGATATTGTCAGGAGAAAATTTGACAGAAAACGTGCCAATTATTATTATGCGAACACCGTAAAGAAATGGGATGATTTCAGGAATTATGACATGGTTCTGGACAGCGGCAGATTGGGAATTGATGCCTGTGTGAATATTCTTCAGGCGTTGACTGCATCCGGAGGATTGTCTGCTTCACGGAATGACTTTAGATTTTCTTAGGCTGGGTATGAAGAGGGGGGATATCCCCTCTTTTCCGGCCTTGGAGATACAAAAATATAATTGCATTTTGTTCTGAATCGTGATATGCTGTTTTCAAGCAAAGAAATTCATAATTTTCTAAGATTCTAAAGGTATGAAGCCTTTTCTAAGAACAACCGGATTTTTCGGTTACTCCTGAACTTCTTGCTTAACCCAATTGACAACAGCAGGAAGAAGAGGCATGCCGTTTTTCCTGCGCAATGCATTATATCTGCATAAGGAGCTTATGGCAGTAACGGAAGAATTCCAAAATGTACATACCCCTCACGATAAGGGGTATAAAAAGAGTCGGGGAGGAATTGTATGCGGAAATAAACAGGCTGTGGTGGATGAGATTATGGCACAGGCCGGGAATGGAGATGATAATATGGCATTTGAATATACCTTTATCAGAGAATTTAAGGAAGAACTTGAAGAGATGAAGAAGCAAGGCTGGGAAGAGGGAGTTGCAGCAGGAAAGGAAGAGGGCAGGATGGAGGGAAGAGCAGAAGGCAGGACGGAAGGTATAGCAGAGGGCAAAATAGAGGGAAGAGCAGAAGGAAGAATTGAAGCGACATTGGAATTATTGGAAGAGCTGGGGGAGATCTCTGAGCAGCTGGAACAGAAAATCAGAGAGCAAAGCGATTTGAATGTATTAAGAAAGTGGCTTAAGGCTGCGGCATCTGCCACAGGGATAGAAGATTTTGAGGAAAAAATTGCTGATTAAATGTATATGAGTACAGTTTCTGCTTGTAAAATACAAAAGAGAGGAATATCCAAATGTATCGATTTATCATAGCTCCGATTCTGGGAGGAATCATTGGCTATATTACCAATGATTTGGCTATTAAAATGCTGTTCCGCCCAAGAAAATCCATATATATCGGAAAATTTCATATTCCTTTTACCCCGGGGCTGATTCCGCGGCAGAAAATCAGAATTGCCAAGTCCATCGGGCAGATGATCAGCGGCCAGCTCCTGAATCAGGAAACTTTAAGGGAAGTATTTTTATCTGACGAGATGTTAGAAAAGATGGGAACCAAAATCCGAAGCTTTCTGCAGTCGCTGGGTGAGGAAAGCCGGACTGTCAGAGAGGTACTGGGGCTTTATTTTGAAGAAGAGAAAATCAGGCAGCAGTCGGAAGTGATTAGAATAAAGGCGGCGAATGCTGTCAGTGACAGAATTGTACGGGCAGATGCAGGGCGTATCATTGTGGATGCAGGATGGGATGCCTTATTGGAGAAAGCAAGTGCCAATAAATTGTTCTCTGTACTCATGCACAATAAACATATGCAGGAGTCGCTTCAGAGTTTCCTTGCAGACAAAATAAATGAAGTGATAGAGGAAAAAGCACCTGGCATTATTGACAATGAATTAGATAAGGTTGTAATGGAATTGCTTGATACGAAAGTCTGTGATCTTTATGACAGGTATCAGGACAAGGAAGAAGCCATTGTCGTATATGTGCTGCGGCTGTATCAGATGGTATTGGACAATCATATGGAGAAACTATTGAATGCAGTGAATATTGAGCAGATTGTGTTCGAGAAAATCAGTGCTTTTGATGCAGTGGAACTGGAGAAAATGATATTCGGCATTATGAAACGGGAATTAAAGGCGATTGTCTATCTGGGCGCTGTCCTTGGATTCTGTATGGGATTTCTCAATTTGCTGTTCTGAAGAAAGATTAGTCTTGCGCTTCAAAGGGCGTGCTGCTTTGCAATGGTTGCAATACTTGTGGTTTATGAGTGTCTGAAGCCAGCGGACAGGAAAGGTGAATTGCATTTACATGTGGAGGAGAGATTATGAGAGAAACGGAACAGATGATTCAAATGAATGATGAGTATGACGAAAGTGATACGGCTCAATATATCAAGTCCTATATGTTTATTAAGGGATTTGCCATGGGCAGAAATCTGCAGCAGACCATGATGGCGTTATCACTTGCCCGGCAGCTGCATGACGGACAGTATAGGAAAGACGGGCCGCCTTATATCTTGCATCCTCTGAAAGTCTGCACGACACTTATCAGTTATGGCATTGATGACGATGTTACGCTTGCGGCTTCTCTGCTTCATGATGTGCTGGAAGATTGTAAGGACAAACTTCCGATGTGCGGAAAGGAACTGGTTTCGGAGTATCATCTTGCCCAGGAGATTCTGGATATCATCCGGCTTCTGACGAAGGAATCAGGATTGAATGACCATGAATTGAATGTGTATTTTAAGCGGATTGAGGAAAATCCAAAAGCGGCGCTGATTAAATTGAGCGACAGATTACATAACAGCAGTACGCTTTATACTTTTACATTTCCGAAGATGCGCAAATATATTCGTGAGACTTCCATGTTTCTGATTCCCATGGCATCCTATGGCAAAAAATATTATCCTGAATATTCAAATGTTTTTGGTATTTTAAAGCGCAATATTGACAGCATGAACCGCAGTATGGATGTGATGCTTAGTAAGATTGAGGCTATGGAGAATGGGGCGGCGGGGCAGTAATGTACTGCTCCGCTGATTGCGTGTTTAATTCTATACAAAATCTGATGCTTTCTTAATGTGTTTCCCGGTGTATATTAAAAGAATCCGTCTGCTGATAAGTGTGAGAAGAATTTCTATGACGCCAAAGAGGGGTGTTTACACACCCTCTTAGTACGTCGTCTAAGAAATTCTACGGTTCGCGGAGCGAACCTTTCTCACACTGAAGAATGCCAAATGCGGGCATTCTTCCAATTGATTGTTTGTGCCGACTGCGTCAGCATGGAGGTAAGTGTGGTGGAACAGATATTGACATTTAAAAGAGTTGTGGCAGTTGGTTTAGTGATAGTTATTGTTTGATATGAAAAAAATAATCTAAATATTAATTTTATTGCATTTTATATTACATACAATATATTGAATTAACAGATATTGTCGCTATTTGTCGATGTGAAATAGTAGAAAAAATAGAAAAAATGCTGTAGAATTATGTGTAAATAGTAAAAGTAGTATAATTGAAAAATATTTATTAGTTATTACTTGATTATAATAAAATTGCAACTAAAGTCAAACTATTTTAAACAAGCAAACATTTTTTGTATTAAGGAGTTATGAAAATGAAAAAATCAAAGTTTTGTGTGGTTAAGGAAATGGAAAATGCAATAATACTTGCAAATATTAGAATGGGATACCAAATTAAATTTGTTGATAGATACATTGATGTGGTGAAACAAATTCTTGACAGTGGTTTAGATGAAAATAATGAGTCGGTTTATAAATTTTTGATGGACAAAGGCTTTTTGGTAGATGAAGAGATTGATGAGGATGCCGTTGAAAGAGAAGAAATTGAACGGGCTAAAAATAATGATGGAAAGTTGGGATTAATAATAATGCCGACAGATGATTGTAATTTCAGATGTCCTTATTGTTACGAAGATCACGAAAAGCGATATATGTCCAAGGAGTATTTGGATAAAATTGCAAAATTTGTTGATAAAAATATCCACAAGTATGAGGGACTAAAAGTGGAGTGGTTTGGAGGGGAACCATTGCTGCAGCTGGATTCTGTCATTTATTTATCAGAGAAATTGATGAATATTTGCAAGAGTCATAAAAGGCCATTTATAGCAGGAATGACTACGAATGGATATTATTTAACGGCGGATGTATTTCAGAGACTTCGTAAGCTTCACTTTTTAGGATATCAGATAACATTAGACGGGTTGGCACAGTCCCATGACAAACAGAGATTTCTTGTAAACGGCGAAGGGAGCTGGAATGTTATTGTAAAAAATCTTCGCGATATCAGAGATACTCCATGCAGAGGGTTTACCAATATTGCAATTCGTTCAAATTTTACAGCTGATATGCTGGATACGGCAAATGAATTCTTGCTGTTTTTAAAGAAGGAATTTGGAAATGACAGAAGATTTCACTATTTCATAAGAACTGTTGCCGATTTTGGTGGAGAAAGAATCCATAAAATGGACAAGCAGTTGATAAAAGATAGAGCAGCAATGATCCAGCTTCAAAAAGAGGCGTCTTCGTTAGGCTTAAGGCTTAAGATTCAAGAGAATAATTTGAGTGCAGGCGGTATGATATGCTATGCAAACCAAAGGAATCATTATACAATGGGCAGTGATGAGAAGGTGAGAAAATCTACTTGCGAGTATAATAATCCTTTAAATCATATTGGATATATTAACAACGAAGGAGATATGGTACTTGACAGAAAAAAGGAAGAACTATGGGTAAACGGATACTCGTGTCCGAATCAAAAATGCAATTTCCGCATAACCTGTGGCGGTGATGGTTGCCCTGATGCACATGTTTTTGCTAAGGCACCTGCATGTGTGTGGAATGCTGGCAGCATTGATGAGATTTTGGAAATATTGTCTTATAATGAGAATGCCATAGAGGTATATAAAGATGAGGAAGACAATGTAGAATAGTTTTATGTTGGTGTTTTCTAGTACATCGTTCATAAAGCAACTCATAATATTTGGATTGCTTTATGAACGGATTATCAATAAATAACGCAAATGCAAATCTATGAGTTATTTATTGCTTGCTGTACTAGTGATTGCCTGCATTAAGGTAGTATGGCCGTGAGTATGAAGGGCCATAATTGGGGAAGGAGATACAGATGATTGAACAAAAGGATGTTTTGGGCGCTTTGGAGGAAATAGGTGTACTTTCCAGGGAAACGGATGAAGCGGAATATGAGATTACGATATTGGATTCATTTGCGTACATAGGAACGATTTTGGCTTTGGAAGAAATGTTTGATGTTGAGTTCGAAGATGAATATTTAGTAGGAAGTTTATTTGATTCGATAGATGTATTGACAGATACTATTAATATGCTTCGAGATGTACAAAAGTAAGAGCATGTTGGTGTGCCTACAGTATTTTGAAGGTGGGTATGTTGGCATAGATATGATGGTAAGGAGGTGAAACAGATGAAGAAGACGAAGAAGAAACTTGTAAAACCAAGTGTAAGAAGAAGCTTATATAGAGCTTATAACGAAGTGGAGCAATGTAAGTGTCAGCAGTGCAATTGTCAGAAATGTAGTTGCTCTTGGTAGTGAGTCTTGACAGTGCTATGAAAGGGAAACAGTAATGTAAATAGTTTCCCTTTCATAGCATGTTGATTTTCATATCAGTATTCTTAAATGGCAGATGAAAGGTAATTGTATGATTTCAATAGCAATCATTGACAGTGGGGTATATTATGAGCATCCCAAGTTGAAGGAATATCATTTCAACGGGGTGTCAATTTCAGAAAAAGATGGGAAATATGTGGTAACAGATGATATCATAGATCGGGCAGGCCATGGAACGGCGGTTACAGGTATATTGTGCCAGGCAGGAATTGAAGCGGATTTTTATATAGTAAAAGTATTTTTGACGGAAGAGATGACAGTCGAACCTGATATAATGATGAAAGCATTGGAGTATATATACGAAAATGTTCAGTGTGAGTTTATCTTGATGAGTTTGGGAACACCCATATTAGATAATGCTGCCGCGCTTATTGATATTTGTGAGAAATTGTCAGAAAGAGGAACGCAGATTGTTTCTGCGTTTGATAATTCTGGTTGTTTGTCATATCCAGCCTGTATTAAAAGTGTAATAGGGGTAGATTCGGCAGACTATATAAGAGAAAAAGGCGCATATGAAATTATTAATGGCGATGGGGTAATAGATATACGGGCAAGAGGGGGATTACAGCGTGTGTGCTGGGTGGAACCTTCTTATCGTCTGGTGACAGGAACAAGTTTTGCAGCAGCACATGCAATGGTTTCTATGGTGAGTGCTTATGAAGCGGGAGCAAGAAATAAGGAGGGATTACTGGCTTACCTTCGTTCTGGCGCTAAGAGGGTGATAGAATTTGATAAAATAAATGGGGGAAGGAAATCTTTGTTTCATATTGCAAAGGCAATTGTTTACCCATTTAATAAGGAAATTCAGACTGTATTGCGTTATTCTGATCAACTGACATATTCAATTACACATGTATGTGATGAACCATTGCATGGTTGTGTCGGAAAAGATGCAGATAAACTGTTGTTTGGCACTGGCAGCAAGAAAAGAACAATTGAAAATATTTATGATGTATTTGAATACGATGATTTCGATACTGTAATCATAGGACATTTAAGAGAATTATCAATGATAACGAACAAGCCTTTGTTAAAAAACATTTTAGAAAAGTGCCTGGATGCAAATAAGAATGTGTATTCATTTGATAATGTCAATGAATATCATGAAATGGTGGAAGCGGCCGCCGCAAAAGATTTAATTTTTTCCAGTCCTGTATGCAGCATGGGTTTTCCAGCGGGCAGGCTTGGAAGGTTATGGGTATCCTCAAAACCGATAATCGGTGTATTTGGCACCAGCTCTCGTCAGGGAAAGTTTTCAGTGCAGCTTTTACTGCGGCAGATTTTTATGGAAAAAGGATATGAGATTGCTCAGTTGGGTACAGAACCAGCCTCGCTCATAATGGGTATGGATAAAATATTTCCTTTGGGATATGATGCAGATTTGCCGTTCAGGAATGAAGATGCAGTGATTCTGCTGAATGAAATGGTGCATGAGATGGAAATGCAGGAACCGGATGTTGTCCTGGTAGGAGGACAGTCTTGTACGATTCCTTATGATGTAAATCATATTTATGATTTGACATTCTCGCAATGGGATTTTATTGTGGGGACGAATCCGGATTTGATTGTATTATGTGTGAATCCTCAGGATTCGCAGGAATATATTAGTCGAACTATTCATTTTCTGGAAAGCATAGGACATGCCAGGGTCATTGGCTTGGTTTTGTTTCCGATGCAGCTGGAACAGGAGTGGTATGGATTTTCTTTTAAGAGCATGCGCTTGAATGATGATGCATACAATGCACACAGGGAAGTATTAGAGGGATTTTTTCATCTGCCTGTATACAGATTATGTAAGAGCGGGATTACAGATTTGTGTGCTCAGATTATTGAAAGCTTGTCTTCGGATGCATGAGATGGTGGCCGGAGTGGAGAGAGAAAATGGGAACGAAAGATACAAAGCCGAAATACAGCGCTGCCAATACAGTTTTGTTTACTATGAGGCAGGTGCTTATAAGAGACCCGTTGATTCTGTTTATTTATGGTGTTCATGTTCTGATGAACCTGGCATTTGATCTGATAGGGATTTTTTTCCTGCCAAAGCTGATAGAGGCATTGGAGCAAGGCGCTTCTGCGGAAAAGGTGATTCGTATCGTAGTTTTCTTTGTCAGTGGGATGTTGTTGACAAATATTGCCGCAAGGCTGATGAATCAGCTTTACTGGCCCAGAATGTCAAGGCTGAGGACAAAAATTGCGCAGGGGCTGGATGAAAAGATGCTCAATATGAAGTATGAAAGATTTGAGAATCCTGCGGAACAGAATCGGTATCAAAATGCCAATTCCACCATCAGCACTCCCTACGGAGGATTTTCAGGAACTTTTCTCTACAGCTTTGAGCTGGCAGATGAAGTGATTGCGTTTTTAGCTTATCTTGCCATGTCTTTGTACATTAATTATTTTTTATTTGCGTTGGTGGCAGTTACGGTTGCCGTCAACTATTATTTGACTGGGAAAGCCAATCGGGCAGGCTATGCCAATACGGTGCAGATGGGCAGGTATGACAGAGAGCTTGACTGGCTGAACCGTGGAATGACGGAAGATTCTCATGCAAAGGACATGAGGTTGTATGCCATGTTTCCCTGGTTTCAATTTCGGACAGAAAAGGCATTTCTGGCAAAAAAAGAATTGAAAGAGGAAAATCTTCGTATTCGCTTGAAACTGTCAGTGAAAAGTAATCTGCTAAAGCTTATCTGTGATGCAGCAATTTATGGAATGTTGATTTGGCAGGTACTTCGAGGACTATTAACTCTGGCAGATTTCAGTCTGCAGTTTTCTGTCATTAATGCCGCCACAGGGCGGATTAACAGAATGATACAGAATGTTCTTAAACTGCAGGAATTTAACCTGGCCATGAATGACTATAGGAGTCTGATTGATGATGGGCAAGAAAATATGGAGATAGATGAGGTGTTGCTTAAGGAGCTTCAGGAAAGGCTGGATACAGATGAGGCTTCGGCCAGTAACCAGCAGGAGAATGTAGAGACAGCGGCAGATTTGTCCAGGGAGTGGAAGCATAGTTCCGTTAAAATAGAATTTCGGGAGGTATCCTTCTGCTATCCCAATACTGAAAAAGAAGTGCTTCACAATCTTACTTTTACCATAGAACCAGGGGAAAGAATTTCATTGGTGGGAGAGAACGGTGCGGGGAAATCTACAGTGGTAAAGCTGCTTTGCAGACTGTATGTGCCGACATCAGGTGAGATTTATGTGGATGGTGTTAATTACCTGGAATACAGTTGGACGGTTTATCGTCAATTACTCAGTGTTGTATTTCAGGAGGTAGTGGCATATGGGTTTATGATTGCAGAGAATGTATCCATGCGGCCGGAGGCTGTTTCTGATGGTGAAAAAGTGACAGAGGCGCTGCGTAAGGCCGGATTGGCTGAGAAAATTGCCTCGCTTCCTGGCAGGGAAAAAACACATCTGGTAAAACGGCTGTATGAGGATGCGGTGGAATTGTCGGGGGGAGAAGCGCAAAAGCTGGCCATTTCTCGGGCGCTGTTCAAAGATTCGCCCATTGTAGTTTTAGACGAGCCGACGGCAGCATTGGATGCTTTTGTCGAGGATCAAATTTATCAGTCCTTTGCCGAAATGACGGCTGGGAAAACAGCAGTCTTCATCTCTCATAGATTGGCCAGCACAAAATTCTGTGACAAGATAATTATGCTGCGGGAGGGAAGGGTAGAAGGCATCGGTAATCACAGGGAGCTTATGGAAACCTGTCCTTTTTATGCTGAATTATATGGAATGCAGGTATCGGGATATGTAGATGGGAGGGTGTGATGCAGATGAAAGAGAAGCTGAAAGCTTTTTGGGGGAATATTGTCTATGCACTGAAGCTTACAAATCAAATTTCACCAATGGCTGCATGGCTTGAGTTGTTTATTGTGTTTGCAGAAGCATTGAGTCCGGTTCTGGCATCTGTCCTTATGAAATATTTGCTGGATGAATTGGGAGGCCGCCAAAGGATTGAATATTTGATAGTGTATGCAGCTGCGCTGGTGTTATCAGGTGTAGGTTTGGCAATGCTTCAGCGTGGTGCAGAAACCAAAAAGGCATCCATGGAAATGCTGATAGAATACCAGTTTGACCTGCAGCTTTATCAGAAGGCTGCTTCGATGGATTATAGCTTTACGGAAAGTAAGGAAATACAGGAAAAGCGTGAACAGGCAGGTCAGGGAATCAAGAGAATGGGGGGTTTTTTGGCATTTATCCGGGAGGCAGGGAGTATTGTGTCTGCTGTTATAACTCTATTCACCATTACCGCCATTTTTTTCGGCATTCATCTTGTGGTGCCGGTTATGATTATTGCAGTGCGTGTATTTACAATCTATATCAGTCAGCAGAAAGAGAAGAAAAGCTATGAGTTTGATAAGGAAAATGACAGATTGAATTGGATTATCAGTTATACATATTTTTTAACTCATGATGATCGGGCTGCCAGGGATTCGAGGATATATGATTTGATTCCTTTATATCGGAAGAAAATGGGCAGTTTTCAGGAAGCCTCCTATCAAATGCATCTAAAGGACTCCATGACAGATTACTTTTATACAACAGTTCTGGCGCTGCTAAAGCATGGCTGTCTGATGGCTGCGTACTTGATTTTTGTGCTGCAGGCGGTAAGAGATCCGTCAGTTTTCACCATCGGCAGTTTGAGTATGGCGATATCTCTGACAAAACAGTTTGATGAGAGGCTGAAGGATATGATAGATGGTTGTCTGCATATAGCATATAACGGAAAATATATTGAGCAATACCGCAGATTTTTGGAAATGCCGGATTGTATGGTACGGGATGGGATAGCACCAATGCCGGAAAGACGGGAGCCTTATGCGTTTGAATTTGTCAATGTCAGTTTCCGGTATCCGGGCAGAGACGAGGATACACTGAAGAATATCAGCTGTAAGATTTGTGCAGGACAGAAAACTGCACTGGTGGGAGAAAACGGATCGGGGAAATCTACTATGGTGAAGCTGCTCTGCAGGCTGTATGATCCAAGTGAGGGAAGAATTCTGTTGAACGGCAGGGATATCAGGGAATATTCATATGAGGCGTATCAGAAGGCCATATCCGTGGTGTTTCAGGATTATGACATTGTGCCGTTTTCTGTTCGTGAAAATGTGAGTATTACTACAGAGCCGGATAGGGCGGATGCTTTTGTCTGGAATGCCTTGACAGCAGTGGGGATGAAAGATAGAGTGGAACAACTGCCGGATAAGGATCGGACGTATGTACTTAGCAGATTTCAAGAGGACGGAATTGATTTTTCAGGAGGGGAGAAGCAGAAGCTTGCTATTGCCAGGGCATTATACAAAAATGCACCTGTCATGATTCTGGATGAACCGACGGCAGCATTAGATCCGCGCTCTGAATATGAGATTTTTCATCTGTTCCGAAGAAATGCACAGGATAAGACGGCGGTATTGATTTCTCATAGATTGTCCAGCTGCAGGATATGCGACCAGATTCTTGTATTTAAGGACGGTTGTCTGGTGCAGACAGGGGCGCATGATGTATTGGCAGAGTCGGAAGGGCTGTACAGGGATTTGTGGGAGACACAGGCGAAGCATTACAGGGAGGAAATGGGCTGACTGGAAATATATCATAATCTGCCGGAAGAGCGGAGCAGTGGGAGATTGCAGAGTGGAATCAAAATAGGATACATAGGAGATGCATTATGGGAAGACTGTCATTTGAATATCCATATATTACTACAATTCCCGAACAGAGCAATATTATGGGCATTGTAGGGAGAAAAGATAAGAATTGGGTGTGGTTTCTGAACCACTTTATTCAACTTCAGATTAACAGAAATACAAGTTATTATCTTGGTTTAAATTTTTCTTATGGCGACAATTATAAGCTGGTAAAGGATAATCCTCTTGTAGAAACATATGCTGTTCCAAGGGATATCATAGCGCTTTATACTACTATAAGCGCATTTGCAGAAAATGCTCTGGATGCAGGTTATTTTGTCTATTGTTCTGTAGATATGTTTGAAATAGATGGTTACAAGCAGTATCATTTGAAGCATGGAAATCATGATTTAATGATTATCGGTTATGATTCGGGTGGTTTTGACATAGTAGATTTTTTTGATTTGGATTATTGCTTAAAAAAATGTTCTTTTGATCAGCTGGAGCAGGGCTGCAGTGGCTTTCATTCCAAGAGAGATAATGCAGGTTTCCCGGAAATCATTTTGTTGAAGGCAAAGAAGGAGTATGTTTATACATTTCAGATAGGAATTGTCAAAATGCTGCTCAAAGAATATCTGGAAGGCACAAATTCCAATATTCATTATTTGCCGGTAAAGGAAGCCAGTTTGCTGGATGCGGACAGTTATGCCTTCGGCCTTCATATTTATCCTGTATTAAAGGAGTATCTGCTGAATATACAAGAAGGTGAGATTCAATTACGCTCTTTTCATATATTGTACGAACATAAGAGAATGTTAGCGGAATTATTGAATTATCTATGTGATGAGCAATGTTTGAGAAATAGTGATATCAATATGGACAAAATGAGCTTGATTGTACAGAATACGAAAATGCTGCGCAATCTGGCTATCAAGTACAATATGGGAGGGCAGAGAAACTGTATATCTTCCATGCTTTTGCACATTGACAGTATCATGGAACAGGAGAGGGCCTTGCTTGAGACATTGCTTACGGATATTATTGATGCCCCTTCCAATCAGTTGTGTGAGAATGTAAAAAGTTCATATAATAGCAGAAATATTTTTTATTCCGGAGGGTGGGAGCCTCAAAAAAATCAATCATTTAGAAGCTGCAATCCAGGAGATACAGTCTGTTATTTGTTTCGGGGAAACCAGGTTATTTTTCATGTGATTCCACAAAATAAAGACAGATATATCGGCTTGAATTGCGATGGAGAGGAAGAAAAACATCGTATCCCGGCAGAAAAAGGGAGTATAATTATCTCAAAATTGGTGAATGGTTATCACTATGTTGTTATAAAAAATATAGAACCTTGTACGCTGGAACTGGTATCAATAGAGTGTTATACTACAGATGTTTATTATGAAAGAAATTATTGCAAATATGATGGAAAGGACACTCTGACAAAAGGGGATTGGAAATCTAAATATGGGAGCAGCGGATATGATATTGCGTCTTATGAGAAAAAATTTCCTTTTTATATGAAGGCTGTCTATTCAAATTTTGCTGATAAGGTTTGGAAATTATCTGAGAAAACAGATTATGGACAGGCACTGGCGGTTGAAAGCGGAAAAAAGATTGCAGCATGTAAATCATTTGAAAAAGAAGCGCTGATTGATGTAATTATTGCAGGCAATAACGTTCAAAAAATATCTCTGTATATTATGGACTGCTATTCTTTTGACAGGGAAATCAGCATTACGATTGTGGATGCGGATAGCCGGGAGGTATTGGATACACAGAATATCCATGTGCGAAATGAAGGAATATATGTCAGCTATAAGTGCAAAGGGCATTTGTTTATCAAACTGCAGAATTGCGGAAAGGCACTTGGAGTAATTTCGGCAATTTTTGTTGATGAGGATTGCAGTTGTTCCTGATATGGATGTTTCTGTTTTCAAGTTTCTGCTTTAAGTTTCTACTGTCCAGATTCATAAGAATAGTTTGAGGTCTGGCTTGCAGTATCTGTCTGCAGGCCGGACCGTTTGCATTTTTGGAGCACAAAATGAGAATATTCATTGAAAGAAACCGCAAAGTATAGTAGACTATAAATCAAACCGGCAGGGTATTGCAGTTTGCGGCAATAGGAGATTGGCATTGCCAGCGGGATTATTTCTATTGCAGATGGAACAGATAGAAATCTATTGGATTTGAAGTGTATGAAACCGCAGAAACATAAAGGAAGGAAATGAAATAGATATAAGATGAAAAATAAGAAAAGAATCAAGGCAGACAGCAATATCTGGATGGCGGTCTGTTCGGTCGGGGTATTGGCAGTGACAGTTCTGCCGTTTATATATATCGCCAGGTACATCTGGCCCAGTTCGGATGACTTTGAGATGAGCTTGTGGTGTAAGGAGGCATTGGATGCCACGGGAAATATCTGGCAGGTGCTTAAGAGAGCCGTTGATTATGCAGTGTATAAGTGGGAAGTATGGGAGGGAACTTATTCTTCCATATTTCTGATGGCACTGCAGCCGGGCATCTGGGGAGATGAGTATTATGCCATAGGTGTGATATTTTTGATTGTGAGTCTGGTGGCGGCTGCTTTTACCCTGACCTATGTATTGATGGTAAAACAGGCAAAGGCGCCTAAGTCCGTGTGGCTGATTCTGACCTCTCTGCCCATATGGGGCTGGTTTCTATGGGCAATGTATACGGAAGAGGCATTTTTCTGGTGGACAGGGGCATCTAATTACACAGGCTTTTATTCCTGGGTTATGTTAATCATAGCACTGGCAGCCTGTCTCTATACGGACTGGGAGGATTATGGCAGGGGAAAGAAAAGTCTTCTGTATCTTGTATGCGTGATATGCTTTCTGCTGGGGGGAGGCAATTATCTCGCCGGTCTGCTTCAGGTATTGACGCTGGGAGGATATTTTGCGGCGGCTGTTATTACCAGGAAGAAGAATAAGCTTATTCTGGGCGCATATACTATCTCTGCAGCCGGAGGTCTGCTGTTGAGCGTCATGGCGCCCGGAAATTTTACGCACATGAGCCATGATGGCATCAGGGCGGATATTTCGGTAGCAGAAGCCGTTTTGATTGCTTTTCGGGATGGGTTTTATAATATATATGTATGGACACATGTGCAGCAGGTGTTATTATTTTTGATGCTGCTGCCTTTTGTGTGGACATTGGCCAAAGGGAGCGGATGTAAGTTCCGGTTTCCGCTGCTGGCAACGATTTTATCCGGCGGTCTGTTCCTGGCAGAATATATGCCGACTTCTTATGCCTATGGCGGTTATGAGCCTGGGCGCATTATTAATTTGTACTACTGGAATTATTATTGGCTGATACTGTTCAATCTGTTTTACTGGGTGGGATGGATTGACAGAAAACTGCGGAAGCGGTGCGGTGTGCAGATGGAGAAGCTTGCCAAAGGACAGAATATCTGGCAGATGGTTTATGTGTCGGCAGCGGCGGTTCTGTTTTTGGCAAGTATGGGAATCAGGGGTGTCAGGGAAACGAATCTCGGCTGGGTATATGCAGAGCTGCTTACAGGGAAATACCGCATGGTGGATGAGGCTATGGCGGAGCGTATTGCATACTTTGAACAGCACCAGGGAGAGGATGTGACAGTGGAGGGAATTCCATATAAGAGTGTGATCACTTATTTTGGGGATCTGTTTCCCGACACGGACCATCTGGTAAACCGGACAATGGCGGAATATTATGGGGTGAAGAGTATTACGTTAAAAGACGAGTGAAGGGGAACCATAATAATTTGAGGATTGTATGAAAGTTTGAGATGGTGAGTGAAAAATTTTACATTGCGATTGATTTAAAATCTTTTTATGCCTCTGTGGAGTGTGTGGAGCGGCAGTTAGACCCTCTTACAACCAATTTGGCAGTGGCGGATGTAACAAGGACAGAGAAAACCATATGCCTTGCGGTATCTCCGGCATTGAAAGCTTATGGTATTCCCGGAAGGCCGCGGCTGTTCGAGGTGGTGCAGAAGGTGAAGGAGATCAACATAGAGCGGCGCAGCAGGGCGCCGGGCAGACAATTTACCGGTTCTTCCTGGTCTGTGCCGGAACTGGATGCACACCCGGAGCTGGAAGCGGCTTATATCATAGCGCCGCCCCGGATGGCTTTCTACATGGAATACAGTGCTGTTATAACGAATATTTATCTGAAATATATTGCTCCGGAAGACATTCATGTATATTCTATTGATGAGGTTTTCATGGATGTGACGCACTATTTGAGCACTTACCGGATGACTGCCAGGGAGCTGGCGGTGAAAATGGTGCAGGAGGTTTTCACTGCCACAGGTATTACCGCCACGGCGGGAATCGGTACGAACCTGTATCTGTGCAAGGTGGCAATGGATATTGTGGCAAAACATGCCCTGCCGGATGAAAACGGTGTGCGGATAGGGGAGCTGGATGAACTGAGCTACAGGCAGCTTTTGTGGAATCACAGGCCCCTTACGGATTTCTGGAGAGTGGGACATGGCATGCAGAGACGGCTGGAGGAGGCAGGACTGTTTACCATGGGGGATATTGCCCGGTGTTCCCTGGGAGGAGACAGGGAATATTACAATGAGGAGCTTTTGTACAGGCTCTTCGGCGTCAATGCGGAACTACTCATAGACCATGCCTGGGGCTGGGAGCCTGTCACTATGGAATTGATCAAAGCTTACCGCCCGGAGAGCAGCAGTTTGAGTTCCGGGCAGGTGCTGCACTGTCCCTATGATTTTGAGAAGGGCAGACTGATTGTCAGGGAAATGACAGATTTGCTTGTATTGGAGCTGGTGGAGAAGAAGCTGGTAACGGATCAGATGACGCTTACCATTGGGTATGATGCGGAGAATCTGGCAGACCCTGAAATCAGGAAGACTTATCAGGGCGAAGTCACCGTAGATCATCATGGCAGAAAAGTACCGAAACACGCCCATGGCACAATTCATCTGGGGCGGAAGACTTCCTCGACACAAATGATTATGGATGCCGTAACTGATTTATATGACCGGATTGTAAATCCAAAGCTGTTCGTGCGCCGGGTCACAGTGGCGGCCGGTCATTTGGCAGATGAGGGGGAGTCAGAAGCGGCGGAAGTATATGAGCAGCTTGATTTGTTTACCGACTATGAGGCAGTGGAAAAGGAGCGGGAGGCGGAGGCGGTCAGGCTGGCAAAAGAGCGGAAGCTGCAGGAGGCCATGCTTTCCGTGAAAAAGAAATATGGTAAAAATGCCATGGTAAAAGGTATGAATCTGCAGGAGGGTGCAACCACCATGGAGCGCAACCGTCAAATCGGAGGACATAAGGCGTGAGCTATGAGAAACTGAGCCGACAGGAAAAACAAAGCAGCCGGGAGAGACCGTGTCA
>CAJUAP010000014.1:45497-54454 GCA_910584435.1 uncultured Acetatifactor sp.
CAAAGCAGCCGGGAGAGACCGTGTCAACAGGAAGAGCAAAGCAGTTATGAGAAGTCATGCTGGCAGGAAGAACGAAATAGTTACGTGGAACGACAGGAAAAACAAAACAGCTGTGAAGCGCATAAATATGATGATATGTTACGGCTTCCCCATCATGTATCTGCAAACCATCCGCAGATGCCGCTCTTAGACAGGGCGGCACAATTTGCTCCTTTTGCAGCGCTGACAGGGTATGATGCTGTGGTCAGGGAAGCAGCATCATATCCTGTCGGGAAAGCTGCTCCGTCTGCAGATATATCTGCAGATATATCTGTGGTATCGGAGGCAGCCGACTGCAGGAAGCAGAAGTAGTATCAGAGGATTGCTGCTGTATCTGCTTCCTGCCGGATTTAAACATGCAGCCGGGACAGCCGCCATTCATGGGCAAAGTAGTTATACCAGAGGCTGAATGTCTTCCGGGTGCCGTATACAAAGGCAGCACAGGAGAAGTTCACCCCTATCCGGTTACTGCCCTGATCCTCTGATAATACTTTATCTATGGTAACAGTGATAAGTTCTCCGGTTTTATCCCGGAACCGGAATTTCATTGGTGTAATTTTTCCGTTTGTGTCGGTACAGGAAATCATCTGTACCGGAATGTCAACGCACAGAATGCTTTCCAAGGAATGCCCCCTTTCTAAATGAAATTGTGTTATAAGTGACAGTATTATCATAACACGGCGAATGTATGTTTGCAAATAGTAATGATTGGAAATTTGTGCTGTATTTTTATAAAATCTTAAGCTTTTATTTTATGAAAAGTCGGGACTTTATCAGGGCGGCATGTTATCATAATCAAGAATATCAGGAAAAGGAGAGAGTTATGCGAAGAGGAATTGCAGTGATAATTGCCATATTGCTCAGTGTGTGCGGCTTGTGCACAGGCGGCTGGAAGATGATGGCATCCGCTGCTTCTGACGAGGCACAGACGGATACGTTTTCCGCTACGGTGGGCTTGCTGAAGCAGGAGAATAACAGTTATGTCATGCAGGTGACGGTGGAGAACAGAGGAAAAGATTTCTCGGGAACAGTGCAGGTGGTTTTCTCCGGAAGCGGTGACGGCAACTGCGCATATAATACGGAGCTGACGCTTCCGGCCCAGGGAAAGAAACAGTTTACGCTCACCGTAACGGAACAGGCGGTGAATACAGTGCGCGGCTTGTGTACACTGAACTTCCTGGATGAAAAGGGCAGAATACAGCAGTCTATTTCTCTGAGTAACATATTCGGCAATAAGACATCGGGTATGTCGGTGGGAATTTTGTCGGATGATTATGCAGGACTTACCTACCTGGACGCAGGGGGAAGGAGTCTTAATTTCCGCAGCGGTTCCTATCCCATAAAATTGAATGAATTGAACCAGGAAAATTTAAGCGGATATCTGGACGGACTGTATTTTCTGATTATTGACAGGTTTAATGTATCCACATTGGCGCAGGAGGATATTGAGGCCATTGAGGACTGGGTGAAAGGCGGAGGCTGGCTGATCGTCGGCACCGGTGCATATGCGGAAGAGACGCTTTCCGGTTTCAGTGAGGATTTTATGGAAGTGGAGCTTTCAGGCGTCAGCAAACCGGGGGAGGCGAACGAGATATCTGTGGAAGCCGAAAAGTATGGAGCTTACTATGAGTACCAGTCGGCTGGAATTGATTTCTCACAAATGGCAATAGCAGATCTGGATTATGACAAAAATGGGGTTTTCTATGAAGACACGGAGTTTCCAGGCATATGTGCCGCTGTGGGAGAGGGAGCGGTGTCCATTTTGTTCCTTTCCCTGGGAGAGCCGGATATGTCGAAGCTGCAGACTTATTCAGTGCAGCGCCTGTATACGGAGACAATGTACCGTTCCAGCAGTTATAATGTTTTTGATTCCTATTCGGATACGGATCGTGTGGGGCGGAGAGCGCTTGCCTTTATTGACAACAACAGCTCGAAGGTGGATTTTACATGGCTTGAAGTGCTGATAGGAATTTATGTGATACTTATCGGACCAATACTGTATCTGATTCTGCGCAAGTGTAAAAAAAGCGAATGGTATTGGGGCTGTGTACCCGTATTGGGAATTGTATTCATAGGGGGTGTATTCTTCTTCGGCCAGGGTGCCAGGGTAAATGAGACGAAAGTATACTCCGTTACTACCCAGCGGGGGGGAAGCAGCTGGGCGGATACTTATCTGCTGGCATACCACTCCGGGGTCAAGGAATGGAATGTGCGCCTGCAGGAAGATTATGAGGTGGCAGGCCCCGGATTGAACGGTTATTTAGGATACTATAATTCCAGTGCCGGCGACTATTATTATACCGTAAGTAATGACAGCCAGGGAATGTCCGTTGGAATTAAGCCCAGGGAAAATTTTGACAATGGTTTTCTGTATGCGGGGAAGAGGGCGGAGAACAAAGGAACCTTTTCCGGTGCGGATATCCGGGTATCCGGTGTCAGAGGAAACGTCAGAGGGACGGTCAGAAATGATACAATCTGTGACCTGGCATATATGGCAGTCCGGTCTGAGGCTTATATGATGGTATTCTCGGATGTGAAGGCGGGGGAAACGCTGGATCTGCAGCAGGCAGTGAAGGACGGAAGATGCGTGTACCAGGATAGTGTCACTTATCTTGACAGTCTGCTGTATGATATGGTCGGCATTTATGGAAGGCAGCCCAATACGGTATATGAACAGAATGATATGGCAGCGCTCCTGGTAGGTCTGGGTATTGCGGAAGGGGCCAGGCCTGCGGGCGGGGAACAGATTGCCATTGTAGGGCTTGTAAGGGAATATGATAAAGCGGCTGCAGGTAAATGTAGTGAAGTTTCCTATGGGTGTCTTTATTCTTATGTGAAAGGGGAGGTGGAAGACGATGCTGCAGATTGACCATTTGTATAAGGATTACGGCAGATTTCGTGCTGTCAACGATTTATCGCTTCATATTCCCAAGGGAGACCTGTTTGGCTTCGTAGGTCCTAACGGTGCGGGCAAGACCACCACCATCCGCATGGTGTGCGGACTGATGCTTCCCAGTGCCGGAAGCATTGTGATCAATGGTGTGAATGTGTCCGCAAATCAAAAGGAAATAAAGAAACAGATTGGTTATGTGCCGGATTTTTTCGGTGTATATGATAATTTAAAGGTGAGGGAGTATATGGATTTCTATGGTTCCATGTACCGCATGAATTCTAAGGAGATTGCCGGAATATCGGATGATCTGCTGGAGCTGGTGAATCTCTCCGATAAGAAGGAGGTGTTCGTGGATACCCTTTCCAGGGGAATGAAGCAGAGACTCTGTGTGGCAAGGGCGCTGATTCATAATCCGGCGCTGCTTGTTCTGGATGAGCCGAATTCCGGGCTGGACCCCAGGGCAAGGGTGGAGATGAAGGAGCTTCTGCTGAACCTGAAGGGCATGGGCAAGACCATTGTAATCAGTTCCCATATTCTCTCAGAGCTGTCGGAGATGTGCAGCAGTATCGGGATTATGGATCACGGCAACCTGGTGGCTTCCGGCCCCATTGAAGATATTATGGAGGGAGTGCTGGAGAGCAACCGGCTGATTATTACTCTGGACGAAGGGCACGAGACCGCTGTGAGGATTGTAAATGAGCATACTAAAGTCAAGGTGGATTCTGTGGGAGAGCATGAGATTAAATTATCTCATAATATGACTAAGAAGGAAATTGCCGGGATGATCGGAATGATGATAGAAAATGATGTGCTGGTCACGGGCTTTCATAAGCAGGAGGGCAATCTTGAGACATTGTTTATGCAGGTGACGAAAAGCAGCGAAACACAGGAGGGAGGGAAGGAACATGCGGCTGAATCCAATCGTTAAAAAGGATGTGAAGGTGCAGTCCCGCAGTATGAAAATCTGCTGGGGAGTGTTTGCCTATGAGCTGATACTGGCGCTGGTCTTTTTCTTTGCTATGACAATCATTCAGCAGGAGAGCCGGTATTCTATGAACAATATTTACAGTGCTATGGTATGGCTTTATCCGGTGCTTGCGGTGACGCAGCTTGTGATTCTCGGAGTGGTGGTGCCGGTCAGGACGGCTTCCTCTATTTCAGGTGAAAAGGAACGGCAGACCTTTGATATTATGATGACAACCAGTATGACCCCCTTTTCCATTATCGCTGGGAAAGTAACCACGGCGATTGTGCAGAGTATGCTCTTTGTACTTGCCAGTATGCCGGTTATGGCGCTTTCCTTTATCATAGGGGGCATGTCCTGGGCGTATTTGTTCTGGTTCCTGGGGATTGCGCTGCTGGTGTCGCTTTTTGCCGCCAGTATTGGGATATTGTGTTCCGCTTTATGTAAGAAAAGTATCAGTGCGGTGATTATGTCATACGGATTCTATTTATTCTTTTTCATTGTTACCGTACTGCCTCTTATTGTGTATGAAATCATAGAAGCCGGCGCGTCCTGGAATATGAGCGGAACACAGTCGAATTATATCAGGGCGTGGTTATGTCTGTTTTTGATGCTGAATCCGATTGTGTATATTGTGGATTTTTTTGCTCATGTCATGATGGGAGAATCTTGGGCGGCTTCCATACTGGATTTGGTGAGTGCGACACAGCCCCGGGGGCTGTTCCATTTTATTTCCAGCGGCTATGTATGGATGATATTATCCACGGTACTTTATCTTGCAATTTCGGCGCTGTTTCTCTTCCTGGCGGCCAGGCGCATTAATCCTGTGGGACGGCATGTGAGGAGGGCGGCGAAAAAGAGTGGCGGTAAGAGCAAATGATGTGATGAAATGATGATATGAAAGCGAGCGAGGGGGTGCTGTTCACTTGCCGGTTCCGTGAGGCATTTTCAGGCATTGGAAAAGTAGTTGACATAGCGGTTAGTTGTTTTGGATTATGGATTCGGGGGTGAGATTCTGCAAAGAAAACCGGAAAAAAGAGTTCCATAAAGACAAAGTGCAAGAAAAAGGCTTAGAATAATATTATTATTAGGTGTGGTTGGCGCTATTGCTGTTTGGAATTCTTCTGCAGAAGCAAGATGGGATAGTGCATTTATATATAAATACATACACGGACTTAATATAACATCTTTATTTCATATGGAGTATCTGTCCTTTTGCAATCACATCAGCATGTCTTATATAGCGGCTGATTTGATGGCAGGAGTAGTCTTTGGCAATCTGAAGTTAGGAATGACACTATTAAATATTGGCTTATATCTTGCAAGCGTGTGGTGCGTTTATCTTACATTGAGGCAGTATGCGAAGAGCGGTGATGGAGAGGCAGCGTTGTTCAGTGCAATTTATGCTTGTTCCCCGTTTCTGATGGGGTTGGTTAATTATAACTATTGGGATTATTGGGTCATTGTTCTATTACCGATTATATTGTATTTTGCATATTGTTGGGTTGACTGTTTTGGAAAACAGGATGCTGAAATACAGTATAGCTGTTGTATTAATAGGGATAATGCTGATTTCAAATTACAGAACGGTGGATCCGGTTACGCTGCATTTGTTTGAAAAACATGATGTAGGAGAGACAGTCATTATCAGTACAACAAGATGAGAATATCTTAGCGATTCCATTGTTTATAATCAACAATATATGTGTCTTGATAAGGCGTTGAATAAGGCATTGGAGGATTGTGTTTCTAAGGAAGACACGGTGATATGTTTTCCAACATTGCATGGCAACAGCTGGTTCTTTGACGGAAGCGGAGATTGGGATTATGGGGTAGCCGGTACATTTGTAAAAAGGGAATATTGGGATTTAAGAGGAAGAAAGAGAACAGTATATGAGACGGATGATTGCATATCTATATCAATATTTCAATTGTTGGAACAAAGCAATCTAAAGGAAATCATAGGAGATAAGAATGGATATTATTTTTATCTTCCTGGAGTGGGAGATGTCATATATAAGAGCATAGTAGAAAATATGTGTCTGATGGAAGAGAAAATTTTTGAATATGCAGGATGGAAAATATATAGGGTTCAATTTTCCAACAGAGAGGAGAATAGCGGATTATGATATTGGTTGCAGCAAGCTGGATATGGATCGGGGTGTCAGCTTTTTGTGTCGGCTACGCAGTTCTCTCCATGCTGAAAATGATAACAGGATATGCTGAGATGGAAATAGATATGATTTTTTTAATGGGTATCTGTTTCCTGGCTGTTTATGCGCAGTTATTCAGCCTGGTTTATAAAGTTGGCGCTTTCGCTACACTACTGCTGTTATGTTTTGTTCTGGCAATAATGTTTTTCATGGGGAAAAGCATTTGGCAGTATGTACGTAAGGTGATATTGCGGCTTCATAGAGAAAAATGGATGTTTATTGTATTGGTACTGCTGGCTGCTGTATTGGTTATCATAACCAGCGGAGAAATAAATCATTATGATACAGAACTGTATCACGCGCAGAGCATTCGGTGGATTGAAGAGTATGGGATTGTTCCGGGACTTGGAAATCTACATAATCGTTTGGCATATAACAGCTCTATATTTTGTTTGCAGGCATTGTTCAGCATGAAATTTCTTGTGAAACAGTCTTTGCACAGTGTGAATGGTTTTGTGGTGTTAATTTTGCTTGGTTATGGCATATGCTCGCTGAAGGCTCCCAGACATCGGAAATTCTATACATCGGATTTTTTGCGCCTGGGTCTGATTATTTTTCTAAACGATCCACAGAATTATCTGATGCTGAGTTCTCCCGGATCTGATCAGCTGGTGCAAGGATTGGTATATTATATTTTGATTAAGTGGATTTCATTTTGGGAAGACAAAGAAGAACAGAATGCGCCTTATGTCTATTTATGTTTTCTTGCGTTATTTGGTGTATCGGTTAAGCTCTCGGCAGCTATGATGGTGTTGGCTGCATTGATTCCGGCAATTCGTTTGGTGAAAGAGAAGAAATATAGGGAAGTATTCTGCGATATTCTTATCGGTACAGTGATTATCCTGCCTTTTCTGATAAGGAATGTGATTATTTCAGGGTATCTTCTGTATCCGTATCCGGAATTGGATTTGTTCGATGTAGAGTGGAAAATGCCGGCGTATACTTTAATTTTTGATCGAAATGAAATAAAAACATGGGGATGGGGACTGAATGATGTGAGGTTGTTTAGTACACCGTTCAGGGAATGGTTTGTCCACTGGTATGCTGCATTAAGCCGGCCGCTCCAGCAGTTATTTGTTGTCAATGTGCCGGCTGCAATTGCTGCGTTTGTTTATGGAATCTATAAAGGATTGAAAAAAGATTGGAGAAGCTTTTGGATTGTGTTTACAGTGGCGGCAGAATTTATGTTGTGGTTTATTGGCGCTCCTCTTGTGCGGTATGGAAGTGCATTTATGATGCTGATGCCGCTGCTGGTTCTGGGAAAGTTTTTGTCGGGAGAATGGGGAAAAAGAAAGTATGTGGGAGGAGCCGCTGTAGTAGTGATAGTGCTTGTAAGTTATTTCATGCATCCAATTGTATACTATGGTATGAATTGTGATTGGAAATACAAAAGGAAGGGTTCGGACTATATGCAATGTGCATCTGTGGAATATAGATTAGGGGAAGAGGTCATTTATGTCCCAGAGCGTGGAGATCAGGCCGGTTATTATGCATTTCCATCTACACCTTATGCGGCAAGGCTGAATTTGATTGAATTGCGGGGAGGGGACATTTCGGAGGGGTTCCGAATGAAGGAAGAATATAGGGAAGCATTTGTCAGCACATATGGGCAAGTGGAAGAAATGGATATGTTCTCTGCAAAGTAAGGAAGCATATCACAGTGATTACGGAAGGAGTATTTCATGGATATAAAAAAATATCTCGCAGCACAGATTAAAAAATGTCAATGGAAAATGAACCTTGCGAAACTGATAGATTATGGAGTTCTGGCTGCCGCAGCGGGAGGTATCGGGGGGATATTCTGTGAACTGGCATCCTTTGTCTGGCAGTTCTATTATGTGCATCTGGCGGCAGGATTATGTTTTGGGGCAGGACTGCTCGTGGGACTTGGCTGTGCCGTTTACTGCAGGGCTGATATGAAGCAGGCGGCTAGGCGTCTGGATTCTTTCGGACTGAAGGAACGCATGATCACGGCGTATGAGCAGATACAAATGGAGGAAAGGCACTCCATGGAAGAAAAGCATTCCATGGAAGAAAAGCATTCCATGGAAGAAAAGCACTCCATGGAAGAAAAGCATTCCATGAAACGGGCGGTCTTATCCGAGAATGAATTTGTGCAGAGGCAGAGGGAGGACGCATGGAAGCAGTATGAGCGGATTCGTGAGCAGATTAAGATACCGATATTACCGGATAAAAAGCATATGGTGGCATTGCTTTTATCGGCGGCAGCGGTGATTGGTCTGGGAATCATTCCGTCCCCGGTGCGGGAACAGGCAGAAATTCGCCATCAGGTACAGGGGCAGGCGAAGGAGGAACAGAAAACACTGGATGAGTTGTTGGAAGCCTTGGAAGGCGTGGATATGGAGAGCCTGACGGAAGAACAGAAGACACAGCTCAAGGAGCTTCAGGAGGCTATGAAGCTGTCGAAAGAGGAATTGGCGAAGGCAGATTCATGGGAAAGCCTTGCTTCGGCGTTAGAGAAGCTGGACTATAAATATGAGCAGACAGGGCAGAGCCTGGACAGGCTGGCCAGCCAGTTGGAACATCCTGAAACAGCGGGTGTTGCCGCGGCACAGGCAATGGCAAAGGCGGCAGCAAACCAGAATGGCTCGCAGGCGGCTTCCGGTATGACGGCGTCTGCAAACCAGCCCTCAGGAGAGGGAAATGACAGCGGAAGTGCAGGAGAAAATGACGGCAGCGGACAGGGGAATGGAAGTGATTCCGAAAGCGGAAATCAGTCAGGAAACGGGGAAGGCAGCGGAAACGGAAGCCAGTCAGGAAACGGGGAAGGCAGCGGAAACGGAAGCCAGTCAGGAAACGGAGAAGGCAGCGGAAACGGAAGCCAGTC
>CAJUAP010000014.1:54554-73755 GCA_910584435.1 uncultured Acetatifactor sp.
GCGGAAACGGAAGCCAGTCAGGAAACGGAGAAGGCAGCGGAAACGGAAGCCAGTCGGGAAGCGGAGACGGGGAGGGCAGTGGTTCCGGCGGCGGAGAAGGGTCAGGCAGCGGAAATGGCGGGAACGGCTCCGGTCAGGGCGGAAACGGACGCGGAACAGGAAGCAGTACGGCTGTTCATGACTATGTCAGCGTTCCCAATGGGGTAGGAAATGATTCTTCTCTGACCGGCAATAAGAACGGAGATCAGGATTCGGAGTATTTCCGGCAGCAGAACGGCCTCGCCTGGGAAGGAGAGCATGTGGATTATAATTCTGTCATTGGGGAATATACGGACAATGCTTATGAGGGCATTGCAAGCAACAGGTATCCAAGCGGCATGGAGTCAGTGATACGTGATTATTTTGAAACATTGAATCAATAGATGGACAGGGGGGCTGAAAAATCATTTTGTGATATCAGTCATGCAGAGATTATGGAATCTTGTGCATGGCTGTTTTTTTGCCGGTAACTGTGATGCTGTGGAGCACGAGGAATATTTTGTCGATTTTTGTCGAATTTTGTCGGATTTTTTTGCATTTCATCGATGAGTTTATGTAGAAAAAAATCATTTTGTGATTTATTATAGATGAATAGGTAAGGAGCATAGAGGAGGGAAGAGCAATGTTGGATATGACTAACGTCTGGCAGGAAATAAGAGAAGAGGAACGGACACAGCTTCCAATATATTTTCCGCCTCCAGTGTATTACAGCTTGAACAGTGCTGTGAATTTATCAGTATTGCTGACCATGCCGGAAGCTCATAAGTGGTTCTGCAACTGTATGATACAATTGGCATTTCATAAGGATTGGAAAACTGACAGGGAGGATCATCCTCTGGATATCTATCCGGCGAATATGATACGGATTGGAAGGCATGGCGGATTGCTTTTTGCATATGAGCATGTGATAGATGTGGGGGGCACAATTCTTAAGGCGGAACGGGAAGCGTTTATGGAGCACGTTATGAAATGGATTGATAATGGGCTTTATATTCTGTCGTATGCAGATGTGTCTAAGATGCCTGGAACAAAGTATTACGGAGGGCCGGAATGTGTTCATGATTTCATGGTGTTTGGTTATCATAAAGCAGATAAAACAGTGAAGACAATGAATTTTAATGATAGGGAACAATTGGATGTGGTGGACATTTCATTTCAGAATCTGGAGGATGCAGTGTATTCCCGTCTTGGCCGCAAAGTATTTACTCTGCTTATGCCACGCAAAAGGCAGGCATATGAATTTGATACGGACTTGTTCTGCACATTTTTGTCCGATTATCTGAATGGAAGAAATACCGCAAAACGATTTGCCCATTTTGCAGATACATATGGGGAATATTGGTGGGGGCTTGAAATATACGAGCCGTTTCAGGAATTTATAGAGTATTCCCATGAGAACCTGGACAGTATTGATTACAGGCCGTTTCATGCTCTGTATGAACATAAGAAAAGCTTTCTGGGCAGCATGCAGTATATTCGCAGCATTTATTCCATAGATGACAGCATGGAGTATGAGTTAAAAATGGAAAAGCTGGTACGGGATGCGGAAATGCTGCGGATGATGGCATTGAAATACCGCAGACGTAAGAGCGGGACGATTGTCCGGCGGATGATCCGGCTGCTTTCTGATATTGCAGCAGAAGAGAAAGAAATTTTACAGAGATATGAGGCAGTAGTAAACACAATACGGAACAGTCAGGAACCGTCGGAAAAGAAAGGTTGAATTTATAATAAAATGAAAACAGTTTATGATGGATTTTTGGCTGATATATATGATTACTGTCCATATTTCAGAGACCGGGGAAAAGAAGCGGTATTCTATCTAAATGAACTGGGATCCCAATATTCAAATATATTAGAGCTTGGGACAGCCACTGGTTCCCTTACAATTCCATTGGCAGAGGCAGGATATATGGTAGATACTGTGGATTTTTCGGAGGATATGCATCGTATCGCCAGAAGAAAAGCAGCTGACAGTGCGCAGGATATTTCAGGGAAGATAAATTACATTTTAGCAGACGTTGTATATTTCAACCCTCAGAAAAAGTATGGGGCTGTTATGATTCCGGACAGCCTTCTGACAATTTTTCCCGAAAAGGAGAAAAGAGAAAGGATATTGAGAATGTGTTATGACGCATTGGAGGAGGGTGGAACTCTCATCCTTGATGTGTATCAGCCGATAGAAAGAATTATAGAGAAAGGAAGCCACAAAGAGCACTCCAGATTTCGTGGAAAGAACAAGGAAGTTTACCTGGTTACAGTAAATCATGAAGTGGATATCAATGAGCAGTTACATAGCTGTGTTTATCATTATAAAAAATGGCGTCCGGCCGATGATGCGGAAGATGAAATCAGTATTCCGATTACCTATCGATATCTGTATCCTGCAGAAGTAGAAGAAGCATTGAGGAAAACCGGGTTTCACAGCATTCAGGTTACTGAAATATTTGACGGAAATATTAATTTTATTACGGCTAAGAAATAGTATAATAGGTATGACTGCAGAAAGGGGAAGAGAAATATGGCTTATAAAGCTTCGGAATTTAATTATATATTTAAATGTGATGACGGAAGCCTCCGCATGTATAATTCAATGGCGGGAACAGGAAGCCTGCTTATCGTTGGAGCGGAAATGAGAAATGATGTTCTGCATGTACTGGAAGAAGGCGGTTCCGGTGATAATCTGCCTGAATATGTGAGGGAGGCTTTCATCAAACGTGGATACCTGGTTCCTGATGAGAGGAATGAAGAGCTGGCTTTGGACATAAGAACTGCAGAAACAATCATAGGCGGTAAGTACTTAAGCCTGATTATCATGCCTACCGAACAGTGTAATTTCAGATGCAGGTATTGCTATGAGGACTTCCGCAAGGGGGCAATGTCTCAGGAGATGCAGGATGCCTTAATTAAATATGTGGCGAAAAACATTGCAAATTATGTCGGTATGTCTGTGGTTTGGTTTGGCGGTGAACCGCTGCAGGCGTTGAAGGTAATCGAATACCTTTCCAATCAGTTTATAGAGATCTGCAGAAGAGCGAAAAAAACATATGTTGCAGGAATAACCACAAACGGATACGGTTTGACACCGGAAGTATATGAAACCCTGTATCGTTTGAAGATACTGAATTATCAGGTGACATTGGATGGTTTCAGGCCGCAGCATGACAGCCAGCGTGTTCTTGCCAATGGGGAAGGGACTTTTGACAGAATCGTGGATAATCTGATGCATATCAAAAGCATGAGGAAAATCGGTGTGCTGTTTATGATACGCACCAATTTTACAAGAGCTATTCTGGAAAATATAGACGAATATTTAAGATTTTACAAGGAACATTTCGGAGATGACCAGAGATTTACTTTTTATATACAGAAGGCTTCCGACTGGGGAGGGGAAAGGGTAAAGGATTTTTCCGGCGAATTGGCGGGGGATGTCCATGCATTTGTGCTGTCAAAGCTGAAGGAATACGGGATATTTCTCGGCAGGTCCAGTCATTTCAGCGAGCTGGATTGTGAATTGAATACATGCTATGCTGCGAAGAAGGGGCATTTTGTAATTGGTTCGGACGGAACAATTTACAGATGCACAACACGTTTTGATTTTCCTGAAAATAATGTGGGAAAATTAAAAAAGGGCGGTTATATGGAATTAAATGAAAATTATGAAAAGTGGACCCGCATCAATGAGCAGAGACAAGATATGTGCAAATCATGCTTTAACCGGGCAAGCTGTCTTCCGATGAAATGCCCGTATCAGAATATGAAATCTGACAGCATACAATGTCCTCCTATGGGAGGTGATAAGCTTGGGATGTTCCTGGAACGTTTTCAGGAAGATTTATTTTATCATTTGAGGGCGCAGAATTGAAAACGGATTAAAACGAAGGAAGAGAGAGCATAATCGCTGGTAAGGAGGGCTGGATTGCAATGAATGAAATTAAGAAATGTATTTTTGATATATTGGATGAAAACGGAATTTATATTGATTCCAATGAAATGGAGGAGGATTTGGATTTAAGGGAATATATATTGGATTCTCTGCAGTATGTCTATATTATTGTTGAGCTGGAAGACAGGCTGGGTCTCGAATTACCGGATGAAGTGCTGTTATATGAAAACTTAGCGTCAATCAACGGATTTGCAAATATGATTTCAGACAGGCAGCAAGAGATGATGCATATAGGGTGCGGTTATGAAAATGCCTGTGAAGGCAATGACATAACAATAGATTTTCGGACAAACACAATTAATATGGGTGGACAGGAGTTCTGAAAATCATGAACAGGAAAGGAGACTTATATGAAGGCAAAAAGGAGATTGCAGAAGCGCGGGAAGAATGCACAGTCATTAAAAAAGATTGTGCTGTATGCTGCATCAAATGAGAACTGTCAGTGCTGTACTATTAACATGAGTGGATGTAAATGAGGTGGAACATTATGAAAAGGAAAATCAAATTGAGAAAACCCGGAAATGGGGCGGCGCTGCTGAAAAAAGTTGTATTATACAATTCTCCCGCCTCAAATGAAAATTGTCAGTGCTGTACAGTTAATATGAGTAAGTGCTGATGTGCATTTTTATGTGCTTTATTCCCCGCAAGCTCTGTTGCGGACAATGGAAGCAAAGCTGAGAAGTAATGCCTCGTAACAGTTCAGGCAGGGGCTGTCTGAACTGTTACAATGTCTCAGCGCTGCTGTGGGGGGTGACTGCATTTTGGATAATGGTTCTTCGCGTTACCTTACCTGCATAAGTTTTGTATTGCCTGCATTTTGTATTGAAAGAAAGAGAGTTTGGACAATGTTAAAAAATAGCAGAATATTTAAAAATTTTTTTTATACGAAGAAAATGTTTGCCCTGATGTGGAAAAACGATAAAGCTTATATTATCTACATGCTGTCGGATATACTGATTTATTCCTGTATTCCCTTCATTAATATGTATTTGATAAAAATATCCATATCAATGCTGGAAACAAAAGCGGAAATCGGGTTATATGTTCCTGTTATCCTGGGTCTGCTGGCGGCAAATCTTGCGGCAAACTGCACACATAATTTCCTGAATTATAAACGTGATGTCCACGGCAGTATGATAAGTGTAATTTTATATAAGAATATATTTGTGAAAACTTTGGATATAGATTATGAAAGGCTGTTGGATAAAGAAATAAAGGAAAGAAGAGAACTGGCCCTTGGGATTATTAACAACAGCCGCTTTGCCAATCTGGCCACAAGCTTTCACAATATTGTATCAAATATAGTGATACTTTTCGGTATAGTTGTAATATTGTCGCAGATTGATTTCTGGATATTGATGTTAGTTCTATTAATTGTAATAATCAATACATTATCAATCAGGTACAGACAGAAATATGAGCGTTCCATCCATTTGGACTTAACGCCTGCAGTGAGAAGAAATGGATATTTCATGCAGATAGGTTCGGATTTTTCCTTTGTCAAGGAAATAAAAACGTATCTGATGGATAAGCAGATTATAAAAAGGTATATTGACCTGCAGAATGAGCTGCGCAAAGGAATCGACAAAAGCCTCAGCCTGTCGCTTGCGGGATATGCAATAGCTTATGTTATGGAAGCAGTTTTAAACGGAGTTGTATATGTTTATCTGGGCTACAGGGTTTTGGTAAGATATGATTTAAGTATTGCAAACTTTTCCCTTTTTCTGTCTGCCATTACGAATTTCAACAGATCAATTCAGTCTATTATCAGTGCTTTTGTGAACATTTCAAATGATGGACAGTACCTGCAGGATTATTTTGATTTTATGGACATTCAGACTGTCAGGGATGTGGAAGAGGCGTCACTGCCTGAAATCTCAAACCATGAGATGTATTCCTTTACGATGGAAAATGTCAGCTACCGTTATCCTCATAAGGAAGATTATGCTCTGCGGAACATCAATCTGAAAATAGAAGCAGGAGAAAAGCTGGCCATTGTGGGAGAGAACGGTGCGGGAAAATCAACCCTGGTGCTGCTTCTGATGCGTATGATTGAACCTACAGAAGGCCGTATTTTATTAAATGGCACGGATATACGTCAATATCATATTGAGGAATACCGGAAACTGTTTTCCACTGTTTTTCAGGATTTTAAGTTGTTTTCCTTCACCATACAGGATAATATCACTTCTCTGGAAGAGCCGAATCTGCCGCTGGCCGTACAGGTTGCGGAAAATGTAGGGCTGGAAAAGAAAATTACATCGCTGCGGAAGGGAATGGATACCTATCTGGACAAACTTTATGATAATGAAGGGGTTCTGCTTTCCGGAGGGGAAGCGCAGCGACTTGCAATTGCCCGTGCTCTCTATAAAAATGCGCCCATATTTGTTCTCGATGAACCTACAGCAGCGCTGGACCCTAAAATGGAGCATGAGATATATGCAAAATTCAGGGAAATAACCGAAGGAAAAACAACTTTTTACATTACACACAGGATGGCCAGCACCCATTTCTGTGACCGTATTATTGTGCTGAAGGAAGGAAATATCATTGAAACAGGATCGCATAAGGAACTGATCAAAGAGAAAGGGTATTATAATGAACTGTACCAGATGCAGGCACAGTATTATTCCGAGACAGATGAGAAGGAGTAAAGCAATATGACGCGCAGGATACAAATTGCGGTGGTGGACAGTGGAGTTAGAACAGATCATCCGGCTTTTGGAAACAAAAAGCCGGATGTTGTACGGTACAGCGGACTTCGGGACGGAGAGGGCACATGCGGACATGGCACTGCCGTGTATCATATTATCAGTAAGATCGAGTCAACAGCGGATATTATTAACTTTCAGATTACGAACAGGGAAGGTGAAATTGAAGAAGATGTTCTCATAAAATGTCTCACTGACATCAGAGACAATTACAATGTGGATATCATTAATCTCAGCCTTGGACTAAGCTTGTGTGAGAATATTCATCAGCTGAAGAGCATTTGTGACGATTTGATCTCAAAGGGAGTCATCATTGTCAGCGCTTTTGATAATGTGGGTTCCATTTCATATCCTGCCGGTTTTCCTGGTGTTATTGGTGTTACTTCAGCAGATGTCTGCAGAAAAATAAACGATTTTGTGATTTTTGATGATACGGTTTTAAATATAGGGGCAAAGGGAAACTTACAAAGGCTGGCATGGGATACACCGGATTATATTATGCTTGACGGAAACAGTTTCGCATGTGCCCATACCACAGTTCAGGCGGCCCGTTTTCTCTCGGAAGGAGCCTCCGGTTTTGAGCAGATTATGAATAAATTCAGAGAGACGGCTTTGGCAGTTTCTACGAATCATCTTACGGAAAATAAAAAGATGAAAACAGAAATAATGAAATCTGAAATAATGGAATCTGAGATAATGAAAATCAAAAAAGCAATCCTTTTTCCCTTTAATAAAGAAATGCACAGTATCATCAGATTTCATGACATGCTTTCTTTTGAGGTCGCAGGAGTATACGATATTAAGGAATCTGCCCGCATAGGATCAACCACAGCTCATATCATGAAGGCGGAGGTGATTTCTTATCCGATAAAATGCATCAGTGATATTGACTGGGATTCTTTTGATACGATTATTATCGGCAATCTGCCTCAGCAGGGAGCTTCTGTCTTCTCTTCGGCAAGAGAAAGGCTGATACAAAAGGCTGTTTTATTGGGGAAAAACATATTTTCTTTTGACGATTTACAGGAAAAGTATGACTATAAATATTTGTTCTGCCCGGCAGTCAGGCGGACACAGCTGCCCGTGGATCGTTTTGGAAAACTGTACAGAATTTCCAAACCTGTTCTGGGAGTGTACGGAACCAGTTCAGCACAGGGGAAGTTTACACTGCAATTGGAATTGAGAAGAAAATTTCAGGAGAATGGATATACGGTGGGACAAATCGGGACAGAGCCAAGTGCTCTGCTGTTTGGTATGGATTATGTATACCCAATGGGGTTAAACAATTCTGTATATATTGGTGAGCATGATGCTGTCAGGTATCTTAATGAATGTATGAATGAACTGTGCCAGAGGGACTGCGATATTATTCTAACAGGTTCACAGGCATCTGTGCTGCCCTTTGATACAGGAAATATTGGTCTGTTTCCATTGAGGCAATTTGTCTTTCTGATGGGAACACAGCCGGATGCGGTTGTACTATGTGTAAATCCGTATGACGAATTGGATTATATAGAGAGAAGTATTCATTTCCTGGAAGCAGGCGTTGCCTGCGAGGTCATTGCCATATGTGTGTTTCCCATGACGGTGAAAAAGAACTGGTCGGGAATATATCACACAAAGGAGGTATTGAGTGAGGCGGAATATCAAACGATGAAAGAATTATTAACGTGCAGATTCTCAGTACCGGTGTATCGTCTGGGTGATGCAGATGATATCACAGAACTGTTTGAGAATATCCTTACCTTTTTCTCCGGAGACTAAGGTTTTTCTATGAAATAGAGATACGAAAGCAGGTGTGTTGAAATTAATCCTAATATACCATTACATATAATTCCTGATATTCACGCAGATGAACAAGCTGTTCACGCGGATGGACAAGCAGAGAGGATGCAGAATGTTACTTTACGCAATACTGCTGAGGAGACTTATTCGTTGTATATACATTTCCCGTTCTGCATCAGGAAATGTCCCTTTTGTCCTATCAAAACAGTGCCATATAGCGCAGAATCAGCTTCCGCATATGTCACTGCACTAAAGAGTGAAATAGCCTGGGCTTTGAAATCGGCAAAATACCGGGGGGTTAAGGTGGACTGCATCCATTTTGGAGGAGGAACGCCTTCTTTATTGAAAGTAAGCGAGCTGGACAGTATTCTTAACATGATTCGTAAGTTTACAGACATTGAGGAGTCTGAAGTCGTGTTTGAAGTACATCCTAAATTCATGACAGATGGATTACTGTCATATTTGTCCGGTCTGAAATACAGTACAGTCAATTTGGGCGTTCAGAGTTTTAATGATGCAGTGCTTTGTTCTATGAACCGATATTACCGTAAAGACGATATACTGCGCATGATTGAAAAAGCAAAATGCATGGTTCATGCTGTCGGCATTGACTATATCTGCGGCTGGTCAGATTCAGATCTTAAGGATCTGGAAAATGATTTCATATATATCAAACAAATCAAACCGGATCACATTTCTCAATATCCTTTATATATACATTCCACCTGTATTGATGATAGTAACGAAATAGATAAGATAAAGCTTAACGCTGTGTTTGAGTCATTTTTGACGGATATGGGATACCGGCGGTATTCTGTTTTCCATTATGAAAATGGCGAAATCATATCACATAAATATGGGCGTATGCAGCTGAACGGAGGAAAGTGGATTGGTTTTGGTGCAGGAGCTTATACATATCTGGGAAATATTATGCGTATGAATGCTCATGTACCTGAGTATTTAAAAGGAAATTTTGTATCAATGGAAGATAGATTAGATGATATGGGGCGCTTTTTATGGGAGTTCTTATTTCTGCTCAGAACGACTTCCGTCTCAAGGGAAAATATTATAAGAAAATATGGGCGGGCTATTGAATCTGATTTGGACAGTCTGATTCGGAAGCTTCTGGATTATGATTATATTAAGTCCATGCAGGATATGAATTTAACATGGAAGGGAATCATTCATCTAAATTATGTTGAGCAGATAGTTACGAGTATTTTTCTGAAGGATGACAACTAAACTCCAGGACTTTTATTTATACCGGAGAGGCCGGACAGCGTAACAGTTCAGACAGGACACGGAACTGTTGTTTTTGTGCAAAAGACTTGCAGAAAGGCTGTTGACATGAAAGAATAAATATAATAACCTATAAAAGAAAGGCAGCATCTTCAGGAACATCATTCTAAGGACTGGAAATTTCACCGCCGGGAACATGAAACAGGAGGAAGCTTATGTCGGATATAGAATTATATCAGCAGAAAATCAAAGAGTGCGAAGAGGAAATCGGTAAGGGAATCATAGGGCAGAAGGACATCATCCGACAGGTGATGCTGGCATTGCTTTCCGGAGGAAATGTACTGCTGGAAGGTATGCCGGGGCTGGGGAAAACAATGCTGGTGCGTACCATCGGCCAGGTATTCAGGCTTTCTTTCAAAAGGATTCAGTTTACGCCGGATCTGATGCCCAGTGATGTGACGGGAACCAATATCATGGTAAAGGAAGAGGGGAAAAGCAGCTTCCGATTCCAGCAAGGGCCGATTTTCGCGAACCTGGTGCTGGCGGATGAGATTAACCGGGCAACGCCCAAGACCCAGTCGGCATTGCTTGAGGCCATGCAGGAGCACACAGTCACTGTAGGGAACGAGAGCCATTGCCTGGAAGAGCCGTTTCTGGTGCTGGCAACCCAGAACCCCATCGAGCAGGAGGGTACGTATCCCCTGCCGGAGGCACAGCTGGATCGATTTATGTTCAAGGTATTGGTCACATTTCCAAGCAAAGAGGAATTACGTGGCATTGTAGAGCTTACCGAGGGGCAGGAACCGCCGGAAATTCATAGTCTGATGGACGGAGAAGCGTTGATGAAGGCGCGGAAGCTCATTGCACAGATGCCCATTGCAGACGCTGTGATGAATTACATTTTAGATCTTGTGATGGCAACACATGAAGGCAATCCCTATATTCGGGAAGGGGCCAGTCCTCGTGCGGCCCAGGCAATTATCCGCGCATCCAGGGCAAGGGCTTTTGCGGAGGGAAGGCTGAATGTATCTTTTGAGGATGTGAAGAGTGTGGCATATCCGGTGCTTCGGCATCGCATTTTGCTGAATTTTGATGCAATTTCGGAAGGAATTGCGGAGGATGAGATTATCCGGCATATCATAGAGGCAAAGGAAAAGAATTTGTACGCTTAATAAAAGAAGTTCTATATTTGAAAAAAGGAAAGAATCTGTATGTCTGAAAAGAAAGAGAAGGTATATGCTTGACGGAAAATTTTATGATATTTTGTCCAGGCTGCGTCTTCAGATGGCGCACAAGAGCAGTTTGAATATGTCCGGCAGCCGCAAATCCGTGCAGAAGGGGATTTCGGCAGAATTTTCGGACTTTCGGGAATATATGCCGGGGGATGATCTGCGCCGTATGGACTGGAATGTGTATGCAAGACTGGACAAATTATATATTCGGGAATATATGGAAGAGAAGGAGGCAATTGTGTCCGTTCTCATCGATACCAGCGCTTCCATGGATTACGGTGCAGAAAGCAAGGCAGAGCTGGCATCTGATCTGGCGGCAGTGGTGGGTTTCCTGGCGTTGAATAACATGGACAGGCTGATGCTCTATGATATGAAGGATATGGGGAGGGCATTATCTGTGGGCGGCGGGAGAAATGCCTTCTCAAAGGTGCTTCGCTGGCTGGAAGGTCTGTCCTTTTCGGGAGAAGTTGATATGCTGTCCGCAGTGAGGAAAATGCGTCTTCGCGGGCCGGGGGTAACTGTGATAATCAGTGATTTTCTGCATCCGGATATGGCGGGGGTATCTGTGGAAACGGACATGGAAGGAAAGCATGAAAGGAAATCTTATAGAGGTAATTTCTTAAAATCAAGAGCTGCACAGAAATCAGATGATATACAGAAGTCAGATGACATGCAGGATTCAAATGGTATACAGAAGTCGGCCGGCGGGCATACCAGTTATGAAAAGCTGCTGCAGTATTTAGATTACTGTAAGCAGCGTCCGGTGATTCTGCACACTCTGGCGGAGGAAGAACTTCATATTACTTTGGAGGGAGCGCTGAATCTGATAGATGCAGAAAATAATTCCAGGCTGAGGCTGACCATGGATGCCGGAACCATTGACTGTTATGAGAAGGAACTGAAAGGGTTTACGGAGCGTATGAAGAAAGGCTGTGCATCAGGCAGGGGCGCTTATGTGCTCTGCAGCACAGGAAGAGACAGGAAACAGCTTGTGTTTGAGGATTTAAGGGTGATTTATGATATTTGAGAGTGTATGGCCGCTGGCGCTGCTGTCCGCAGTACCGGTGGTGATTATTTTATATCTGTTAAAACCGAAAGGAAAGGATTACAGAATATCCTCTAACCTCTTATGGAATCAATTATTCCGCAATCAGCAGTCCAAGACATTCCTGGAGAAATTTATTCACAATATTCTGATGTATCTCCAGATTTTAATGATACTGCTGCTGGTGCTGGCTCTGATGTCCCCATATATTCACAGGGAAGGTGTGAGCAGAGGGAACGTGATCCTGGTCTTTGATACCAGCGGAAGTATGCAGCATGATGCGGGAAAGGGCAGGACGCGTATGGAAGAGGCGCTGGAAGAGGCCGGAAGCCTGATTGCCTCTTCGGAGGAGACGGCGTTTTCCATTATTACAAGTGACTGTATGGGCACCAATCTGCTTGCGGTGGGGGTAAGAGATAAGGAAAGCCTTTATAAGGTGCTGCATCAGGTGGAGTGCTGTGACGGACCCGGCAATCTGCAGGGGGCGGAAAGCGTGGTGGAGACCCTGCGCGGGGCAGCCGTGGAATCCGAAGGAAATACATCTGCGGCAGAGGTCATTGTGTATACGGATGGCAATAGCGCGGAAGAGGCTGTGAGCTTCGCAGATTTTTTTGATGCACAGGTTGTTGTGCTGGGAGATGCGGTGAGCAATGTGGCCAATAATTTTCTCTCCTATGTGGATGCTGATTCTGCGGCGGGGCCGGATGCAGCGGCAGAGGCAAATGCTGCGGCAGGAATAAATTCTGCGGACGGGGGGCGAAATATCGTTTGTGCTTCCAGCCTCACCAATTACAGTGACGTAGACGCTTCTATGGAAGTCAGTCTGTATGCGGGAGACAGGCTGCAGGAGATAAAACAGCTGACCATTGGGGCAGGAGAGACTACGCTCTGCTTTTTTGAAGCGATGCTGTGGAAGGGAGAATCCCTGCGCAGTGAGATTGGTTCCGTGAAATTTGCAGGAAAAGAAGAAGGAGATTCCCTTGAAAATGACAATGTGGCTTATGCGATTCCAGGCCAGGACAGCCAAATGGAGGCTGTACTCATTGGAAACGGCAATACTTACCTGGAAAAGGCGTATCAGGCAGTTACGGGAATGCACCTGACGAAGGCAGCAAATGAAAGTGTGCTTCTGTCGGATATGCCGGGTGATGGTGATGCCGCACAGTCCATACGGATTTATGATGCAGGGCAGACATGCAGTGAGTGGGAATCCGTCAGTAAAATGGTATTTTGTGACAGCGTGAATGCCGTGGATACGGTAGAGCGCGTATTGCTTACCGTGACAGGCTGCGATTTAACTTCAGGGTTATCGTCTTTTGCCATTGGCGTCAATGAGACCAAAGTGTATGAAATTCCGGAATGGGGAACCGGCTTTCTGTGGGCAGGGGAGGAATGTGCCGGTTATTATGGGGAACACAATGGTGTGAAAACCGTGGTGGCGGGCTTTGATATCCGTGAATCAGATTTCCCGTTAAAGGCGGAATTCCCCATATTTATGTCCAATGCACTTCATTTCCTGGGGGAGACTGCCCTGCTGGCAGGCAATATCTATACTGCAGGCGACAGGGTGCTGTTCCACCCACAGGCGGATTTTGATGTGAATACATTGACTGCGGAAACGAAGAAAGCAGGTCTCTATGAGGTGGAGGCCGGTGGGATTACAGAACGGTATGTGGTGAGGTTTGCCACAGGAAGCCAGTCGGACGGACGGATGACGGCAGAGGGAACCGCTTCAGATACTTCTTACAGCACTTTACTGGTGAAAAAGCAGCTGCGCAGCTGGGTGCTGGCGCTGGTGTTGCTTCTTATGGCGGCGGAATGGTTCCTGTATCTGCGTCAGACCCGTTACCGCGGCAGATTTTATCTGGGAGTGCGGATAGTCGGCGCGGCAGCGATACTGCTGGCCTTATTTGGTGTGTCCATTTATAAACGTGACAGAGCGAATACCACGATTTTCCTGGTGGATATCTCCAACAGCAATGAGCAGAATCTTGCGGCAATGGAAACTTATCTGGATAATGCGCTTCAGGAAATGCCCAGGGACAATCAATATGGAATCGTGACTTTCGGGAAAAATTCTCTGGTAGAGCAGTTCTTAACCAAGGAGGATCATTTTTCACAGATTATGTCGCTGCCGGATAAGACGGCAACGAATTTTGAGACTGCCGTTTCCAGGGCATTGGCAATGATTCCCGCGGAGGGTGCCGGACGGGTGGTGATTCTGACAGACGGCAAGGAGACAAAGGGGGATCTGGCAAATACGGCTTCCGCCATTGCGTCCAGGCAGATAGAGCTTCTGGCATATGTATATGAGGTGGACCAGGGTAAGGATGCCTATATAGAGAACGTAGAGCTTCCAAGTTATCTGTATCAGGGAGATGCATATTCCATGACTGTGACGGTGGAGAGCAATTACGAGACGGATGCCCGGATTCAGATTTGGATGGGCACCATACAGACAGCCGAGTATGAGGTGCATTTGAACCGCGGCGCCAATCAGTTCCGGTTCCGTCAAACGGTTATGGGAGAAAGCGTGGAGAGCTTCCAGGTCAGGGTGGCAGCGGAAGGGGATACCTGTGAGGAGAACAACAGTTATCATGCGTATTCCGTGGTGGATTCCGTGCCAAAGGTGCTGTTGGTTACCGGTATGAAGGAGGACAGCAGCGTTTACGAGAATCTGCTCCGCACTGCCAACTGCAATTATCAGAGAGTATCCGCCATCAATGCGCCGGATACCTTGGAGAAAATGCTGGAATTCAAGAGCATTGTGCTGCAGAATGTGTATCTGTCGGATCTGCCGGAGGGCTTTCTGGACAATGTGGACACATATGTAAAGGATTACGGATGTGGTTTGGTATGCTGCGGCGGAGAAGACAGTTATGCCCTGGGCGGTTATCGTGAGAGTGTATTGGAGACGGTGCTTCCTGTGGACATGGAGCTGCGCGGTGTGGACGAAATACCCACAATGGCTATGATTATGGTAATTGATCATTCAGGAAGTATGAGTTCGGATGCAGGAAACGGCGCTACCAGCCTGGATCTGGCGATTACCGCAGCCAGGACGGCAGTGGACCAGATGCGGAGCACGGATTATGTGGGGGTTCTCACCTTTGACGATAAATACAGCTGGGCGGTGGAGCCGACGCTTGCTTCTGATAAGACAGGGATTAAGACGAAGATTGAAACCATAGCGGACGGCGGAGGTACTACGATTCAGCCGGCATTGTGGGAAGCTTTGGAAGGGGTAAAGGAGTGCGAGGCCGGCATCCGGCATGTGATTTTATTGACAGACGGGCAGGGGGAAAGCAGGAATTACGGTGAGATTATAGATAAGTATACGGCTTCGGGTGTGACTCTGTCCACGGTTGCGGTTGGTATGGAATCGGATGCAGGACTTCTGGAACAGCTTGCGGAGGACTGTGGAGGCCGTTACTATTATTCCGATACGGCTGTGGATATTCCGAAAATATTTGCCCAGGAGGTATTCTTAAGCGGGGATACGTACCTTCAGAATGGTGTGTTCGGGCTGGCGGTGAACACCGGACACGAGATTACAAGGGGACTGTTTGAAAATGGCTGGCCCAGTATCTATGGCTATGTCAGCGCTACGCCTAAGAATGCTTCCAATGTGCTGATTGCTTCGGAAAAGGACGATCCGATTCTTACAGTAATGCAGTATGGCCTGGGGCATACGGTGGCATGGAATACGGATGTGACCAATCAATGGACTGCAGGTTATGCAGGAATGGATGATTATGTGCAGCTTTGGAAGCATGTCATTGATTACAGTGCAGGCAATGCTGCAATCGGCGAAGATTCCGTGGAGGTAATGACAGCCGGAGGGTATACCAATGTGGTTTACCGGGCACTGGATTATGGGGAACAGACCAAAGTGGAGGCGGTTTACACGGACCCGGAAGGCAGTACGCAGACAGTGCCGCTGCAGGCAACGGCGCCGGGATATTATGAAGCCCGGCTGGATACGGATATGACAGGGCTTTATAATTTAAGTGTGAGAAGGGTTGATGACGGCTCCATTACAAATGCCGTGACCACTGCGGCGGCAGTGCAGTATTCGGATGAATATAAATTTGATGTCGGCAAGGCGGCATTTACCGGTTTTGTAGAGCGTTACGGCAGGCTGCTGGAACCGGAGGAAAATTTCTGGAAGCAGATAAAAAACGATACAAGAGAGCGGTATGAGCTGACACAATGGCTGCTCCTGTTCGCTGTTTTGTGGTTTGTCATGGATATTGCCCTGCGCAGATTCCATTTTCTTCCCCAGGATATGAAATTGTATCGTGCCTTAATAAGGAAAGAGGAAAAGGGCGTTCCCGGGAAAAAGGAAAAGGGCGTTCCCGGGAAGGAGGGCATTCCGGACTCTTTTAATGGAGAGGCGGAAAGTCAGGAACAGCAGGAACAAAAAGTCTCCAAAAAGAAAGAAAAGGCTGCAGAAAGCGGGAGCGAAGGAAAGAGACAGAGCAGGAGAAAAGCCGCCGCACAGGATGCGCAGGTGCTGGATACTTCCGCCTTGCTTAAGAAGAAAGACCAGAGAAATCAATGAGTGCTTTAATCTCATACAGGCGGTTATGAACGGACATGAAATGGAGGACAAGACATGTACGATTTCCAAACCATAAATTTATATGAAATAGTGACATGCTGGGGACTGGCAAATGCAGAGATTATAAAACTTTCTCATCCTGATGCCCCGAGAATTGTGGCAGAAATCAGCACTGGAAACGGACATTATATTCTGAAGGGAATCCCGGATACAGGAGATGAAGAATCACGGGGAGAACAAACGATATGTGGGAATGTGTCTGCGCATCAGTTCTTAGGAAACCAGAAAGGAATCGCGTCCCGAATCTATCCGGTTAAAGGCAGTGGACAAAAATACTATTTGAAAAAAAGCGGTTATTGGTTCTACCTGACCGAATTTATTGAAGGACGTCCAATGCAGGACACGCCGGAGGATGAATTGATGCTGGGTAAGCTGGCAAGAACACTGCATTCTTTGGAAGGGTATTCCTATCCGTCTGCATTGAATGAAAGTAAACAGCATTTTTATGGGTGGTTTGAGGAAAAGCCTTTTAAGGCAGCGTTTGATGAACTCCTTGACAGTCTTCCTGATTTCAGCAAGTATGACAGATGCTTGATACATACGGATCTTGGACCGCATAATGCCATGATCAGTACAGAGGGAAAGGCAGTGCTGATTGATTTGGATGATTCTGGAACAGGAAGTCGCTATCTGGATCTGGGATGGGCATTTATCATGCAGTTTGTGGAACATACAAAGGATATGAAGCTATCCTATCGCTTTGATTTAGCGCAGGCTTTTCTGAAAGGATATTATGGAACAACGCAGATTACGGAAAAAGAATATGATCTTTTGTGGCAGGGAGCAGTTTATATGCATATCTCATATATGCAGTCATATGGTTCTGACGCGGTTGATTCCTTATGGAAAATACTACAGTTTGGGCTTGCGCAAAAGCCGATTCTCCGGAAAATGCAAAATACGCATGAAAATACCCCGCAATACCAATGAGTGAACAGCAAAAACAGCTCGCCTTTTTGGCGGGCTGTTATGCTTCATTTCCGGCTGCATATATTTTCTCCAGCCATTCCTCGGTTTCTTCCCTGGAAATTCTGCGTATCAGTTTTACCTCAGGACGCAGCTGCGAATGTGTGGAGGAGACAAAGGCATTGCCCCAGCTTCTCTGTATGTTCGGCTTAGTCAACAGGATTACGTATCTGCCATCAAGCTTTGGCACTTCATATAAGGTGCCTTCTCCCCACACGGTTCCCATTTCATTGTAAGTGCCGTCCGGCTGCAGGGCCGGATAGGTATAATATCCAAAACAACCGCTTTCATAGAGCTGCTCAGGCCATTCTTCTTCCAGCACCGGTTCATGTCTTGCAATTCGTTCCACTACTTCACGATAAGTAAAAGTCTGTGCGCCCAGCGGTTCCAGGAGGTGTTCATGGTACAGGGCAAACTGCAGAAGCGTGAAAAAGAGATTATTGGAGTCAATTTGCCGTAAGGATACTTCCACTCCGTTTTTGGCAGCAGGGGAGAGGAGCAGAACGGTTTCTTCTTCCACCATATTTAAAATGTGGGGAACGAATCCAATGGTGTCACAATAGTTACCCAGATAATAGCAGCGTTCTGCAATTCTGTCTGCGCTGCGCAGCAGTTCGCGCAGGGGACGGCTGCTAGAAATGCGTGACATCAGCCCCATGGAAAGCATACCGATACCCATCCATGCTTTCACAGGTGCAGGTGCTTCTTCCCACAGAGTATCCGGTGAAAATTGATAAAACGCTTCTGTGAAAGCTTCGTCTTCTTCCAGTTGTTCTACAGTGGTGCCTATCCGCCGGCATACCAGTGCCATGTACTGCTCACAAAGTGCAAGAACCTGCTGGAAAAATGCCCCTAACGCGTTATCGGTATTCTCGGATGTAATTTCGCTTTCACCATACAGCCCGATAAGATACCCGGTCAGGCAGCCATAGTAGATGTCCATTTCGCTGATGTGGGAGAAAGTCTCTGCAATCTGCTCCAGAAATTCATTGTGTTCCGCCCCGAATGCAATCAGGTTCTTCACAGCAGGTGCCTGAAAAAATGCACGTTCCTGTTCAGGTTCTCCCTGTAAATGCGCAGGCTTCCTGGCAAAGGCAAGGAAATCCTGCTGTGCTTTGGAAAATTGTTTTTGTAGATTATGAGTAAACATGCGTCTTGTACCTCCTGAATTTATGTTTATTTTAGGATACAGGGCGGCAGATGTCAAGATAGAACCGTCGAAACTCCCCGGAATTTATCAACGGAATAGATATTTTGTATTTAGTAAAACAGTGGCAGATAATATTACAGAGCAGTTATTTATAATGGTCTGTTTCATGGTTGTTCCGTCATATTTAGCATTAGTACATAGCCGTTTGCTGTCTGGATAAATGGGATTACATCATTTTCCAAGGCCGTTAAGCGGCATCTCATATCTGTTGTTTAACATGACTGTCCTTCTTTCAAAATCAAACACTGCTTTTACAATGGTTTCCTCCCCTGCCTCCGGTTCGCTGCCTGTATCACCGGGCGCATTCCCGGTTTCCCCTGCCCTGTTTTGCCCGCACGCTGTTATGGGAAATGCCAATAAGGAAACAAGCATAAGGCTGAATATTTTTCTCATTCCACAGCCTC
>CAJUAP010000015.1 GCA_910584435.1 uncultured Acetatifactor sp.
CCCGACTGCAGACCGCCAGCCAGGTACTTTCCCGGAAGCATCACTGTAAATCCTGACGGTCTACAGTATAACACTATGCATACAATTCCGCCTGTAAATGAAACATTTCATAGTATCTGCCCTTCACCTCCATCAGCCTTTCATGCGCTCCCGTTTCTACTGCCCTGCTGTCATCAAACACTATAATCCTGTCACAGAATTTTGCAGAAGCCAGGCGATGGGAAATAAAAATTGCCGTTCTTTCTCCTATAATATCGTTAAACTCTGCATACAGTTTTAATTCAGCAAGCGGATCCAAAGCCGCCGTGGGTTCGTCCATAATAATGAACGGACTGTTCTTATAGCAGGCCCTTGCCATGGCAATTTTCTGTTTTTCTCCGCCCGAAAACTCCACACCCTGCCTGGAAAATTGTTTGCCCACGGGTGTCTCAATTCCAGAGGGAAGCTTTTCAAGCGTCTCTTTTAATCCTGCCTTTTCTATCACTTCCCGGAGTCTGCCTTCATTTTCCTCTTTATTTAATATAATATTATCTTTGATATCAAAGGAAAATAATACATAATCTTGAAACACTGCCGCAATCAGAGACGCATACTGCTTTCTGTCAAAAGCCTGAATATCGATGCCATTCAGCAGAATATTTCCGGCAGCAGGCACATAGATACCGCATAACAGTTTGATAAGAGTTGTCTTCCCCACACCGTTTTTCAATCGGGCAGACGGTCTGATGGAAGAAAAGTTTGCAGATAATTTAAAGGAGCGGTATGAAGTAAATACTGCCTATCATAAAAAAATTTTTTCTGCAAATTGCTTGGAATACTTTTTGTTCCAGAACCTGGTCCGCTACACAATAAGATTTTAAACACTACCCCATTAGATAACATTTTTCACAGCCTGCATCCTCTATGTATTGAGTGCTCCACATGCCAATCTTTCCATAGTCCAATTCCATCCGGCCTGTGGTGAGTAATCGGCCAACCAGATTATTGCCGCCTGTATCCGTACATGTGCATTTACTAATACTTCCATCCGGATTAATAACAAAATGATTTATCTTGGAAGCATAGCATACAGTTGATTGTGTCAAATCATTAAAATGCATAGCATAATTCAAAACATATTTTGAATCTATAAGTTTATGAAATATATCAACAATACCCTGTTTTTCGTCTAATAAGTTATCCTTGAATCCATCAATACTATCCCCTCCCCAATCAAAAACCGGACGTAAAAAGAAACAAAACCGGGAGTCATCTCCAAATCGGCTGCTCATATCTGCAGTATACTCTTCTAAACGCATAAATAATTCCTTTGATACATTTGTGCGTATATTCACAATGAAATCTTTTGTCTTTGCAACAGTCTTGATATCTTCTAAATTTTGTATAATTCTTTCATACGATCCTTTTCCATTGGCTAAATGCCTTTGTTTGTCATGCATATCTCTCAAACCATCAACCGTAATAAAATATCTGCGCACTCCGCTTGATTGACCAGGAGATACTTTAAAATACTTGGGAAACCAGATTCAGACATTAAATAAGCAGGAATAAATTATTTAAGATTTGTTTATAGATATTCCGCAGGGATATACTCAATAAAGAACCATGAAGCGGGAGATGTATTATGGCAGAAAATATAAGACAAGGGAGGAACTGATAAGGGCGATTGAGGATTATATTGATTATTATACGAACAGACGAGTTCAGCGGAATCTAGGCGTCTTGACACCAATGGAATTTTATAAAAAGAAGCTGCAGGATGAGGCAGCATAAAAATACCCGGCACAATACCGGGCAGAAAAATTTTTTGTTTTTTCGATTGTCTACTTGACGGGTAGCACATCAAAATCAACGCTTGTGAGACCTTCTATTTTTTAGCATTAAACACCATATGATACATCATAACAATCCTTATGTTATACCACGCTTACTTGGTCATAAGAAACAATCTCAATCCCCTTTTCTCTGTCTTCCGAACGAATCACTGCACAACGACGTGCACTATTTTGGGCGTTCGCTATATAATTTTTTGAGGAATTATATCTGGAACCCCTCTTCTTCTCTCCCATCACCTTGGCTTCCCCATCCAAAATGATGCTAAATCCATGGCAGTTTCCATTATAATCAAAGAAAACAGCTCCATCCAAATTTGCCATGCCTAATACGGCCTTGAGCTTATCATCATTTTTCTGCTCACCTGAACCCAGGCGAATTTCCTTCTCGATTCCATACTCTGTCTTAATATCAGCCAGCTTGACACCCCTGCCGTATTTCACACACAATCTGTCCACTTCCTCTTTTGCATCGTCAGCAATAATTACTAATGCGCCATGATGCGCTTTATCTTCCAGCAATTCAAACAATCTGCCAAATATGTCATAGGGCACGCCACCATTTTCACATTTCACCATCAATGAATGCTTCTCATCTTTATCATCTATATAATAAAAACCTTTATGATACAATAATATCAGTTCTTCACCACAGCGCAATTTCCATTGTGCGCCTCTGAACTGAACAGAAACAACCTGCATATCCTTCCATTCCCGCTTCTCGCACAATACCCCGATAATATTTCCATTCCCCTCTTCAGAAGACGAAACGATCAAACTGCTACTGTCATTCCTGCATATTTCCAAAAGTTTCCTGATGCCCTGCACATTCTCTTGCTCTTGAAAGCCTCCTTGCAAACACTCTTGGGCAAAGCACACCATTTCCTCTTTTATCGGAGAAACATCCTTCAAAAAGTAAACTATGCCGCAGCTTTCCCTCTGTTCATAATTGTGCAGTGCAACCCCCGTAATAATATCCACATCCGGAATTTCCTGAAAGCACTGCCTCATTGCCTCAATATACCGCGCCATAAACTCCTTTTTACAAAAACATTTCTGGAAAACATCTCCCCAATCCTGAATCAGTGCTAAATTACCTATCTTTTCTTCCAATGCTTTCACAATGACATTGGCTGTTATTTTATGTACATGTTCCCCTTCTCCAGCCTTATAATCTACAATCCATCTAACCCCGACCTCTGAAACAAAACCAGCGGAAAAACTCGTACCCGTGTTTTTAATTTCTTTAACCTCTCCTTTTTCTACCTTTATACTCGGATCGTTTTTTGAAATTCTCTGCTCAAAATGCTCACCTGCAGCAAGCTCAATCCCCTCGCCTTCTCCAAGCAAAAAAGCTTTTTCATCCCCTTCTATGTCTTTATAGCAAACCACTGCGTACAGTTCCATGCTTTTGCATATTTCCTCAATCCGAAAAGATTTCGTTCCCTCTACAATTGCCTTTAGAACAGCCTCACAAAATGCAGGGAAACATCCGTTTAGTTTCTTCAACCCATTTACTGCTGTTTGTTCAAAACTTTTGTTTTTCTCTTGAATTCCCATTGTTATTCCCCTCTTATGTCACATCTGCAATAAATCCCTTCTATAGTCTTCAATAAACTGCACTACCATTCTTATTTGATCTTCTCCGGAACGACCTTCTTTTTTCATAAACTGCTGAAAAAGATTCCTGATTTTTTCTGCTTTTTCCCTAAACTCTTCCTCCATACAATTTTCTACAAATTTCTCCATACATAATTTCAGATATCCTGTGGCATATTTCAACACGCTATCATCATATATGAACGCACTATATATATTATCTTCATACTCCTTGTCCTGATACTCTGGATGCCTCTTCCTGGCCCATAACCAAAGAGCCTTCTGTGCCATTTTCTGCCAAGGAGCCATGTCATCATACTTCACCTCTCCCGCTTCTTCCAGTTCCCGTCTCCATTCATTCCGCATTCGGCTGTCAAACAATAGTTTCCTTTTCGAATTATCATCAGCCGATGTGTCAAATCCAAGAATGCACCCTAATACTGCTGATATTCTAAGGCTGACCTCAGTTTCTTTCAGGAGCATAACATCCATGCCCTGACATTCCGCATTCTTGACAATTCCAGCGATATATTCCTCCACACCCATCTGCAGAATCAAAATTGACATTAAATCTGCAAAGCCTTCCTCATACAGGTACATTAATGCATCCAGAACCCCCATTGAAGATACTTCCGTGACTTCACAGCCACTTGGCCTTACCAAAAACTTCCAAGATGCTTCTTGGATTTTATTCAGAATTTCCTGCTTTTTAACTTCTTCCTTCTCTTCCCATATAATTGGTGCAAAAACCGTACTCAAATCGCTGCCAATGATTTCTGCCATTACATTATAAATTTGGGGAAGCAATTTCATAAAATAATCTATATCATCCTTATAATTTTCCCCCAATTCCTGCTTTTTTTCCTGGAGTTTCCTGTAAATGGCTCTATAGATCATATTTACCAGCCTTGCTTTGTTTTCCTCCCACAGTTCTCCTTTATACCCAGTTAATAATCGAGTTCTCTCAATATACTCCACATAAACATGTACATAACTCAATATCACCGCATCTGTCCGGGCATTCCTGTTGCGCATCCCCCTCCCTACATAATGCGCCGCTTCATGGGACAATATCGTCATCATATTACGCACATCATAAAAGCTGCTTTCCGGTATTTCAACCTTCATTAGCCTCTTCTGGTACGATGCATCTTTATACAACTCCACTACATTTACAAAATCAGCCACCCCAGGCAGAGCAATAAAATCATAATCAATTTCGTTCTCGTTCTGATTATTCTCATTATTCTGTTTTTTTAAAATGTCAACCAACCTATACAACAACGCATTATACAACGCGTTCAATTTTACTGGAATATCATAAATCTTTACATTAAACCCCATTATCTGCGCCGTATGCCTATCCGTCAGCATCGTATGCTGCGTATAAAAACAAAAGCCTGTCAAAAAATCATAAAAAGGCGCTTTGTGAAGCCTTCCGGAGCAGAGCTCCGTCCGCCGGAGCATCAAGTCAAACAATGTATCCAATACTTTTAACAAAGGGAAAAAAACGTAATCATTAAACATCTCCCCTGAGTATTTGGGCAGGGCATTCACAATAATGTTTAGTTCATTAATATTGTGAAACCTCTCATTAATCTTATTCAGTTTATCTTCCAAACCTTTTATCTTGCTTTCAAAATGATCATTACCCTCTGGGACGACATGATTATTTTTTTCCTCATTATAAAGCGGAACAGATAATTGTGTGATTACCCCTGCCGCATTCTGATTGTAAACGGAATCTCTGCCAAATCTATTTCCAAAAATGCCGTTCTCCTCATTATATAACGAAAGAAAATCTCCCCACTTCACATCGGAGAGTACAATCATCTCATCATCGGTTCCCAATACGGCTCGTCTCCTGCAATTGGGTATCTTCTCTTTAATTACCTTCTCAATCTTCCCAATATCCCCGCCTTCTCGCTCAATCAACCTGATATATACATTTTCAATAACATCCTGATTCCATTTCTCTATTTCCGATGTTGTCACCTTATCTATCCAGGCGTACCGCACTGCCATGACCGTAAAACTATTCTTTAAAGTACATTTGCAGCCCTCTTCTACGGCAAACCCTCCTTCCCGATGCAGTCGATTGATCACCTCCGCGCCTTCTTTATACTTTGATGACCTTACCACTATGAACAAATCTGTGTTATCATAAGTCAAATATGTCTTTATTGCCACTTCGCCGCTCTGGCAAGATGCAGTTGTATTCATCTCCCATTCGCTTCTATACTGCATGAAAGAGAGTTTATCCCCAGCGCATTGAACACGACAAAAAAAGAAGAAGGGCAGCGAATTTCCTTCCCAGAAAGCGCGTTCAACTTCTTCTTCCTCCCATCGCACAATATAAATCCTTTGTGCGTTATACTTCCCCTCCAAACTTCTCTTAAATATCTTCTGGTCTTCCCATATTTGGTCGGTTATACTACTCTTTGCCTCATCAAAGACCAAGGCATCGCCCACCCTTATCCCATCTACAATTCCAAAGGCACAAAATTCAATTTTTTCTTTGCTTCTCTCCTTTATCGGCATATAGTCATTGATGAACGTAATTGGACGACAAATATTTTTCCCCTTTTTTTGCTCCATTCCTATCTCCTCCTATTACATAGGATATATCTTGACAAGTATACTCTTCATGCTTTCTTTTCCGATCTCAAACTGTTTGATTTTCACTTGTATCACTTTTCTCCTTTTCCAAAAGAAACCTATTCCTTTTCTAATCCTGCGGTGCCAACTCCGCAAACATCGTCTTTATACTTGGAAGGTCTTTCCCTTCTACGTTTTCCGATCTATCTATAATCAACTCGCAAGCATCCAAGTAGGATGTAATCGGAACATCCGCATGCTTTGGAACCAGCTTTTGATCTTCTCCATCGATCCTGTCATTCCGAAAACTGCCTATTATAGAAAACTTTTCTTTAACCATTGCAATATTTCCCCTTTTCTCACATTTTAAAAAGACTTCGCCGCCATTAGTATCCCCTCTTCTCAGAGATATATTCGTTCGAAACTTAGTGTTAAATCTCCGCCCCTACCGCTTACAGGCAAAAAATAGACAAAATTTGCCAAACCGCAGGATTTACAATTTCCCAAAATAAAAATCACCTGTCCACTAAGACAAGCAACCTTCCGCTATCCAGCCATCAAAAATTTAATCTGGAACTTCAATACCATGTTCCTTACCTCTATAACAGCTTTGATTAGCACTACTAATATAATATATGCAATTGTTCCCTCTTGTCAATAGTCATTTGCGTTTTTATTCGAAATTTGTAACAATTCAGTTACTGTTCACTTGTCATTACCACGAGGCGTTTTCATGCGTATTTTGCATGAAAATCCCAATCTGTCAGAATGACAGCTTTGACAGCTGTGCGCGAAATTGCCGCTCAAAGTGAGCAAGCTCACTTGCGATTTCTGTGCCTAAAGCCTTCGTAGAAGGCTTGTTACTGAGAACGAAGTGAACAGTAACACCATTCAGACAGCCCTGCCGTGAAGCCATAATCGCGCTCCAAAGAAACTTTTAATTATGGTCTGCACTTACCGCAAAAGCAGCGAAGAAGTTTTTATTTTCTATCAACATAAAGAGCTGCTGAATTGACGCTATCCCCAATATATGCTAAAATCTGAAGAAGATGGAGGTCAAGCAGCATGATTATTACCAAAACTCCCTTCCGCATGTCCTTTTTCGGCGGCGGAACAGACATGGAACATTATTTCAGGGAATACGGCGGCGCCGTACTGTCTACTACTTTTGACAAATATTGTTATGTCAATGTGCGGCATCTGCCCCCCTTTTTTGAATACCGGACGGAACTGTCTTATTCCAGAACGGAACGCGTATGCAGCATTGACGATATACAGCACCCGGCAATACGCAATGCCATGAAAATGATGGATATGCGGGATCTGCGCCTGACCTATGAGGCAGACCTGCCTGCCAGATCCGGCCTCGGCACCAGCAGTTCCTTCGCAGTTGGTATGCTGAATGCGTTTTATGCCTTGAAAGGAAAATACGCCGACAAGCGAAAACTGGCAGATAACGCCATTTATCTGGAACGCACCCTTTGCGCGGAAGCGGGCGGATGGCAGGATCAGATTGCGGCTGCCTATGGCGGATTCAATAAAATCATTTTCTCCCCGGAAGGGTATGAAGTGAATCCGGTCATCATCTCTCCCAAAAGGAAAAACGCCCTGAACGAGAGACTGCTGCTTTTCTTCACGGGATTTACAAGATTTTCAGCAGATATCCAATCCAGGAATCAATGGACCGCTGAAGATACCATGCTGCATTTAAGAGAAATGCAATCCCTGGTAGACGAAGCGGAAAAGGTTCTGACCGATACGGAGCAGAATCTGGCCGAATTCGGCAGGCTTCTTGATTACACCTGGACATTGAAGAGACAAACCGGGAAAGATATCTCTACCGCCAAGATTGACGAATTATATGCAAAAGGGCTGGCGGCCGGCGCGTTGGGCGGAAAACTCCTGGGGGCCGGCGGCGGCGGTTTTCTATTGTTTTATGCAGAACCGGAATATCATGAAAATGTAATGGAAGCAATGAAAGAACTGTTATACATTCCGTTTCTGTTTGAAAATAACGGCACACGGGTGATTCATTATACACCGGAAACTTACGAGATGAAAGATTAGAAACATTTCTGCGGTTCTGATGATGGCAGCACTGCAACAGATGAATGACACAGGTAACTGCCTGCAGCAAGTCAATGACCTGTCCGGACTGTCATAAACCGCAAAACCGCAGACAGGACGGAAACGGAATTTCGCAGAGTAAACAGGAGGCAGTATGAAAGCAGTGATTATGGCCGGAGGAAAAGGCACAAGGATTGCTCCCCTACATCCTGAAATCCCCAAGCCCATGATTCCCCTCTCAGGGAAACCGGTTCTTGCCTACGAGCTGGAATGTCTGAAATCCCAGGGATACCAGGATGTTATTATCGTTGTTGGCCACTTAAAAGACAGCATTATGACTTACTTTGGCAATGGAAATAAATGGGGCATGCGTATCCGTTATATTGAGGAAGATTCTCCCCTCGGCACCGCAGGCGCCCTATATTATCTGAAGGAAGAAACGGAAGAAGATATTTTACTACTAAACGGCGATATTATATTTGATATTGATATCCGGAGATTATACAACTGGCACCGGCAGCATGGAGGTCTGGCAACCCTGCTCACCCATCCCAATGACCACCCTTACGACAGCGGCATCATTGTCACCGATTCCAATGACCGTGTCACAGACTGGCTGCACAAGGAAGACCCCCGGCTGTGGTACAGGAACCAGGTAAACGCAGGAATCCATATCCTTTCTCCCGGAATTTTCCGGCAGCAAAACAACCTGTTCCGCGAGCCGAAGAAACTGGATCTGGACAGGGATATCCTGAAACCTCTGATTTCATCAAAGGAGCTCTATGCCTACAGCAGCCCGGAATATGTGAAGGACATGGGTACCCCGGAGCGCCTCGCCATGGTGGAAGCGGACCTGAAGACGGGACGGGTTCAGGCCAGAAACCTGCAGAAAGCGCAAAAAGCCATTTTCCTGGACAGGGACGGTACAATCAATCAAAACATGGGATTTGTCCGCAGACCGGAAGAATTTGTACTGCTGCCCCATGCTGCAGACGCCATCAGGGCAATCAACCAGTCCGGCTATCTTGCCATTGTTGTGACGAACCAGCCTGTCATAGCCAGAGGAGAGGCAAGCGTGGAACAGCTGCAGGAAATTCATAACAAAATGGAGACATTGCTTGGAAACGAAGGGGCTTATGTTGATGCCATCTATTACTGCCCCCATCATCCTGACAAGGGATACGCCGGGGAAGTGAAGTCTCTCAAGATAGATTGTGACTGCCGCAAGCCCAAACCGGGAATGCTGCTTCAGGCTGCCCGGAATTATAACATAGATTTGTCCCAATCCTGGATGGTGGGGGACAGTGAACGGGATATCCTGGCAGGGAATGCCGCAGGATGCAGAACCGCATATCTGGGATCACCGGAACAGGCTTACGGACAATCAGTTACCTTTGCATCCCTGAAAGAATTCACCGATTCCATTATGAAAGGCTGACCGAAATGAAACAATATATAAATGATTTAACCACAAGGTATCCGGCGCTGGCCTCGTGCGCAGAAGATATTGATGCAGCCTACGGCATCATGAAAGAATGTTACCGTCATGACGGCAAAATGCTGATTGCCGGAAACGGCGGTTCTGCGGCGGATTGTGAACATATTGCCGGAGAATTGATGAAACGGTTCCGGAAGCCGAGACCCATCGACAGCGGACTTGCCCACACCCTCAAAAGCATTGATCCTGTCATGGGTGAACAGCTCGCCCGCAACCTGGAACGGCCGCTTATGGCCATACCCCTTGTGGCGCACGAAGCCATGACCACTGCTTATATCAATGATGTGGACGGCTTGGGTGTATTTGCCCAGCAGCTTCTGGGATTCGGAAGGGAAGGCGATGTGTTCCTGGGCATCTCCACCTCCGGCAGCAGCCAGAATATCCTGTATGCGGCAGTGGCGGCAAAAGCATTAAAGCTTAAGGTCATAGGGCTTACGGGACAGTCCGGCGGAGCGCTGGCAGAACTTGCGGATGTTACGGTGAAGGTACCGGAAACGGAGACCTACCTGGTTCAGGAGCTTCATCTGCCGGTTTACCATTGCTGGTGCATGATGCTGGAAGAATATTTCTTCGGAAGCCAGGCATAAGAATTGGAGGGAGCGGCAGATGAGTCTGCGCATTGCATTTACCTCATTCCGGCAGATGGGTGCTTCCTGCAGGGTTTACGGTCTTACCCTTTCTTCCCATCATGCCGTCAACGGTTCCCTGAATGACATAGCGGATGCGGAGGAAGCGGTATTTCCCCAATCCTTTCCGCACAAGGCTGTATGCAATCTGCCAAAGAGAATGCCCTGACAACAGGAATACGGCAGCTGCCTTTCCCATGCCGGAATTATACTTTTTGGCAATCAGAAAATGATTACGGATCGTATAATACAGCTTCCAGTAAGTCTGGGGTCCGAATACCGCATTGACCCTGGGCGGGTCATTGTGATCAATAACCGCATCCTTTATCAGATAAATCCTGTACTTTTGATGAATCCTCGTAGTGTATTCCGTATCATCCCCGTAAATAAACAATCCGCCGTCCGGGAAGCCGATTTCCTCCACCACCTGTCCGGGAAACAGTGTTCCCACAAATGCATCAGCGTCAATTTCTTCCACCGCCCCCATTTCTTCCACACGTGAAAATCTGGCCCTGTCAACGGTATGAAATCTTCGGATTTCCTTATGGTGGTAAAGCTGGTATTCCTGCCAGTCAACACCCCATATCAACGGTGCCAGACAGCCAAGCTGTGCAAGCCCCTTATGCACCAATAACTTCTCCAGAGTATCACGTCGGGGGTAAGCATCGTCATCCATAATCCAGTACCAGTCAGGGCTGTAATTCTCCCTGGCATAGCGCATTCCTTTCTCAAAACCTCCCGCGCCTCCCAGATTATCTTCCATCCACAGAATATCAATATATTCTTTTCCCTTTGTCAGGGCAAGAAGCTGCTGCCTGTTTTCCTCATTGCTGGAATTATCCACAATGACAATTTTCCAGACCGGAGCCGTTTGGCTTTCCAGTGCGTGTATGGTCTTTTGAAGTGTGGATACACGGTTGAACGTCACCGTAACTGCAATTACTTTTTCTTCTGCTTTCTCAAATGCTCCCATAATCTCCTCATTTTCCTGCCTGTTCTGTTCCACTCGCCGTCCCGGCATCCGCTCCATATTGCCTATCATCCCGACATTCACTCTATGCTGCCCTTCACTCCCAACGTTCTCTCCGAACTTCCCTTCTTCCCGGCATCCGCTCTATACTTCCCTTCTTCCCGGCATTCACTCTATACTTCCCTTCTTCCCGGCATTCACTCTATACTTCCCTTCTTCCCAACGTTCTCTCCGAACTGCTTATCTTTCCGGCATCCGCTTTAAACTACCTATCACTCCGACACTCGCCCTATACTACACTACACATCATTCCAACATCCGCTCCACACCCTGCCTATCGCTCCGACATTCACTTCTGACTACACTTCACTCCACAATCTGCTCCTACATTTCCCGTCACTCCACAATCCGCTCCTGTACTTCCTGAACACTCACAGTAAACCTCCATGCATCCCTGCTGTACCACCATGCATGAAAGTAAGGCAATAACGGGAATTGCCTGGAGGTTTACCGTGTGTCTGCACCTGGTATGCTGGGATGCACACAAACCGCAAGGACATGCGGTTTGGCGCACAGCTGTCCTGCATGCCATGGAATATGGCATTAATGAGCAAGGGAGCCCATTTTGACTGCGCGGTTTCCACAAGGCAGGTTACAGGACTTTCGCAGTAATAGATGCCAGAATTCCTTCAACCGCCTGCTGGCTGTATTTTTCCTCATAAATCTGTCTGGAATAAGCATAAAATCCTCCTGTATCCTGTTCCAGAAAGGCATTGATTTTCTCTATAAATTCCTGTGCAGTATTACACTTTCCCCCGACTTTTTCATATTCCAGTTCATATCCCACAAAAGCTTCATCCGTACCGAAAATATGCTTGCCGAACATCAGCGCCTCCGCCGTCTTAATCTTCATGCCGCCCCCTGACAGCAGAGGAATTGCCACACATGCCGCATCCGCGTACAACTGCGCAATATCATCCACATATCCCAGGACTTCCACCTTATCGCTGCTCCAGTCCCTCTGATGAACTTCAAATCCCTTTCCGGCAACCTTGGTACAGCAGTGCAGATACGGGGACACATTTTCCGCAAACCAGCCGTAAGCCTCTTCATTTGCCTGCGCGAGAGGGCCGAACAGCAGACACTTCTTCTCCCCCTTTTGGGGCACCCTGTGTTCATAGACATCCACCAGGGACAGGGGCAGGATTTCCGGCATGGGCACACCATATAGTTCCCGGATTCTTTCCCCGTCCCTCACATTTAAAGCCACATTTACGTCAGCAGACCGTGCCGCTGCTCTTTCCTCTCTGGCCACTGTTTTTTTATATATACTCTTTTTTAAAGAAGCACCGGCCCCAAACCGCACTTCAATATAATCATATTCGCAATTATTGTAAAAGCAAATCGTTTTCACCCCACGGCTTCTCACGTACTGCATCAATTTCCCGAAATAAGAGCCGTCAAAAAATACAAGATCATACTGCTTCGCCGTCAGCATTTTCCCTATCTGAATCAAGTCGCCTCTTCCTGCCGGCGGAAAATATCCCTGCAGCAGAGAACGCAGACTGGCTATATCAGACTTCTTTTGAATGGAAAGTACATCCACTTCCCCCTGTGACTTCAGCAATTCATAAATCCGCCTGTTTCCCTTTGCACCGCCGAACGCGGCATCTTCTATCCCGTTGCTGTTAATTAATAGAATATGCATCTTCAAAAACCTCCAGATACTGCTTCACTGCCCACGCAAGCTCATATTCAGGGAAATCATATCTTTTCTCGGAAAGTTCCATTGCCGCCTGTATTTTACAATTCCATTCCTCCACATCATAGGGCTGTTCCACATAAACGGCTTTCCCCTGGGTGATTTCTTCCAGACAGCTCTTCCTGGTCATTACCACTCTCTTTCCTCTGCGCATGGCTTCTATGGGAGGCGCCCCAAAGCCTTCAAACACGCTGGGAAACAAAAACAACCGGCAGTTTTCATACAGACAGTCCCGTTCCCTGTTGGAGACATATCCTGTATCTATGACCAAATCACTGATTTCCAATTCGGACACAGCAGCAGCAAACGCTTCCCTCTGCCCGCCCACTCCGCTTAAAACCAAAGGAATATCACTGCCCTGCTGCTTTCTGGCCGCCATCACCTTCAACAGCGTGTCCAGATTTTTGTGCGGCAGCATGGAACTGACACAGTAGAAATAATTGTCCTTTTTTATATGATACTTTTCTTCTATGACAGAAGGCGGCATCTCCGATGGCGAAGTCTCCACCGGAACACATATCACTCTGCTCTTGCCTTCCACCATGGCATAATGGGCAATCAGATCTCTCCGGCAGTATTCTGATATAGTGATAACCCTGTCAGAAGACACACAAGTATGCCGCCACATAAATTTCAAAAACCAATACTTTATCCGGGAAAAATACTGTGGATAATGCAATGCCTGTATATCATGAATCACACTGACATAGGGAATCTTCCCTTTCTTCTTTCCGCAGGTAAAGGGCTTGCTGTACACGGGAATAAACATCAGGTCAACCTTCTGCGATCTTGCTGTCCTGTCCAGGTGCAGATTTTCCCACAGAATCCTCCCGGCCCGGTCTGCACTGACAGCGGAACATACAAAAAGGTGCATCCTGGCATTTTCCCCGTACCCGGAGAAGCTTTCCGCATTATCCCTTGACACAAACAGAAGATATTCGTTTACGGTATCATACTCCGCCAATCCATTCATCAAATGGCGAATAAAAGTTTCCGTTCCGCCGCATTTTCCAGGACGGACCCATAACAAGTCAATTCCTATCTTCATTCCATCTCCTTATTCCATGTCCTTATTCCGGTTCCGTACTCATTATCCCAATATCATTTTTGCCGTTTCTATCAGAATACACTCCAGCACATACCATCTGCTGTATCCGTTATTCCGGTAAATACGATATCTGCGCTTTCCTCTGTCAACTGCAGCCCGTAGATTCCTCTTATGGCTGATTCCCTCCATGGTAAAGTCCGCAAGCACTTCATTCAGCACCCCAATCCTGCAGCCGGATTTCCTGACCTTCAGAAACAGATCAAAATCATCGTGCAGGCTTTCCAGCTTATAAGGAAATCTGCTGCAGATTTCCCTTCTGGCAAATTGGGTGGGATGATTCCAGCCCCTTGATGTGGCAATCTTCTGCTGCCTGGCATGCTTTACAAAGCTTGTCCCATCCGGCCTGATCATCTTCAAGTCAGCATACATATAGTCGCAGCCCGTCTCTTCCATAAACGCTGCCGCTTTTTCCACGGCACAGGGTTCATACCAGTCGTCAGAGTTAATATTGCCGATAATCTCCCCATGGGACAGACGGATTCCCTTATTCATGGCATCATACATCCCCCTGTCCGGCTCCGACACGATAACATAGGCATATCCCCTCTGCCGGAACTGCTCCCGATACCGCTCTGCCGCCTCCAGGGTTCCGTCTTCCGAGCGCCCATCCACAATAAGATACTCTATATTATCATAGGTCTGGTGCAAAACCGATTCTATGGTTCTTGCCAATGTTGCTTCACTATTATAAGTTACTGTTGTAATCGACACCAAAGGTTTCAATCCTGTCTCCCTGCTCTTCTGTTTTTTTCATCTTCTCACTCGCTGCTTTCCGTCCTTCTCACAGATTCCTGCCAGTCCACGATCCGGTAATTCCACTCCGCTCTGCTCATATCCAATTCGTAACAGCTGCATCCAAATGCCTTCCTGCAGAGCGCCCCCACCTTTCCTGGCAGACGCTTCCCTATCGCCGCCAAGGGTGCTAACAGCGGCGTTATCCATATTCTGTGTCCGCAGGTTCTGGCAATCATCTCCACCAGCTGGCTTGTGCCAATGGCCGTCTCATTCTGCGGAAAGAAAATTCCCCCATGCCCTTCCCTGATAATGCAGCACAGCAGTTCACAGAGGTTCTCAATGTACAGCATGGAACGCTGATTCTCCACCCTGGGAAATACCGGAAGCCTCTTAGCCATTTTGGCCAGCACAGGATAATTGCCCTTGCTTCCTTTTCCATATATCATAGGCGCCCGCAGCACTGCCACCTGGAACTTTCCATCCGCAAGTTCCCGCACACCCTTGTCCGCCTGCCATTTGCTGTCGCCGTAGAAGTTCTCCGGTTCAGGAATCGTATCTTCCGTCACATGCTCTGTCTTTCCATAGATAATCATGGAACTCATGAACACAAACTGCCCCACCCCTGCCTCCCTGGCTTTCCGGGCCGTTTCCAGAACCAAATCCCTGTTGACCCTGTAATATTCTCTCTTTTCTTCCTCTGTGGCATGTCCTGTATCTGCATGGGCGATTCCCGCCACATGAAATACTGCATCATATCCGGCAAAATCCCTCTCTTGCCAGCTGATGTCGCGCAGACTGAACGCTTCCGCCTGAAATTCTTCCGGATAATGTTCTTCTGCATATTGTATAAAAGCTGTTCCGATATAACTGTTTTTTCCTGCAATCAAGATACGTTTCATATTCCGGCCGCATTGTCCTTTTTACCATATTTTACTGCGATTTCCGCCTTTTCAAGCTATCCTCTGCCAATTGTAACGGCTCCATCTGCCCTTTGTAATTGCTTCCTTCGGATTTATTTCTTACCGTTCACCAGCAATCTGTTTTCCCAATTTGCAAATGTTTCAAACAACCATAACTCTATCGTATCAACCACTTCTTGTGTACACCGCGTTTTCATCTCAAGAATCGGCTCTTCCCAATGATTGTCCAACACTGCCGCAAGATGATAACACCCTTCTCTGTCCCCCTCAGGATACCACCCCAGATCAATACCAAGGGTATGTGTCACTGTTTTCTTATTCTCCTTAGACGTGGATTCCGCCACCATATACATCATGTCTTCTACAAAAGTAAACAGCCATGCTTCATCGTCCTGCCTTGCATCCTCCGGTTCCACATCCCGCAATTTATTCCACATGATTTTCCAGTTCGGCGCCAGGCGGAAAGGCTTTAACTGTCTCCACCATTGAGCTTTTTCCATAAAATACCCCCGAAATTACTTATCCTTACTCTTCGTTTTCCCCACACTTCCGGTGCCGCCCTCAACCACGCCATCTCCCCGGAACACATGCAGGAAAGTACCGAAAAAGCACCTGCAGTCCATGAAGAAACCTTTTCCATGCAGCAGCGCTGCCACATACTCCCCGTCAAATTTTGCCTTCACAGGGATTTCCAGCTCGTCCCGCCCGTTAATCTGCGCCCAGCCCGTCAAGCCGGGACGCACATCATTGGCGCCATATTTCTCTCTTTCCGCAATCAGGTCATACTGATTCCACAATGCCGGCCTGGGCCCCACCACAGCCATATCCCCCTTCAGGATATTGAAAATCTGCGGCAGCTCGTCCAGACTGGTTCTGCGCAGGAACCTGCCCGCTGTTGTGATATACTGTTCCGGATTCTTCAACAGATGCGTCGGCATATCCTTAGGCGTGTCAATCCGCATGGTACGGAATTTCAGAATATTAAAATGCGTCTTATGAATTCCCACCCTCTTCTGCCGGAACAATACAGGCCCTTTGGAATCCGTCTTAATCCACACAACCAATACCAAAAATACAGGGGACAAGACCACCAATCCCACCAATGCCATCAAAAAATCAATTCCCCGCTTTACCTTCTGATACATTCTCCCTATCCTTCCTATGCAAACCACCCAGAATGCCTGTGCACTTAAGGCATTCTTCCGTGTGAATAGCTTCCGCATTTTGGAAGCGTAGCAATTCTTAGACAGCGTACTCTGCTGACTTAGAATTGCTTTTCACCGCTCACTTGCGGGAAGAATGCCTGTGCACTTAAGGCATTCTTCCGTGTGAATAGCTTCCGCATTTTGGAAGCGTAGCAATTCTTAGACAGCGTACTCTGCTGACTTAGAATTGCTTTTCACACTGGTAGGTGGGCACAATTTCTTTTATCATTTCCCTGATATCCCCCTGCTCTTCCAGCGTCAGCTCATACAATCTCTCCAGCTGCCGCTCAAATACCTCCGAATCAAACACAATCGGCTTCCCGATATAAATCATCTTATTTGCCGTCTCCTGCAGTCCTTCCTCATTCATCAGCAGCTCTTCATACATCTTCTCTCCGGGCCTGAGACCAATAAACTCAATTTTAATGTCCTCGTCCACCTTCAGGCCGGAAAGCTTAATCAGATTCTTTGCCAATTCCACAATATTCATGGGTTCCCCCATATCCAGTACAAAAATCTCTCCACCCTTCGCATACGCACCGGCCTGAAGTACCAGAGAGACCGCCTCCGGTATGGTCATAAAATACCTGACAATGTCCGGGCTGGTAACCGTCACAGGCCCCCCCTGTTCTATCTGCTTCTTAAACAGCGGAATTACACTGCCGTTACTCCCCAGCACATTGCCAAACCGCACCGCCACGAACTCCGTCCGGGACTTCAGGTTCAGATTCTGAATAATCATCTCACAGATACGCTTGCTTGCACCCATCACATTTGTGGGATTCACCGCCTTATCCGTGGAAATCATGACGAACCGTTTTGTGCCATATCTGTCTGCTGCTTTTGCAACCTTCAAGGTGCCAAAGACATTATTCTTAATCGCCTCTCTGGGACTGTCCTCCATCAGGGGCACATGCTTATGCGCCGCCGCATGATATACAATATCAGGCTGATAATGCCTGAAAATATCCTCAACCCTTGCAGTATTGCGGACAGAACCAATCAGCACTTCCAAATGCAGCTTTGGATACTTCATTTTCAATTCCTGCTGTATCTCATACGTACTGTTTTCATAGATGTCGAAAATGATAAGCAGTTTTGGATTATGCTGCGCTATCTGTCTGCAAAGCTCGCTGCCGATGGACCCCCCTCCGCCTGTCACAAGCACCACCTTGTCACACACATAATCCATAATTTCCTCCACATTGACCTCTATGGGATCTCTTCCCAGCAAATCTTCAATCTGCACCTCCCTTAACTGAGAGACATCCACATCACCGTTAATCAGCTGGTACATTCCCGGCAGTATCCGCATCTTAGCGCCGGTTTCCTTACAGATATCCAAAATAGGCCGCAATGTGGTCCGGTTGGCAGAAGGAATTGCAATGATAATCTCATCAATATCATACTTCAAAACACAGTCCGCAATACACTCCCTGCCGCCCACAATGGGAACCCCCCGCAGATACTTGCCATGACAGCCGGTATGATCATCAATCACACAGGATACATACATATTCAGATAATCGCTGCTTTCTATCTCTTTCATAATCGCATTCCCGGCCGCTCCTGCCCCTACGATCATACAGTTAATCCGTGTCCGCAGCTTCCTCCGGTTGAGCCTTCGGTTCTGAAGCAGACGCACAATGCGATAACTGAAGCGAATCCCCGCCGTGAAGATTAACAGGAACATGCCATAGAAAAAAGGATGACTGGTTGGCAGCTTCACCTTCAGCAGCAGACATATCACAGGCTGCAGAATAGCACAGGTAAATACCGCCATCACATTATTGAGCAGTTCTGTATCGGAAGCATAACGCCAGACGCTATTATAAAGCCGGAATGCACTGAACACAATCAACGTAATAATCACGTTTGGGAAATAACACTGTACAATTCCGACCCAAAATGACCGGCGGATATCCATGAATTTAAAATCATGCCTCACATACAAACTGAGTACGGAAGCCAGAAGAATGGACAGCAGATCCGCTATCACCAGCAATGCAATCCGGCTGGCTGGTATCTGTAAAATCCCCTCCTTGACATCATTCCACTTCTTCATCTGCAACCTCCCTCTGTAAACTACTACTTCTGAACTATTGCCACCTGCTTCATTCATCCGCCCGAAACCGCCGCACGCCAAAACTGCTCTGCAGTCACAGGCCCGGTTCATCTCTCTTACTTATCTTATCACCCATCCGCCCGAAACCGCCATGCTGCGTGCAGCCGCCGTAATGTCTTAGGCGCAATCGCAAACAAAGTATGGTATACTTTGTTTTTTCCCGTAAGAACCTGATTGCCCATGGAACGCAGCCAATTCTTACGCATATACCTTACAATATCACAATACATTTTGTTGTCAGCTCTCATCTGCTGTATGGGAATATGCAGCAGATATTCCAGCCTTTGAAATATGCCGAATCGAAATGCGGTTTCTTCCAATGCCGGATACTGCCCCTTCACAATCTCCATCACCATATCCGCATTTTCCACACTATCCCCGAATACCCGTGAAAAAGCTGTCTTTTCTTCCTTGCGCGAATTACTCCCCACCCGGTAAAACACATGATATGCCTGTTCCGGCAGAGACACCAGCTTCTCTATCCGGCCCAGCATCCGTACCAGCAGATGAAAATCCTCGTTCAATTTCCCCATCGGAAACCCTTCCTCCGGGAACAAATCCCTGCGCACCAATTTCGTACAAAAAGAGCAGTCCCCCCGATGAAGCAAAAGTTCCCTCAGGAAATCTCCACTCTCCACCAGCACCGGTTCCTCCGGCGGTTCGCAGATATCGGGAAGACGGCATCCTTCCTGGTCTATCTCATCCCTGCCTGTCTGCGCCGCAGATACCTTGAACTTTCTGATTCCTTCCAGAAGCCGCTCATACATATGACTGTCAATATAGTCATCACTGTCCACAAACCCCACATACTGCCCGGAAGCATGCTTCAGCGCCAGATTCCTGGCAGACGAAGAACCGCCGTTTTCCTTGTGGAACACCTTGATACGGGAATCCTCTTCTGCAAGCTTATCACACAGTTCCCCGGTTCCATCGGTGGAGCCGTCATCCACCAGAAGAATTTCCAAATGCTCATAGGTCTGCGCCGTAATGGAATGAATACACCTGGATAGATACGGAACAATATTATATGCAGGTACAATAATTGTAAGTAATGGAGTGTCCTTCGCTTTCATTTTCCCTCAGTTCCGCCTCCTCCCTTTAGACTCCGAAATCCCGAATCTTCTTAAGAACGAATGCTGCCCAATTCCTTTTTCCTTGCATTCAATATCTTTCGCAGCTCCTTTTTTTCTGATCTCCAAGTTTTATCACTACTCCGTCTTAAAGAGCTGCTATACAATTGAATCGCCTTCACATGTCCAATGCATATCTGACCCCATATCGCAAAGTGCTTTTGCGAGAACCAGCCGCCCCTGGGCAACAGCCGCCACACACGGATTCATACCCGTTCTCAGTTTAGCATTGATTAGCCGGGGAACTTCTTTGATTTGCGCAAGGATTGCTTCATCCGATATATTTGTATCCCTAATCAAACCTCCTATTGCAAACGCCTTTTCTTTTAATTCTAACTCCGTCATTTCAATACCCCGCTCCCTGGTCATTCATCTATCCTTATAGCTGGTACAAATGCCGATGCAGCTCTGCCTCAATGCGCCCTGTAAAATTCCCCTCGAACCAGCTCCGCTTCAATGCGCCCTGTAAAATTCCCCTCGGACCAGCTCTGCTTCAACGCGCCCTGTAAAATTCCCCTCGAAACGCTGCCAGGCTGCGGCCCCGGTACTCTGACAGCACCGGCGCCGGCGAACAGGGGGCCAGACCACTTCCTGCCCACTGTCCCTCACGAACCTCTTCCTCTGTCAGTCCGCCGGACACTTTCTCCCTGCCGTCCCGGCAAAGCATCTTCTGAATCAATGCCATCAGCCGTCCTGCCGCATTTTCGGCATTCCACACCTCAATAATCGTTCTGTACGCATTCCGGCCAAGCTTCCTGCAAAAGTCCCCATCCCTGGCCAGCTGCTCTGCCAGTGTAAAAAGCTGCTCTGCCTTCTTATCCTCATAAATCAAACCATTTTCCCCGCTTTTCAACAGGAAGGGCACCGCACCAATCATATGATCCGCAATCACCGCGCAGCCGCTGTTCATGGCCTCATTCGCAACCGCCCCCCACCCTTCCTTTCTGTCGCTGGTAAACAGAAATACATCCGTCTGCTCCATGTATTGCCGCACCTGTTCCGGCGGCTGATACCCCAGAAATGCCACCTGCTCTCCCAATCCATATCTGTCAGCCAGCGCTTCCATTTCGGCACGCATCTGCCCGTCCCCGATGAGATCCATATGGAAAGGAATCCCCTTTTCCTTCAGATGCCTGGCCGTCTCCACCGCCAGCTCCGGATGTTTCCAATCTATCATCCTTGCAGCCCATAGAAAATACGGAATCCTCTTTTCCGCATCTCCTTCCGCGCCATACCCTTTTCTCGCCAGAAGCTCCTCTATGTCATACCTTTTTGTCTCCGGAAAATATCCCCAGCAGTACATCTTCCCCGGATATGCCCTGACAATATGGAAATCCGAAGGCACATATCCGCCCGCACACAGAAGATATACCGAAGCCTTCCTGTATCTGGTGTGATCCCTGTATTTCTTTCTCAATCCCCTGGGCGAAACTGCCCTCCACTGCCCTGTCTTATATAAACGCTCGCTGATGCGAATGGTCAGGCTGCCCGCCTTCAGACGATCCACAATATAGGATTCCTCGTCCGTTCCGCCGAACAATACCACCTCACAGTCAAGAATCAGCTTCCTGCAGTATTCCTCTTCCTCATAATAACAATGTACATAAGAAGGCCGCTCCCCATGGTGCCATCCCATCTGCACACGCTCTTCTTCCATGGGCTCCGTCTGTACAAAGATGAATTCCCCCTCCAGCAGCTTATGCATGGCATTGCAAAAGGGAATCTGATGGTGGTTAATATAATTGGATACAAATGCAATCTTCATATACCTCAATCCTCTGCTTCCTGTCCCACGCCATTGCAAATCATCTCATATATTTCTATCATTCTTGCATAATTTCTATCCCGGTCATGGGTAGCCAGCGCCCGTTTTCTGGCATTTTTGCAATACTCCTGCATTCTGCCCGGATTTTCCCACATCTCATTCACCGCCGCCGCAAGACTGTCGGCAATCCTGTCCGCATCTTCCTGCGAAGCTCCTTCTCCTCCCTCCCGGAACCCTTCATACAAAATACCGTCTTTCCTTCCGGTAAACAGACTGGATATCCCCCCCACATCCGCACTCACGCAGGGCATCCCCAGCAGCATGGCCTCCCCAAGAGAATTGGGGGAATTTTCCGACGCCGAAGGACATAAATACATATGACTGACCAGATATCTGTCCCGCATCTGTTCCGCATTCAGCTTCCCAAGAAACGTCACCCGATCCTCCAGTTCGTTTCGTTCTATCAGCCGAAGCAGATATTTCCCATAAGCGGACAGCTTCAGCCTCTCCTTCACAGTGCTGCACCGGACAATACTGTTTCCTGCCACATATACCTTGACATCCGGATATCGGTCTATCATTGCGGGCAATGCCTCCAGTACATAATGCAGCCCCTTCAAAGGATAATCCCCCTGGCTTACAAAAATGGAATGGGGAATACATTTACCGGCTTCCCATACCGGTCCATAGAATTCTTTCCGCAAGGTTTCATTCATATGAAAATACTGCGCCCCGGAATTCCATTTCTGTGTAAATGCCCTGTCCCATCTGGTCCGTCCGGTCACATTTCCGGCTAACCCGATGGCCTCCCTCTCCATTTCTCCCCGTCTTGCAAATTTTTCCTGCTGCTGCACCAGGCTGTCCTGTTTCAGGTAATCCCGAAATGTAACCGAATGAATCACATGCTCCGGCAGATTCGCGTAATATGCTTCCGCATACAAGGTACAAAGCCCCTGCAGACCTGCCAGAATCCTGTCCTTTCTGGGAAATATTCTGCACATTGCCAGCGTGTGGGGATATTCTGTACCAAAACAATGCACAAGATCCGGTGACGCATCTTCCACAATTCTCTTCAGACTTTCTTCCAACGCCTCATCATAACGCTCCGCATGACTCACATCCTCAGGAAAACCATAACAGACAATGTTGTTTTCCCGGACTGACAGCACTGCTTTAAAAACCCCTCCTTCCAGGAACTCCCCGTTTTCCTTCCCGAAATGCTCCGATGATGAACCGTTCTTTACTGCCGGAGATATTCTTCTCATTGCGCCGTTTTTTCCCACCATTGCCGGAAAATTCTTTCCCACAGGAAATGCCACGGACAATGCAATGCCATTTTCCCGCCGCCGTTCCAACACCGCATCTGCCAGCCCGCTCAACCAGCCCTCCTTGTTGGACGTCTCCATATGCAGCTGTCCGGCAATCATCGGCAGCATAATATTACATAACCATAAGACCTTCATATTCCACTTCACCTCACAATACCTGCTGAAGCACAGACAATACATAATTTATGAAGTTTTTCTATATCAACCAGCACAACGTAACAATTCAGACAGGTCACTGAACTGTTACGAGAATGCACACAAAACGCGAAAAGAATGCGTTTTGGCGCACGCAAGTCTCACAAAATTGCAAGGCGGCACACCGCCTTTGAAGCGCAATTTTGACTTCGCGGCAGGGGCTGTCTGAACCGTTACAGCACAACAAATTAATTTAATTAAATATCCAGTTTAAATAAGGCAGCAGTCTCACATCCACATCATACATCCCCCTCAGCAGGAATACGAAATAAATACCGAACACGCTTACAGCCCCCGCCCTGCAGAGTCTGCCGAACCAGTCCTTCTTCATCCCGTTCAAAAGGCCGGGAATCAGGAATATCTGAGATATAATCATATAATATCCCACTCTGGAAACCTCCGGAATAAAAGAACCGCAGCAGTAAGTCACCAAACCAAACAGATTCAGGAAAAAATAAAAACGATTCTGCAGATTTTCCTTTAAGCCATGCCTGTAACAAATCAAACCAAGCGCCAGCACACCAACACATTTCATAATATTGACATAGGACAGCTCCCCGGAATCAAACATAGAATCGCGGTAATAAGGATAAAAATAGAATATAATCTCCCGGTAAAAATTTTGTCCGAAAATCAGCGTTGCGATAAAAACGGCCCCTGCCGCATAATGCCGCTTTTTCAAATGTATCGCCGCCAGGAAACGTGCCGCCAAATATACCGGGACCACCAATAGTACGGACTTGTGGAACAAAGCACCTGCCAGGATACACAGGGTAAATTTCCCATATGCCCCTCTCAGCACATATTTCATAGCGTATAACGCAATTGCCAGTGCAAGATAGTACCTGACTGAATTCAGACTGTTAAAATAAAAGCCTCCTGTCATCAGCAGATAAAGGGAAAAAGCAAAACTTTCCCCCTGGTCATGGAGCGCCTTTACAAAAAAGAAAACAGTAATTATGGAAAACAAAGCAAATATGGGCAGATACCTGTCATAGCCAAATAACTCCTGCATCCACTTTACGATATAATTAAATCCAACCTCCGAAGATACATACCGCCCCTGAGCAATCAGCTTAAAATTATCCCGGTAAACCCAGTAATCATTTCCTACTGCAATCCTGCATGCCGACACCCCTGTCATAAGGCAGTAAACAGCAGTCATTGAAACCATATTCCTGGCCTGCTGCCGATCCCAGCCGCAGGGACTGCCAAACGCCCTTCCGCCGCGAATATACCCTGCCACATAATCCCTGTTGTCAACCCACAATCCCAGCACAACGGCAGCCACTGTCAACAGGATATAGACTAATGCGCTTCTCTCCATACCAACCTCACGTTTCTGCCCTGCAATACTGCAAAGCTCAGGTACCAAGTCCAGGGCGCATACCCTAAAGCACAAATCCCCAAAGTACAGATTCGGGAAGGCATACCCCTCAATGCAAATCCTGAATGCACCCCTCAAAGTGCAGATTCGGGAAGGCATACCCCTCAATGCAAGTTCAGAATGCAAATTCCAGCGGCACCGCTCATCAATGCACTGACTTAAACCCACCCTTCATCCACTCATACGCCTGCTTAAGCGCCACTTCCTCACAAAGCCTTCCCCGATGCGCCAGCAGAAAACGCAATGCCATTACCCTGCCCAATCTCCCATACAAATACCGGTACAATACCCCCCTGTCATAGAAGAACTTTTTGTCATACCCTGCAAACCAGGTGGATGCCCCCGGCATTTCACGTGCAATGGTAACCGGCGCCGTATATACAGAATACCCCTTATCCATAAATTCCTTCAAAAATAAACTGTCTTCTCCATTACTGTACCTGGCGCCTCCGCCAAACAACATCGAAAATGTCACCCCTGAAGAAAGCAGACTTTCCCTTCGCACCGCAAAGCTCACAGCACCATAACGGCCGCAGTTATACCAATGCACCCGTTTCCTTCGGCGGATATCATACGTTCTGCGAGGCTCTTCCACCACCACATTGAACAAAATCATATCCGCTTTGGGATTCCGCTCAAATTCCCCTCTGACAGCCTCCGCATAACCCGGCTCGTAGACAAGATCTGCATCTGCAAATATACAGATATCCCCCTCCGACCTTAAAATAGCCTCATTCCGGCTTCTGCCCACGCCCTTCTCCGGAAAGGAATAGAACCGCACCCGATGCCCCTGATATTCCATTTCCTCATATCCCAGCCTGTCGCACTGGTTAATGATAACCGCATCCGATGCAAACTGCATCCTGTGCACCAGTTCTCCAAATTCCTCATTCATCACCGATGCCAACACCTCTACCCTCATCCCCATCCACCTTTACTACTTTTTATGAAACTCTTCATTCCGTTTACACTTTCTAACATGCCGCCCAAAAAGGCGGGCTTCACCCCCTCTTAGCGGCACAAACAATCAATGAGAAGAATGCCCGCCCAAAGCGAACTCGTTCGCTTGGCATTCTTCAGTGTGAGCAGACGCTGTTCTTGCGCCGTAGAAAATCTTCGCGAAGCGGCCTCTGCCGCAAGCGATTAGATTTTCTTCCCACACTTATAATACCACCATATCAGCTTCTCATCCGCTTCCCATAAAACAGCCGCCGTCACTTTGCAGTCATGCTGCTGCAGAAATTCCAGCACACGCTCAAACTGTCTGCCCCCATGGGCTCCAGCCCTCACCACCAGCAGAATTCCCTCTGCTCCGCGCAGCAGACTGCTGTTTTCCGGATGCAGCAGCGGTGAAGGCACGGCAAACCACCCATCCATTCCGTTGTCTTTACCTGCATTTCTTCTGCTGTCTTCATCTATACCCCTTCCGCTGCCTTCATCTATACCCCTTCCGCTGTCTTCATCTATACTTCTTCCGCTGCCTTCATCTATACTTCTTCCGCTGTCCCCACCTATACTTCTTCCGCTGCCTTCATCTATACCCCTTCCGCTGTCTTTACCCGCATCCCCTTCCTGCGCTCCCGTCACATCCGGGCATACCTGCCGCAGTCTATCCAGCACCTCCGCCGCGTCCACCTGCTCCTGTACCCCGCAGACTGCCACCCGTTTTAAGAAATCCCCTTCCCCATGCTCGCTCCGGAAAAAATACCGCAGATTCTCCCCCAGTTCCTTACTCTCTATAGTACCTGCCGTCTTCACACCATACCGTTTCCAAATGGCAGAAGGCAGCCGGAATCCATCCTCTCCTGTTATCTGAAGCAATACCCCCACAACTGCAAAAAAGCAGGAAAGCACCGCGCTAAGTGCAAACGCCCTTCCCACTCTCACATCAGGAATTACCTCCTGTGCCGTATCTGCCGAATCAATCACACTGATAGACGCAATCTCCCGAATCGCCCCGGCAAATTCCTGTGTCATGGCCGCCTCCACTGCCTGCGCAATCCAAATGCTTTTCTCCGGGTTATCCGTAGTCACCGCAGTTGAAGGCACTCGCAAATCCGAAGCCAGAAACGCCTGCAGCATCTCCCCCAGAACCTGGCGCTCCGGAATCTCATAAATCATATCCGCCTTATCTTCCAGGCTTTCCCGCAGATGGACATACACCGCATCTAAAAACATCTGCGACTGCAGATACGTATTCCAGCTGGTCTGATTGATATAGACCGCTCCCACATCCTTCTCTTCCACTGCATATGCCACCCGGTAGACAGATGCGGCAGTATAATAACACTGGCCGCGCAGCAGCACATTTTTTACATAATACCCACCGCCAAACAGCACTGTACCCAGCAAGGTAACTGACAATATCACAGGCAGCCTGCGGCACATACAGAGCATGGTAAGACGCAGGTCAAAAGGTTCTTTTCCATATGTCATTCTTCCTCCTGCCCCCTTCTCTGTTTTTCTTCTCTCAAAGCAGTGATCTGTTCCTCCTCCACCCCCTCCGTACTGTCCGGCCAGAATATGATCTTCAGTGTCAAAAGCATCAGCTTTAAATCCAGCACCACGGAATAATTCTCAATATAAGTCAGATCAAGCTTTAATTTATCATAAGGAGAAGTATTATATTTTCCGTAAACCTGCGCAAATCCCGCAAGCCCTGCCTTCACCTTCATCCGATAGGCAAATTCCGGCATAAGCGCCATATATTTCTCGATAATCTCCGGCCGCTCCGGTCTGGGGCCGATAAAAGACATATCCCCCTTGAGAATATTAATCAGCTGAGGCAGTTCGTCAATCCTGCATTTCCTGATAACCCTTCCGATGGGCGTAATACGGTCATCATTTTTCTGTGCCAGCCTGGCCACGCCATCCTTCTCTGCATCCACCTGCATACTGCGGAATTTCATAATATAAAACTTCCTCCGGTTCTGCGTACACCGCACCTGCTTGTACAAAACCGGACCGCCGTCATATAGCTTAACGGCAATGGCCGTAATCAGCATAAAGGGGGAAGCAATCACTAACAAAATCAACGCGCACAGGATATCTATAAACCTCTTGACAAAACGCTGTTCCACCGTAAGACTGTATTCCCTGGTCAGCAGAAGGGGGGTGTCAAACACATGCAGCTCTTCCGCCCCCATCAAAATCACATCCGTAATCTTGGGAAGCAGATACACCCGGATGGAGTGTCCATAACAGAACTTGAGCAAGGGCGTTCTCTCTTCTATAGAAATGTCTCCCAGCACAACCGCATTGCATTCGCCCGCTCCATAAGACTGTATAATCGCCTCGCACACTTTTTCCATCCCGGCTTTCACGGAGACCTTTTTGACAATTACATACTTATCCTTCCGGCTCTCCACCTTACTGCAGAACCCCTCTATGGGCCTTTCCCCATGCACCAGCAGAAGCTTTCTGGGCGGAAAAATGGCACGATAGAGACGGTTTGCCGCATTGATATAGATAATGACAATGAGTACCTGCTCCACTGTCATGGTCAGAAACACATCCGGCACAAAAAGCTGGAATGCCATAACCGAAAGCTCGCCGTATATGAATATATTAGCCATTAACGTGGAAAACACCTGGGAAAATATCACTTCCGAATTCTTCAAATATCCCAGCCGCATTCCGCCATACATAGAAGACAGCATAAACAATACGAATGCATAAATGGCAATCTCAAGCATATGCCCCTTAAACCAGAAATTCCTCAGCCCTTCCACCACGCTGTACTGAAAGTGAAACACCCAATGGTAAGCAAACACCCCAATCTCCAGCCCCAGGCATATGGCTGTCAGGCTTAAGTTGATCAATCTCTTAAAGGTTTCCAGCTTCCTAAGCTTTTCTTCGTTGGTATTTATTCTCAAAACAGGGTTCCTCCCTATATGGAAATCAACTGGCAAACAATGTCAAAAAAAAACAATGCATTGGTCTTAGTATATCACAAAACTCCCTCTATTACTATACCCTTCTTTTCACAGCTCTGAACGCCCAAAAGCAGAAATGATACATACTGGCCAGGACACCCAATTGTTCATTCTGCCGGTATAAATTCCAGATGCGCCGGATTGCCTCCAGCTTATTTGAAGAAAGCGTCTTCCCCGCCCGGCGGTACTTCGCCAGGTTCTCATCCAATCCATAGGCAAGGATTCCGCTGCGCAGCACCTGAAACCAAAGCGCAGTATCCTCGCTTTTTACTATGGGCATTTCCAACTGTTCCTTAGGGATTTTGGCAGTGTCAAAAATGACCGTAGTAGTAAAAATAGTGGTATTGCTCAAAGCCTGCCTGTAGTTCAGCGTCTCCGGCACACGAACCACCTTTCCGGTTCCCCTGCCCTGTTCGTCTGCGAACTCATATCCGGTAAACACAAATGCAGCGTCCTTCTCTTTTAAGAAACGCAGCTCTTTCTCCAGCTTTTCCGGCACCCACAGATCGTCCGCATCCAGATACGCAATATATCTTCCGGCGGCTTCCTTCAGACCTCTATTCCTTGCTCTGGCCGCTCCCTGATTTGACGGCTGCCTGAGCAGACGTATCCTGTTTTCCCCCTTTTCCTCCGCATACTGCCGGATAATTTCCGCCGTCCGATCCTGGCTGCCGTCTTCCACAAGAAGAAGCTCCCAATAAGGATACGTCTGGGCTGCCACACATTCCAGCGTCTCAAGAATATACTTTTCCACATTATATACAGGTACAATAATACTAATCAGCTCGTTCATAAAATATCCAATACCCTTCCGACAGCCTTGCTTTGGTATGCAGTGCTGTTTCCATCCTTTGTATTGTCTCGGAAGATGCCGTCTCCGGAAGCACGACACAATCCACTCCTGCGTCCTGTGCATACCGTATACATACTTCCAATGCCGTGAAAGCAGCATCCACACCTGCTGCACCCATGGCATCCGCATCTAATGTCTGCGTATTGTTCCCGTCATCTGCATTTCCTGCCTGCTCCATCCATTCATATAATGCTATGGTCTGTTGGTCATACACATCATAAGAATAGGCATTCAGAGAAATATCCCACATATTCCTTCCATAGGGAAGCAGGATACGCCCATCATATTCTCTGGCATAGGACATAATTTCCCGGGGCGCCCACAGGCAGATATTGCCTTCGGGACATAAACCCGCAATCTGATCCAATACCACATATGCCCGCTCCCGCTCCACTGCCGTCTCCTTTCGACTCCATGACGGTCTGCCCATTCCTCCTGATAACATGATTACCGCCAGCAGAAGCACTGTGGCCGGAATTCCCCTGCGCCAATGTGCCAACCGCATTCTGCCCCGGCCCTCCGGCAGATTACCTCCGGCTTCCGCCGAACCGTTCCAGCACTCTGACAGAAAAAATGTCACTCCATATGCAATGGCGGCTGTCATCGGAACCAGGCTCCAAATCCATTCATAGCCATAAAACCCCGTCTGATACCACATGAGCAGTCCTGCCGTCACCGGAACTATGCAGCAGATTGTCACAACAATAGTATACCCCAAAAAAGATAGCTTTTCCGTCTTTTTCCTGTAATACCATAAAAAAAGCAATGCGGCAAGCAGCAACGCAGCAAGCTTTCCGTCATCCGTATAATTCTTCCATCCAAGCCAGGCCATCTGTATATTTTTCAGAATTGCTGTCATTTCGTACACTCCTCACTGTCAGCTTCCCAAAAGGAATCGGTTAATTTCAGGGAACGCTCCCGATTGCATCCCTCTGCCACAGCCATTCCCACAATCATAAGCAGACATACACCCATGCCGTAAAAAGTCCAGACCATACAGGCTTCTGCAAGGATACACAAAAATGCTGACAACCACTTTCTTCTCATGCACAAAGCCAACAGCCACGGCAGCAATACCCCGTTGCGGATAGCGGTGCCCCTCCATCCGCAGTACAATAACTGAAAACCATCCAAAGCATAAAAGTATGTCTCCGTCCACATGAGCAATGACACCACAATCAGAAAGCACATCCTCTTTTTCCTGCCGTCCGCTCCATTTCTGCCGGAGACAGGAAATACGCAGCAGGCCAGTGCATAAAAAGATACATAAGAACTGAATAATGTCACTGTGGGCACAATCCTCCAAACCATTATCCCGGCATCGGAATCAAATATCCTGCACAAACAGCAGTAAAGTGTAGGCAGACACAGAATCTTCAGCCTGGAAGGAATTCCCGTTGTATACGGTTGTCCCGTCATAGGATTCCGCCGGTAAATATGATCCGTTTCCAGAAAGCTTTCCACAGTCTCCGCCATCATATCCCCATCCACATAAGGCCCTCGCGCCATCCAGATAAAAAGCAGCTGCAATACCAGACCAACTATAAAAATCAGCAGCAATATCCACTCCGCCCTGTCATTGGGCATCATCTGCCTGTTATCTTCTCCCGTTTCCTGCCTTCTGCCCTTTTTTGACAGAATCAGACACTTGGACACCAGCACACCTGCCAGCAGCACACACATAATTCCCACTGCCCCCAATAACCACATGGTACAGCGCTGTAAAGTCCAGCCAAATACAATTCCTGCCAAATGCACTGCTTCCGCCAGGCCGATGATAACAATTTCACTCAAAATTAAATGATCCGTCCAGGTATTTCTTTTCACAGCATTTCCTCTTTTATAATCTTCTCTGCTTTTTGCACTTCCATGTCAACATTTTACCATAATTATCCTCTGAAGTCCACAAAAGCAGCCGGTTTTTAGCCGGCTGCTTTCCATTCTCGCAGTAAGAAGCATATTAGTCCACTGTTGTATCTTTCGTAAAATCTACATTGCCTTAAAATCCAGTCGAACCTTATCTGCGATACGAGCTATGTATTCACTGTTCGTAGGTCTGGTTTTGCCTGATGATATAGAATATCCAAACATTTTTTCAAAAGTCTCCACATTTCCTCTGTTCCATGACACTTCGATGGCATTGCGTATTGCTCGTTCTACCTTTTGGTCTGTTGTCTTAAACCTTCTTGCAATGGTAGGATATAACAATTTTGTAATACTGCTCACCACCTCCATGTTTTTTCCCGATATTAAAATAGCATCCCTCAAATAATGATAACCCTTTAAGTGCGCAGGCACTCCTATGTCCAACATAATTTCAGTAATATACTTCTCCAGCTCACAATCCTTTATAGCAATAATCTCCATATGAATTCCCCTTTCTTATGTTGATTGTTGCTTCCTTACTGCTTTGAACAATAAAGATTTTACCACATTTTCTTCAATTAGAAAAGCCTGAAAGCCGCTAAGAACTCGTTAAGAGTTAGGGCAGAAATTCTCAGAATTTCTCACGTACCAGATAAATAGGACGTTTCTTTACCTCCATATAAGTTTTCGCAAGATATTGACCTAATATGCCTGTACAGAAAAACTGCACCCCGCTGGTCATAAGAATTATACATACAAGAGAGGGCCATCCCGACACCGGATCGCCGAATATCATTTTCCGAACAATTATAAATATAATCATCAAAAACGCGATAACACAGAAAAATACGCCTACTATCGATGCCAGCATCAACGGCATAGTGGAAAACGCAGTAATTCCATCCAAAGAATATAGAAACAGCTTCCAAAAGTTCCACTTTGTCTCCCCCTTGACCCGCTCTACATTCTCATATTCCATCCATTTGGTTCTAAACCCCACCCATCCGAAGATACCTTTGGTAAAACGGTTATATTCCCGCATGGACAGAATCGCATCTACCATCTGCCTTGTCATCAGCCTGTAGTCCCTGGCGCCATCCATAATCTCTGTCTTGGAGATCTTCTTCATCAGCCGGTAAAACGCCCTGGCAAAAAAGCTTCTGACGGGAGGCTCACCCTTTCTGGACACCCTTCTTGTGGCCACCGAATCATAGCCCTCCTGCAGGTGAGCGAACATCTCCGGCAGCAGAGCGGGCGGATCCTGCAGATCCACATCCATCATGACCACATAATCCCCCTTCGCACACTCCAGGCCGGCAAACATCGCTGCCTCCTTACCAAAATTTCTTGAAAATGATACCAGGTGTACCCTGTCATCCTTTTCTCTCAGCTTCTTCACCTCCGAAACCGTCCGGTCAGCGGAACCGTCATCCACATAGAGAAGCTCCAAATCCACCTCCTTTTCTTTAAAAAAAGGCTGGGTTTTCATAAGTTCTGCATAAAAAAGGGCTATATTTTCTTCTTCATTGTAGCAAGGCACAATTACACTCAGCAAACTCATCCTATCTACTCCCATTTTAAGCCGCTGCGCCGTTACTGTCCACTCCGTCCGCAGTAACGCTGCGCCGCAATACGAAAGGGGAAAATACCCCTCGATGTTTTATCCTGAAAATATGATACCCTTTCAGTATACAATTTTCCTGTTTTATACGCAAGCTTCTTTTTGTGAATATAAATAATTCTTAATTTTCTCCCCTTATCGATGACTATTCGCTACTTTTGTGGTAAACTATAAAGAATAGTTTCATCCGTACAAGAATACTTCTTGAACACGCAGGATGCAGCGCAATCCTTCGTAAAGATACATTTAACAGGAGATTAGACAATGAGAACCAGAAAAAATACCGTCAATTTATGGATTTTATTCATATCCATTCTACTCAGTTTCACAGCATGCGGACTTACAGATACCATAGACAGTCCTATCATCTCTGAATCTGATAATCATAACCTGACTCCTATGGTCACTGCTCTGCCGCAGATACCTTCTTCAGGCACACCCTCATCCAATCTACCAATCGAAGATGATTCTCTGCCGCCGGAGGAAGGCATGGTGCGAAGCCGTCTTACAAATGAATGGGTGGATGCGGATGTTGCCGCCACACGCCCCCTGGCTGTAATGGTTCCTAATGAAGTTGCCGCCATTCCTCATTACAACCTTTCCAAAGCCTCTATTATCTATGAGGCAAACGTAGAGGGCCGGATGACGAGAATGCTTGCAATTTATGAAGACTGGAAGAATTTGAGTAAAATCGGCAATATCCGGAGCCTTCGGACGTACTATATGTATTGGGCATTTGAATGGGATGCTTTTATCGTTCATTTTGGAGGTCCCTTTTTCATCAATGATCTGCTGGAAGCCCCAACCACTGAAAATATAGATGGTCTGAGCAGCCCGGATTCCAGCGCCTTTTCCCGCTCCACAGACCGTCCTAATCCCCACAATGCTTACGCATCCGGGGCGGGATTGGAAAATGTCATCAGCCAAAAGGGGTATTCCCTGAGCTATCGGGGACTGACGGATGACAGCCATTTTCTATTCACTGATAAATCTTCTCCCAATTACCTGACACAGTATGATACCGCAGCCAGAAATGCTACATACATTGACATGTCCGGCTGCTATCCTCTGACCAGATGTTATTTCGAGTATAATGACGAAGATGGTCTCTATTACCGCTCCCAGCATTTGACATCCGGTACGGATGGTCCCCACATAGACGCAGTGACAGGGGAGCAATTAACTTTTAAGAACATTTTAGTCCAATATGTAAAATATGAAGAATTGGGCGAGGGCTACCTGGCGTTCCAATGCCATGATACCACGAGAGACGGCTGGTTTTTTACCAACGGAAGAGGAATTCATGTCAATTGGGAAAAAACCAGTGATTACGGCGCTACAAGATACTATGACGATTATGGAAATGAGATTATACTGAATACGGGGAAAACCATGATTTGTGTTGTGGAAGAAGGAAATACCTTTACTTTCCGATAATCCCCCCGGTACTGTATATGTACATTTTGTCATCCGGCCAATGGAACAGGGAGTTATAAAAAGGAGATGCAGTCTGCATCTCCTTTTTTTATTCACCCAATCCATTCTCTACCGCTGTAACCAGTGTTCTTAAAGCTTCCTGTTCATCTTCACCTTCACAGGTAAATTCTATCTCATCACCACATTTTACACATGCTCCCAATACGCTCAACACACTCTTCGCATTCGCAATATTATCACGAAATGTAAAAGTAATCAATGATTTGAACTGCATAGCCTCCTTACACAAAATCCCTGCCGGCCTGAGATGCAAGCCAGTAGGATTCTTGATCACTACTTTCTGACTCACCATTTGTACCTTCCCTCCAATCTAATCTATTTTGCATCTGCCACAATATTACTCATGAGCACATTCATCTGCCATGTTCCGTTCTGCATCCCAGAGCACCCACGTCATATGTAACCGCTCAGACAGGCCGCTGAACTGTTACGAGAATGCACACCGCGTGACTCCCCTTTCCCTACTGCAGTACAGTTTGTATCAAATGTGCTAAATCTTCCGCATCTTTTTTAAGTACCTGCTGATCCTTCCCTTCAATCATAACCCTTACCAACGGCTCCGTACCTGACGGACGAATCAGTACCCTTCCCTCTCCGGCAAACTTCTCTTCCAATCCACGGATTGCTTCTGCAATCTCAGGATATTCCATATACTTATCTTTCTTATCATTTGACACTCTGGCATTTACAAGCGCCTGGGGCAATACCTCCATCACCTGTGCCAGTTCTGCGAGGCTCCTGCCTGTATCTGCCATAACCTGTAATAAATGCAGAGCACTCAGCAGACCATCTCCTGTGGTACTTTCCTCCAGGAATATAATATGTCCTGACTGTTCCCCTCCGAGACTAGCTCCAATCTCCCTCATGCGCTCCAATACATATCGATCTCCAACCTTTGTCTGCTCAATGGTCAGACCATTCCTTTTTCCCATAAGGAAAAATCCCAGATTACTCATCACTGTGGCCACAATGGTATCTTTCTTCAACTTACCCTGGCTCTTGATATAATTCCCCACAATCGCCATAATCTGGTCGCCATCCACAATCCTCCCACTCTCGTCCACAGCCAGCAGTCTGTCTGCATCCCCGTCAAAAGCAAGACCTATCCGCGCCTTCTCCTGAATTACTTTCGCCTGCAGTTCTTCCATATGCGTGGAACCACACCCTGCGTTAATATTCGTGCCATCCGGACTGTTATGTATGGGAACCACATTCCCCCCCAGCCGCTTCAACGCTGCCACAGAAGTGTAATGCGATGCGCCCTCCGCACAGTCCACTACAATTTTCATTCCCTTCAAATCCACCGGAACCGTTTGGATTGCATGCTCAACATATGCCTCCCTGGCTTCCATATCATATGTAATCCTGCCCACATCCGATCCTGTGGGAAACTTGATTCCGCGTAATGCATTTCCTCCAATGGAAGCAATGCCTCCCTCCGATACATTATCTTTCCGGAGTACTCCGCCTCCGCCCACATCCCCCCGGATAAGGCTCTCAATCTTATCTTCCAGCATATCAGGAAGCTTATATCCATTCCCGTCAAAAAATTTTATACCGTTAAATTCCACCGGGTTATGAGATGCCGATATGACAACTCCTGCATTCATCTTATACTTTTTCGTCAAATATGCCACCGCCGGCGTTGGCAGCACTCCTACATAGACACAGTTTGCTCCCACCGAACATGCGCCGGCCATCAAAGCATTCGCCAGCATATCACCGGAGATACGCGTGTCACACCCCACCATAATCGTTGGTTTATGTCCAGCCTCCCGTGTACGCCCCACCTCCATGGAATGCTCCTCTTCCATGGAATGCTCCATCTCCATCGTCAGCACATACGCGCCCGCCTGACCGATCTGCATTGCCAAAAGCGGTGTAAGCTCTTCATTGGCAATCCCTCTCACACCATCCGTTCCAAATAGCCTAGCCATGATTATACCTCGTCTTCCTTTACTTCTGTTATCACAACCTGAATCACTGCCTCTTCTTCCACGTCAACATTCTCCGGCGCCTCAATTGCTACCGGAACTTCGTAGATTCCAGGCTTCAAAACCGTAATTCTTTCTTCCTGCATCCACTTGCCGATGTCAATTGTACCATACAATTCACTCTCCTGTACTTCTGAAATCACTGCATTCAGGCCGGAAATCTTAAGCCTGCATGGCTCCGACTCTTCATCAAACTCCCAGTCAAGCCCCTCCGGCAATTGTGACAGACTGATATTCTCCTCCGGAATTGTGAGTGTTCTCTCCGCTCTCGGCTCTATATAAACAGTTGCAGTCACCCTTCCATTGAAACTGCTGTCCGCCAGCCTGACATTGACGGGAAGAAAGTTCTTAAGATTAATGACATTTACTAACGATTCCTCCGCATCCGTAATATCCAGCTGCTCCTGGGGAATACTGATTTTGCTGATATTAGCCAGCGCGGAAGAACTGCCTGCTATCATTACCGATGCAGGGTCGCAGCTCATCTCCCCGGTAGCAAGAAATCCTTCTGCCGGTATGCCTGTGGAACTCAGTTCAATCGGCACTTCCTTCACTGCCAATACCTGTACCGTCATCACAATATGATCCGCACTGGTTGTAACATTGGGCAGATCCAGAATCTTCCCTTCCGCATCGCACAATTTAATCTCAAGATTGGGGGATTGTTCCGTGGTAGCGCCGGTCACATCAAATTCCACAAATGCATGATCTATTTTTTCCACAGCAGATTGTGCACCACTGACCTCAATCCGTGTCTGATTCAGCGACACCCCTGCCACCATATAATTCTCCGCCACTGCCCCCTGCAATTTGTAATCTACGGGCTTCCACATACTTACCTTATCTTCAACATTCAGCTGCACCACATCCCGGTTGCCGGTGATATTTGACACACTTACATCATCATTCATCACATAGAAGCTGATGGCAATGGTATTCACTGCCGTAAGCTTGCTCATATCTGCTTCCGCCACAATATCCGATGACCTCAGCTTATCCAGATCACTTCGGGGCACTTCCACTGTAACCCTCACACGGTCTGAATTGTCCAGCACCTCATAAACCTTATCTTCCTTTTCCAGCAATTCCACATTTGTCAGTGTCACCGGAATATTGGCAAAAGTCCTTGTCTCCTTAGGATTATCCGCTATTACCACCAGGAACCAGAGTACAACCGCAAATATGACGGAAATCAGTTTCAAACCCAGATTATTCAGCAGTTTTTTTCCTATGTTCAGCCTTTTTATGTTTCCTCCTGCTTCTGCCTTTTGCATTCTCTTCTCCATTCATATTCATGATCTGACGCATTTTTCCTCTTAAACGCTCTGCATCCAGGTTTCTTTCCAGTTTGCCTTCATGGGCAATACTGATGCCGCCTGTTTCCTCTGATACAATCACAGTCATGGAATCCGTCATCTCAGACACGCCGACCCCCGCCCGGTGCCTGGTGCCCAGTTCTTTGCTTAAACCCAGATTATCGGACAGAGGCAGGTAACAGGTGGCATATGTGACTCGGTTATCCCGCACAATCACTGCCCCGTCATGCAGTGGTGTATTATGCTCAAAAATATTAATCAACAGCTGGCTGGTCACCACTGCGTCTATTTCAATTCCAGTACGCTCATAATCTTTCAGTGATTCTTTTCTCTCAATTACAATCAGCGCTCCGGTCTTTGCCTTCCCCATCTCCACACATGCCTTTACAATTTCATTCATGGTTTTCTCGGAAAAAGCATTTTCCTTTCCCCTGGAAGAATCAGAAAAGCCCAGGGATGGTATAAAATTCTTCTGCCCCAGTTGATCCAATGCGTGACGCAGTTCCGGCTGCATTACCACAATGACTCCCATGACCGCAAAGCTCAACACATTTTGGGCAATCCATATAATTGTGGTCATCTCCATGATATCCACAATAAAGAGAAACAGGAAAATGACAATCAGACCTTTCAGCAATCTCCATGATCTGGTTGTTTTCATCCATGCCAAAATATAGTACACCAAAAAAGCGATAATCAAGATTTCCAATACATCGCTCCAATCCATGGTATTCGCATAAATTCTGGCAGTTTTCAGGTATTCAACCCCTCTGTCAACCCATTGCATTTTACCCGCCCCTACTTTTCATAAACTATTCTGCTGCCCGCTACCAAAGACATTGCCTGCCGTTCCCTCCGCAGGCAATGCCTGAATTACAATTTGCAATTCCGCTGTTTAATAAAGCTCTTCATAATCTTCCATTGTATCTTCCGCTTCGCTGTCCGCAAGATCCTGCCTGACCGTACTGCCTATGGTCACATTGCCGCGGTTCTGCGTATATGCAGACGACCTCTGATTTCTTCCTGCGCCGCTGCCCCGCACATTGTCAGAACCTCCATTCCCTCTGCGGGAGCCTGCATTTCTACCGGATTCACTTCTCTCTCCTGTAGTTCTGTTTACTCCTGCTCTTCCTCCTGTACTTCTATCCACGGTTCTGGAGGGCTGTGTTATTCTGCCGGTATGCCGCAGGGCACCTCCTCTTCCCCCCGCTGCAGACCTTGACTGCTGTGTGTTGATTTTCTTCACCGTCTTCGTGGACATGGAGACTGACATTTTAGGAATCGCTTTTACATAATAATAATATTCGTCATCCTCAAACTGCACTTTCTCCACTCGGCTGTAATCCACGCAGAAACGGAAAAATTCAACTACCTTTGCCACCGCTATGGCAAGAAGAGAGCCTAATAGTGCACCTCCCACAGAAATGTTAATATCATACAGCAGATCACCTACCAGCAGCACTACTACATTGATCATCACTCCTGCAATCATAGCAATCGTCCATGAATAATCAATGGACATTCTCCTGATGAAGTACACCACCAATATGGTAATGGCAAAGGATACAACAACCAGCAGCATTGCCTTGTTTCCCGTAATGGCTTCAAGCAGTATGCGTACCTTTGCAATCATCTCATCATCGCCCATGGTTCTGATATTCGATGCATTGCCCACAATCGCTTCTATCACATAATAGACCACCACACCGCAGCCCACCGACACAGCAGACATAGGACTGCACAGCAGACCCACCACAATAGGCACCACATAAGGTATCTTCATTGCACACAGAAGCGGGGTCACAACAACCACAAGAGAATCTTTGGGGCTGAATCGGAAAAACAGCAAATACATTACCAAATATACGCACAAGCCCACTAACGCTACTTCCAGCGAAAGAGCATACATATGTGCCAGGCTGAAAATTGCTGCAAAGAAAACCATCGCCCCGCCCGGCAGAAAAGAACAGGTTAATGCTGCAATCAGCACAACAGCAATATTATCCAATTGTGTCATGTAACCCATTCTGCCATTTAAAGTGTTGAAAGTGATAAAAGCCAGCAGAAACTTAACAAGCGGCAGCAAAAACGGCTCGCCTTTACTGTAAAACAGCTTTAATCTCTCTTTCATTTCCAGTAAAACTGTCATTCTGTCCTCCGGCCGAAAACCTTTTATTGCATATCGTTATACAGGGAATTCAGCTTTTTCAAATTATGATAATAGCATTTCAAACTTTTCCTGGCCTTATTATAACGCCAGGAACTGACCAGATATGTCAAAACTCCATATCCCGCCACCAGACCTATAAAATAAAATATAATATTTTGAACAAAAGCAAGTAAATCCATCTGATACAAATCCTGCATCAGCTCTTCAAAATGATAGCATACATAGAGGCCGAACAGGATCACAAAAGCCACAGCTCCGGAAACAATGGCTTTCAGCAGCTGGACCGTAATATAATCACTGCGAAAATAGTTCCCCACTTTCACATTCTCCTTACCTTCACCCTTTTCAAATGAAGCCATTCTTGTCATTAATATAATACGTTCTTCATTCAGCATAGCAGACCTCCTGCTCCCTGCAAATCACTTCAAAAACCGCATTTTGGGTCCTTCCGCATCGTCCTTGGTATACTTGGGTTTCTCCGGCTGATTTGATTTGATCACATCCTTAAAATTCCTGGTCATGTTTCCGGTACATTTCTCGCAGAATCTGCCGCTGCGGATAGGTGCGCCGCAGGATTCACAGGCCAGCATAATTGCTGAATCCGGTGCGATCTCCAGACGTTCTTCCCTCAGCCATTGGCGAATCTGGTTCGCCTCCACATCACACGCCTCAGACACTTCATTGATGCCGGCTCCTTTGTGTTCGCGAATGTAATCCTTCACTTCCTGAAACTTTTGTTCCATTTTTTCACGGCAAGCAGGACAAATTGCCATGCCTGCAACATAATTAAAAATTCTTCCGCAGCTTCTGCAATTTCTTACGTTCATAGCTTCCCTCCTGTTCCAATTTCATTCATCATATTCTATATTTTCCGGTATGTTTCAACCAGTCTCGGCTATTCCATATCCTCCGGTATATTCAGCCAGTCTCAGCGCTTCTGCACCCTGGAACTTCCTCTCATACGCTCCCCGCCCCACAAGCCAGCGCTATAAAATAAATCTCCTTCACACCCGCACTCTTCAATGTTCTCGCTGCTTCATCCATTGTGCAGCCCGTGGTATAAATGTCATCAATCAATATTACCTTCTCTAATTTTACATCATTTTGCCTAATATTAAAAGCCTTTTTCAAATTATTTTGTCTTTCTTCAGGATTTTGATATTTCAGCGGCTCCGTATTTTTGTCCCTGCTCAGGAAATCAGAGTACACCGGCACCCCCAGCTTATCCCCGATTGCCCTTGCCAACAGCTCTGCCTGATTGTAGCCCCTTGCCCTTTTTCTCTTCTTATGCAATGGGATTGGTACCAAACCATCCGGCTGTATGCTTCTCACGAAATCCCCCAGATATTCCGCCGCCTGTTCTCCATAAAATGGGGCATATTCCTGCCGTCCTCCATACTTAAAGCGGTAAATGGACAACGCAGCGCTCTCATATTCATACAGTCCTCTTCCCCGTATAAACTCATGCTCCTTTCTGCTGCAGTCCATACAGTATTCTTTACGCCCCGTGACTTTTTTCCCGCATTTCATGCACCATGGCGGTGTCAGCAGCTTCAAACTGCCCATACATTCCGTACAAAGCTTTTCTCCCATGGGGCGTACAATTCCATCACATGCCGGGCATCGGCGGGGAAACAGGAGCTGCAGCATTAAGGCTGCTATTCCAGTTTTTGTCAAACTCCCCAGTTTTATACCAGGCATTTTCACTGATGTTCTTTTTCTTTCTTGCATTTTTCCATTCATCTGCAGTTCCCTCGCTTATTGATACAAAATTGTTCAGGAACCTTCTCCGACACCGGCCTTATATATTTCCTTTATTCTTTCTGTCAATGCAGTATATCTGCGCCTTTCACTGATATTATCTATCATCTGCCGCACCGTATCACTACTGCCCAGAATTGTGACACAGCTTTTCGCCCTGGTAATGGCAGTATACAGCAGATTCCTGTTGAACAGCATTTTCGGTCCCCCCAGCAGCGGCAGGAGAATCGCCGGGTACTCGCTTCCCTGTGCCTTGTGAATCGTAATCGCATAAGACAATTCCAGCTCATCCAGCATGGAAAACGGATACGCCACTCTTCTCTGTTCATCATATTCCACCACCAGGCGGGAAGCAGATTCATTAATTTCCAGAATCTTTCCCATATCCCCGTTAAATACCCCCGTCCCCTTATCTATGGGAATTCCATACTTGCTGACAACCTCCCATTCCAGCTGGTAGTTGTTTTTAATCTGCATTACCTTATCGCCCTCGCGGTAAATCGTATTGCCGCTGATATGTTCCTTTTTCTTATCATCCGCCGGATTCAGATAACACTGTAAAATGCCGTTCAGGGTCTCACAGCCCAGGCTTCCTTTCCGCATAGGTGTCAGTACCTGTATGTCAAAAGGTGTGGCCTGCACATATGACGGCAATTTGTCTTGTATTAACTGAATCATATGCTTATATATTACATTGACATCCTTTCTCTCCAACAGGAAGAAATCTCTCGATTTATTATCCAGCGCAATCTGCTGCCCGTTGTTAATCCGATGCGCATTGACAATAATATCGCTTTTCTCCGCCTGCCTGAAAATCTTCTTCAATTCTACCATGGGAAAACACCCGCTGCAGATAAGATCCCGAAGCACTTGCCCCGGCCCCACACTGGGAAGCTGATTCACATCCCCCACCAGAACCAGACGGGTCCCCGGCGCCACTGCCTTAAGCAGAGATTGAAACAGCTGGATATCCACCATGGACATTTCATCGATAATAATGACATCTGCTTCCAATGGATTTTGTTCATTCCGTTCAAAACTTACCTTTCGTGTATTCTCGTCAGACAGAGCGCTGTTCAATTCCAGCATACGATGAATCGTTCTGGCCTCAAATCCGGTTGCTTCCGTCATCCGCTTGGCGGCACGCCCCGTGGGCGCCGCTAAGAAAATATCCAGTCCTTCCGCCTCGAAATATCGTATCATCATATTAATCGTAGTGGTTTTCCCTGTACCCGGTCCGCCTGCGAGCAGAAACAAACCGTTTTGAATACACTCCATAACCGCCTGAAACTGGAGGCCGTCCAACTCCATCTTCAGGTTTTCCGCCAGTTTTTCCAGCCTGGCGGCCGCCGCTTTCTTCCCATTCTCTCCGGCAGAATCTTCTGCTGTAATCATAGGTACATTTAATTCATACAGCATCCTGGCACAGTTCAGCTCCGCATAGTAATAAGAAGCAGCAAAAACATTCTCCCCCTTGATTACCAGTTTCTTATCCATCATCAGATTATCCATCTGAGGGCGTATATTTTCCTTTTCCACCCCCAACAGCGTTTCTGACCTTTCAAGCAGGACATTCATGGGAAGATAACAATTCCCCTCCCCGGCAGACTGCAGCAGGGAATAGAAAATGCCGCTGCGTATCCGATAATCGGAATCTGTATGTATCCCGATTTTTGCCGCCAGTTCATCTGCCATCTTAAAACCGATACCGGAGATGTCTTCCGCCAGACGATACGGATTCTCCTTCAGAATATGATACAATCCCATGCCATATTTATCGTATATTTTCAACGCCAATGCATTGGAAATGCCGTATTGCTGCAGATAAACCAAAGCATCCCTCAGATCCTTTTTCTCTTCCATCTGCGCTGCAATCTCCCTGGCCTTGCGCTCACTGATCCCCTTTATCTCTGACAGCCGTTCCGGCTCCTCCTCAATTATGCGAAAGGTATCCTCCCCGAATTTCTTCACAATTTTAGCCGCCAATGCAGGCCCCACCCCTTTCACAGCGCCGGAACCGAGATATCGTTCCATACTGACGCTGTCCTGGGGCATCACTACCTGATATGTGTTGATTTTGAACTGGGATCCATAAACAGGATGGGCTATATATTCCCCCTGTGCGGTAATCGTTTCTCCCTGTGTCAATCCCCTGCATATGCCCACGCAGGTAATATCCTCATTGTTCACCATCACGCTCATTACCGTATAGCCATTTTCCTTATTCTGAAAAATAATGTGTTCCACATATCCATTGACTGTATCCATCGGGTCTCCCTGTTAATGCTGTGAAGATTTCTATATAGCAGAACAAGGCTGCCTTTGCATCGAAGCAGCCTCATTTCAAATTATTCTTTTTCCGTTCAAATAGAATCATCACATAGCAACTGGTGCAATGCCGTCTTCATTTCCCTCACCGCTGCCATCCACAACAACATCTGCAATACCATAATTCCGTTTCATCTGCTCATAGAGCATCTGTGCTATTCCTAATCCTGAGCCGTTAGAAGTCTGCTCCGCCACTGCCTGTATCATCTGATCCTTATAGTAATCCATGATACCTGAGGTATAATTAGAATTATTCTCATTTTCCGGGATTGTCTTCATCATGGCTTTATACATCTGCTCGACAAAATATGCTTCAAACTGCTTACATGCATCCAGCAGCTCATCACTGTCTGCCCTGGAATAATCCGAACCGTTCAGTTGATTTTGAAGCTTTGATGCCGTTTGATTGGCGGCTGTGGAATATACGTCACTATACATGGAAGCTACATTACTAAAATCCATCTCTGCTCTCCTCTGGTTAAAAAACATCAACACCCATCCGGCACACTCCGCCCGGAAGTTATGTCAGGCTTAACGTTTCAGATTATTTGCCTGCTGCAGCATTTCATCCGATGTGGTAATTGCCTTGGAGTTTAATTCATACGCACGCTGTGCCACGATCATACTGACCATTTCATCCACCACCTGTACATTGGAACCTTCCAGATATCCCTGATGAATCTTGCTCTTCTCAACCGCATTATTTGTAGCCTCATTGATCGGCTGGCCGCTGGCATCCGACACCGCATACAATGTGTCTTCCAAACGATTCAATCCGCTTGGATTATTAAACTGAAAGACACCAATGCTGATACCAAGCGGCTGCGGATTTTCATTCTCATCGGGATAACAAAGTCTTCCGTCCTTATCCACAGTCACCTCACTGAGTATGTAATCTCTATTCAGTGTAATCGGCTGGCCATTGGTACTGAGCACCGGCAGCCCGTCCATATTTGCCAGGACATATCCGTTGGTTCCTATTGCAAACTGAAAACTGCCATTGCGCGTATAATAGGTATTTCCGTCTTCTCCTCTCAATGCAAAGAAACCCTCACCCTCAATCATAAAGTCCGTATCGCTTTCCGATGCCATAGGCGTACCCTGCTTAAAAATTGCTGTAATCGCAGAGTTGCGCACACCCAGCCCCACTTGAGCGCCAATGGGCTTCTCCTCACCGTTTGCAGATGTAGTCCTTGTCTGTAATGTCTGATACAGCAGGGTCTTAAACTCATTTACCTGCGTTTTATATCCCTGTGTATTCACATTGGATAAATTGTTTGCAATTGTATCAATATTTGTCTGCTGCGCAATCATACCCGTTGCGGCTGTCCATAAGCTGCGTACCATAATTTTCCCTTCCTGCCTTCCTCATAGCTTTTGCCGGGCTCAACATAACAGCCACACAGAACTGTTATATCTGAACCTTACTCTATACACGGTCATGACAATTTTCCAAGCTGCGTCACTGCCGTTTCCAATGTACTGTCATAAGTTTGTATAATTTTCTGATTACTCTCGTAGGCCCGGGCAATGGAGATAAGATTCACCATTTCGGATACTACCTGCACATTTGCCATTTCCAGGTATCCGGACTTCACTTCTGCCGTTCCCTGCTTAAGTGCTGCACCTTCTACCGGTCTGTAATATGTCTCGCCATATTTTTCCAGATAATTGTAATCCTCAAAATCAGCCACCTGAATCCTGGCCACATCTCTGCCGTTCTGCGTAATGGTGCCATTATCCGAAATCTTACTCTTCATCAATGGATTCAATCGAATTCTCCGATCCTGCACATCCAATACATAATCACCGTCATCCGTCCGCAGATAGCCCTCCTTATCCAGGGTAAACTGTCCTGCACGCGTATACATAGTGGACGTTTCCCCCGCCTTATTTGTAAATTCAACGGCAAAAAAGCCCTCTCCCGCCAGAGCCAAATCATAGGTATTGTCAGTAACCCGAAATGAGCCCTGTGTAAAGTCAGTATAGTTTTCTCCGATTTTCACACCGGGATTATTGCTGCCGACACGTTGTATCAACCCTTTCCCCACTGAGGCATCCTTGATTTTCAGCGTCAGAATTTTGTCAAACGCCTGGCTGGTAGATCCCTCTTTCTTATATCCTACCGTAGACGCATTGGCCAGATTGTTTGTCATAATATCCATTCGGTTCTGTTCATTCATCATTCCCGTATACGCCACATATAACCCCTTTAACATCCGTTCTCTCCTTTGAAATTATACTCCGCTGCATTCAGCACAGCCACAACATCACGGCCATCCTTTACACTTTATCATTATATTCCGAAAGAAATTCCACATATTTCCCGGTTCCAATTGCAACTGCCGTCATGGGATCTTCTGCGGTCATAGTATTGATACCCGTCTTGGAAGATATCAACTCTTCCAATCCCCGCAGGAGGCTGCCGCCTCCGGTCAGCACAATCCCCCTGTCCGCAATATCCGCTGCCAGCTCCGGCGGTGTCTTCTCCAGAACACTGTGGATCGTCTCCACTACCTGCGCCGTAATCTCATGCAGCGCTTCCTCCGTCTCTTCCGACGATACCTTCACTGTCTTCGGAAGTCCGGTCACAAGGTTTCTGCCGCGGACATCCATATAATCGGTTTCTGCCCGTTTATAAGCAGTACCTATTTTAATCTTCAAATCTTCAGCTGTCCTCTCACCAATCAGCAGGTTATGCTTTTTACGCATATAACGTACAATAGCTTCATCGAAATCGTCTCCCGCCACCTTAATTGAAGCGCTGACCACTGTTCCGCCCAGGGAAATCACAGCAATATCTGAAGTTCCTCCGCCGATATCCACAATCATATTCCCACAGGGTTTGGTAATGTCTATCCCCGCACCGATTGCAGCAGCAATAGGTTCCTCAATAATTGCCACATCCCTGGCTCCTGCCTGAAGGGTTGCATCCTCCACAGCCTTCTTCTCCACTTCCGTGACACCGCTGGGAACACACACGGCAATGCGGGGCTTTCTGAACATTCTCCTGCCAAGAGCCTTCTGTATAAAATGCTTCATCATACGTTCCGTTACGGTGTAGTCAGAGATAACTCCCTGCCGCAGCGGTCTCACTGCCACAATATTTCCGGGCGTTCTGCCCAGCATCAGACGCGCATCCTCTCCAATGGCCTTAATCCTATTGGTATCCCTGTCAAACGCTACAACGGAAGGCTCCTTCAATACCACACCCTTCCCTCTGATGTATACTAAAATGCTTGCTGTACCTAAATCGATTCCGATATCTGTGCACTGCATATTATAAAACCCCTTTCTCATGGATTCCAAACTTCCGAAACAAAGTCACACACTCCTTATTATAACCGAAAGCACTCCATTTTCATAGAGGTTTATAAAAATTTTATGAACAAGTTGGTACCGTTCTCAAAAGTCTTGAAAACAGCCTCTTATATTTTATCGGCATAACCTTCCGAATCCTTTAGTTTTTTCAGAAAAGTCAGGCACGTTCCAGCATTTTCCTCACATACATCCCGGTATAGGACTCCCTGCACTTTGCAATTTCTTCCGGTGTGCCCTGTGCAATTACGGTGCCGCCCCGGTCACCGCCTTCAGGTCCCATGTCGACAATATAATCGGCCGTCTTAATCACATCCAGGTTATGCTCAATGACCACTACCGTATTTCCTCCATCCGTAAGTCTGTGCAGAATTTCCACCAGCTTATGCACATCCGCAAAATGAAGCCCTGTGGTAGGTTCATCCAGTATATAAATTGTCTTCCCGGTACTTCGTCTGGAAAGTTCCGAAGCCAGCTTGATACGCTGTGCCTCTCCGCCTGACAAAGTGGTGGACGGCTGTCCCAGCTTAATATAAGAGAGACCTACATCATACAGCGTTTCTATTTTACGGCGGATGGAAGGCAGATTCTCAAAAAACGGCACAGCCTCTTCTACGGTCATATCCAGCACATCAAAAATGCTCTTCCCCTTGTATTTCACATCCAATGTCTCACGATTATAGCGCTTGCCCCCACATACTTCACAGGGCACATACACATCCGGCAGGAAATGCATTTCAATCTTGATAATACCGTCTCCGCCGCAGGCCTCGCAGCGCCCGCCTTTTACATTGAAGCTGAACCTGCCTTTGCCATATCCTTTCGCCTTGGCATCCGCAGTGGAAGCGAACAGATCACGAATCTGATCGAAGACGCCGGTATAGGTGGCCGGATTGGACCTGGGTGTGCGTCCGATGGGAGACTGGTCAATGGCAATGACCTTATCCAACTGCTCTATCCCCTGAATTTCCTTGTGTTTTCCCGGAATACACCTGGCGCGGTTGAGACTCCTGGCCAGATGCTTATACAGGATTTCATTCACCAGAGAGCTTTTTCCTGAACCCGAAACGCCTGTGACACAGGTCATAACCCCTAAGGGGAACTCTGCGGTGACGTTCTTCAGATTATTTTCTTTTGCTCCTGTGACTTTCAGCCATCCGCTTGGCTTCTTCCGCTCCGTTGGAACAGGTATTTTTATTTCACCGCTCAAATATTTCCCGGTAATGGACTCCGGCACCTTCATAATCTCCTCTGCAGTGCCGCAGGCAATCACCTCGCCCCCGTGAGAACCGGCGCCGGGGCCGATATCCACCACATAATCTGCCGCCAGCATGGTATCCTCATCATGTTCCACCACAATCAGGGTATTCCCCAAATCACGAAGGCTTTTTAAGGTATTCAGCAGCTTATCGTTATCTCTCTGGTGCAGACCGATGCTCGGCTCATCCAGAATATAGCAGACTCCCACCAGGCCGGAGCCTATCTGTGTGGCCAGCCGGATACGCTGGGCTTCTCCGCCGGACAGGGTTCCGGTGGCCCTGGACAGGGACAGATATTCCAATCCCACATCCACAAGAAATCCCACCCTTGCCCTGATTTCTTTGATAATCCGTTCGCCGATGAGCTGCTGCTGGCTGTTAAGCTGCATTTTCTCAAGGAATTCATGTAAATCCCGTATAGATAAGGTTGTAATCTCGTAGATATTCTTATCATAGACGGTCACGGCCAGGGATTCCTTCTTCAGACGCATCCCCTTGCATTCCTTACAGGGGGTAATGCGCATAAAGGACTCATACTCCTGCTTCATAATCTCGGAAAAAGTCTCCTTATATTTGCGCTCCACATTGCGTATCAATCCCTCGAAGGCCACCGGATATACACCCTTTCCCCGCTGCCCCTGGTAATGGACTTCCACCTCTTTTCCTCCGGTACCGTACAGCAGCACCTGCTTCACTTTTTCCGGGTACTTTTCAAAAGGTGTGTCCAGATCAAAATGATATTCTTTACATAAGGCCTGCAGAACCGCGTTAGTGAAGCTTGACTTGTCTGCACAGGACTGCCATCCGGTCACTGCAATGGCTCCCTCCCGGATGCTTAAGCTTTGATCGGGAATCATCAATTCCTCATCAAATTCCATCTTATATCCCAATCCCAGGCATTCCGGGCAAGCGCCAAAGGGATTGTTAAAAGAGAAGCTTCTCGGCTCAATTTCACTGATGCCGATACCGCAGTCAGGGCAGGCAAAGTTCTGGCTGAACGTCATGGGTTCTCCGCCGATGACATCCACTACCAGAAGCCCCTCCGCCAGCTCCAGGACATTTTCAATGGAATCCGCAAGTCTTCTCTCGATTTCCTTCTTTACCACCAGACGATCCACTACAATTTCAATGTTATGCTTTATATTTTTATCCAGAGAAATCTCTTCCGTCAGCTCATAGAGACTGCCGTCAATGCGCACACGGACATATCCGCTCCTCTTGGCACGCTCCAATACCTTCGCATGCTCGCCCTTACGCCCGCGTACCACCGGCGCCAGCAGCTGCAGCTTCGTTCCCTCCGGCATGGTCATAATCTGATCCACCATCTGATCCACCGTCTGCCTTGCGATCTCCCTGCCGCACTTTGGACAATGGGGAACCCCTATCCTGGCATAAAGCAGACGGAAATAATCATAGATTTCCGTCACCGTCCCCACTGTAGAACGGGGATTCCTGTTGGTAGACTTCTGATCTATGGAAATTGCCGGAGACAGCCCGTCAATCCGCTCAACATTCGGCTTTTCCATCTGTCCCAGAAACTGTCTGGCATAAGAAGAGAGGGATTCCATATAACGCCTCTGCCCCTCGGCATAAATTGTCTCAAAGGCCAGAGACGATTTCCCCGATCCCGACATACCCGTCAGAACCACCAGCTCATTCCGCGGAATATCCACATCCAGATTCTTCAAATTATTTTCATTGGCTCCCCGGACTTTAATATATTCCCTGGGACGCATTTTCTTAATCTCTTCCATTCCAATTGTACCCCGATTCTTCCATTCCTTATCCTCTATGAAGGGCTCTGTATCTCGCCTTCCTGCCGAACACACATCACATTCGCTCCCTGACTTCCACTGCCGATCCTTTATGAATGACGCTGTATCTCGCCTTCCCGCCGAACACACATGGCATTCGCTCCCCGGCTTCCACTACCCATCCTCTATGAAGGGGCCTCTGACCTGCCGGTTCAAGGCTTCAATCCTCTTCCTCCATATCCTGCAGCTTCTTCTTCAACTCCACCATCTTGTCTCTCAGCTCTGCCGCTGCCTCAAAATTCAAATCCGCTGCCGCTCTCTGCATCTTCTTCTGCACTTCCGCAATCAGCTTCTCCAGTTCTTTGCGGCTCATGGATTCGGGATCTTTCTCAAACTGCATTTCTTCCCTGGCAATTTCCCTGGAAATGGATATCAAATCCCTGACAGCCTTCTTAATTGTCTGCGGTGTTATGCCATGTTCATCATTGTATTTCATCTGAATCTCGCGTCTGCGGCTGGTCTCGTCAAGCGCAGCCCGCATGGAATCCGTCACCGTATCCGCATACATAATGACACGGCCCTCCGCATTTCGCGCCGCACGTCCGATGGTCTGTATCAGAGAAGTGGCACTTCGCAGAAACCCTTCCTTATCCGCATCCAAAATGACCACCAGGGATATCTCCGGAATATCCAATCCTTCCCGCAGCAGGTTGATACCCACCAGCACATCGAATACATCCAGACGCATATCACGGATGATTTCCGCCCGTTCCAGCGTCTCAATATCCGAGTGCATATACTTCACCCGAATACCCACCTCCCGCATATAGTCGGTCAAATCCTCCGCCATCCGCTTTGTCAGAGTTGTAATCAATACTTTATTATGCTTTTGTGTCTCCTGGTTGACTTCACCGATCAAATCATCAATCTGTCCTTCCACGGGCCTTACATCCACTTCCGGATCCAGCAGTCCTGTGGGCCGGATGATCTGCTCCGTCCGCAGCAATTCATGATCTGCCTCATAATCGGACGGTGTGGCAGACACGAACATCATCTGGTCAATATGCGCCTCAAATTCATCAAAATTCAAGGGCCTGTTATCCAATGCGGAAGGAAGCCGGAAACCATAATCCACCAGCGTTGTCTTTCTCGAACGGTCTCCGGCATACATTCCCCGTATCTGCGGAATTGTCATATGGGATTCGTCCACAATAATCAGGAAATCATCCCGGAAGAAATCCATCAATGTCATAGGCGGCGCTCCCGGAGGCATGCCGTTGAGATGCCGGGAATAATTCTCAATGCCGGAACAAAAACCCGTTTCCCGAAGCATCTCCACATCAAAATTTGTCCTCTCCGCAATCCGCTGGGCCTCAATCAGCTTGTCCTCCCCCTTGAAAAAGCGCACCTGCTCTTCCATTTCCTGCACAATATGCTCGCATGCAATCTTAATTTTATCCTGCGATACCACATAATGCGACGCCGGGAAAATGGCTGCATGATTCAAAACCGCATGAACCCTGCCTGACAAGGGCTCCACTTCCGCAATTCTGTCAATTTCATCCCCGAAGAACTCCACCCGGATAAAATAATCCCCTCCCTGGGCCGGATAAACCTCGATCACATCCCCGTGTACCCGAAAACACCCTCGCTGCATATCCATGTCGTTACGGTTGTACTGAATATCCACCAGCTCCCGCAATACCTGATCCCTGTCTTTCACCATGCCGGGCCGCAGGGACACTACCATATCCTGATACTCATCCGGACTGCCCAGACCATAGATACAGGATACGCTGGCCACCACAACCACATCTCTCCGCTCTGTCAGTGATACCGTAGCCGACAGGCGCAGCTTGTCTATCTCATCATTGATAGAAGAATCCTTGGCAATATAGGTATCAGAAGAAGGCACATATGCCTCCGGCTGATAATAATCATAATAGGACACAAAGTATTCTACCGCGTTTTCAGGAAAAAATTCCTTGAACTCACCGTACAATTGGCCTGCCAGGGTCTTATTGTGCGCTATGACCAAAGTGGGCTTATTTAACGCCGCAATGACGTTGGCCATGGTGAATGTCTTGCCGGAACCGGTGACGCCCAGCAGAGTCTGGAACTGGTTGCCTTTTTTGAATCCCTCCACCAGTTCCGCTATGGCTGCGGGCTGGTCGCCGGTGGGTTTGTATTCGCTGTGAAGCTTAAACGGTTTCTGTTCTATGAACGTCTTTGGTTCATTTTGCACAAATGTCACCTCCGTAATATCGCTGAAAATATATTAGAAAAGTCCTGCATATAAATCGAATGTTCCCTGATTTGATACCACCACTATCACTGTAAGCATAGGATGCTGAATAAAAAACTATACATCCTCCAATGAAAAAGTCTGTGTATCGTAAAATCCGCCAATATAGCAGGACACAAAATACTCCACCGCATTCTCAGGGAAGACCTTAAAGTCAATCGCTCAAAAGTAACTCTGATTATACCATAAAGCATTTTATTTGTATAGATGCAAACAGCAATTTTCAGAACATTTGTTCCAAATATTTGTTCTGATATCCGCCGGCCTCCATCCCCCTTCTCCGCCATGGCACCATCCCTGTATGACAGCGGCTCCGGGATACCACAGGCTTGTCCGGTTACCCGAATTCTCTTTCCATACGAAAAGGGGAAGTAACAATATCCAATTCCCTGCATGGTTTATAATATGCTTCTGTCATCTTCCCTCCCCCGCATGACCGCATACCCAATCAATGGCACTATGACAACAAGACAATAGACATATCTCAGCACCGAAACCGGGCCAAGGTAACAGGTAGCCAGGTACATGAACGGAACAGCCCCCGCCAGACCTGCCTCTCTTTTCCTTCTGCAGATACTCCAAAACAGATAATACGTCAGGAACCATATCCAGCAGTCAGGGCGGTGCAGATACCCCAGCACCGGCACCTTATCATATTCCCCCTTGAAATAAAGCGGTTCATAAATCCTGCCCGGCCAGCTGCAGTATTCCCTCTTCTCTATCTGTTCACAATCCCTCCATATCAGTTTGTGGTAGAACTCAATGTTGCCGGAGGCATATTTCCCCCTCTCCAGAGGATACCAGAACCCCATGGTATTGGTCACCCAGGCTTCTATATATTCATCCGGAAATTTTAATCCCATCTTCACAAAAAGCTTCATAAAATTCCATAAATTCTCTTTCATCAGCTCTTCATTGGCTCTCAGCTTCACATTATCTGCCAGATAAGGATTATAGTCCTTCATATCCTCTTCCACCAAATACATACAGATTTCAGCGTAATCCGTCTCACTGACTTCATCTCCCCGGTAAGAGCCTACTCTGGCAAGACACTGCAGCACCATGCAGAAAGTCTCCCGATACCGATCCACTGTTTCCGCCTTCGTTACCGCCACCAAGCCGGCATTGGCTATACTTGCCATAATGCAGACGGCAGCAAGAAGCCCTGCCCCATATAATTTCTGCTTACGATTCCTTTTCACAAACAGCAGTATGATAACCGCACCTGCCGCCACAGCATAAACAGCATTATTCCGCATCAGGAAACACATAACACCGCTGAGAATCAATCCCGCATAGGAATACCAGCGGAATTGCTCCTTATCCACCAACAGTCTGACCACAAAAATCATAAACCACAGGAAAAATGCTGCAAACATGACATCCTTGGTTGCCGTGATGGAATACATTGCATGCATAGGAAACAATGCAAACCACAATACGGCACACAGGCAATACGCCTTCGGCACGCCTCTCTTGTACAGATAATAGCCGCAGTACCCAAACGCAGCTGACAATACCAGCATCTGCAGCAAGGTATATAGCTGAAACCCCGTGGATGCATCTCCGATGGACACGCCAAACTTATAAGCCTCCCCCATGATGACAGTATGCAGCAATGGATGATGTGTATTATATTGATTATCAATGACTTCTTCCATTTGATACGGCGCGTCATAAACAAAATTTCCAGGCCAGAACCACAAAAATATAGGAAGATATGCCGCAAAAATAATAAACCACAGGATAAAATAATATCTCTTCCTGACTTTATATTCGCATTTTTCCTTACCATACCGGCACAGCCTGTCAAATTGCAGCAGTATCTCCTCGGATACCGGAATCGAGACAATTGCAATTCCTGCCATCACAGCAAACTGTAAAAATACCACCTGGGGCGACTGAAAAATATCATTCGCAAAATGGGCATAAGTCCCATAAACAATTGCCGCCGCCATCAGAAATCCGCTTACCGCAGCCACACAATGCAGTCTCCTGTCTTCTCTGAGAAGCATCCGGTTCACAAGCCGCCAGGCAGCTATCAATCCAAGCAGACTCCAAATATTATATCCGAACTTTCCCACGCCATCCCCCACACCATGTAACTGGAAAAAGGAGATGATATGGTTCAGGGAAAGCACAAAACATATGCATAAAATAAATAGTATCATTCCTTTTATATAACCTTTTTTCCGTTTGATGTTATCCATATCTTCCAACCTCATTCATACAAGATTTGCACAATCTCCCAATCCTCACAATAATTGCAAGGCCGCCCGCCGCCTTGGGAGCGCAATTTTGACTCCGCGGCACAGACTGTCTGAACTGTTACTGCTTGTCCACATTTCAAGAAATTATCATGCTATACCTGCCGCTCGGACAATCAGCCGGCCAAAGGGCAAAAACAGCCGCAAATAAGCCGCCAAAGACAATATGCCTCTGGCGGCCTGACAATCACGGAAATGAAAACGCCGATATCAGAAAAGAAATCAACAGAAAAGCCCCCCCCACCACAAGATACGGCAGAAAGGTTCTTCCCTGTCTGCTCCTTTTCTCCTTTTTCCCGACGGTATACTCATATAAATCCTTATACCTCCTGTTACTGCCCAGTGTTGAAAATCCATACCCGATGGTATCAAAAGCACCGGCGGCGGTAATCCAGGAAAGCAGCCCCAGCAGAATCGAGACAGCCCCCGCCACGCTGAATGCATCCACATAATATATTTTCAGATCAAATCCTCTGAGCAAGAGTACCGCCAATGTAAGAACAATATTAATCACAAGTGCCGTAATATATCGTTTCCAGGAACCCATAACGAAGTCTGCTCTCCTAATCTTATATCAGCCATTCAATTCTTTCATATATCTCTCATACTCTGCATTGTTGCAGTACACAAAATGATCTTCCCGTATTTCCCTTAATTCAGGCGTATCACCATGATCATAGTCATGTACTTCCGCCGGGTTGTATAAGATACGCTGCCTCTTCTTCTCTGACCTGGGATTCGGCTTTGGAATCGCTGAAAGCAGCGCCTTCGTATAAGGATGCATTGGATGGGCAAAAAGCTCTGTGCTCGATGCCTTCTCAACAACCTTGCCAAAATACATTACCACAATGGTATCGCAGAAATATTTTACAACGGACAGATCATGGGCAATGAAAATGATGGAAAGATTCAGCTCTTCCTGCAGCTCATTCAGAAGATTAATCACCTGGGCGCGAATAGACACATCTAAGGCGGAAATGGGCTCATCGCAGATTAAAAGCCTTGGATTCATAATAAGCGCTCTTGCAATACCGATTCTCTGCCTCTGGCCCCCGGAGAATTCATGGGGATACCGCGATGCATGCTCTTCCACAAGCCCCACCCTGTTGAGCATCTCAACCACCTTCTTATGGTTTTCCTTTTTATTACGGAATCCCTGAATCCGCAGACCTTCCTGTATAATATCCTCCACCGTCATACGCGGGTCAAGAGAATCCACCGGATCCTGGAAAATCATCTGGATTTCATTCAGCAGTTTTCTGCTCACATGGGCATTGTCATATTTTATCTGCTTTATCTTCTGTTCCTGGACAGCTTTCGTATCGGCAATCCTGGCCTGAATCTCTGCCACAGCCTTATCTGCGTCGCCTTTCAGCTTTGACACTTTGCTCTGATACTCCCGATCATTCTTGTCCAGCGCTGCAATATCCTTTTCCAGCGTATCCTTTATTTCCTTTATTTTATCATTGCCCCGAATCCTGGTCCATTTGATTTCCTTTCTGTTCCACCTGGTACCGCCGCTTATCCTGACGCCCTTGTAATAGACCGAACCTGAAGTAATATCATAGAGGCGTATAATGCTTCGTCCTGTAGTAGTTTTCCCACAGCCGCTCTCCCCCACAACCCCAAGACATTCTCCTTCCCTGATATCAAAAGAAACATTGGATACTGCCTTGGATTTCTGACGGTTCACACCCTTCCCAAAGTAAAAATACTGCTTCAAATGCCTGACGGACAGAATAATCCCTTTCTCCCGAAGTTCCGGCTTCTGCTTCACTTTCGGATTGATATTATATTGACTGTTGAATTCACTGTTGCTCATACTGCCTGCGTATTGGTTGTTCGTCTCACTCATCGCATTTGTCCTCCTCAAGTGAAATTCGGATTCTCTCACTGACAATCTTCGGCATTTCAACCTTGGGTGCGTGAGAATCCAAAAGCCATGTAGCAGCATAATGAGTATCGCTGACTTTAAACATCGGCGGTTCTTCCCTGTAGTCAATGTTCATCGCATATCTGCTGCGTGCAGCAAACGCATCCCCTTTGGGAGGGTAAATCATATTGGGCGGTGTGCCCGGAATGGCCTCCAGCTTCTCCTTGCTGTCCACATCCGGAATACTGGACAGAAGCGCCCATGTGTAAGGGTGCCTGGGATCATAGAAAATATCCTCTGCAGTGCCGTATTCCACAATTTTCCCCGCATACATAACAGCAACTCTGTCAGCCATATTTGCAACCACCCCCAGGTCATGGGTGATGAAAATGCAGGAAAGATTTCTTTCCGCCTTAATCCGGTTAATCAGTTCCAATATCTGCGCCTGTATGGTCACATCCAGGGCTGTTGTAGGCTCATCACATATGAGAATCTCCGGGGATGCCGTCAGCGCAATGGCAATTACAATACGCTGCCTCATTCCGCCCGAAAATTCAAACGGATACTGATTAAAACGCCTCTCCGGCTCCGGTATTCCTACCTCGCGCATGACTTCAATGGCACGCTTTTTCGCCTCTGCCTTGGTTAATTTCAGCTTATTCACATACTCCTGCTTCTCTTTTTCTATCTCTTCTCTGGCTTTGGACTTTTCACCCTCCGAAGAAGCTGCAGCCAGCCTTCTCTGAAGCTCCTCCAGACGGGACTTATGCTCCGCAGTCACCTTTTCCTTGTATTCCTTTACCTGCTGCTTTGCCTTCTTCTCCGTCTCTTCCAGCACCGCTTTCAGTTCTTTTGCCTTTTTCTCATAGTTTTCCCGCGTTTTTTTCTCAAACTCCTTAAACGCAAGCTTTCTCTCCTGAACTGCCTGTTTATCCTTAGCCTTCTCCTGGGCGTCCGTATACTCCTTTGCTTTTATTTCTGCAATAAAAGCACTCAGCTTCTTTCTCTCATTGGCAATCTCAATGTTCATTTTGGCAAGCGTATTCTTATAATGAATGAGATCATCGCTGATCAAATCATTATACATAATCTTCAGCTTGTCAGAGTTAATCAGCATGGCCTCCGTAATCTGCTTGCCGATACGGACAATGGGGTTCAGTGAGGACAGCGGATCCTGGAATATCATTCCTATTTTATGGCCGCGGATTTTATAGAATTCATCCTCCGATACCTCCAGCAGATTTTCCCCGCGGTACATAATATTTCCGTTCTCAATAATGGCATTATTCGCCAGAATTCCCATAATCGCCTTTGACGTAACCGACTTTCCCGAACCTGATTCCCCTACGATACAGAGCGTTTCCCCACGGTGTAAGTCAAAAGAAATATCACGGACAGCCTTCAAGATTCCATTATCTGTTTTAAAATTGATTGTAAGATTATTTACTGATAAAACCTTATCCTGTGACATATTCACTCCATTCCTTTCCGTACGAAGAATACCCTGCAGTTATTCAGTTCCTTTCAGAGCCGGGTTAAACGCATCCCGGAGTCCGTTTCCAAACAGATTGAACGAAATCATCATCAACGCCATCACAACGGCGGGGAATATTACCAGATTCGGATAAACGCCAAGGTATGACTGGTTTGTAGACATCATGACGCCGAAAGACTGCAGCCCCTGAAGTCCCAGGTTTAAGTATGCCAGTGTTGCCTCGGAATATATTCCGTTCGTAATCATTAAGACACTGGATGTAATAATTGTTCCCATGGAATTGGGCAGAATATGCTTGAAAATCAGCCGCAAATCCGATGAACCCAGCGTCCTGGAGGCAAGCACATATTCACGTCCCTTAAAACGATAAAACTGTGTACGGGTTCTGTGTGCCGTACTGATCCATCCCGTCAGGCAGAGAGCCAGCACAAAGGTGAAAAAGTTATTTCCCAGGTGGAGAATACACAGGGTCATGACCACAATCCAGGGCACACCGCCCAGAATCTCACAGAAACGCTCCATCCATATATCAATATTTCCGCCGAAATACCCGGAAATAGAGCCCCATATCAGGCCAAAGGTAAAGCAGAAAGCCGCCGTACACACACCTAGGATCAGGGATGTGCGCAGTCCTGCAAATGCACGCTTGAACAAATCAAAACCTGAGGCATCCGTTCCAAACAGGAATTTCGGCGGTTTATCATAGCCAAGCTTCCGATATCCATAGCCCCTGGCAGTAATGCTGGAAAGCTTCTTGGTAATGCCCATCACCGTCTGACTCTCCACTACATCAATGGGACAGTCATCCGTAAGCTTCACAAAAGATTCCGGCCCCACCTTATAATCATACGTACAGTACCCTGCCGCAATCCAGTTATTCAGATCCGTAGCAGAATACGTCAATACATCCGCATCATCGTAGACAAGAGCATAGGTATCAATAGTGAAATCGCAGTAATAAATCAGAGAATCGTGAATTCCCTTACGCCCGGTACAGGACCAGTAGGAAAGCAGACTTGTATCGCTTATATTGACAAAGTCCGTGGCATCCGTAATAGAAACTTCCGCCAGCTCTTCTACATTCGCCGCCGTCTCCTTTGCGCTTAAGACAACGCTTTCAACCAAAATATACTGAAAATTGGATGCAGCAGATTTCACTTCAAACACAACCTGCCCATGCAGAGATGACAGTCCTGCCTTTTCCAGCGCCTCGCTGATATTTACGGACAATGCACTGTAGTCACGGGAGAAATCCCGAAGCATAACCACATCATCCCCTGATTTTAAATAAACTGCATACTCTCCCAGCTCAGAACCACTGACCCCCTCTTCATCACTGAACACCACATCCAGACGATATTCCCCGTTTGTGTCAAAATCCACCGCCTTGGAGGCCATGACCAGATTCTTATTCTCTATGGCAGCATCCGTTGCCAGCACCACTACGCCGCCCTGGCCGTAGGGATTGGCAGCATCAACCCTGGTGGGTTCCTCGTCCACAGCAATCTTCACCAGCGCTGCCTTAATGGCCGCCGTGGAATATTTGTCTGACAGGGCGGGGATCTCGTTGTCCACATCATATACAATCCGGGTGGACTTCCTTGTTCCATCCCAGAAACCGGTTCCTGCTTCAAAAAGCTTCGGTGCAAGAAATGCTTCCGGCGTACTTACTGTTGTAATATTACAGGGTGACAGCATGGGCACCAATATGGTTAAAACCACCAATATACCGAGAATAATACTGCCCGCCACCGAAGCCTTATTCTTTCGGAACCGCCTGAGGGCATCCTTGAAGAAAGTGGTGGGCTTGGTGTCAAGCTTCTTGTCCGTAACCCGTTTGTCCTTCTGGATCAGAACGAAGTCATCTTCTCTGAATACTATATTTTTATTTGTATCAGCCATTATTTCTTCGCCCCCATTCTGATTCTTGGATCAATAAAACCATAGGAAAGATCCAGCAGAATACCTGCCAGAAGTCCCAGCGTGGTAAAAATTGCCATGTCCACAAACAAAATATCATAATCTTTATAATTTAACGATAACACAAATAATTTTCCAATTCCAGGAATGCCATACAGCTGTTCCAATATCATGGAGCCGCCCAGAATACCTATGAATTCCGCTAAAATAGACGGGAAAATAGGCACCATAGCATTTTTCATTGCATGCCGCACAATGGCCTGGCTTCTCGTCAGTCCCTTGGTACGGGCAAGCAGCAGATAGTCGCTCTCCATAACCTCACAGAGCTCCGCTCTTGTAAAACGGCAGTACCCGCATATAGAGCTGAAGGAGAGACAGAATACAGGTATAATATACCCCTGTATCTTCACTGCCGTAGCGGCCGAGTCCGTAGGCCATGACGACGGCAGCCATCCCAGATTATAACAGAATATCCTGAGTACAAAGGAAATCAAAACAAAGCTTGGAATTGATATAAAAATCATGACCATCGTAGAAATCGTATGATCCGTCATTGTATTCTTTTTTAAAGCCGCCCATATACCCAGCAATATGCCAATGGGCACGGAAAAAATAACCGATAAAATATTCAGCCGGATGGAATATCCGATCCGGGAACCGATAATCACCGAGGCAGCCACATTGGGCTGAAATGTCTTGCTGTAGCCCCAGTCCCATTTTGTTACAATATTTTTCAGCCAGTTGACATACTGCGTCATAACCGGCACCTGATAATAATAATTAGCCCGACCGTGATCCGTAGGCGTTTTGTACAGATATCCGCCATATTCCGGTCTCTCAAATTCAAACCGATAGACATAACCCAGGTTATACTGCTTATCGAAATATGCAATCTGCTGGGCATCTCCTCCGATTGGCCGCTCAAATGGAAGGAGCTTTACCAGAATAAAAGTCAATGAAAGTATGATGAAGGCCGTCATAAACGCCAGGCCTATTCTTTTTGCTACATATTTTGCCATGGTTCGGTCCTCCTCCTGCATCCCTGTATACTTGAAAGGTAATGCAGCCGACAAGTCGGCCACATTACCTCCTCACAATAACTACAATATGCCTATCCTGTATTTATTCTACCACGAAAGCATCCTCTGCCGAATAGTAATTGCCCGTGGATTCTGTACCGTCAAGGACATAATCATAATAGAAATCAAATCCTGTGACTCCCTTAGGATCTGCAGAGGTACCGCTTCCTGTCGCATAATCTGCTGCCAGTTCTGCTGGTACGGTAAAGGTAATTCGTGTTACACCGTTTCCTTTATCCTCTGTCTCAAATACAACTTCTGATTCCACATATTCGCCGTCCCCGTTGCGGTAACGCTCATAGTTGCAGCATACAACACTTACGGGCGTCACTGTGGTAGATGCCGGAAGAGCTGCGGTAATCTCAAGAGCACCTGCATAGCTTCCGTCCTCATTCTTCACCATGGGCTCATACTTGCAGGTAACCACTGCCTCATTCTTACCGGCTGACACAATCGCCTGTGAATTTGCAGCATTATAGAATGCATCATAGGAGTAACGCTCTCCCCTGTATACAATAGGGTAAGCATCCGGGTTATTGGTATCCGTACCCCAGTTCAGGGTAAAGCTTCCTGAAATCACCTGGTCACTGGACAGAATGTTCATATGCTTCAAAGGAGTCAATGTACCGCCGGAAACGGAACCGAATCCCATATCGTACTGTCCTACCATCATCTTGTTATAATACACATCAGACCATTCATTTCCCACCCAGAAATCAACACTGAGCTTATATTTTCCTTCCGAAACACTGGGATCATTGAATGCAGCCTCTAAAAAGGTCTTAATCTCGTTATGATACTGCTCTTCATTTGTGGGTCTCTGCCATGCTACTTCCAGCTGAATCACTGTGGGAGCTTCCGCTGTTCCCGGCTTATAGATACCTTCGCTCTCCAGCTCCGTCAGCGCAACTCTGAAATACTCTCTTGCAAGCTCCAGAGAATAGCCATAGCCATCGGTCTCTTCCACCAGCGGCGCAACTGCTTTCTTGTGTGCATCGGTTGTAGCATAGGAAACACCATTTTCAGGGTCGGACATATAGTTAGAGGACAGGAAATCCACCGAAGGAATACTTCCTCTTGCATTGGCAAAAGTCAGACGATCAATAGAATACTGCATTGCCTGTCTGAAGTGGCTGTTGCCAAGCGCCGGCTCCACTTCCCAGTAATCTGCCTTCGCCGTCTGTGTCACAACGCCGTTCTCGCCGAACATATACTCCCAGTCCTCCGCATTCAGAGCGTTCATATTCAGCTTAAACACGGACACACCTGTTGTAGTTCTGGTACGAGGGTCATTACGGTACTCATCCAGCATAGTCTGAGGAATCACTGCTGCATCCGTATGTCCTGCAAGGAACTCGTTAATGGATGCTGTAGGGTCTTCTGACGCTGAAGGGAAAATCTTCATGTGGACACCTTCAATATTGTACTTGGTATCCGCATATACATAGTTGGGGTTCTTCTTATATACAACTTCCTGATCCTGGTTGTATGCTTCCACATAGTAAGGTCCCAGAGGCAGGGAATTGTCCACCGGCGTCTCTGTTGCGTCAATGTTAAAGCCCAGGAAATTCTGCACGGTTACAAGATCCAGGAATTCCTGAGGAACCACAATCGCAGATTCACCGATCAGGTTAATATAGTACATAGCATAGAACTGGGTATACTCCTGAAGGAATTCCACTTCAAAATAGCTCTTGCCATCCTCCACATAGGTCTTGATACCTGTCTGATCCCAAAGAGCCTGGTTAAAGCCATTGGCTGTACCGTCGTAATATGCCTTCAAACCTACAATACCGCCGCCGGAAGTATTATTAGCATTCTCCGCACCTCTGAACATCTGATTGCTCTGGGTCAGCAGAAGCTTAAAGCCGGTCTCATAATCCTCCAGTGCAACGTCTCTGTTGTTGAATGCCGCTCTGGACGCAATCTTGGAACCTGTGGAATACTTCAGTCCTTCCGCACCGGTACGAACCTGGAATCTCCACTTGGTACATGCCCCGTCGCCGTCATCATCATTCACGGCAACCGGCTTCTCCATTGCAAGCTCCGGCACCCAGTCATATCCGTCCTTGGTATCGTTCATAAATGTTGTGTAGAAATTAGATCTGATATAAGTGTAGAAATCACTGGTTTCCGAACCCTTGTCATTGATAACATTCAATGTTCCGGGATCGGATGCACTCAAAGCGTGATAATATCTCTTCCAATCCGCATTGCTCTCATAGTCCAGATCCGCTGTAATGGCACCCTCTTCCATAATGCCAAAGCCGTAGCCCACGATATAATTCTCCGTTCCCAGCGTCACACGGGGATTATACATTCTATAATCTCCATCCTCAAACAGGGACATACCCGTGATACCGTTTCTGACCGCATAGCTTTCCAGAATTCCCAGCATGTTGGTCTTCTCATCATTGCTCTCGCCCACGAAGGAAAAAAGTCCCTCCGCCACGGGAACACAGGCAAGAATTGCATCATAAGCATCGCTGTAAGCCTTCCTTACATCCGCCACGGTACCGGCGTTTGCAATCGCCGCCAGTCCGGCCGCCTCCGCTTCCTCAACCTTTGTCTTCTGATCTGCAGTAAGCTGATCCTGTATATCAGAAACAAGCAATTCCAAGTCATGGCTGATGTACGCCTTGTAATCTTCTGCATCAATGTACGCGCCGTCCCAGTTCGCATTTACATCAGGAGCCGGGGTCGCCTGGGTTTCGGAGCTTGCACTTGACTCGCTGCTCTGGCTGGAATCGGAATTGGAGCCAGAGGATTCTCCGTTGTCATTGTTGTCGCCGCAGGCAGCCATACTCAAAACCATAGCTGACGCCAGCAACAAACTAATTACTTTCTTTTTCATAATACTTCTCCTCTCAATAGATTTGTCTGCTGTGTAGCCGACCGGATTCCGTTTCGTATATAATATGCATTGTTATGTACCCCAAACCACACATGGTACTCTATAAGCCCATGCGCACCCTTTGATACTATCCGGCAATGTCTTAACAATTCAGATACGCCTTTGGAATCTTCTATGCGGCAGCTTATAGCATGCCTGCATCATGTTATACATGTATACAAGTTCGATTGCAAATCCCCCTGTAATACAAAAGTGCCCTGAACCTGCCCGTTCAACGCAATTATAAAAAACAGTTGTCTGTCTAACACGCACAACATACATTTTATTATACATATATGAATTAATTTGTCAAGAAAAAAACATTGTGCTTCCTTAATTTCTCAGGAAACTGCCGCCTGTATCCGCTGTTATGTCCATGTGGGCTTTTGATCCTTATGTGTAAAATTCTTCATTCTGCTATTATACTCGCTCAGTTTGTCATGGTAATAGTTCCTCTGTGCCTCTGACAATTTTCCTTTTTCTGATAATTCAGTTAAAAGCGCCTCAAATTCTCTCAGGTTCAACTGCGCCGCGTCCTTATAATTATTTTCAAAGTTCATCTGAATCCGCTGCAATTTCTCATCCAGCTGCCTGTTACCGCCTGTTTTCTTTCTGAAAAGCATTGTCTCCACACCTCCCTGTCTGTTCTGGTTCCGGCTGTCCACAGTTTATCTGACACTGTTTTCTTTTTTCAATTCCCTTTTAAACCCTCCATTATTCAAGGAAATGCGAGATTTCCCCTATATTTTATATCAGCAGCATGAGAAAAACAAGTGAGGAATTTCATTGTGAAAAAAGAAAGTCTGCCCGTAAGCGCCGGGGTTTATAAATATGCATTGCAGACAGCAAACAAATACTATATAATAAATGTATAAGTCGGCACTTTTTAAGCTGGCGAAAAATTCGACAACCACAAGTATGATAAGGCAGGTATTTTCATGAAAACTATTTCTGTAAGAAATAAAAATAATGATTATCAGAAATTCGAAGTATTGAAGCATAATAGAAATAAAAGATATAAATATAATCAATTTATTGTTGAAGGCGTAAGAAGTCTAAATGAAGCAGTTAAAAATAACTGGAAGATTATTTCTTTTATTTATGATAAGAATAATCTGTCAGGCTGGGCAAAACGTATGATAGAAACAGTAAAAACAGAAGTCAATTATACTCTTACGGCACAGCTGCTAAGGGAATTAAGCGGAAAAGAAGATACTTCTGAACTATTGGCTATTATTGAAATGAGAGAAGACAGATTAGAAAATGTTACATTATCACAAAATCCATTTATTATATTATTTGACAGACCCTCTAATAAGGGAAATTTAGGTACGATGATTCGTTCATGTGATGCATTAGGAGCAGATATGTTAATTATTACCGGACATGCGGTTGATTTATATGAGCCTGACGTAATCATTTCAGCGATGGGTTCCTTTTTCAATCTTCCGGTGATTCGAATCATTAACAATGAAGATTTATACAAATTCATTGAAGGCCTTAGAATAGAATACCCCGGCTTTAAGCTGATAGGCACAACAGCCCACAAAGAAAAGCCTATCTGTCATGAGGACTTGAAAAAACCGGTTATGTTAATGATAGGGAATGAAACGATGGGATTAAATAAGGCATTTAAAGAGTATTGCGATGTTTTATGTACGATTCCTATGGCTGAAGATTCCTATGCCAGTTCGTTCAATGTCAGTTGTGCTGCATCTATAATGATGTATGAAATAATACGGCAGCGGATGGAACAGTAGGAACACTTTTCCGAAACGGCAGTCTTTTAAATCGCGTAAAAGTATTGTCATTCTGCACAGAGCCATTTCCTGTGGGAACTGCTTTTGCTGCCATAACATACCTTTACGCGCCATATGGACAAGTCACTTTCATTTACTCATCAGTTCTGCCAACACTTCTTTCGCTTTTTCAAGCTGGTTATCCGGTCTGTCTTCACTTCCATAATAAGCCTCTCCGTCAAATTCACACAGCACATCCGGCTCTATGCCGATGCCGTGTATATTGTTACCGTTAGGTGTATAGTAGGCACTGATGGTAAGTTTAATGGCAGAGCCGTCACGAAATGGAATAATCTGCTGTACAATGCCCTTTCCGAAGGTGGTGGTTCCCACCAAAGTGCCAATACCGTAGTCCTTAATAGCTCCCGCCATAATCTCGGAAGCGCTGGCCGAATTCATATCCACCAGAACCACCAGCGGCACCTCCAGTTTATTCGCACCGTCACAGCTGTACTCCGTCCTCTTACCGTTTTTATCCTCTGTGTATACCACCATACCCTTGGGCAAGAGCATACGCGCCATCTCTACTACCGCATTCAGGCTTCCCCCCGGATTTGCCCGCAGATCCAGAATCATACCCTTCATCCCTTCACTTCTGGCTTTGACCAGAGCATTCTGAAACTGGGTGACTGTCACGTCTTCAAACTCTGTCACTTGAATATAAGCCATATTATTTTCCAGCATAGCATACTCTACCGTAGGCGATTCCACCCTCCTCCGGGTAACAGGAACCTCCAGATAATCCGAAGCTCCTTCTCGGATAATTGTGAGCTTTACCTCCGTATTCTCTTCGCCCTTGATCATTGCCACCACTTCAGTCAGTGTCATTCCATAAGTAGATACGCCATCCACCTCATAAATCAAATCATTTGCACGCAGATCCGCCTCTTCCGACGGCGCACCGGCAATGGTTCCGCTGATCTTGGGAAGGCTGGTCACAGTGTCAAGCCCGATATAAGCGCCGATACCATAATAAATGCCTTCCGTCTGTTCCAGGATGGCATTCAGCTCTTCTGCGGAATAATACTCCGAATAGGGGTCACCTAAAGATGCCAGCATTCCCCGGTACATACCATCCTGCAGCTGCTCCTTAGTCACATCTCCAAGAAAAAAGCTATTATTGATTGTACTCTCCAGCGTCTGCAGTTTGGATACAGTTCTCTCACTGAGCGCGGAATCTTCTTTGTAAGAAATCTGGTTAGATGTATCTTCCTGAAATTCCACAAGACCCTGGATATAGAATCCCAAATAACAAATCGCCACCACCAGCAGCGCACCTGCAAGTCCTGTGATGACACCTCCAAAAAACAGTCCTTTCCCACTGCCTTTCTCTTCCCCGGGTGCCTGTACGGGCTGCCATGGCTCTATAAACTGTCCTTGTACTGCCCCAGGCTGCCCGTCCGCCTGGCTGCCGCTTTCTGATGCCATGCCGGAAATATTGTCGAAATACGCCTTGTTCTCGTCCATAATTCTCCTTCTCCTTTACTTCTATCCCTTCTGAAACTCCCTGACTCCGCACCTGTATGAAACCAGCTTCCGCTGCACAACTCATACAAGTCAGGATTCTTTCAGGTACTCCCACGGCGAAACATACGCACCATTCAGCCTTACACTGAAATGAAGATGATTGCCAGTGGAGCGGCCCGTACTTCCCACAGCAGCAATGGTATCACCTTTTACTACTACATCGTCTTTCTTCACATACAATGCGGAAGCATGCATGTAAATAGTATATAATCCGGAGCCATGATCTATCATAACATAATTCCCCATGGTTGTGCTATAGGTAGCTGCTACCACTTTTCCATCATAGGCAGCATATATGGCCGTTCCTTTTGGCGATGCGAAATCCACGCCATTGTGAAAATGATCCACCCCCAGAGTCGGATGGGGTCTTATGCCGTAATCACTGGATATCCTGGTGTAGGTAGCCAGAGGGAACTTAAACATCCCCCCATCATAAGTAATCACCATGCTGGCAAGCAGTTTCTTCTTCTCTTCCGCCACTGCCTGCTCTAACAGCTTGATTTCCTCTTCCTGTGCTCTGATTTCTTCTTCATACTCCCTGATTGCCTTTTCCTTATTGTTGATATCGGAGTCATATGCAATGATATCACGGGTTTTCTGCTCTATCAGCTCTTCCAGATTTCTCTGTTCTACCTGCACACTTTCCCTGGTTTCATCCAGAATTTCCTTTTCCAGTTCCAGCTGCTCCTTGCAGAGCTCCACATACTCACGGGCCGCTTTATAATTCTGCCACATCTGCTGCCCATAGACATATACTTTCTCCACATAGTCTGCCCGGTTCAGAAACTCTCCAAATCCCTTCGCCTCCATCAGCATATCCACAATACTGGGATTCCCTGCCTCATACATCAATCTTATGCAGGCAATGGTTGATTCTTTCTGATTTTCTTCCTTCTCAAATGCAGCCTCCAAATCAATCTCCGCCTGCTGAATCTCTCCTTCTTTGACCTGAATCTTATCATTTAACTCAGCAATATTCTCCTCGATCACCGCCAGGTTATTATCCAGCTGCCGTACATACTCCGCAAGATTATTTTTCTGCTTTTCCAGCTCCTTCTTAATATCTTTTAAATTGCTGAGACCGTTTTTCAGTGTCTCCTTTTCCTCTTTTATTCTGGAAATCTCCTCTTCCTTCTCCCGGATGCTTTCCGAAGTAACAGGCGGGGAACTGACCGCCTGCACCTGTCCCAATACACTAAAATGCAAAAGCGCGGCACCTGCTGCAATTCCCAACATCAAACGCTTTATTTTATTTTTCATACGCCCCACCCTGTACGCCTCTTATACTTGCAAATGCTTTTTCACGGTAATAATGCTCCCAATAAAACCAATTCCCACACCCAATGCAATTGACACCGGTGTAAGGACACCAAACAGCTCCTCCGCCGACAGAAAATTCAGAAATCCTGCCAATATAGAGAATCTGTCTGCAATATAAGCCAGCACGTAATTATACAAACCATAAATCAGCCATAAAGGCAGCACTGCTCCCAATGCGCCAATCAGCATTCCCTCCAGCACAAAGGGCGACCTGACGAAGAAATCCGTTGCCCCGATATACTTCATAATATTGATTTCCTCTGCACGTACTGATATGCCGATTGCAACCGTGTTGCTGATCAGGAATACGCTGACAGCCAGCAGTATAATGATAATCCCCATGGATACATAGGCAATCAGCATATTTGCTCCGCTTAACATATCCGCTGTCAGCGCGGAATGGTTTACCCTGTCCACCTGCGGAAAGGATTCCAGCCATGTAACCAGGGCACTCTGCATTGATACGTCACTGATAAACACTTCATAACTATTCTCACCCTTCAGAGGGTTATCCAGGAAACCTATGGCATATTTCTCATAAGCTTCTCCAAACTGTTCGCTGGCAAATGTCTCCCATGCTTCCTGATCCGATATAAAAATCACATCTGACACTTCAGGCCGCTGTGCTATTTTCTGCCCAAATTCCTCCATCCAGCTCTCAGAAGGTATCTGTCCTTCCGCATGGCTTTCATCCCCGTCCCCTTCATAATGAAAAAATACTGTCACGGACACCCCTTCCTCTGCCTTCATGACAATACTTTGAAAATTCATTACAACCGCATAAAACAGGCCGAACAGAAACAGGCAGGAAGCTATGGTCGCCATGGAAGCCAGGGAATACCATTTATTGCGGAAGATATTGACGAACCCCTGACGAATCGTATAGAACAAGGTACTAATCTTCATCAATGTATTCTCCCCCCTCTTCATCGCTGATAATCACACCCTTTTTCATGGTGACCACCCGTTTATGCATGGCATTCACGATTTCTCTGTTATGCGTTACCACCACTACCGTTGTGCCGGTCTGGTTGATTTCTTCCAGCAGTTTCATGATTTCCCACGAATTCTTCGGGTCCAGATTACCTGTGGGCTCATCTGCCAGCAGAATGGACGGATGATTTACCAGTGCCCTGGCCAGCGCCACTCTCTGCTGCTCTCCTCCCGAAAGCTGTTTAGTCTTGGCCTTATATTTCCCCGCAAGCCCTACCGTAGCAAGAATCGATGGTACATTCCTCCTGATCTCAATGGCAGGCGTCTCTATAATCCTCTGGGCAAATGCCACATTTTCATATACATTCCTGTCATTGAGCAAACGGAAATCCTGAAATACCACCCCCAGATTACGGCGGAACTTAGGCACCTGTCTGTGTTTTAATTTCGCTAAGTCGCTTCCCATCACATACACATTACCGCTGGAAGCCGTCAGTTCCCGCAGCAGAAGCTTAATCAGAGTTGATTTTCCCGATCCGCTGTCTCCCACAATAAAGACAAATTCGCCCCTGCCTATCCCTAAGGTAATCCCGTTGATGGCAGGCGAGCCTTTAGAATATACCTTAGTCACATTATCCAAATAAATGATGCCGTTTTCCTCTATGAATTCTTTCCGTTTTTTCCACGACATCTCCCGTTTTGTCATCGTGTGCCTCCTATTCCAGTTCCGTCCCTTCTCTTGATTCCAGTTCCGTCCCTTCTCTTGATTCCAGTTCCGTCCCTTCTCTCCAACGCCCTTACCGGGAAGGAATTTTCATCTGCAAAGGGCGCAGCTGTAAATTCCTTCCGGGCGTTTCCGTTCCGGGACTGTTTTTTAAAAATCAGCATTTTCCATATATTTCATATACTTCACTACCATCAGCGCAATCTTAAATGTAATTGCATCCTCAAATACACGTAAATCCAATCCTGTTCCCTTCTGAAGCTTGTCCAGACGGTATACAAGTGTATTCCTGTGAATGAATAACTGTCTGGAAGTCTCTGATACATTCAGGCTGTTCTCAAAAAATTTATAGATGGTCCCAAGGGTTTCATCATCGAACTCATCAGGACTCTTACCTCCAAATATCTCACGGATAAACATTTTGCAAAGCGGAATAGGCAGCTGATATATTAATCGGCCGATTCCAAGTTCACTGTAAGCAATAATCTCCCTCTCTCCAAAGAAAATCTTGCCTACATCAATGGCCATTTTTGCCTCCTTATAGGAACGGCTGACCTCCTTCAGTTCTTTCACTACAGTGCCATATGCAATGCGGAGCTCCTTCATCCCTTCTTTCTGAAGATATGCACGCACCCCTTTTGCCGCTTTGTCAATTTCTTTCATGGAATCTTCGTCCAGAAGCTCCTTTACTACAATAACGCTGCTCTCATCCACCGCCGTAATGAAATCTCTGCTGCTGCCGCTGAAATGCGTCCTGACAAGCTCCAATACGTTATTATCATGATCATTTCCCGGTTCCACTATTATAACCACTCTCGGCACATCCATCTGTATATGTAGCTTTTTGGATCGGCTGTAAATATCTATGAGCAGCAGATTATCCAATAACAAATTCTTAAAAAAATTATCCTTGTCAAAACGTTCCTTATATGCTACCAGCAGATTCTGAATTTGAAAGGCTGCCATCTTCCCAATAACATAGACATCTTCGCCGGTTCCTCCTGCCATTAAGACATACTCCAGCTGCTGTTCATCATATATTTTAAAAAACTGATACCCTTGAATTTCCTGTGAATCTGCAGGCGACAGAATAAATTCCCCCACCGCTCTGGAATTGCTCCCCATATCCGCAGTGGAAGCAATTTCCTTCCCTTCCACATCCATCACGCAGAAATCTACTCTGGCAATACTCTTCAATCCGTCTATCGTATTCTGCAAAATCTGATTTGATATCATAGCCCCCACCCCTTTTGGTGCTTACAAGTCACACAGACAGCTTCATTGTCTGCTCTCCATTATTAGTTTCATGATACCCTGCATCAAATAATAACCCTTCTATACAAATGTACATAAAATACTGCAAAAAAGCAATAGACTTTTAGGAATTTTCACAAAAAGGCTATCTGAAGTGTACCCTTCAGACAGCCTTCCTATATTTTCTCCGGCATCATTCAGAACAATCTTCAAATGCGGACATCAAAATTCGCTCCTATCTGCGGATTCACACTCAGCTCCATAGCGGCTGCATCAAGCATCTGCACCATGCCCTGTCCCAATGACGCATTGGTGTCCATTGCTTTCTTCAACACCGCTGTCCCGATTTCTGACTGATCCGAAACTCTGGCCAAAGCCATCGATACACCTGCAATATCCATACACTCCACACCTCCTGTTTCCATTTTCACATCCATCCTGCCAGCATCCATAGTCCGCAGTTAAATATCCACTGCTTCCATCTGGAAATCTGTCTCAACACTATCCAGGCAGATGCTGTTAAAACCTGTTTATACGCTTCCTCATATCATAATTCCTTTGACATTATCTCATCAAACTGCTCCAGACAAAATCAGTATAACACAGTCAAATACATTTTTCCAGTATTTTTAGTTACTTTTCCATTTCTTAAGAACTAACCAGGCAGCAGTTCAGTTTCCTTTCTGAGCAGTTACTCAATTTCCTGAACAGCTGTCTGCCGGAACACCCCCTGCAGGTTATCATCACCGTATTGGCACACAATGAGAAAGGGCGTATCGATTATCTTCAATCAATACGCCCTTTCAAACTGCTTGATCCAATGGACTATACCTCTCTTTCTTATTAAATTATACATCTTAAATTGTACATCCTTTCTTCCATTTCACCCTTGCGCTTTCCAATCATCCTTTGTACCTGGTACTGTAATGTTCTGGTACTTTCGTCCAGCAATGCATCACTTTTTCATGTACTCACGCTTGCTTGCTTGCTTGCTTGCTTGCTTGCTTGCTTGCTTGCT
>CAJUAP010000016.1 GCA_910584435.1 uncultured Acetatifactor sp.
GTGATATGCTTATGGAAGAATTTCAGAAAATCGAGAAAGAAGAAAAGAAAACAGCTAAAAAGAAAAAGCAGAAATAAGCATAAAAAAGACCTTGCCGATATTCAGTTTTCATATCTGAAAATCAGCAAGGTTTTCTTATGCCATTGATGTAATTATTTAGTGCGTGATGTTGAAAATGTTGCCAAATCGTTGCCAGTGCCTAAACAAATTTGTTTGCAACCCGCATAAATACTAGGTTCTTAAATCCCATTTCATCACTCGAACTCAATCGTCGCCGGCGGCTTCGGACTCATGTCATAACATACTCTGTTCACATTTTCCACTTCAGCCAATATCCGGTTTGTTATATTCTCCAGCACTTCCCAATCCACCTTCTCAATAGAAGCCGTCATTGCATCCACCGTATTAATAGCCCGGATAATCACCATATATTCAAACACACGGGCGTTATTCTTCATTCCCACCGATTTGAAATCCGGCACCACGGTAAAATACTGCCATACCTTCTTGTCCAGTCCTGCCTTGGCAAATTCTTCCCTGAGAATTGCATCGGATTCCCGGACTGCTTCTAACCTGTCTCTTGTGATTGCACCAAGACACCTTACTCCAAGTCCCGGCCCCGGAAACGGCTGACGGTAGACCATCTCGTAAGGCAGCCCCAGCTCCACGCCGCAGGCACGCACCTCATCCTTGAACAACTGTTTCAACGGCTCTACAAGCCGGAACTTCAAATCTTCCGGAAGCCCTCCCACATTATGATGGGATTTCACCATTTTAGCTGTCTTGGTTCCGCTCTCAATGATATCCGGATATATCGTGCCCTGTCCCAGGAAATCAATGCCTTCCAGTTTTCTTGCTTCCTCTTCAAACACACGGATAAATTCCCCGCCTATAATTTTGCGCTTCTGCTCCGGATCTGACACACCGGAAAGCTTGTCAAGAAAGCGTTCGGAGGCATCCACATAGATTAAATTGGCATGAAGTTCATCACGGAACACCTTCACAACACTCTCGGATTCATTTTTGCGCATCAAACCATGGTTGACATGTACACATACCAGCTGCTGACCGATTGCTTTGATTAGCATGGCGGCAACCACCGAAGAATCCACTCCGCCGGACAGCGCTAACAATACTTTTCTATCGCCCACCTGCTGACGAATCAATTCTATCTGATCTTCAATAAAATTCTTCATGTTCCAATTTGCTTCCGCCTTGCATTCATCAAACAAGAACTTATGCAATATTTCTCTATCAGGCAATTCCTGGTATTTCATGCTGCATTTTGATTGAGGATAATCAATAGAAATCATGGGATAACCCAACTCATAAATTTCCGGCCCAACCTCCACAGCCTGTCCGTCAACAATGCGATTTTCGCCCCCATTTAAAATAATTCCCTTTACATTTGGAAGCTCCTTTAGTTCTTCTACGGCAATGTCATGAGGATGAATTTCGCTGTATACACCAAGTTCACGGATTTCACGCGCCAGAACTGTGTTTTTCGTACTGCCTAAATCCAGAATTACAATCAAATCTTGCTTCATGGGGTGATCTTCTCCTTATCCTGTTTTTGAATAGCATGTTTCCTGACTTCCTGCCGCCCACAGGCTGCAATACACACATTATACTAATTCTTCTGAAAAAAATCAATTACTCTTTGGCTCTTTATTATGGTTTACACCCACACCAAACGTAGTCTGCATCCGACATCTTCTGTCACATGCACAGTCATTCCATTTTCTTCCGGGCGTCTGTCTATAATACTTCTCTGCCCCACTGGAAACCTGCTGCTTCCACGTTCTTTTCAAGCCGTAATCTCAAGTTCCATATTGCCGGAAAATCATACTATGCAATTCTGTATTCCATTGATAAATCCCATCGCTATCTTCTCATCATTCAAATATATTCCATCGCTTCTCTCATCATTCGGATGTATTCTGTCACTATTTTAAAATAATCTTCCTCATCCCGGAACCGCAAAATTCATGCGGTATCAACTTGAAACCTTTTCCGGCATAAAAAGCTTCTTTTCCTTTCTCTGCAATCAGCTGAATACTGGATCTGCCTCCCTGGGGAGTATTAGTGTCAACATACTCAACAATCTTATCTATAATCTTATTTCCAATCCCCCTATGCTGACAGGATGGCTTAACTACTATATCTACAATGGTATAATACAATCCGTCACCTACCAACCTCCCCATGCCAATCACCTGATTTTCTTCAACCGCGGTTACGGAATAGCAACTGTTTTTAAGTGCTTCCCTGGTCTGTTCCTCCGAAAAATTCAACCATTCCACACTTTCCCTAAGCCTTTGGTAATCCTCATACAATAAACTATTTTCTTTAAATTCCATAAACCCTCTCTCCTCCCATCAGCGGCATAATCTACCAATAAATTTTGGTTCCAGCATGACAGCTTTCGTTTTAATACTATCATATATCTTTGCTTTAATCAACCTGGGAATTCCCTGTATCGTCTGCTCATAATACTTACAATTCCAAAATAGCAAAGACAGAAAAATAAAATGCACACTCCAAATATATTGATTAATTTGAATAGAATATTATTGGCAGTCGGTAGTATTAAATTCATTCTCACATTGAGCAACGGTATACAAAATAGGAAAATCAACAAAGCCATAATCATCGGAGCAATCAATTTTATTTTTGTCTGCTGCTTCACAATCGTTCCAATCTGATGATTACTTTTTCCCATGCAGCACATGATGCGATTGCTTTTCGCATTCTGTCTGACATCTATCATCTGCTGCAAAGATAGTATTCCTGAAATACAACCCCCAAATGCGGACGGCGAAATTCCGCAGTATCTTCTTCCGGCATAGAACGTCCTGTTTCCCATTTTGAAACAGCTTTATCAGTTATCCCCAGTATATCCGCCAACTCGCTTTGCGTACAGCCTTTGCTTTCCGGCATTCGGAAATAAAAGCTCCTATCTTCATTTGATCCATCATTCATCCCTCCTGCTTGTACTAAATGATAGCATTTCCGCATAAAATGAACACCTGCCAACGACAGAGTTGCGCATAAAAAGCTCTTTTCTCTGCCATGGACAGGATTCCATGCATATCGCTAAATCATTACATTTCCCGAATACACACCTGAAAGTTCCGCCATCTTCACAGTACAGCCATATCAGCCCTACTGCGGCACATTTTATACCCACAAACGCAAATAATTGCCGTCTGCACAGTATAACGAGTGAACGCATCGGCAATCCGGAGCTGAATGCGGCAATGAAATGCGTTCACGAGTATAAATTTCGCAGAAGGAAGGATTAATGCAACACAGTTCAGCCATGCAGAATTAATTGTACAAATTGTACATGGGAGTTTGCTCACTACGGATAATTTGTACAATTAATTCTAAGGCGGACGCCCGACATGAAATAAACCGTCTGCAAAGACTTAGCATGAAAACCTTTGACCGTAGCTGTAAAATAATTTGCTTACTTATTGATATTCCACATAACGCCCTTTTGTATCCTTCTTTACGTCATATAATGCTTTATCGGCATGACTTAACAATTCATAGATACTTTCATCGGGATCTGTTGTCCAGGCAAAGCCGCCGGATGCACTGATACACTTAGACTGTGTATCAGATAAAGGGATTTGCTTTGCTTCCAAAGCCTTATAAAACGCATCCAGCCAGTGAACAATCTCTTCTCTCTTCTTACAGTCATAAATCATCATGCAGAATTCATCTCCCGAACGCCTTGCTGTCAAAAAATGTTCCTGCGGCATAGATTGCATCACAGACGCAAATCCCTGCAGATATTGATCTCCGGCGTTATGCCCAAACACATCATTAATCTCTTTAAAACTATCCAAATCAAGCATAACAGCAGCACAAATTGTTCCGGAAGACATTTTTTGCAGTATATCTGCAGCCAGCCGCTTAAAATGCTTATATTGATATAATCCTGTGAGAGGATCATGCGTATTTTCATATTGCATTTTCCTCTTTTCCATCATATCACCGGACACATCCGTTATCACCCCAAGACATCCTTCCACCGTTTCCGACATATGGATTCTGACATATTTTGATTTGCTGATGCGAACTACATCTATTTCCTCTTCTGTACTGTTTTCCAGAAGGGTACGAATAAATTCGTCAAACATAGAAGCATTCTTATAAAGCAGCTCTGCCTTTTCACCAGGTAATTCTAACAATTCCTTTACTCCCGATGTTACAAATACATGCCTCCTCCCCCTTTTATACTCAAAAGCCCCTAATGGTATTCCGCTGATTTCAATAATTGCAGATATTCGATTAGACAGACTGACAATACTCTTCACCATATGATTAATACCATCACTCAACTGCTCAAATTCTCTGTTTCCACCTACCGAAATTCTTGTATCCAGATTACCATTTGCAATTGCTGACAAATCTTCTATAATATGATGTATCCCTTCAATCACCTTTCGCCTGACAAGATAGTTCAGCAGCAATATCACTGCCACTTCTACAAAAAGCAGATATAAGAATGTACTGAAGGTATTCGCCACAAGCCTGTGGAGAAGAATTTCTCCTGGTATCGCAGCACATATCAGCACATCATCATATGCACTGCTCACAACATACATTGTCCTGCCCTTTTCTCCTCTCATAAAAGCGCCTTCGAGACTGTTCAATAACTGTTCCATCTGGTAGTGATCCGCTGAGAATTCTCTATTCATACCTGCAGAATGCCCCAGAACCATTCCTGTCATGCGATCCACCACAAAAAGCTCTTCTCCTACATCTGTCGGAAACTTAGAGAATAAATACTCATATGTATTCCTTAATTCTGCTTCCATCTGCCTTGTAGGTTCAAATCCTACCTGCACAACTCCTTTCTGCCCATTCCTGGCCACGCCTACATATTTCATTATTTTATTTTCCGCTGCGTTAGGCATAGCATCTTGAATCAGAAATGCATCCTCCTTATCACTATCCAAAACGGCAAGAAAGGCACGTGTCTGCTCATGATCATCCATATCAATACCAATATACTTTGAAACAGAAGAAGAGACAATAAACCCCTTTTCATCAATCACATGAACCTCATCTACATTGAGCAGATCTGCAAGATATTGCATCTGAGACGAATCCATGGACACTTCCTGCATTCTGTCCAATACGTAAGCAGCCGCCTTTGCACGTGTGAGATAATCTTCGTCCAGGCTTGCATTCATCAATTCTAATTCTGTCTGGTTATTTTCCAGGGTATGCATCACTTGCTCCGTCTTCGTTCGGAACGTTTCAAACTGCTGCCTTTCAAGTGTATAAAAAGTGAAAATCAAATTAAAGAAAAGCATCAGGAAAATGGCCGCTGTCACAATGACAAAGGTGTACTTAATAAATATCTTCTGCATTTAAACTGCCTCCGTTTCTCCGAGTCTAACCCACAATATACTCAAGCATTTCATAGCAAAATCTATTTTATTATACTCCTTTTCGCTGACATCAAGCATTTTCTTTCTACACAAAAAGCACCTAGAATTTCGCAATCAGCATTATCCCGGCATCAAACAAAATGATTTTATCATATGCATTTTCCATAATCACATATGACATATTTCTGAAATAGAATACCTGCTCATTACCTGTATTTCTCCGCCACGAACAGCAGATATTCTCTTTTCACATCTACTGTTTTTGCTTTGCTGACAGGAATTCTTTTTCCACTTTCCATAATGACTTCACTTCTTTCCAGTTTCTTAATATAATTCAAATTGACCAGATATGATTTATGTACCAACAGGAAATTTTCGTTCTTTACCAAATCACAGATTTCTTCTTCAAATGACTTTCTGATAAAAATACTTTTCAAAATTTCACCACTTTTTAATTGAATTTCCAGCTTTCTGGAAACATTTTCTATGACTTCTATCTGCGAATAAGGTATGGAAAACAGCCCATCTCTCGTTTTCACCAGATAGATAACATCCTTTTTCACCCTTGTATAGGATATGGCAGATGACAATGCTTCAAAAAGGCTGTCCTCGCTGACAGGTTTCAGCAGATACCTTACTGCATGTACGCCAAAAGCTTCCAGTGCATAATCATTTGAAGAAGTAATATATATGATCACGTTTTCTTTACCGATTTTCCTGATTTGTCTGCCGATGTCAATTCCATTCTTTTCAGACATGATCATGTCAAGAATATAGATATCCGCTAATTCTCCTTCTTGTATCTTTTGATATAACTGTAAAGCATCAGAAAATTTCTCTGTTACAAAATCAGTATTTGAAGATACTTCCATATACTTAATTAACATTTTTTCTATCTTCAACATATCTTCGATACTATCATCACAAATAACAATTCTCATAAAATATCCTTCCCTGTTCTCTTCCTGCAGTCTCTCAGCATGACAGCATAAGCGCTCCAAATATTCAAAATCTTGGTATGGATGGCCATTCGGCCGTTTCCTGCCTTGAATATGGTCTTATTATACCATGATTACAGTTCAATCTTGGTATGGATGGCCATTCGGCCGTTTCCTGCCTTGAATATGGTCTTATTATACCATGATTACAGTTCAATCATGGTATGGATGGCCATCCGGCCGTTTCCTGCCTTGAATATGGTCTTATTATACCATAATTTCATGCGCCTAAAGAGGGGTGTTTACACACCCTCTCGCGCACTTGAAATCAGTAGTTGACACAATGCATTTTTGTGTCAACATTATACTATGATACCAGAACATTATAACATAGTCCAATGATTTTGAATATTTCAAGGAAACATCCACTTCATGTCTTAAAAAGACTTCATTTTTCCTTTTAGAAGAATAACCATCCAGAAAGCCATTGTAATATAGGGCAAAAACGGTACTGATTTCTTCAAATTACCTCTTCGATTCAAATTTCCCCCAATTGTCTGCACCAAAAGCAATAATGTATATGCCAGGAGCATATGGGATAGATAACCTGCAAGCTTCATCCCTCTTGCTGCTTCCGCAACCGCGCATACGCAGAATGCATAGACATCCGCTTTGCCATATGTACGACAAAAGACCGTATACTGAAGTACCAAAAACAATAACAAGGCAATCAGCATTTCTTCCTTTGTCTGCATTTCCGACAGGTATAGCCTTTTCCATAAGAGTACAGCCGCAGCAGCCAATGCAATCCACCATACAAAATTATATACCTGGCAAAGCACCAAATCCGTTACACATGCCAAAACCAAACAGCCGCCAATAATAGATAATAACCACCGATTACCTTCTGGTTCTCCCATTGTGGTACATGAAATCGCAGCTTTCATCATAATGGCAGATACCAGAATTCCAAAATATCCCCTGCTTGTCAGCGGCAATGGTTTGTCCCATTTTCTGATGATAATCATCCCCGCTTCCACAACTCCCAAAATCATGATTACCACTTTAGCTTTATCATCACCTCTTTATAACAATAATCAACAGCACGTATCCATACACGTTTTATCTGTATCCTGGTACATCCAGCCGCATTTTACCATTGTACAATCCAGATATGATCATTTACATAACTTCACAACCCGCAAACTGCCGTCTGCCATTTCGGAATAGAACGCAGCAATATCACTTTTATCCAGATAAATATTAATCCTCTGTGCTGCCATCGTTTGATCTGTATTGGAAATACTTCCCCCCGATGCATCAAAAACCTGTTGTACATAGATATTTTCCCATGCCAGCCTTGCAGTTTCATCTTTCACAATATAAATATGTATTCTATCCCCGGCCCGCAAGGTTCCACCCGCTACCTGATAAATATCTTCCGCCCGGAAGCCGGCAATGACAGGCTCCTCCATGCCGGACCAAATATTCCTTAACTCTTCAAACATACCTTCTGTCAAATGTGTTCCCTGTTCCACATCATATATTGCTGCCATATCCTGCACTTGCTGCAGGGTTGTCAATGCTGTATCGGAAATCAGCTTTTTATCCATTTCCTTTATTATGAAATAATCCATATAATTCTCTGCTGTAATCATTTGCCCTTTGGGAATTCTATGTGCAGCAATATAAACTTCACCCTTTTCATATTCAGCCAGCACGTTTTTCTCCATCTGAACTAAGATAACAAACATTGCAACAGCCGCCGCCAATGCAGTCAGACTTATGCCAACCTTTTTATTTGAATAAGACTGTTTTATTCTTCTTACTTCCTTCGATTCCTTCTCTCTCTTGTTCTTCATTTTCTACCTGTCCCTCCTAATACTGCCGGAAAAATACTGTTTTAATACAACAGATAAATCGTTTTCTTTCTGTAACAACTTTTCTGCCTTTTGTATCAGATTTTATCCATGAATCTCCAGCTCATTTTGCAATATCCGCCAGATTTCCTTTATATGCCTGCATCTCAATACCAAACAATCCTCTTACTGTAAACGCTATTTCGCTGTATATGGATGTTGATTCTATTAAAATGCCATTTGGCGCAGATATATTCCCCAATTCCCCCGTCCATGATGTCATAAAACCATTTTCATCATACTGATACACCGTCACTTGATTACCGTCCACATTATATACAGTATAATTTATAATCCGCACACATCCTTGTATGATCCCCCCTGTCCGTCCTTCCCAGGCATCGTTCAAATTCAGATTTCCCTTGACTGCCTGTCGGTATCGCTGATATGCCTCATAGGAATTTCCAACCAGAATTTTATGTGTTCTTCCATATTCCTTCAAATCCACTACCGCTGAAGCCAGATTAGACGCCGCCAATGTATCTTCCAGGTACAATGCGGTGGTTCTGTAAAGCTCCATCTGCAGCAGCACACAAAGAAATACTCCTAAAAACAGGATGGAAAACAGTCCCTGTGTACATCCAATCTGTCCCTTTTCCCTTCTAATACCCTCTGCCCCCTTCCAGCACATATTTTTTCCCGGCACTCTTTCTGTACCATATACTTGTGCCGCCAGAAGAGAACAACGCCATCTCTTTACGCGGCACAGACAATCAAATACTCACAGCATTCACCAATTTGCTCAAGCCAATCTTTGACCGGCTTTAAGCGCGGCACTTGGCTCATTGCTCACGGAAATAAATGAACTTAATGCTTTGCCGTAGACACTCTTTTTTCAGTAAATTCATAACCATTTCCCAATTTTCCCTGTATCTGCAGTACAATTGCCTCCCCATAGTCCACCTGTAGAACAGTGGTTCCGTCAAACCGCAGCTCTGTCACTCCGACTGCCTCCAATTCATTGCCAAGAGCTGCTCGGTCAGACTCCGTAAGCATCCCCACTGTTTCCATGCGCAGAATATATTTTCTTGCAATTTGGCTTACTTGTGTCTTCTGATGAATCAGTCCGGCACTGTCAAGATACGCCAGCATCACTACAGTCATTGCCAGCAGACATATCCCTGAGATCATCAGTTCCCCTATATTTCCTCCCTCCCGTTTCATTGCCTTACTCCCGTCAGAATATTCTTCGCCTCTACCGTCATGGAATCCACCAATGTGCCAATGAAATCGGACAATTTGTTCTTCATCACAATGCACAGCAGCAACGCAATAATGCACAATCCCACTGTCACCAGAATTCCATCCAGTCCCGGCTCCTTTTTCATCCCTTTTTCCAGCAGACTTTCTACCGCCAGTTTTACACTTATCTCAAAAATTCTTACTTTATCTCTCATAATAATACCTCTCCTCCATATTTTTCTGTATGAATTCTCTGATTCCTCTAACGTCATCCTGCGGATTCCGCGCAGTTGAAACCGAGCTCCCTCGAAGCACCCCATGTATGGATACAATGAAAGCTATAAAACCTGTCCGGAGAAACTGCGCAATCAGAATCCGCTCCCTGGCTGAACGAATAAACCTTATATGGATTATAGTCCTGCGGCTGTTCCGAACATATAAGTCACACAGGCATACAACGCAATTCCCAATACCACAACCAATATGCCCAGTTGGTAAAAGGTAAGACTTCTTTCCAGCTTTCCCTTTTTCCGTTCCAGCACAGTTTCTTCCATATCTTTTATCTGCTCTCCGATATCCCCCAAAAGCTCTACTGCCTGTCCGGATTCTAATGCCTGAAGCATCGTAATACAAAGAGAATCCACATAGCGGTTATCAAATTTACATTGAAACTTATCAAGCGCTTCATAAATATCCGCCTTCATAACTATGTCACCAGCCAGCTCCAGCAGCGCACTTCTCAGCCTCTTTTCCCGTACACTTCCATAGCATTCCGACAAGGCATCCATCACATAAACCCCGGCCCGGATCTGGATTTCAAGTGCATGATAAACCAATTTCAATTCAGGAAGCAGCTTTTCATTATCTTTATTATTCAGGTACATCAGCAGACATGAAGGCAGATGAAACAGAACCCCTCCGGCAATCAGTCCATATTCCCAGGAAACAGCGGACAGTGCTGCCATTCCCGATGCTGCCAGGACAAACTGCATGGCAAGATACTTTTCTGCACTCATCCATTTACCATAATGAAAAGTTACGCCATTTTGCAGCAGCCATTTATCCTTTTTCTGATACCAGCTGCTGTTATTCCGCCTGTCCCTGAGCATTCCGGCGAACTCCTGATAAGCTGCCAGCAGCTTCTGCTGTGGATGTGCTTCTTCACAGAACACCTTTATCACTAAAAACATCAACACCGCCGCACAGACTGGCAGCAGCTTCAAACCACAGAAAATTGCTTCTTCCACATTACACCTCCCTGTTATCCGCATTGCACTGATACAAGCTGTCAGTACGCATTTTCATTTATGGATGTCTGCTTTTCATATCCCGCTTTTCATCATGGATATCTGCTTTTCATATCCCGCTTTTCATCATGGATATCTGCTTTTCATATCCCGCTTTTCATCATGGATATCTGCTTTTCGCATCCCGCTTTTCATCATGGATATCTGCTTTTCGCATCCCGCCTTTCATCATGGATATCTGCTTTTCATATCCCGCTTTCAATCATGTATTCTGCGCATCTGACCTGCAAACAGTACACCTATCACTGCCAGAACCGCCAGACCTGCTCTTCCCGGCAATGTGGAAGCCAACAACCATACTGCAGGCTTTTGCACCAGAAACCCCACCGCTGCCAGAACCGCCAGTGATAACATTAACAGCAGAGCCATATTAATCAGCCCTTCCCTCAGCATTCCTTTTCGCTCCTGTGAAATTCGCAGATATTCCCTAAGACTTCTCCTGCTGCTGTTTACCAGCATTGTAAAATCGGCACAATAGCGAATGCTGACCTCCATGTTCCTGGCCAATTCCCTGAATTGCGGATGTTCAATTTTCTCAGCCATGGACAATAGTGCCAAACTGGTATCCCCGGTAATCTGCGCCTCATAATAACAGGCTTCCAAAACCCCCTTAATGGGTTCCTCCATGTATCTGCTTACCTGCAGGAATACACTTGTAACCTCTCCTGCCGTAATACTGTAATTCCCCAGGAAATCCAACAATTTCATCATATGCTCATTCACCGCCCTCAAATTCAATGCTCTCAGATACTGAAGCAGCAGAAACTCTCCCATAATCCATGCTGCTGTCCCCATCAATCCTGCCGGAATTCCATATACTGCAGTGAGTACTGCCAAAAGCAATGCCGCCACCGCCATACTTCCCACCATCCAAATCTCCGCCGTCAGCTTTGGATACCGCAGCTTCATGCCGCTATAGCAGAGTTCTCTCTCCAGTGCAGCCCACAAGGTATTTTCCTGCTGCAGAGTCAATAACTGCCTTCTGCTGTCCAATGCCCTCTGCCTTGCAGAAATTTCCATATCCCACCTGGTCTGCCGCAGCAGTTCCTTCATATGCTCCAATAATCTAAGCTCATAGAAAAGCATAAAAAAACCAAAAAATAAACTGCCGAAAATCATCAAAGTAAAAGCTGCCTTCATTTATAATCCCTTCCGTATATCTTATGATAAGTTAAATTCTTCTGTCCTTCCTCCCAGCCGCTGCATTCATAGATTTCTTTGACACGATAATGCTCCATAAATATAAGCGTCTTAAAACAATCCATCATTTTCATTAGTTCATTTCTGGAATACCTGCTTTCATACATTGCATAATCCACCAGCTTGTCCGGCGCCTTGTCAGCGGAAGGTGCATGAATGGTCGCCGCACAGAGCTGTCCTGTATAAGCGGCATTGATCAAATACATTGCCTCAGCGCCCTTTATCTCTCCGATAATAAAGAAATCCACATCCATGGTCAGACCTGCAATGCTGATCTCTTCCAGTCCATAACTGACCTGCTGCTCCCCTGTTCCCGGCAGGGAATGAAGGAACATCATATCCGGATGATATTTTGTTGTCAGCTCATCCGCCTGCTGCGCCACCAACACTGCCATATTATCGGGAAGCGTCTCCTTCAAAGCATTCAAAAGCGTGGTTTTTCCGGAAGAATTACCCCCGCAGATCAGCGTTGAGCCCTCGCGGAATCTGCCGACCAGCAGCTCCGCAATTTCCCTGTCCATCATATTCTGTTCAATCAGCTCTTTCATTTGGGGAAAAGTCCTGGGTACTTTTCTGATACACAGATAAGGTTCATTGTAGGTATTTACCAACGGCATGGAAAGCGTGAATCTCAAAATGAAATCCGGATGGCTCTCATTGTCCGTAAACCTTTGAATGGCATTCAGATTGGATATATTGACTTGATTTCTGGTTGCGATATAGTCGATGAATTGCCTGTATTCCCTGGCAGAGGAAAATGCAACCTTTGAAGCCATCCTCTGTCCCTTCCGCTTAATGCGGATATTGTCATAACCCACTACCCTGATGTCGGAAATCGTTTTGTCATCAATCAGCACGGATAATCTGGAATACCCGAAAATATACTGTTCAAAAGCATCCAGCAATGCTTTCGCCTGCTTTCCGGTCAGCGTATAATAAGCTGCAATGTGATATGCGGCCTCTTCCAGAAAAGCTTCTTTTGTAAGCTGTCCTTTTTTCATCTGCATCAATGATTGCTGTTTTCCGGTGGTATAATCCTCTACCAGCTGCTGCAGCAAATCCTCTTCCGCGACAACATTTTCATTTTTAATACGGCTATCCCTCCCTTCCATTGAAATATGGCTTCGGCGCCAGTGCACTTGATCACCCAAATCCCCCTTATGTATTGCAATAACCGGCCGGATTCTAATCACAAGAAGCCCCCAAATATGATTTTCCCACCAAGCGCCAAAATAAAGCATCTCTCAGAATACCGATTCCTGCAAAACATTAAAACTAACGGATACTGCGGCTGATACTGCCTGAACATTTTGAATAAATTGAAGTAAAAATACTGAATACTTAACCGTCGCGACTTACCTGCTAAGTAATTAATAATTTACACCCATTGCCGTGAAATGTCAATACCCGAAATTATTTTTTTCAGGTTGTACTTAGAGACAATTTATGGTACAATATTGACACGGAAATACATTGTGTCAACTTCTGATTCCATATGCGCTGAAGCGCATGAAGAGCTTATGAATGCCGAAGCAGATGTTTATCCAGTAGAGGGAGGTATTGATAATGGGTTTTATGTTATTAGCAGGGGGTTTGTTAATTGTAATTATTGCAGTGATTGTTGCCGTGGTATCCAGCGTGGTTTCTGCGGTTGCCGCAGAAACCGACGAAATCGACGCATGACGAATTTCCTGTCGTCTGATATTTTTTACTCTCCTTTCGGAATCGTGCAGCTATGAAATATGAGTTATCATTGTATTATCAATCAGAATTCTATTGAAAGAGGCGGGCAAACATGTCTGTATCATTATATTACACTGCAAAAAGGGAATATCCAATCACAAAGCAGGAGCAGGAAGCGTGTCTGAAAACTGCAGAGCATTATATTGATGAATATTCGTTGGGAGATATGTATGAAGGCTTCTGTATTTATGATAATGACGAAGCTTCTGAACAAAATGTTATTTTTGAAGGAGCCACAAAGCTGCCCCTTGACGAAGGGGAGGAACATTTTGGGGAAGTTCTTGACTATTGGGCAGATTGTTTACAGGAAATTATCGAAATTCTGCCCCATGCCCAATGGGATATTCATATTGACGATGCGGATATAACATCTCATTTCCAATATCCTGAATAGAGCATGGGATTACAACTCATAATCCCGCCTGAACTGCTGCAATGCTCCCACACTTCCTGACCTGAACAGGGAATGGGATAACAGTTCAAAATATCAATTCTGACAAACTGACTGTTGTAATCTCTGTCACCGGCAATGTCGCCGATCGGAGCAATTTCTGCTACAAAGTTTTCTTATTATTTATGCAAAAAGGATGTACTGCGCATGTTAAACATAATATGGTGTGATGACGATCCGTTTATTCTGCATCTGGGCGCGGATCAGATAAATACTTTGATTGCATCACAGGGATGGGATGCAAAGATAGTCAGCCTGGCGTCCTGCAGTCAGGAATTATTTTCTTACATTAAAAGTAATCCGTCACAATACTTGGTTTTCCTTGATTTGGATTTCGGCAGAGGAAAGCTGAACGGCCTTGACATAGCGAGAGAATTACGCCGGACGGAAAGTGATTGTAAAATTGTCTTCACTACCAACCACAATGAAATGGCTATGGAGGTATTAAAAAGCGGTGTGGAACCCTTTGGATTTCTGGAAAAAAGCAGTGATATCTCAAAACTTTCCGAGGGAATCCGCAAGTATATCGCAATGCTGCTCAATGCAGCGAAACCAGGAGCGGCAAGTCCTGCGGAAACCATTCTCCTGAATGCCTGCATAGATGAAGAGATACCGGTTCTGCTCAGTGATATCGTTTATATTGAAACGGAAAAAAGTGTATCCCACGGAATCACCTACCATACCATAAATGGATCTGTCATTACTATTATCAGTACCCTGGATGCGGAACAGGAAAAACTGGGAGACGATTTCCTCAGAGTGCATCGTTCCTATGTGGTAAACAAAAAACATGTATTGGGAATGAAAGAAGGCTTGATAAAATTATCCAGCCAGCAGGAAGTTCCCTGTTCCTTTCGATTGCGGAGCGAGGTAAAAAAGTGGATCGTATAAAAAAGAAAAAACTTTTTGCAGAATTGCTGTTATTGGCCTTCCTGCTGCTCATAGGCTGGAAAGTATGGATGCGCAGCCTCTACTATGCTATGTATATCAGTGAAATCTTACTGCTGACGGCAGTGCTGAAGCTGATACCCTTGCTGAAATTATCCGCCAATGATCTGGCCGCAGCCGCATTATGTATGCTGCTGAATCATATGATTTTACAGTTTCCCCTGTTTGGAAGCCCCAATTTATCAGACATTGCCCCCTTCACATTTCTGCTTTTAATAGAACTGCTTGTGCTGATCAGGGGCATCCATCAGAGAAAAAGAGGCTATGGAATTGCTGTTGGATATGCGGTATTATGCTGCCAGGGTGTGCTCTGTATCTACCGGCAGTGGGAACGTATTGTTTTAGATTATTATCAGGCAAGAGAACGCCAATTCGGCTTTGCAGTCAAAGCATCGTGTCTGCTGATATGTATCATTTCTGCTGCCCTTCTTCTTCTCTTATGCCTCCGCAGCTGCAATGCCCTTATAAAAAAGACGCTGGCAAAGCTGGAAGAATACAGTGCCGTATATACGGAAATTGACCGCTCCATTCTATTGGTTTACTTCCTTACTCTGGGCACTCTGTCCATGAATGAGCTGGTGGACATGCTGATTCCCTTCCTGCCTGCAGATAACGAATTGCACCTGATTCCCTTCCAGCCTGCATACAGTACCTATGAAATTCCCCTGTTCTGGATAGGCTTCTCTGCAATGATGATTTTAATACAGTTTATTTATATACGCCTTCTGATGAAAAGCATTTCGGTCAAAGAGAAAATGCGGTTACAGGAAAAGGATCTGCACCAGCTCGAAGAATATAATCAGGCGCTTGAAAAAAATATGGAAAACATGAAAGAAATCCGGCATGATATGAAAAACATGTTCCTTACCATGGGCGGATTTGTATCCAGGAGCAATGATGAAGAAATGAAAGCCTTCTATCAGGAAAATATCGTCCCTTTTGCCCGGCAGGAGCTGCTGAAGAATGACCTGTATGCGAAACTATCCTGCATACACAGCGAAAGCCTGAAATCATTTCTCTATTACAAAATCATGCAGGGAATTGAACAGCATGTATCTATCCATCTGCAGGTGCAGTCCGCGGATACGAACCCTGTCTATTGTATCGGCCAGGTAGATTTGATTCGTATTCTGGGCATTTTAATCGATAATGCGATAGAGGAAGCCGATACCTGCAGAGGAACCGTACATATTTCCATAAAGGAGACAGCAGGGGAATATCTTTTTTCCGTCAACAATACCGTTCGCTGTCAGAAAAAGGAACAAGGGATCACCGCCGGAACAACGGACAAGGGTCCGGGACGCGGAAACGGACTTTTCATCGTGGAGAAACTGCTGGGAGAATATCAGAATGTACTTTTAAACTCCTATTTTAAGAACAATGAATTTGTACAATGTCTCAGAATAGAAAAATAGAGAGCACCCAAGAGCTTTCCTGCCTGAATATCAACGGGATTGCCCAAACGTACCTTCCGGGAACGTTTTGAGGCAGTCTCGCTTTTTTATAGGCAAAAATCAACAAAAAGACTGCAAAACGTGATAACATCACAACTATCAGCGCAATGACCAGCTGCCGCTCCATCTCATGGGACAGAACATCATGCAGGATTCTTCCACTGCATCCAGCTCGTCAAATGTCATGTTCCACCTCATGGGGCAGAACATCATGCAGGCTGCGCCGACTCTTCGGAAGGCATCAAGCACGCTGACTTTGTAGCGCAATTTTGGCTTCGCGGCAAAAGCTTTCTGAACTGTTACTCAATATCCACAAAAAGGAGACACACTATGAAAAAATTACGGAAAACTTCAGGTACAATTACTTTGGGCACACTCACTTTGGGAGCACTTACTCTGGGAACACTTTCACTCACGGGATGCGGAAACGGGCAGACAGATGCAGCCCTCAGCATACAGCCGGTAGACTTAGCATCTCCCACCCCTGAAAACCAGGCGGAGGCTGCGCAGCCGGAAAGCGGTGAATGTATCACACTGACTCTTGGCACCAAAGAATCGGATTGGATACTGGAAAGTGCGGTAGAAGCCTACAATGTCCAAAACAGGCAATATCATGTTGAAATAGTAGAATATCTGCCCGAAGTATATGACAATGCCGCAGCAGAAGCAGCTATGAATAGATTCTGTATGGATCTGGCCACCGGCAAGGGGACTGACATTATCCTTTTCGATAATTTGAATGCGGATGAACTGGGGCATGAAGGTGTGGTACTGGATCTCTATCCCTTTCTAACTACAGAGGACATACAGGAAAAATATCTGGGAAACATTCTGGAATGCGCCAGAACCGGCAACGCCCTTTACGATATCTCCCCCTCGTTTACCCTTTCCTTTATTGCAGGGGACGGTTCCCGAATCGGCTGGGAAAACGGCTGGACTATGGAGGAAATGCTGAATAGCTTTGCACAAAACGGACGGGACGGGCTGGCGCTGGCCGGAGCACAGGGAAGAACAGTGGTCCGTCTGGCGGCGGCTTCCATGGAAGATTATATCAACTGGGATACGGGAACGGCAGATTTCTGCAGGGAGGAATTTTACCGTGTTCTGGAATTCGGAAAAACCATTGACGGCAGCAATTATATTCGCCCCACCAGAGAAAGTGTATCCTCAGGCACACATCTTGCCAGCTGGGAAGGTCTCACAACCGCAGCAGATATTCAATACCTGAAATGGCTGTTTGGAGATAACATGACGGTAAAGGGTTATCCCTGCAGCCAGGGCACAGGCGTTGCAGTCAGCATGGCGGCAGGGGGCTCCCTGGGAATCAGCGCTTCCAGCCGGTATCCGGATGGCGCCTGGGATTTCCTGGAATTCTACGCAGACGCTGCCTGGACCAGGAGGGATTATGATGCAGAAGGTATGATCATTCATAAAGACTTTTCCAACCACTTCCCGGGATTCCCCATAAACAGGAAACTGTTTGAGGAAATGCTGGCAGATTCTACGGTGCAGCAGTATGATCCGGACAGCGGAAAACCGATTCCTTTGCTGCAGGGAGAAGGAGAAATACCGGACTTCTATGCCAACACCCCGGAGGATGTGGAAAAGATACGAGAAATCATTGCCCTGGCCGACAGACGCTACTTTCCTGACCAGTCTGCCATCAGCCAAATCATTTCAGAGGAAATCAGCGGATACAATGCCGGCGTTCTGACTGCGGAACAGACGGCTCAGAAAATCCAGAACCGGGTACAGTTGTATCTGGACGAACAGAAAAAATAGAGGAATACTGACTGTCTTCCGTGTCATTCCAGCATCCCATACGCCGCCATGCGCAGTCTCCGCAGTGTGCCGGATATGCCGCCCGCACCGCATCGCTGGATAAAATACAGCAGCACGAACTCCTCACCTGGGTCCATTGTCACATAATTCCCAGTCCATCCGTCCCAGCCGTATTCTCCAAGAGACGCATTGGACGCAGCCTCTCCCTGATCCATCAGCACACGCATCAGGCAGCCATAACCATAACCTTTCATGCTGTCCCAATTGAGGGTTCTGCGCTGCGTCTCTGTCAAACGGTTCTGCGTCATGAATTCCACTGTCTTACGTCCCAGAATACGTCTGCCCTCATACGCTCCTTTTCCCACCATCATCAAAGCAAAGTGACTGTAGTCGTCCAGCGTGGATACCAGCCCTGCACCGCCGGATTCAAACGCTGCATCCTCGCCGCAGTACTCTCCCAAATGGCTTCCCTTGTGGGGCACAAGTATGCCCTCTTCCGTCATGTCATAATATTGTGCCAGACGGTTCCTTTTTCCCTCAGGCACGAAAAATCCTGTGTCCGGCATATCCAGCGGCGCAAAGAATTCCTTCTGCAGAAATTCACCGAATGTCATTCCTGATGCCGCTTCCACTATTCCGCCCAGCACATCGGCGGAATACCCGTACATCCATCTGTCGCCGGGCTGGAAACACAGTGGAACGGAGGCAATTCCCCTCATGTATTCCTGGGTGTCCACCCTCTCCCCCCGCTCTCTCCGGGCCACAAAATCATCCACCACCGCCTTCATGCGTCTGCCGGGTTCTGTTGCCCCGTCGGGATATGTGATGCCGGATGTCATATTCAGCAGGTCATATATGGTATTTTCCCGCTCTGCGGGGATTTCTCCCTTAACATTATCCCATACCTTCTGTCCCCTGAAACAGGGCAGATATCGGGATACCGGTTCCCACAAATCCACCTTCCCCTGCTCTGCCAGCAGCATCACAGCCGCTGCCGTAATGGGCTTGGTCATGGAATAGAGCCGGATTATCGTGTCACGCTTCATAGGAATTCCACGTTCTGCATCTGCATCCCCGAACGCATTATAATACAGTTCTTTTCCCTTATGAAGTATCAGTGCACTGACACCATTTGAACGCTGCCGCACATCTCCCGGGACATTTCCCTGTGCTATCTCCTGCTGCAATATTCTGTCCGCAGCTGCTTTCTCATCCCTCATCCTGTCCGCCTCTTTTCCTGACCAATCACGCCGATGCCGCATCCGGCATACCAATTCCTGACACATCACTACATCACGTTTCCAAATACCGCACAGCACTCGTTTCCTGGCACATCACAGCATCCCATTTCCAAGTACCGCACAGCACTCGTTTCCTGGCACATCACAGCATCCCACTTCCAAGTACCGCACAGCACTCATTTCCTGGCACATCACAGCATCCCATTTCCAAGTACCGCACTCCGCTTTCCTTCCGCCTGGCACCTTATTCCGGTGTAACCTCCAGATGCAGTACACTGCAGGCCGGCACCGTAAACCGAATCCTGTCGCCGTCTACGGAAACAGCAGCAAACTCTTCCGTATGTACCTCATTGGGCGCCTCAAAGGTATTGTGTGCGCTCCTGTCCCCCGTAAGAATTTCCCCTTTCACAGCCTTCACCCTGCTGTCTGCGAACACGCTCTCCACTTCATAATTCTCTTCCAGAGACAAATTAGTAATCGTCATATGAAGCTTCCCGTCCCTGGACATGGACACGGATTCTGTCAGATTGGGAACCTTCGCATCCTCTTCCAGCCCCACTTCCTTCGTCTCCACAGAAGATTCCATCAGCTCCCCGTCCTGATGATGCTGATACATATGGAACACATACCAGGTAGGCGTCTTCACCATCTTCGCGCCTTCCGTCAGAATCACCGCCTGAAGTACATTCACCATCTGAGCAATATTTGCCATCTTCACCCTGTCGCAATGCTTGTTGAACAGATTCAGATTAATCCCTGCCACCAAGGCATCCCTCATGGTATTCTGCTGATACAGAAATCCCGGATTGGTACCCGGCTCCACATCATACCAGGTTCCCCACTCGTCAATGATCATGCCGATTTTCTTCTTCGGGTCATATTGATCCATGATTGCGCCATGTCCGCGGATCAGCTGCTCCATCTTCAATGTAGCTTTCAAAGTACGGTACCAATCCTTCTCGTCAAACTCCAAAGCAGAGCCCTTCTTATCCCACTTTCCTGTAGGCAGAGTATAATAGTGCAGGGACATGCCGCTCATATAGCCGAAACCATGGTCGAACACCGTCTCCAGTACCTTATCCGTCCAGTGATAATCTTCCGCATTGGCGCCGCAGGCAATCTTATGAATGGGCTTACCGGAATTATAATTGCGCACATAAGTTTGATATCTGCGGTACATGTCCCCATAAAATTCCGGCCGCATGTTGCCGCCGCAGCCCCAGTTCTCATTGCCCACGCCAAAATAATCCACCGTCCACGGTGCCTCATGCCCGTTGGCTTTGCGCAGATCCGCCATGGGCGATACACCGTCAAACGTCATGTATTCCACCCACTCACTCATCTCCTGGACGGTACCGCTGCCCATATTGCCATTGATATATGTCTTACAGCCAAGCTGTCTGCACAGTTCCATAAATTCATGTGTTCCGAAACTGTTATCTTCCACCACACCGCCCCAATGGGTGTTAATCATTTTCTTGCGCCCTTCCCTTGGGCCGATTCCGTCTTTCCAATGATACTCATCGGCAAAACACCCGCCGGGCCAGCGCAGTACCGGCACATGGATTTCCTTCAATGCCTCCACCACATCGGTACGCATACCGTTTACATTGGGAATGTCGGAATTTTCTCCTACATAGATACCTTCATAAATGCATCTTCCCAGATGCTCCGAAAAATGTCCCTGCAGCTCAGGATTCAAATGTCCCTTTTTCACCTTGGGATTTACATACAGCTTTGTCATAACTTATGCCTGATCCTTCCTGCCTCTAAGAGGCTGATTACTACAATCAGTTTACCTTCAACTTATGAATGGCATGGCTGAACTGTTACGTTTTTATTTTCATCTATCAGTCTATGACTTGACAAGTAAAATGTCAAGCAATAATGAACGCAGCGTAACTATACAGACAAATTAATGGTCACTGTTCACGCGTCACTATCGTGAAGTGTTTTCATGCGCATTTTGCATGAAAATCCCGAGACAGCCGTGCGCGAAATCGCCGTTTTTGCAATTTCTGTGCATTTGTTACTGTGAACGGAGTGAACAGCAACGATTAATGATTACTGTTGACAGTTACGGTCAATGAACCGTTGCATATCACCACAGCTTAAACCTGCTGATCAGCCATTTCACCGCCTTATACGGCATTGTCTCCAACTCCCTGGCGGCATTTTTCAGTTCCTTGCGGATTTCAATATGCTGCGGACAATGCTGCTCGCATTTCCCACACTGTACACATTGGGAGGCGCTGGAGGTATTCTGGCGCATGGCAGTACATTGCAGATATTCAAGTCTGCCGGAAGATTTCTTCTCGGAATACATAGCATTATAGCAGCGAAATGTTCCCGGTATATCCACACCCTTGGGACAGGGCATGCAATATCCGCAGCCTGTGCAGCCCACCTTTATACTCCGGCGGATTTCTTCCCGAACCTTTGCCACCAATTCTCTGTCCGAATCCGTCATACACCCCGGATATGCCCTGGACGCCGCAGCCAGATTCTGCTCCACCATCTCCACAGAGTTCATTCCGGACAGCACACATGTTACCTCCGGCTGATCATAAAGCCACTTGAAAGCCAATTCCGCAGGCGCCCGGCCTTCCGGATCCCTGGCAAACAATTTCTTCGCAGATTCGGGCAGAAGATTTACCAGCCGTCCTCCCCGAAGGGGCTCCATAATAATAACCGGAAGTCCCTTTTGATTGGCATACCTAAGCCCTTCTACCCCCGCCTGGAAAAATTCATCCATATAATTATACTGAATCTGGCAGAAATCCCAGGCATAGGCGTCCACCAGCTGTCGAAACGTTTCCGTATTCCCATGATAGGAAAAACCGATATTGCGAATCTCCCCGGTGACAAGCTTGGTCTCTATCCACTCCCTTATGCCCAGCTTCTTCAGTTTCTCCCATGTAGCCCCATCCGTCAGCATATGCATAAGGTAATAGTCAATATGATCCGTTTTCAGCCTCTTTAACTCCTCCCGGAACGTTTTTTCCGCCCCTTCCACGGATTTAATAAGATAATGCGGCAGCTTGGAAGCAATAAAAACCTTATTCCGGCACTGGTTACGGTATAAAATTTCCCCTACAGCAGCCTCACTGCCGGGATAAATATAAGCTGTGTCCAGATAATTAACCCCGCCCTTTATCGCTGTCATGACTTCCTTCTCGGCCTTATCTATATCAATGGAAGTCCCCTTTCTTGTAAATCGCATACAGCCAAAGCCAAGCAGTGAAATGTCATTTCCTTTTTTGTCTTTTCGATATTGCATTTTGTCCTCTCTCATTCTGATTCTCTATCCGTCCTCCCATCACCGGCAGGCCGCCAATTCCATCCCTTACATTTAACAAATAATATCTCTACTATAAACCATGCCGGACAAAATGACCATACCCCAAATGAAAAAACGGCATGATTTTCATCACACCGTTTAAGTGTTCTTCCATCCGGATGATAAAGTCTGTCCGGTATTATTATAATATCCACAAGCATTTTTCATTACAATTCTCCAATAACCCCATGGCGGCATGCGCCTTTGGGACACAATACCGACTTTACGGCAGGGGCTGTCTGACCTTTGCAAAAGCCCTGCATTTTGCGCTGGAAAACACAAGTGTCCTATGGTATAATAAGACCATATTCAAGACAGGAAACGGCCGAATGGCCATCCATACCATGATTGAACTGTAATCATGGTATAATGTTGACACAGAAATGCGTTATGTCAACAGCTCGCCATGTGTGCTGAAGCGCAAAACTTATGGTATCATAAACCCTGTATCACTATTCATATAAAACGGAGGTATCATAATGGAGGAAAAAGGCTTAAATGCTGAATTGGTATTAGATGACCTGGAGAATTGCTGCAGAAGTGAATCCGTATGCGGACAGTGTCAGGGTGATGCCTGCACCATTGGCTATGCAAAGCATTGTATACGGAACTATCAAAAGGCTCCGAAGAAAGAAGTTCCGGGCGGTACAGAACATATCCCCACCATGGATTTTAAAGTATTCGATGAAACAGAACTGGAAACTGCCATCGCCCACATTCTGAAGGAATGTAAAGACTGCAGGGATGATCACACGGAAGACTGCATTATCAACGTTATCCGCAACTGCCTTGAAGTGGGCTTGTTTGGAGACGTGCATACCTATGAAGGAAGTGCACTGCAATACCTGATGTATCTGCAGACAGCTTCTCCTGAGAAATGTAAAAAAATTGCCGCTATTTATACTGACGGTCACTAAAACCTGCCAAGTACCCCGACTCACGAGCGAAAAGCGCCAAGGTCATCACGGCAAATTTCATCGCTCGTAAGTATGAGCTGAAGCTCATCCTGTCCGGCGTCCCCCCCGATAACAGTTCAGACAGGTCACTGAAATGTTACACCCCAGGACAGCCGGAGCAAAAACTTAATTTCCAATTTATTGACAAATTCCTGAAATAATTTATAATAATTTTATATGATGTTTACATATCTAAAAGCAAGCAGAACGGAGGAGAACATGACAGCTAATTCAGAGGCGCAAAATCCATCAGCAGACACAGAGCAGAGGAATTTTCCAAGCACATATAAACTTACCTGTCCCAAATGCGGTAAAAATGACTTCAAGGTATTGGGGACAAAGGGGGCAAAAGGCGCATCCATCGGCATTGGAATGGCCTTCGGGGCAATCGGCAATTTAATTGCAAGTTCCTCCAGCAAAGATGAGGTCTCCGTACAGCCCGTCCAATATCAATGCAAATCCTGTAAAAATAAGTTTGAATCCCTGCCGCTGAACGCAGAGCCGGATGAAATTCTATCCGCTCCCTGTACAATCACTTTTACCAGACTTTCCAGCTTCGTAGGTATGGCAGTGGTACAGGGCGTCTGGCTGAACGGCGTAAAAGCAGGCACCATAGACAACGGAAAGACAATTACCTTCCAGACATTTACGAAACATAATACTATTTTTGTGACTGATCAATATGGTGTGGTAATTAATGAGGCTTACCATTTTGAGGCACAGAGCGGCGGACAGCAAAGCATCAACTTTAAGAGAAAATTTGTGTAGCAGTTCAGTCATGCGGAAATGATTGTACAATTTGTCTGCGGAAGCTTGCTCACAAAAGACAGAGTGAACAGTAACAACTGTTACAAATTTTTATAACAAAGCTCTTTCCGCAAATTGACAGCTCACTGATCCAATGCTATAATAATGATGTCAAAATTTTAACCATAACATATTTGCCGACGGCAGTTTATCTGTTTCCGGCTTAAGATTGGAGTATCCCATGTAATCAATAATCCGAAAAACTAATAGACAAAAACATCGGACGCTGTAGAAAAAAGAATTCAGCGGCCAGTGTTTTTTGTGTACCTGTTAAACAAGGATTATTTGATCAGCATGGGATTTCTATTACAGATGAATTGCTATCTGCTAAAATGCACAAAGCATTCATTTTACTTCAGTGGTAAGACAAGTCTACGCCAATGTGCAGTATACCGTTTATAAGTAAACTGTAATACTATGATATTTCCCCTAACATGCTGTGAAAGATATTCCTTCACGGCGTTTTTTATTGCCATAAAACGCTTATATGAGAAAGGATCGTGAAGAATATATGGAACAGATTTATAAATATCCCCGCACCCGTCACCTGGAAGGCTCCAGAAAACAATCCGGCGATGAGGACTTGAAAAGCATCCCCTTCTGTGAAATAGAAGGAAAATATCTGGTATTGGAAGAAAAGGTGGACGGCGCAAACTGCGGCATCAGCTTTGACAGCAGCGGCAGAATGTATCTGCAGAGCAGAGGGCATTTCCTCAACGGCGGATACGGAGAGCGGCAGTTTGACTTATTCAAATTATGGGCCGGCTGCTTTGAAGATGCGCTGCACCGGCTGCTGGGCAATCGATACATTATGTACGGCGAGTGGCTGTATGCAAAACATACCGTATTTTACGACTGCCTGCCCCATTATTTTATGGAATTTGACATTTTTGACAAGGAAGAAAAAAAATTTTATTCTACCGCAAAGCGCAGGGAACTTCTGCAGGATTTCCCGTTTATCCGCTCCGTCCGTGTACTGGAACAGGGATATTACCACAGTACAGAAGAAATAGCCCGTCACATCGGCCCCAGCCTTTTTATCTCCGATACAGCAGAACAAAGCCTTCTGGCACAATGCCGGAAAGGCGGCGTGGATGCGGAGAAGGCTGTCCGGCAGACCGATTTATCCGGAACCATGGAGGGCATCTATATCAAAGTGGAATCGGGGGATTATGTGACAGACCGTCTGAAATATGTCCGTGCCTCCTTCCTGAATACCATACTTGATTCGGAGAGCCACTGGGCAAGCCGCCCGATTGTGGCCAACCGCCTGGCAGACGGCACCGACCTGTTCGCCATGCCGGAAGGGGGTGTCTGACATGGGAAATCCGCAGAACGGCATCCTTGCCAGAATCACGGACAGCGGCTTCTCTCTGCCCAGGCTGACGGAATATTTTCCGGAGCTTCTCACGCTGAAGGAGGTTCCGCAAAATCCCGAATATCATGCGGAAGGAGACGTTTTCCGCCACACCGAAATGGTATGCGAAGAATTGACTCGTCTTAGCTCATGGCAGGAATTATCCGAAGATGAACAGACGCTTCTCTTCCTGGCTGCCGCATTTCACGATATCGGTAAACCTGTCTGTACAAAACAGGAGGACGGAACATGGATTTCACCCAGGCACACCATTCTGGGTGAGAAAATCTTCCGCAGAATCGCTTACAGGGAAGCTGCCCGTTTCGGTCTGACCTTTGCACAGCGGGAGCTTACGGCCAAACTGATCCGGCATCACGGTCTGCCCGTATGGTTTTGGACAAAGCAGCAGCCGGAACAGGACTTGTACAAAGCCGCAGAAAGCATCCCGCTCAGGCTCTTATACCTGCTTTCCAGGGCAGACATTCTGGGGCGGATGGAAGCCGCCCCCGGCTCGCTGTCGGAACAGGTGGAATTATTCCGGGACTATGCCATGGAGCTTCAGCTTTGGGAGGGCCCCCATGCCTTTACTAATCCTTATACCAGATTTCAATTCTATCAAAAAGGAGATCTGTGGCAGAATGCCGAGCTATATGATGATACTTCATTTGATGTGATACTGCTGTCGGGCCTCCCCCTGTCCGGCAAAGATACCTGGATTGCGCAGAACAGCCGGACATACACATCCGAGATGCCCGTAATATCCTTAGATGACCTTCGGGAGAAAATGAGAATTGCGCCATCCAAGGATTCCGGCAGGGCAGCCCAGGCGGCATTGGAGCTTGCAAGAGGATATCTGCGCAGAAAACAGTCCTTTATCTGGAATGCCACCAATATCATTCAGGAAACCAGGCAGAAACTGGTACGTCTGTTTGCCGGGTATGGAGCAAGGGTGCACATTCTATATCTGGAAGCGCCATATGAAGAGCTGCTCCGCAGAAACGCTGTAAGAACACGCCATATACCGGAGACTGTCCTGGAAGAAATGATACGGAAGCTGGAAATCCCGGCTCCCTGGGAAGCCTATGAAGTGCGTGTCATCTGTGAATCTTAATCTGTCATTGCTTCTTCCATACCTGAGGCGGCTGTAAAGTGAGGTATCCTGCTTTGCAGCCCCTCATCAATTTTCCAGACGCCGTATCTCGTTCTCTTTGATCTCGATCCTGCCTTCTTTCAGCAGCCTTCCCACTGCACGCTTAAATTCATTCTTACTCATGCCTGTCTCCCTTCGGATAATGTCCGGGGATACCTTGTCATTAAAAGGAAGGACTCCTTTATAACGGTCAATGATGGAAAGCAGCTCCTGAACATCCTGGTCCATCTGCAGATACGCCTTTTCCCGAATGCTCAGAGTCAGCTTGCCGTCTTCACGTACCTGAATCACCCTGGCAGACACATCTTTGCCCAATTCCACCTTTCCGTACAGCTCCTTCTGCGGTATCAGGGCGGAATACTGATTATCCACTGCCACAAAAGCGCCGAAATTGTCACTCATCTCATACACGCGCCCGGTCACTCTGTCCTCCGGCCCATAAGGACTGTCTGTGCGGAGATTTTCATATACATTCATGGTAGCACAAAGCCGGTCGCTCTTATCAATATACAGGGAAACCAGCACCTGATGCCCCTGCTCCACTCTGCCCCTCTGCTGCTTAAAAGGAAGCAGCAAGTCCTTCTCCAATCCCCAATCTAAAAATGCGCCGAATTTTCCCACCTGGGCCACCGTCAATTCCGCAATTTCCCCCATTTTCAGCTTCGGCTCCCTGGTAGTGGCAATCAGCCTGTCGCTGGAATCACGGTAAATAAAGACCTCAATCGCATCCCCCAGTCCGCTTCCCTCCGGTACCTGTTTCGCCGGAAGCAGCACTCTTTCCTGTGTGCTCTCTGATGAAACAGCCAAATATACGCCGAACTCTACCTTCTTAACAATCACAAGCTTCTGCTTCTCTCCTAAAAGAATCATTTCCGTATCCTCTCATTTCCAATTCCGCATCCATCCTCCCTGCACCACCGTCCCCGGACATTTGTACGTCTGTCTCCCGTCCGGCCATTTGTCTGTATACCGTTCAGACGGATGCCGTTACAACTCTATTATCCGCTTTCGCTCTTTATAATTTCCCTTGCCTGCGCTGAAACGCATTCTTTTCGCGTTTTGTGAGCATTCATGCAGCACCTCAGTGACCTGTCTGAACTGTTACTGTTTTCCCTTTATTTCCACCACTGCATAAGGTTTATTCTCCTTATCCTGCAATGCAACGGTATAGCATCCGCCGCCATCGGCTACATAGGGTATCAATATATCATTCAGAAACGCCTGCTTCTTATACTCTGCTCTGACCTGTTCCGCCACGAAATACTCCGGCAGATACTCCATGGCCATATCAATAAACTGACGGTTATTTACATGATGATTGGTATCCAGATGATGCTTGCGCACCACAACAGGCTCACCCACGATGCCGTCCGCCGGCACTGCAATCTTACGCGGCGCATATTCCATTTCTAATTTCGTCCCAAGCCCATACCCGTCCAGCATCGCCTGTGTGACAGTCGCCGGTCGGCCTGTTTCCGTATTCAGCAGACTCCACAGCGAGTTTGCCTTTGCAATATACTCTCCTTTTTCATCCAGCATGGCAAAATTCCGATATCCCAGAAATCCCTTCACATCATAAGGCAGTGTGCCGATGACAACCTTCTCCCCCAGCCAGGGATAACGCTCTACCACAATCTGCCATGAAGACAATACCCACACCAAATGTTCCTTCTTCAGGTACTCCACTCCCAGGTTCAGATCCTCTGAATGAAATGTGGAGCAATCCTGAAAATAGTTGATAAGGGAAGCCATCGTAAGCTTCCCCTCACTGTCTGTCTCACTATATCTGATCCTGCTCTCAAACGTATACATGTCAAAATTCCTTTCAGCCTTCCGTCCATACTGCTTCGGCACCGGGCAAAACCTTCCGCGGGGAACCTGGTGCAGCGCCGGAAAATCTCCCTTTTCTCTACGCAAACAACTGTGCAATGATCATCGCAATCCAGATAATGCAATAAACAATCATTCCTGCGTTCAGTATCACCGTAGAAAACCTTTTTCCCTTGGGAATCACGATCTCTCCGCTGTTTAATGTAAATCTCTTCTTCACCAGATTTACGATAAGCAATACAATTCCTGCTATCATAACACCCAAAATGAAGAGAACATAAATAAAGTAAACAGCCCAGCCAGCCAGATGCTCCATGAAATAATTCATCATAGCATCCATATCCATCCCTTCCGCCACAAGACTATAATACTCATCCAGGTTAATCAGCTCTATCAGCTGAGTACTCACAACACCCCCGAAGAAATTAATTATCATATGAAGGGCAATGGTAATTTTCAAGTTTCCTGTCTTCACATACAGATACGCCAGAAACACTCCCAGCGCAAACGCATATACAAACTGGTTCAAATTGCCGTGGAACAATCCGAACATAAGACCGGACAGCACTACGGCCACCCCCTGCCCATAACGAACAGTTCTGTCAACCAGGAATTTCCTGAATATCAGTTCTTCCATAATAGGTGCACAGATTACCATAATAAAAAATATCGTCAGCACATTCAGGTCAGCAGTGATATTCAGTATCTGGTTTTGTACCTCGCTTCCTTTCACTGCACCAATAGTGGTTGTAATAATAGTACCTATAATGTTAGACACATACATCACTGCAAAACACATAATTGCCGCAACAACAAACTGCCCCGTTTTCATCTTGCGCTGTTCCAGATGCTCTGCAGGAATCTGTTTCAGCAGAAGCATCAGCGCAGGCATGCCGATCAGATACATGGGAAGCATGGACACCAGCATCGTTGCATTGGAATTTGATGCCCAGGACGGCTGAAGGACTTCAACCAATACCAGGGGGACCAGCTGCACGATATATATCAGAATGGTTCCTGCTACGTACATCCAGCCGACCTTGGAAAAATGCTTTCTGCTCATCTTCAGTCCCTCTCCCCGGCCTTCATTATCAATTATGACGGATTCTCTTGTCACTTCCATATCTTAGTCCTCATTCCATAATTTATTTTATTCAGTTTAGCACACTTTTTTTCATTTGTATAGCCTCACTGTCATAATTTACAGTTCAATACAGCCCTTCCATAACACTTCAGACAAGCCGCTGAACTGTTACCTCTTTACATCTATTGACAGTTTATAGATTCTCTGCTTTTCCATCTCATCATAATATGCAAAATAATCCTTTGGGGGCTTTACGATTTCCATAAGCTCTGCTCCAAATTTTTCAAACGTCCTGTATGACGCAATGTTACTTTCATCGCAGACCAGAATCAGCTCAGTCATACCATGTGCTCCGGCAACCTGCAGTACAAGCCCGCAAGCTTTCTATGCATAGCCATTGCCGCGATATTCTTCTTCAATCCCGTAACCGATATTGCCATTATAATAGGAATGATAGTTGCTGCCGATGCGGATGCTGATTTTTCCCACAATAATATTGTCGACCCAGATATTATAGTAGTAAAATGGCAGCATTATTTCATCGCCCGGATTCTTCTCCAATATTTTCAGCGTAACCTCATCCTGATACAACACGTCAAATTTGTCCCCAAAGTAAAACTATTCTTATAACCTCCGGCTCATCTATTATAAAAATTACCCCGGTGAATCTCTCCACCGGGGTCTGATATACAGGATATTCCTGCCTTCAACAGGGCTACAAGGATTCGAACCTTGAAATGACGGAGTCAGAGTCCGTTGCCTTACCGTTTGGCGATAGCCCTATGTGTCATTGCTTAAGTTATTATACACTAAGTATTTCCATTTTGCAATACCCTATTCAAAATTTTTTTAACTTTTTTATATCCTATCCGAAAAATGTGTGCCTGATGCTTATTTATTATGTTTATTTTTTATATTACTAAATCCTGCACTAATACTTTCACCTGTCTCTACTATTCTTTCAAGAACATCAACCAGCTTTTCCTGAGTCATTTCTGACGGAATTATTGTATAATCTACATTGATACCCCAGGTTTCCTTATATTTCTGCTCTAATATTCGTACTTTTTCTAAAGCTTCTACATTTATCATCTTTGTTATCTCAACAACACTGAAAATTCCCTTCTGGATTCTCAGCCGACGGCACAGCCCCAGGAAAAGCAGCTTTTTATGCAACTTTGTTATGCAGCACCCTGGGACATTGCCCTGAAAACCATCCAATGCAGCCGCCGGAATCACACTGTCCAAGTACACTCCCATACGGAAAACTTACTGTTTCTCACACTTCAAATGTCAGTTCACCATAAGAAGGTACCGGCCACACTGCCTTATCCACCATCATTTCCAACTCATCTATCGGCGTCCGCAGCGCTTCCATAGCACCCTTCACCACGTCTTTATAATAGAATGCCTTTTCCTTCATATCCTCTATGGTTTCTGCCTGGGCAGACACTTTCTCCAATCCAGACTGCGCCTCCCTGGCCGCCGCCAGCTTTGTATTCACGTCCAGGAGCAGAGCGGTCTGAACCGAAGCATCCACACCTGCCCCCTTCACGGCAATTACCGCATCTGCCAGGAATTTGGCATATTTCACTACCGCAGGAATATATTTCTTGCCTGCCATATTTATCATGGTAAGGGCCTCAATATGAAGGGTCTTGGCATAAATTTCATAGATAATTTCCTTCCTGGATTTCAGTTCAACCTCCGTAAAAATGCCGAACTTCTCAAACAGTCTCACTGCCTTCTCGGTTGTCAGTGTCTCCGCTGCATCCACCATAGACTTAATATTGGGAAGCCCGCGCCTTTCGGCTTCTATCACCCACTCATCGGAATAACCATCCCCGTTAAAAATGATTCTCTGATGCTTCGTCATATACTCCTTAATCAGGTCATGCACAGCCAGTTCAAAATCCTCTGCCTTCTCCAGAATATCCGCCGCTTCACAGAACGCCTCCGCCACAATTGCATTCAATGTGGTGTTAGGACTGGCAATGGAATCCGAACTGCCCACCATCCGGAATTCAAATTTATTGCCGGTGAAAGCAAACGGCGATGTCCTGTTCCGGTCCGTGGCATCCTTCTCCAGGTCAGGCAGCGTGGACACACCCGTTTCCAGCTTGCCTCCCTCCAGACAATGCGCAGCCTCGCCTGTCTCCACCAGCTGCTTCACCACATCTTCCAGCTGTTCTCCAAGGAATACGGAGATAATGGCCGGAGGCGCCTCATTTGCCCCTAATCTGTGATCATTCCCCACATCGGAAGCGCTCTGACGGAGCAGATCCGCATGGGTGTCCACTGCCTTCAATATGCATGCCAATACCAGCAGGAACTGGATATTTGCATTGGGCGTATCGCCCGGATCCAGCAGATTCACCCCATTGTCAGTGCCCAGGGACCAGTTATTATGCTTGCCGGAACCGTTCACTCCTGCAAAGGGCTTCTCATGCAGCAGACAGGTCATACCATGCCGTCCTGCAACCTTTTTCATCGTTTCCATCACCAATTGGTTATGATCCACTGCAATGTTGGCAGACTCATATACCGGTGCCAGTTCGTGCTGTGCAGGCGCAACCTCATTGTGCTGCGTCCTTGCAGTCACGCCCAGCTTCCACAGCTCCACATTCAAATCCTTCATATAAGCGCCCACTCTCTCCCGAATGGTGCCGAAATAATGATCTTCCAATTCCTGGCCCTTGGGAGCCGGTGCTCCGAATAATGTACGGCCTGCAAATATCAGGTCCTCGCGCTGTAAGTATCTCTCCCTGTCCATCAGGAAGTATTCCTGCTCCGCCCCCACGCTTGCCACCACCTTCGCTGCCTCCGTATTGCCAAACAGACGGACAATACGGAGTGCCTGTTCACTGATGGCCTCCATAGAACGCAGTAAAGGTGTCTTCTTATCCAATGCTTCTCCCGTATAGGAACAAAATGCAGTGGGAATACACAGAATCACCCCCGTTGCATCCTCTTTCAGAAATGCGGGAGAAGTAATATCCCATGCCGTATATCCCCTGGCCTCGAAAGTAGCCCTCAGGCCGCCGGAAGGAAAGGATGAGGCATCCGGTTCCCCTTTGATTAATTCCTTACCGGAGAATTCCATAATCATCTTGCCATCTTCATCAGGATGTGTCACAAAAGCATCATGTTTCTCCGCAGTGATGCCGGTCAATGGCTGAAACCAATGTGTATAATGCGTTGCGCCGTTCTCCACAGCCCAATCCTTCATTGCTTTGGCAATAACGTCAGCGGCAGCCAGAGACAGCTCCCCGCCATATTCCATCACCTGCCTTACCTCCTTATATACACTCTTCGGCAGCCTCTCCTTCATCTTACCGAAAGTGAATACTTTGCTGGCAAAGATTTCTTCCACATTCAGGTTCAATCCCTCACTCATTTTCTCATCCTTTTCCTTTCCTGCATCCGCCGGCGGCAGCAATAATACTCTATACCATACTCTATTTTACGTCAAAATGCAATACATAAATACATTTTTCCACTAATTCTGCATTTTAATCTGCTCCCCTTCTATCAGCGGATAACATACCGGTGCAGAACCATCCAGATTTTCCCTGTACATATCCACCGCCGTAATCTGGTGGTTCTCATACGTGGTATAATAATAGATTCCCTTATCGGTATTGCAGCAGGATGTGTAAATGGTAATCTCATACTTTCCCTCTCCCACTTTACAGCACCCTCTCTGCTGCTCCACAGACCCCAGAATATGAAAAAACTGGCTGATACTCTCTGACTCCGAATCCCCGGATACAGAATTCATCTTTACAAAAGCCGCTCTGACAAAACGGGACTGGGAAGATAAATCTCCCGGAAGCCCCAGCGCCCCCATGCCGCGGCTGTAAGTATGCAGCGGCAGCTTCTCCGAGAAATGATTCTGCGGCTCTTCCGGGGACAGATTCATATAATTGTTCAGCTGGAACATCTGCTCATCAAAAGGCGGATTGTTCGCCAGCACGCCGGCCGGATTATCATAGATCAAAAGCCCTTCTCTGACAGACTCCACCGTGATTGCCTCCCTGCAGTCCGCAATGATCCAATGAAGCTGGGCAGCAGGCAGTTTTTCACTGAAGCACTCATCCGTCAGATTCATTCCTGCCAACAATACCTTAGCCTCTTTCACCGTAGCGCACTGCCCCAATATCCATGGAATCAATTCAAAAGCAGCCACATTGTTCTCTCCATTGACTACCTTCCTATAATATGCATTGCCAACGAAATTCAGACCCGCCATGCCAAGTCCTTTTTCATTTACCGCATCATAATACAGCGGACAGCCTTCCTCCATATGCGCCATACCAATCATAGCATAATGGCATTCCATATTTCCCACATTGCGAAAACGGAACACATACTTCCGCGGTGTTACTACAACTTCTTCGCCATAGGAAAAGTCATAATCCAGAGTACGTCCAAAATAGAAATCTTTTGTATGATAAGTTGCTGCCGTACACATGCGAAATACCTCCTATCTATCATGATTATATTATTCGCAACAGTTCAGACAGGTCATTGAACTGTTACTATTATTCTGCCGCATCTTTGGCCTGCTATTCCCAAAGCGTTATTATACCTGTTTCCGTCATTTTATTCCCCGTTCTGCAAATGGGTCTCCTGCGGCTTTTCCGATGGCTGCCGGTGATAATGCAGACATTTTTCCGGGCAGACTTCTATGCACCTGCCGCAGCGGATGCATTCCGGTGAACAGGAAATTTCACTGACTGAAAGGTCTACCGGACAGGCTCTCTGACATGCGCCGCAGGAGATGCACCGCTCCTGCTCCCAGTGAACCTGCACCAGACTGAAGCGGTTAAACCAGCCGTACACAGCCCCTAAAGGACACAGATATTGGCAAAAGGGTCGGTATACTTTTACGGACAGCAGCATAAGAAAAAGCAATATACCCAGCTTCCAGAAGAACAGCCCTCCAATCTGGCTTCTCAGCAATTCATTTGTGCCAAGAAGAGGCAATGCACCAAGCAGAGTGCCGGAGGGACACAAATATTTGCAGAAGGCAGGAACCTTGGCAAAGCCGCCGAACAAGAACATGGAGCCGATGCATACCAGCGAAACCAGAACCAGATATTTCCCATATTTTAATATATGATGAAAGGGCAGCTTCTTCCTCTTCCGAAACAGCGGAATCTTATGCAGAAGATCCTGCACCAGTCCAAAAGGACAGAGAAATCCGCACACAAACCTGCCTAAAGTGCTTCCAAACAGAAAGAAAAAGCCTAATACTGCAAAAGGGATTTCAAACCCCTGCCGATTCAAAAGCGCCTGAAGCGCCCCTATGGGACAGGAGGCAGCCGCCCCCGGACAGGAATAACAGTTCAACCCAGGCACACAGACATATTTCAAACGCCCCTGATATATTTTCCCTTGAAGGAATCCATACACATATCCATTTGTAACTATCGTAAAAAGTATCTGAACCCCTAATCGTAATCTCTTCATAGCTTTCCCCGACTCCGGCCATGTATCCGGATATGTTCCTTTCAGCCTATCCCGATACATTCCAGGCAAATCATCACTGCTTTTTTCCAGATTACCGCAAACTGCCCTTCCGCGATCCCCATACCAATACAGGCGGCTCCCGCAAACAGTCCCCACATCCAGATATACCTTCCTCTATTCCTGCTGCTCTTCTTCCAGAAATCCATCTATTTTTTCCTTCCACGCCGTCTTATCCCTGGCTCCAATCACTACATCCAATACAACCCCATCTTCATTAATGAAAAAAGTAGTCGGAACAGCCCTTACCTCCATCAGCAATGCAAGGTACAGTGATTCATTCAAAAGCAGATGAGAGTAATCCGCCTTCGTCTGTTCTATCAGCTTTGCCGCCGCATCCAAATCCTCCTGTGCTGCTCCTTCCTGTACATCACTGATAATTCCAATCAGCTGGAAGTCGCCTTCCTCATACTCATTCGCCAGTTCTCCCAGCTCTGGCATTTCGCGAAGACAGGGATTGCAGTAAGTCGCCCACACATTCACCATAGTGATTTTTGCATTGCCAAAAATATCGGACGAAACCGCATTTCCCTCCATATCCTTCCCTTCAAAGACAACAGGCTCTGCAGCTTCCTCCTGGTCGACAGAAGATACACTTTGCCATTCCAAACCTGACATATCATCCCGTCCTTCTTCTATGTCGCGCTTTGCACAGCCGCCTAACATACTCATTGACAGCAGCACAAATGCCAGACACACCGTCAAACACCCCGTATATCCCTTACGCAAACTAACTCCTCCTTCTGCTCCACAGCCAGATTCCCATGCTGACAACGATTCCTGTTTCTTCATACTTAGAGCGTTTTTTTACACACTTGCCGCAGCAAATCATATTGCTCTGCCTCTTCCGACAGCTTTACCCATAGCGTCTGCCTGGCATGAGGGCAGCTCTCCACAGCCTCCCCCTCTTCATCATACATAGCTTCTACCACTGCCGGTCTGTTCTCTCCATCCGGCCTCATAATCTCAATGGCATCACCCACAGAAAATTTATTGCGCTGCTCAAACCGTGCCAGTCCTTCATGCGGATACCATGCCAGTCTGCCGTCTGCGGATACCTCTTCTATCATACCAAGATAAGTATACTCATTCACATAAGTACTGTTGTCATAGATTTGTGCCTCCTGTGAAGGTCTGCCAAAATAGAATCCGGTGGAAAACTGACGGTGGGTACATTTTGCAATTTCAGCCCTGTACCAATCCATATGCGCAGCATACAGCTCTGGCGAAGTAAAGTAATCATCTATGGCTCTGCGATAGGTTCTGGCTACCGTTGCCGCATAGAGAGCGGTCTTCATACGCCCCTCAATCTTCAGGCTGTCAATTCCTGCCTCCACCAGTTCCGGTATATGTTCTATCATACACAAATCTTTGGAATTAAACAAAAAAGTCCCTCGTTCATTCTCATACACCGGCAGGTATTCTCCCGGCCTCGTCTCCTCCACCACTGCATATTTCCACCGGCAGGGATGTGTACAGGCCCCCTGGTTGGCATCCCGTCCCGTAAAATAATTACTCAGAAGACAGCGCCCTGAATAGGAAATGCACATCGCTCCATGAACAAAACATTCCATCTCCATCTCCATCGGAATCCGTTCCCGGATCTCCCGGATTTCCTGCAGGGATAATTCCCTGGCAGCCACCACACGTTTGGCTCCCATCTTCCACCAGAACAAAAACGTCTGGTAATTGGTATTATTCGCCTGGGTAGAAATATGGATTTCCGCCTGGGGCCAGACCTCCTTTACAACGGCATACATGCCTGGATCAGAAAGGATCAATCCGTCACAAGGCTCCGGCTCCATCTCCTTAAGTTCTCTGAAATACGCTGCGGCTCCATCCAGATCGTCATTATGAGCTAATATGTTGGCAGTGACATAAACCTTCACCCCACGGGCATGAGCAAAGGCAATTCCCTCTGCCATTTCTTCTATAGAGAAATTCTTAGCCTTAGCCCTCAGTCCAAACGCTTCCCCGCCAATATATACTGCATCTGCTCCAAAAATAACCGCTGTCCGCAGTACCTCCAGGCTTCCCGCCGGAACCAGCAGCTCCGGTTTCCTTCTACGTGTCATGCTGCTACCTCCTGTCCGCTTCTGCAGACATCAATCTATTTTACATGAACCTTCCTGCATTCATTTTATTGTACATGAACTTTTCCTGCATTCATTTTCACAACAGTTCAGACAGGCCGCTGAACCGTTACTCATTTTCTTATGGTCAGCGCCACCCCATCTCCCACCGGGAGCACCACTGTCTCCAATGCCCGGGAATGCTTCAGCTCATAGAGATACTCCCTCATTCTGGTGTGAATTGTACGGTCACGTCTGTTGACGGCAAAGCGGGATTGTATCACTTCACCCTCCTGCAGCACATTATCCGACACCAGCAGACCGCCCGGCCCTAACAATCTCAACACATCCGGCAGAAAATTCAGATACTGTCCCTTGGCCGCATCCATAAATATCAAGTCATAGCTGCCATTGAGCCCCTTCAAAATCTCAGCGGCATCTCCTTCTAACAGCGTAATCTGATCCTCTTTCTGCGCACGTTTAAAATTCTCCCTGGCAATGGGAATCCTTTTCTCATATTTTTCTATTGTAGTAATATGACATCCCCTGGGTCCATATTCACTCATCAGCAACGCAGAAAAGCCGATAGCAGTCCCAACCTCCAGAATGCTCTCCGGCTTTGAAAACGCGAGCAGAAACTTCAACAGACTCTGTGTGGCCTTCCGCACAATGGGTACCTGTGTTTCTAACGCATACTTTTCAATTTCATTCAGAAAGGGGGTATTGCCCCTGTCCAGGGAATCAATATATACTGCCATTCTTTCTTCTACAATCATAACATCCCCATTCTTACTCTTCTTCCTCAGGCTTCTCCTGCACCATGGCTGCCATAATATCTTCAGCCGTCATGGACGTATTCAAATCAAACACACCAGGCCCCACTTCCTTCAAATGTTCAGACAGGTAATATTGTACGGTAAAAAGCTTCGCATCTCTGACAAGCCCATTGCTCTCCAAGAGCGTCCCGATATCCATAGCAGACATATCAGATGTAATCGTCACCCTCACCGTTCTGGCCCGATCCTCTGAAGTCATTGCAGGCTCCGTAAAAACCCGGTAACCATATTCATAGCAGATTTCAGACCCCCGGTAAATAAGATATACAACTGCCACCACTGCCACCACCCTGATGACTGCCCCGCATATGGCTCCCACTATACTTGTTGTCTTCATGCCATTCACCACACCTCCACGCCAATTCTTTCCCTCTGCTTCTGCAAAAGAAAACAAATCACTCAAATTGCAGTTCGGCAGTGATCAGTAAATTTAACCGCTGCATTAACCTGCAGAATCCAAGCTCCGCTGCAAGGAAATCCGCAACGAACGTATTCTCCCGAAAAGTTTCATATTCTTTCTCAAACTTGTCAAGAGTCTCATAATCAATAACAGCGCTTGTCTGTAATTCATAATTCCGTTTACGATAATCATCCACCTGCGCCTTCAGTTCCGGAAATTGCTTTATCCTCTTACACTCTCTTGCATATGTCTGATATTCTTCCGTATCCAATATAGCCGAAACAAACGCGGCTCTTGCACTGTCTATGTCGCTCATGTAAATTACCTCTCTGCCCTTACCGGCAGACACTCCTTCATTCCATTCACACTACCTGATATACCTCCAAGAGGGGGCAACGCCCACCTCTTTGAGGGGGCAACGCCCACCTCTTTGGGCGTCTTAGAAATTCTTCTCACACTTCCATTATGATAGGCAGTATCATAGGTCTTCTCTTTGTCTTCTTCCAGACATAATCGCTCAGAGCATCCTTTGTTGTATTCTTCAGCTTACCCCAGTCGGTAATCCCCCGGTCCAGGCATTTCTGAATCGCATCATCCACCGTCTGACGGGCTTCATCGATTAATTCATCGGACTCCTTCACATATACAAAACCTCTGGACACAATATCCGGTCCTGCTACCAGCATGCCGCTTCCCCGGTCCAGACTCATCACCACCACCATAATACCATCCTCAGCCAAATGCTGGCGATCTCTGAGCACTACATTTCCCACATCTCCAACCCCAAGGCCGTCTACCAGAATCGCTCCCACAGGAACCCTGCCTGTCACTTTTGCACTGTCTTCCTTAAGTTCCAGCACATCTCCTGATGAGAGGATGAAAATGTGATCCTTGTCCATGCCAAGGCTCTCGGCAATTTTCGCCTGAGCCTTTAAATGCTTGATTTCTCCATGGGCAGGCACCGTATACTTAGGACGGATTAAGGAGTAAATCAATTTGATTTCTTCCTGACAGGCATGTCCTGATACATGTGCATCCTGGAAAATAACATCCGCGCCCTTTCTAAGCAGCTCATTGATGACCTTGGTAACAGATTTCTCATTGCCCGGTATGGGATTGGATGAGAAAATAACCGTATCCCCGACACCAATGGTAATCTTGCGGTGCATCCCATTTGCCATTCGGCTTAACGCCGCCATGCTCTCTCCCTGACTGCCGGTGGTAATCACCACCTGCTGCTCGTCAGGATAGTCCTTCATCTGTTCCACCTCAATCAAAGTATTGTCCGGAATACTGATACATTCCAGATTTCTGGCCGTTTCAATAATACTGACCATGCTGCGTCCTTCCACACACACCTTGCGGCCGAACTTATAAGCACTGTTGATAATCTGCTGGACACGGTCCACATTGGAAGCAAAGGTTGCCACAAATATCCTGGTATTCTTGTGCTCTTCAAACAAAGTGTCGAACGTCTTGCCCACCGTCCGCTCAGAAGCGGTAAATCCGGGACGTTCCGCATTGGTAGAATCGCACATCAAAGCCAGCACACCCTTTTTCCCCAGTTCCGCAAACCGCTGCAGATCAATCACATCTCCGAAAACAGGCGTATAGTCAACCTTAAAATCCCCGGTATGCACCACCACTCCGGCCGGAGAATAAATGGCCAGAGCTGCCGCATCTACAATACTGTGATTTGTCTTAATAAACTCCACTCTGAATTTTCCCATATTGATGGACTGGCCGAATTTCACGACCTTCCGCTTTGTCCCCTTGGTCAGATTGTGTTCCCGCAGTTTATTCTCAATAATTCCCATGGTAAGCCTTGTGGCATAAATGGGCACATTCACATCCCTTAGAACATAGGGCAGCGCCCCAATATGATCCTCATGACCATGTGTAATTACAAAGCCTTTCACCCTGTCTATATTATCCTTCAGATAAGTAACATCCGGAATGACAAGGTCAATCCCCAGCATGTCATCCGCCGGGAATGACAGGCCACAATCCACCACAACAATACTGTCCTCATATTCAAAGGCAGTAATGTTCATACCAATCTGCTCCAGACCTCCTAAGGGAATAATCTTCAGTCCGGGGCCGTTATGATTTTCTTTTTTCTTCAATCAAATTACCTCCACATTTCTCACACTGGCCTTAGAGCTTCACCTCATGATTCACAGCATAAAATCCGGCACTATCAGCAATTTGCACTTTCAGCCCCTCTGACAGCTCCTCCTGAAAGGATATTGCCTTACCGCATTTCATACAGGTCAAATGATGGTGATGGATTCTCTGTTTTTGTTCCGTAGTATTCCCTATCCCGCAACCAACAAAACCATCGTCAAAATTAACCCTGTCAATCAGATGCAGCTCATTCAGCAGTTGTATTGTTCTATAAACAATGGCCAATCCAATATCCGGAATGCCCATCTTTATCAGCGCAGTCACTTCCGCAGTCAAATGTACCTTCAGACAGAATACAGTGACTGCCAATACCATCAGCCTCTCCCTGGCTGTTTTCAGCCCAAACCATTATCATTTCAGATATGACACTGCAGTTATGATTCAATCATCACATCTTCCAGCATATTTTCAAACACACCTGCCACAGCAGCAAGTTCCTCATCATTTGTAATGGTGACAAACGTACCTTCTTCCTCCCCGTCTCCGGAAATATCTTTCAGAATCAATGCTTCCCCATCACCATCCGCCACATCTGAAAGAAGCAGATAATTCACCCCTCCGATACGTGTCTGTTCCAGCACATAGTATTCCACAGGAGCGCCCCCATCGGAATTTAATGTTATCTTTTCCATTTTTGCCATATTCTTTCTATCCTTTTCACAACCCGAAATGCCTGCCGCACAACAGCACTTCCGTATGCCCGCAAACCAGCCGGCCCATGTTTTTCACTGTATTTCCTGTATTTCACTCTTGCGGCTGCGGCTGTCCAGATATCCCTGTAATATCAGTGCAGCAGCTATCTTATCCACATACTCTTTACGGTTCTCTCTGCGAATTCCTGCTTCTATCATTGTCTTCTGTGCCACAACCGTTGTCAGACGCTCGTCCCACATAACCACCGGCAGACCTGTTCTGCGCTCTAATTTTTCTCTGAATTCCATTGTCAGCTCCACACGAATCCCTTCTGTGGCATTCATGTTCTTAGGCAGTCCCAGGACGATTTCTTCTACTTCATACTCTTCAATCAATTCTTCAATCCGGGCCAATGTACGGCGCAGCTTATTCTCTTCCTTACGGCGGATAATCTCCAAACTCTGCGCTGTAATTAATAAACTGTCGCTGACTGCTACCCCCACTGTCTTAGACCCAAAGTCAAGCCCCATAATCCGCATAAGCTTTTCTCCTCACACTATTTCCATTCCATGGCCCGAATATACTCCGTCAGCAGCTCCTCCACCAGTTCATCCCGTTCCACCTTCATAATCAGACTCCGGGCATTCTTATGACTGGTAATATAAGTAGGATCGCCGCTCATAATATATCCTACAATCTGGTTCACCGGATTGTAACCTTTCTCTGTCAACGCCTCATATACGGCGGATAACACCATTTTCGCCCCAGGCGCCGGCTCCGAGTCTACCCTGAAGTATTGTGTATTTCCCAAATTCTGCATGCTCTAACCTCGTTCCGCTCCCTCTCTCGCCTTGTTCAAAAGCTCAACCAATCTTAATCTTCGTACTTTATTCCTTTATTACTATAACTCATTTGTGTTCAAAATTCAAGCGCAACGTTATGAATCCGCGGTTTCTCCGCCAGCAGAATTTCATCTGTCAGATACCCCGTCACAAGCACACGCTCAATATCATCTGCTGCCGGTTCAGCCGCTTCCCGTCCTCCGCTCTCCACAGCCACCTTCACATAATCTCTGGTATGGCCTATTTTATATACGCGGCCGCCAATTTCTCTCATTTCTTCCGGCAGCACCTCTGCTTCTCTTCCTATGTAACGTTTTCGGAACTCTGCTGACTGGCTGGCGGCCAGTTCCAAGAGTACGCCGCTGCGCTGTGCCTTCACCGGTTCCGGTACCTGGCAGCTCATGGAAGCAGCCCTGGTGCCTTCCCTTTTAGAGTATTTGAAAATATGCATATCATAAAAACGGATTTTCTCCAGGAACTCTTTTGTCAGCGCAAATTCCTCTTCCGTTTCCCCCGGAAATCCCACGATTACATCCGTTGTAATAGCAGGATGGCTGAAAAACTTCCGCAGGATATTTACACTGGTATAGTATTCCCCGGTGGTATAATGTCTATTCATCCGTTTTAATGTTGTATCACATCCGCTTTGAAGCGATAAATGAAAATGCGGACATAATTTCGGCATTGCAGCAAGTCTTTCGGCCGTATCCTCCTGAATAATCCTGGGTTCCAGGGAACCTAAACGTATCCTTTCAAGTCCCTCCAGGCCATGAATACGTTCTATCAGATCAACCAGTTTACTGCTGCCTGTATATTGCGGCTGTTCCCCATGCAGAAGCCTCCGGCTCACCCCCGTTTTCCAGGCTTCCTCCTCAAAATCAATTCCATAAGAGCTGATATGGATGCCGGTAAGCACTACCTCCCGGCACCCCTCCTTTACCAGCCCTTCTATCTCCTTGATAATATCCTCCGCCCTGCGGCTTCGCACCCTCCCCCTGGCATACGGAATCACACAATAAGAGCAGAACTGATTACACCCGTCCTGAATCTTAATACAGGCTCTTGTATGCTCTCCTGTATGCTTTAACTGCATTTCCTCATACCCGCAATTCCCGTTGATGTCAATCATTGCAATCTGCTTCGTTTTGCCTTGTTCCGTCTGCCTCTCTGTCTCTGCTCCTTTTTTCGTTTGCCCATTCGTTTCTGTCTGTCTTCCTGTTTCTTCCTGCGCTTCTGCCCTTCCCTCTATCTCTGCCTGTCTTTCTGCCCCTTCCTGTACTTCTGCCCTTCCCTCTATCTCTGCCTGTCTTTCTGCCCCTTCCTGTACTTCTGCCCTTCCCTCTATCTCTGCCTGTCTTTCTGCCCCTTCCTGTACTTCTCCCTGTCCCCCTGCCTCCGTCGGTCTTTTTATTTCTTCTTGTCTCGCTGCACTCTGTTCCCATACCTGCCGCCGCTGCAGATATTCCTCTAATATGGGAACAATATCTTTTTTTCGATTATTGCCAATGGCCAAGTCAATGCTGTCATCCTGCTCCACGGTTTTTCTTCCAGTCTGTACATAACAGCCCACCGCAACCACAACCGCCGCAGGATTTAACTGTTTGGCCCGATGAAGCATCTGCCTGCTCTTCCTGTCTGCAATATTTGTCACCGTACATGTATTTACAATATAAATATCGGCAATCTCGTCAAAAGGAACAATATAATACCCTTCTTCCTTCAAATTCTGCTGCATTGCCTCCATTTCATAAGAGTTTACCTTGCAGCCAAGATTATGAAATGCCACACGCTTCATACCCTCACCTCATATTTAAAGTAATAGCCAATAGAATCTTTTTCTGTTTTCCTGTCAAATATAAATGTTATCTCAACACCATCCTTGTCGGTTTTTGAGTATTCCTGAAAAACAACATTCCGCAACTGATTTTATCGGACTTTTCCCTTGACTTTTGTTCTGCAAGACATTAAGATGGAGACAGGAATTATGGAGTTACCATTCACAGAGGAACACTATTTTTACTTTTCAGCATCTGACTGCGGATCGTAACTTTGCAGACCTATATCAAGGAGGAAACAATCATGAAAACAGTACAGATTTCTTTAAATTCCATTGACAAGGTAAAATCCTTTGTAAATGATATCACCAAGTTCGATTGCGATTTTGACCTTGTATCTGGCAGATATGTAATTGATGCAAAATCTATTATGGGAATTTTCAGCCTGGACTTATCCAAGCCAATCGATCTGAACATCCATTCCGAAGACAGTGCAAATGAAGTAATGGAGACGCTCAAACCCTATATGATCTAATCAATAGCTGCTGGTATGCAGCTTGACGGGTTTTCACAATGCTGCTTCAGAGAACATGAAACTTATTGTGAAATACATTTTGAATATAACAGTTCAGCCTATTGCTGAACTGTTATATTTTTAAACTTTATACTTACTTTTGATAACTATCACTTACGTCTGTTTCCTTCTATACCGTTTGCTTTACCTATGTCCTGCATTTGTTTCCTTATATACTGTTTTTTCCTATGTTCTGCTTCTGATTCTTTCCGCGCTCTTGCTTTAACCTCTGTTACCTTCAGCATAATGCTTTTCACACCTATGCTTATTCCACAATAATAAGCTCGTCCGTTTCCAGCGCAGTCTTCACCAATTCCTCTATCTTTTCGTCCAGATTATGCTCATGGCGACGGATGAATTTCACGTTGGGTTTGGTCACAGGATGCTTTGCAACAAATGTAGTACAACAATCCTCATAAGGTAAAATGGACGTCTCAAATGTGCCGATTTTATGAGCAGCCTCCACAATTTCCTGCTTGTCAAATCCAATCAGCGGACGATACACAGGCAACTCGCACACCTCATTGGTGGCAATCAGAGAATTCATCGTTTGGGAAGCGACCTGCCCGATACTTTCACCTGTAATCAATCCCAGGCAGCCTGTTCCCTTGGCAATATGCTCTGCAATCCGCATCATATAGCGGCGCATTATAATCGTCAACTCCTCATGGGGACATTTCTCGTAAATATATAATTGTATGTCTGTAAACGTAATCACATGCAGATATATCGGCCCCGTATACCGCGATACAATTCTGGCCAAGTCCACCACCTTCTGCTTCGCCCGGTCACTGGTATATGGCGGCGCATGAAAATAAACCGCGTCAAGCTTCACACCGCGTTTTGCAATCATATATCCTGCCACAGGGGAATCAATCCCGCCGGACAAGAGCAGCATGGCCTTGCCGCCTGTGCCCACAGGCATTCCCCCCGGTCCCGGATTCACTATGGAATAAATATGAATTTTTTCCCTTATCTCAACATTCAGCAGAATCTCCGGTTCATGCACATCCACAGACATTTCCGGATAAGCGCGGAGAATGGCCGCTCCCAAATCTGCATTGACCTCCATGGATCCCTTGGGATAGTCCTTACGGGCACGTCTGGAATTCACCTTAAAAGTCCTGCTCTTGTCAGGATACACATCGGCAATATATTTTACCACCGTCTCACAGAGCTTTTCAAATCCTTCATCCTCCACAGACACAACGGGGCAGATGCCGGAGATACCAAATACTTTCTCTAACTGTGCCACCGTGTCCTCATAATCAAATTCCCCGGCAGTCTCCACATAAATACGCCCTTGTGACTTATGCACCAGAAAATCTCCGTCGCATTTTTTCAAAGCATACTTGATCTGATGCACCAACGCATCCTCAAATAGATGCCGATTCTTCCCCTTAACGCCGATTTCAGCGTATTTTATCAAAAAAGAAGTAAACATTTTACCGAATCCTACCTCCATCTCTTAGAACAGACTTTCTTCTCACACTTCCTGACATGCCGACAAGAGGGGGCGGAGCCCACCTCTTTTGGGGAGCGGAGCCCACCTCTTTTGGCGGCACAAATAATCTATAAACCCGGTGCAGACAAAGCGCAAAGGACGCGCCTATCTTCGTGTATATTTCCTCAACATAGGAATTTTACCATATAATGCCCGCAATGTATAGTCTATTTCTTCAAGAGTGGTATAAACCGAGAAGCTGAACCTGATCGTGGATTCCAGCAAGGACCTGTCAATTCCCATTGCAATCAAGGTTTGAGACGGCTGCGGTTTACGGGCTGCACAGGCACTTCCTGCAGAGACATAGATATTATCCTCTTCCAGCGCATGAAGCAGTACTTCGCTCCGCACCCCCTTAAAAGACACACTGACGATATGAGGCGCAGTTCCTTCGCCATCCTCTTTTCCCGGAAGCAGCCCATTGATTTGAACTCCCTCCATCTTCCTGATTTCCTGTATAAAATACCGCTTACACTCATACAGCCGTTTCACATCATCCTCATAATGCGCCGCTAAAAGCTCTGCTGCCTTTGCCATGCCAGCCACACCGGGCACATTATCCGTACCGGAACGAAGATTCCTCTGCTGCCCTCCGCCATGGATGACAGGATGAATCTTGACTTTATCCCCTATATACAAGAGACCCACACCCTTAGGACCATGAATTTTATGCCCACTGGCAGACATAAGATCGATATTCATCCTTTTGGGGTAGATTTTAGCCTTTCCAAATCCCTGCACCGCATCCACGTGAAACAGCGTATTGGGATTCATTCTTTTAATCAATGCACCTGCTTCCTCCACAGGCTGCAATGCGCCGACTTCATTATTGGTGTGCATAATTGACACCAAAATGGTATCCTGCCGCATCTGCCGCTGCAGTTCGTCTAATGATACCTGTCCATATGCATTTACCGGCAGATAAGATACCCTGTAACCCAGAGATTCCATATGACGCATGGTATTCATCACTGCCGGATGTTCCACTTGCGTGGTAATCAGATGCTTTCCTCGTCTGCTGTTGGCCATGGCACACCCCATAATTGCCATGTTGTCTGACTCTGTACCTCCTGAAGTAAAGTATATTTCCTTTTCGTCTACTTTCAGGAGTTTTACAAAAGTCTGCTTCGCATAGGTAAGGTACTGCTCCGCCTCCATCCCTTTCCTATGGAGACTGGACGGATTACCATAGTCCACACACATGATTTTCGTCATCAATTCCGCCACTTCAGGAAATACCCTGGTGGTTGCGGAATTGTCCAAATACACTTCCATAGTTTTACTCCTTTAATCAGTTGACTGCAATATCATTTTCAAGTTATAACAATCAAGTTATCATATCATATGCAGGATATTCTGTCCTTGCCACGCAGCATAAGCAGCATACTTTCGTATACCGCTTATAATTTATACTGACGGTCACTAAAACCTGCCAAGTAACCTGACGCACGAGCGAAAGGCGTCAAGGTCACCGCGGCAAATTTCAACGCTCGTGAGTATAATACCGCACACCGTTAAAACCTGCCGTAAGTTCCGTCTGCCCACCGCCGACAGGATACCTATGCTCATTTTCCTAAGACGCCCAGGAGGCACTGAACTCCCGATGCATTGAATTATGCTGTCACAGCTCTTTCCTGAAACAAATCACCCTATTGGCCTCCGTAAACCCCGCCGCCAGATGAAATTGCAGGCTGTTGTCATTTCCCAGTTCACAGTCACTTGCAAATTCCGTACACCCTTTTGCTTTTGCCCACTTCTCACATTCCTTCAGCAGTTCCTCTGCATAACCTTTACGACGGAATTCCTCATGCACAAAGATGCCTTCCAAATACCCCACCGGTGTGGAATCGGTTCCCTCCACATAATCATGCCGCAATTGGCATTGTGCGAACCCGACAGGCTGCTCCTTGTCATATTTAAGGAAAAATACCCCGTCATTTTTTAACATGATTTCAGAGAATTCCTCTATCAGCTCCTGCATGGAAGGTTCCTTCCACATCTGCACTGCCAGTCCTGCCACTATAACCAAATCTTCTGTTTTCGCCTGTCTTACCATATCAGCCTCTGCTTTCTCCTCCGCTCCGCTGCTTCCCATACCCACAATCAATCCATTCGATTTTTCCCGTATCATTATTGAACAAAATCAGGATTTCCCCAATATTGAAATAAAAATAACCAATACAGGCTCTTCGCCCAAAATCATTTCTCTACCAATCCATGGACCAGCAGCATCTGCCCATCTATTACCGCAAGAAGACACAGCATGAGAAAACCTGATTTTCCTCATGCTGCGTTTACCAAACGAAAACCACTCATTCAGTCATCAAATGTAAGTATAAAAATCTGCTGCCACAAGCAATCGCACAATGAAATCACCAAAAATCCGGCTTTTTCTCATTTACTTCATTTTTTGTCGGCAGATTCAATTAGTATCAGGAGTCCATTCCACATCCACATCTCCTCCCTGTGGCGGATCAGGCTCCGCAGGCGGTTCTGTCTCCCGGGGAGGTTCCGGTGTTGCCGCTCCTTCATTATTATCATCGTCATCATCATCGTCATCATCATCCGGCCCTGGTTCCGGTACAGGCGTCGGCGTAACCACTGGCTTGGGGGTTGGTGTGACGCTTGGTTTTGGGGTTGGTGTAGGCACAGGCGTGGGCACAGGCGTAGGCGTTGCCACAGGATTCCCCTGTTCGTCATACGTAACAGTACTCACCTTGTAAGTAAATCCCTCCCTGTTTGTCCACAGGTCAAATGCATCTCCTTCCACACCTACATAAGAGGATGTGGTAAGCTCTCCCACATAATGGCCTTCCGCATAAGTTCCCTTCTGCCAGATAATCTCACCAATCGCGCTGTCAATCCGCCAGCTCTCAAACGCTCCGTCAGGCAGCCCTTCCTTGGAAGAAGTCACTAACAACTGCGTAACCCTGTTAAATTGTTTCAACAGAATCAGTTTCCCTTCCTGGTTCTGGAAACATATATCCGCATAAAGCACTCCTGACGAGTCTTCACCTATCTGTACGGTTAAAATCGGCAAATCACCCTGATATAGGCTATAGCTTCTGCCTCCTGTATAGGAACCTGCTGTCATAGTTTCAAACCATTGCTCGTTTTCCACCATATGAATCGCTTCTCCTATATATTCGGGAATCTCCAGATTCATGTACAAAGTCTTCAGAGACTCCTGGACAGCCGCCTCCTCCTGCTCTGAAAGATCCACTGCCAAATGCAGCAGCTGAATCTGAGAGGGATCTGCCGTGGGATCTGCCGCAGCATCCGCTGCAGGTTCGGGGGACAGATCTACCGGCGGATCCGTAACGGTCACAGGAATGACAGATACCACCCCAACCGAACTGCTTGTGGAGCCGTTATCTGTTCCACCCATCCCCATTTGCTCACTTCCATCACCACAACCCGAAAGAACCCCGGAAAGTACAGCCATGACAGAAATGATAGTAAAATATTTCTTCTTCATAATACTCCTCTCTTTTTCCTGCCAGCAGCAGCCAGCATTTTACCATAACTAACATAAACCACAATCATTGTGTATTTCCACTGCTAATGGTACTTTCATAAGCATCTGCGTCAGCTATCAGCTGCTGCAGGAAATTGTAAGCATCCGTTCCCGGCGCATACAAATTCACATCTAAAAAGTAACCTGCAAGAGTGTAAATGCTCTTTGCCCTGATGGGACCATATAAAATCACCTGCTGCCCATTCTTCTCCAAAACCGCATAGCCTCTGAACGCAAACTCCGTCTTGTAATTTGACGCCGGCACTCCAACCAGCACAGCAGTATACCGATACCTTCCGTCAACGTTCTCAAAAATGATATCCTGCTGCACTCCGTTTGCATCAACACCGTAAGCCATGCCCTGCATCGTCTTCTCACCGCCCAATATCATGGGATATGTTCCCGTATTGGAATGATTCATAATCAAAGTACCGTATTCTTTTAATGTATAGCCATTGATTCCCGTACTGGTCAGAGCGGCACGCACATCTGTGGAAATCCCTGTCTTAAAGCGGATTCCAGCCTTCCCTGTAATTCTGATAGAGAAACCATGGGCTGTCAATAAATCTGCAAGCCCCGGTTCTTCCGTCGCCCTGTAAGCCGCACCGTCATACATCAGGCTCCAGACATACATTCCTATGGGCACACCAGAAGCATCATATTTATATGCCGTGGCCGTTTTTACATTCTTATCCGGTGCGTCTAACACATAATAGCCATTTCTGATTTCCGCCCCATATGCCACACCATCGAGATAGATCACCGGCTCCCCGTACCCCTCCGGCACTTTCAGCGTAAGATTCAGGGTTTCCGCAGGTTTCTCGCAGGGAGCTTCCGGCATATTTTCAAAGACAGGGATCTTAAATACAAAAGTACTTTCCTCCAGCGAAATTACACTGGCGTATAATTTTCTCACATTTAACGATTCTGTTGTAGGCGCGGAAATATTCTGCATATATTGGTGCGTATGAGGCTTGTATCCCCCCTGGGGATTCACATTGAATTTCTGCAGATACAGAGTATCCTGCCCCTGTCTGATATAATTGCGTGATATGAAATCCGCTCCGCCCAGAATGGAATTATAAGCATTATTCCATACCACTTTGCCAATGGCCGGATTCTCCAAGGCCGCATATTGCAGACCACTCTTAATTACCTCTTCCCTGGTAGTGCCGGATGCACCCACATTGAAATAATTATACAGGTTCTCATATCCCGGATATGTACCTGAGATCAGCGGCGAATCTCCCTTAACTCCCTGTTCCTGAAGCACACGTGCCGCCAGATGAAACGGGCTGACCTTTCTTCCCTCTTCACTGCCAATGGACCAGAATATGGTGGAATAGGTAAGGTTTGTCCCTGTTGCAGGCTGGCTGTCATTCATAAAAGTATTCTCTAAAAGCTTCTGTATAGCCTCCTGAGTATGATATTCCTCGTTGTAGGTGAGAAGTTCAAACTGAAATATAGAACTCTCCGTCAATGCATTTCTGGGATCCATATATATTTTCAGCACAGGCTCTGTGGCAAAATACCAATCCCCATCGTCATAAAGTCCCGCTTTCGCCCATTCGGGGAATGTTTTGTAGACAAGGCTCTTGCTCCCCTGAAGCTGGCTGGCAATGACCTCATCCCAGTTCATCCCAGTGACCATCTTGGTAAAAATCCAGTTGGGATGCGTCTCCTTCAAAGCATATAACGCCGGTCTATAACTCTCAGGAAACTGCTCAATATCGGGATAAACCACATTGCCCGACTCATCTATGGCATAGACCGATGCCTCCGGGTTCATACCATAATTTTTCTCCCACTCCAGAAATCTTGCATCAGAAACCGCAAGAAAGCTGCGGGGAATAAATCCGTAATATTCCACTTCATTGTACAACAGCGTTACATATTCCCATACTTCATAATTATCATCCACATAGACATCAAGAATATTTACTGTTTGTCCACTGAGTACAGTAACCGTTTCCTGGCTGTCATACGACGGCTCCTGACGGATGGGATATTGATCGCTCAAATAAACCACTGCCATAATATCCCTCTCTGCGGCAATCTCATTCAAAGCAGCTCCCGCATCAGTGATAAACGCCCCGGTCTCTTCGTCCATCTCATTTGAAAATCTCTCTGTCAATATACGGCTGCCGGAAGCCTGCACTTTCAAGACAGGAACTTCTCCCATTACCCCAACCGTACCAAACACCATTACCGCAGACAGCAGCATACTGCCCGCCCACTTTCGTAAATGATTGGTGAAATATTTTCTATTTCTGTTTTTCATTGTAATACCCGTACCTTTCCTTTTCACATGCCCCTGCCCATGTGGGAATAACACCAGACATGTACCTTGCATATATTGGTCTGTTTCAGTATGTTACCAACATTAGAATAGCATAGTCCATCCTTATAATCAAGTAGTCAGATTCTGTCAATTTATGTCTGTGCAGCATTCGCCTCAATCATTACATTTCTATTTATATAGACGCAGAAAAACCGCATAAGTTTCTATCTTTTTCATCTTTTCTTTTTCATTTTTTATTTTTCTTTTTTAATTTTCTTTTTTAATTTTCTATTTTTCTTTTTTATTTCACTATACTTTAAATTATAAAACAGTATTCAAAAAAAGTCTCCGATCTTCATTCTATTCATACTTCCAGCATATACATAATCCATGACAACACTGTTATCCCTGCTGTCTCCGTCCTGAGAATACGCCTGCCCAAAGTAACAGGCTCCACGCCGTTTGCCAGCGCCATCGCAATTTCCGCCTCTTCAAATCCGCCCTCCGGCCCAATAAACACGGCAATTTCCTGCCCCGGTTTCAATGCTTCCATCACTGCCCTTGTTCTGCTCATGTCTTCTGCCAGCTCATAGGGAATAAACTTTACATCCATTCCCGATGTCTGCCGAACAGCCTCGTCAAAGGGAATTACCGATGCCACTTCCGGTACCACAGCTCGTTTACTCTGTTTGGCCGCTGCCTCCGCAATTCCCTGCCAGCGTATGATTTTCGCTGCCGCCTTTCTCTCGTCCAGCTTTACGACACAGCGCCTGGCCGCCACCGGAATAATCCGGTAAACGCCCAATTCCACAGCCTTTTGAATGACCGTCTCCATCTTATCCCCCTTGGGAAGTGCCTGGAACAAATACACACGGGAGGACAATTCCACATTATCTTCCTTTATAAAACGCAGCTCGCAAACCACACATTCCTCATCAAATTTCATAATTCCGCAACGGTACTCTTTCCCGTCCCGGCCATTGCTCACAGAAATCTCTTCCCCCGGCTTCATGCGCAGCACATTCCTGATATGATTCACATCCGTCCCCCGAATGATAACCCTCTTCTCCGCCACCTGAATCTGCCCCTCATCCACAAAAAACTGATACACACCGCCACCCCCTAATCTCTCCGGACGAAACTTAGAATCACTTAGGCTGCATACTCTGCCACCTTAGGGATTCTTTTCCTGCGTGCAGCTTAGGAAATCTTCGTTGACGTTTTTTGTCAACTTAGATTTCCCGGACGAAACTTAGAATCACTTAGGCTGCGTACTCTGCAGCCTTAGGGATTCTTTTCGTCCTGTGACACACACCCACTCTCCCTGTCGTTTCACTTCCAGCACCGTAAGCCCCGCTTTTTTCACAGCTTCCACCACTGTATCCTCCTTATCATCAATAATGCCGGAAGTAATATATATCCCGCCTTCCTTCATCTGATGCACAACCACCGGTGTCAAAGCCACCAGGACATCCGCCAGAATATTTGCCACCACAATATCATAACAGCCATATCCCACCCGTTCCTGTATTGCCTCATCCGTAATAATATTTCCGATCATCATATCAAACCTTGAAGGGTCTATGCCATTATCCGCACAATTCTGCGCCACAGCTTCCACTGCACATACATCCAAATCCGTTCCCACGGCATGTTTCGCCCCGAACATCAGGGAAAGAATTGCCAGAATACCGCTGCCTGTCCCCACATCCAGCAGCCGTGTATCTTCCGTAACATATTTTCGCAGCTGTCTGATACACAATTGCGTTGTCTCATGCATTCCGGTGCCAAAGGCAGTTCCTGGATCAATATGCAGTACCAGTTTCCCCTCATCCTCTGTCTTAACGTCCTCCCAGGAAGGAATTACTAATATATCGTCAATGCAGAACTGATGAAAATACTGTTTCCAATTATTAATCCAGTCAATGTCCTCCGTTTCTTCTACCGTAATGCTGCCTTCCCCCACATCACAGAATTGCCTCAGATTCTCCAGTTCTCCCCGAACCTGCTCCAGGACAGCTGATGGTGTTGTCCGCTCCCCTGATACTTCCAGACTGCCATCCTCCTTTTCCTCAACAAAAAAGCTCAAATAAGCAATTCCGTCATCTTCAGGACTGTCCGGAAGGATATCTACAAACATCTGCTCCTTTTCCAAGGCGGTCAAAGGCACCTTGTCCTCAATCTGAGCGCCCTCCAGACCAATGTCATACAAGGTACTAATAATAATATCCTCTGCATCTGTAATTGTCTTAATCTTAAATTTCATCCATTTCATCACTTTTCTCCTGTTTCAGCGCCATTAAACTTATTTTCCTCTTTTAACACTTTTCTCTTGCTGCATGCCCTTACACTTATTTTCCTCTTTTAACATTTTTCTCCTGTCTCAGTGCCCTGAACTTATCTTTCCTTTTTAACACTTTTCTCTTGCTGCATGCCCTTACACTTATCTTTCCTTTTTTAGAACGTAAGCTTATATCGCGTTCCATGAGAAAAAAGTAATCCATCCGTTAATTTTATACACAATATGATAGTATTTTCATCCTCAAAATTATTGTGCCCGTTATCAATCCATTCTGCAAAAGCCAGTTTCAGCTTATCTGCAATCCAACGGTTTTCTTCCTTTCCAAAATATCCTAAATTGATCCCTTTCCCATGCGCCGTAAACCAATCTCCCGCAATTGCAGCTGCAGGATTCTGCTCTATTTCCCTCATCTTGTTTGACAAAGCATAAGTAATGATGTAAAAAGCCCCATCCTCATAATATGCATTTACATTTCGGACACAGGGAACATTCCCGTTTACAGTCGCCAATGCAATGATGGAATCTTTGCCAAAACGCTCTGTCAAAATCCTGTTTGCTTCTTCATTTATTTTCATATCTGTCCCCTTCTGTATGCTCTACATTATCCGCCCGGCATTCTTCCCGCATTTCATATTCACACAAACCCAATGTCAAAAAAAGCAAAGGTGCATTCAATACCTGCTGAAAGCTAATCAGAGAATGTGCCCCATACATGGTAATCGCCAGCACTCCAAGCCATCTGCCATACCGGAAATGCCCGCACACTTTTCTTCTGCCCCAGTACCTCCACAGACCCGTCAGGAAAATTGCAAGATAGCTCATTGTCCCCAAGATTCCTACATTAATCAACTGACTCAATATCTCATTATGGGCATTGGTAAATATTGCCCCTTCCCAATGTTCCCCATTCCATACATCCGTATCTGAACCTAAGCGATTGAAAACGGCTTCTCCATAACAATCCGGTCCCGCTCCCAGCAGCTTATCCTTCCATCCGGCCTGTGAAAAGCCTTCCAGGGCAATCCGCCACAGAAATCCCCTGCCGCTGCCGAAACTGTCATCCATACCGAAGAGACCGCCTCTTTGCCCTCCGTCATCAGTATCGGACAACACGGTACCGTTCCCATTATCTATGTCGGCCAAACCGTTTCCGCTTGTCATAAAGAAACGATAAGAGAGCCCCCCGGCACAGATTCCTGCCGCAACAAGAACCGCTATTGTAATGCACAGCGCCGTACATTTCCTGTTTTCTTTTCCCCAAATGCCCAATTTTAAGAATATCCCGGTTCTGGAAAGGACATAGACACACATACACACTATGGCCGCCCCAATCCACCCATACCATACCGTACCTTCAAAAATATTCCCGTCCACTGCAACCGCTGCCATTTTACCCCGCAGCTTTGTCAGCCAATCTATGAAGGGCATACATGCAAAAAATCCTGCCAGCAGCAGAGCCAGCTTCCTTACAACAACGCCCTGCCCCCATCCCAGCACAATACATGCCGCAGCACCCACACCGAGAATCAGCAATCCCCCCTGACTTCCCTGTATCCCCAACAGCACAAACGCTGCCACAGAAGCCAGATACAAAAGCGCTTCCCGCCAGCGCTTACGCTCTCCCATAAAATGCGCCAAAAGCCAGGCCAGCGCCACACTGTAAAAACCGCACAGCCAATTAATATTCCCCAGTGTGGACAGCATATGGTTGTATTCCCAATCGCCGCTGTTCCAGCCAACCTTCAGTCCCAGCGGATCTATTCCCAGCCGATGCAGCAATCCCAAAAGCGTCACAAGGAAAACAGCCGCTTCCCCCAGATAAATCGGATATTTGGCCCCCTCGTACTGCCTTGACACAAAAAAGTAAATTCCCACAAACATAAGCTGGGAAATTGCTCCCATATACCACTCATTGTAACCCGTCCATGCAAGCTGCCCATACGAACTGCATATTGCAGATACCGCCACGCAGCCTCCATAAGCCGCCACCGCACAGTCCACCATGCTGAACGCCCGGCGCGGATCCTGCGTAAGATCAGACTCTTTTCTCCCTGCCGCACCTTTTCTGCTGCCGATGCTTTTTTCACAGGGCTTCACCTGCGGGAAACCAGCAGCGGCTGTATGCCGTCTTCCCTCCCGATATCCAAGCCATTTCCTGACGGCCCTGACCCGTCCCGGCATTCCCAGCACCAGCCAACAGCCCAGACATAGATATGACACATTGCGAAACAATATATATTTCGTGTCTCCCAGCATCCAATACCCTTCTCCTGTATACAAAGGCAGTGCCGCAGCCAGAACAATCATATATAAATTACATAAAAGTCCTAAAAACTCATTTTTTTCTCTCTTCATAAGGAAAATTATACACTCTTTTTATATATTTGAAAAGAGTGAGAAGAATTGAAGTATGGGAAACTAAAAAATATGGAAACAAAAAACTCCGGCGGGCCTCGTCACTCCTTCCCCGCCGGAGCAAAATCTCTATTTTTCCCAGAATTTCTTCTTCTTTCCTTCCTTAGGATTGCTTTCCTTACCATCCCCGGACTGCTCTGCAGACGCCTTAGCCGCATTGAGCGTATTGCCTGTGAGTTCATCAAACTGGCGCAGAAGTTCCTTTGCCTCCGGTTTCAGCTTATCCGGAACCTGAATTACCAATGTCACATAATGATCACCCCTGACATCCTTATTCCTCCAGGAAGATACACCTTTTCCTCTCAGCCGCACCCTTGTATCCGTCTGTGTGCCCGGCTTCACATCATAGATTACTTTCCCGTCAACCGTATCAATCAGCACCTCGCCGCCTAACGCCGCTACCGCAAAAGATACCGGCACCGTAGAATAAATATCGAAATCCTGTCTCTGGAAAATAGGATGACGTCCTACAATCACTTCAATAAGTACATCACCTCTGGGTCCTCCGTTGATACCGGGTTCACCCAAACCGGGGATACGTGTGGACTGGCCATTATCAATACCCACAGGAATATCCACCGAATAACGCTTCTTCATGGAAATATATCCTGTACCGCCGCAATCATAACATTTCTCTTTGATGACCTTGCCCTTACCCTGGCACTCAGGACATGGCTCCACGCTTCGGATTGTTCCGCCAAAAAAAGGAGATTGGCGAGTCACTACCGACTGCCCCGTACCGCCGCATCTGGAACAGGTCTCAGGGCTGGTTCCCGGTTTCGCGCCAGAGCCGTTACAAGTCTTACAGGTCTCCTTCACAGTCAGTTCAATTTCTTTCTTACAACCAAATACAGCCTCTTCAAAAGTAATGCGCACACTTGTACGCAGATTCGCCCCTTTCATGGGACCGTTGCTTTGGCTTCTGCTGCTGCGGCCGCCGAAAATATCCCCGAAAATATCCCCGAAAATATCTCCGAAATCCATGCTGCCGAAATCAAAACCACCTCCACCTGCTCCGCCGTCAAAGGCTGCATGGCCGAACTGGTCATATTGACGCCTTTTTTCCGGATCACTCAACACGGCATAGGCTTCCGACGCCTCCTTAAATTTCTTCTCCGCCTCTGCGTCACCTGGATTCATGTCCGGATGATATTTCTTAGCCAGGACGCGATATGCCTTCTTTATCGCAGCATCATCCGCATTCTTATCAACACCCAGAACTTCATAGTAATCCCTTTTCTGCTCTGCCATAGTAAACTCCTCACCATCACAAATGCGGCGGCACAGAATACACGCCTGACATCCCCGCCATACCGAAACCATGCCATTCCCATACTCTGTGCTACCACTTTTTTACAAATACTACTTTATACTCGTGAACGCATTTATTTGCCGCTTTCTGTTCAACACTATAGTTGCGTTCACTCGTTATACATTTAGATCGGCAAATGTTTTCATTAATGAGTATAAATTAGCATATTCCATCGATTAATTCAACCTTTTTATGTCTAATCTGTGAATTTCTATACTTCCCTGAAATCTCCGTCAATCACATCATCGTCAGGAGCCGCACTGCCTGCACTAGCTGCACCGCCCATATCAGGACCTGCTGCACCGCCCTGGGCCTGCTGCATATTCTCATACATCTTGGTGAACAAACTCTGTGCGCTGTTGGTCAGCTTTTCCTTTGCAGCCTTCAGCTCATCCACATCACTGTCACTCAGCTCCTGATCCTTTGTCCTTTCTAGAATGGACTTCACTGCATCCAAGTCAGCCTGTACCACAGCCTTGTCACTGTCACTGAGTTTATCACCCACCTCATTCAGCGCATTCTCTGTCTGGAACACGAATGAATCGGCATCATTCCTGGCCTCTACAGCTTCCTTTCTCTTCTTATCCTGCGCCTCGAACTCGGCTGCTTCCTTTACAGCTCTTTCAATCTCATCATCCGACATGTTGGAACCTGCGGTAATGGTAATATGCTGTTCCTTACCGGTGCCCAGATCCTTTGCGGACACATTCACAATACCATTTGCATCTATATCAAATGTAACTTCAATCTGAGGAACACCTCTTCTTGCAGCAGGGATTCCGTCCAAACGGAATTGTCCTAATACCTTGTTGTCACGGACGAACTTTCTCTCTCCCTGTGTCACCACGATATCCACCGCTGTCTGATTGTCGGATGCCGTAGAGAATACCTGGCTCTTCTTGGTAGGAATTGTAGTATTTCTCTCAATCAGCCTGGTCGCAATACCTCCCTGGGTCTCAATTGACAGAGACAAAGGCGTTACATCCAGCAGCAGAATATCACCTGCACCGGCATCGCCTGCCAGCTTGCCGCCCTGTACGGAAGCACCGATGGCAACACACTCATCAGGATTCAATGTCTTGCTGGGTTCTTTGCCGGTCAGCTGCCTTACCTTCTCCTGTACTGCAGGAATACGGGTAGAACCGCCAACCAATAATACCTGGCCCAGATCTGCATTGGTCAATCCAGCATCCTTCATGGCATTCTGCACAGGAATTGCAGTTCTCTCTACCAAATCCCTTGTCAGTTCATCAAACTGTGCACGAGTCAGATTCATGTCGAAATGTTTAGGACCTTCCGGTGTGGCTGAGATAAACGGCAGATTGATATTGGTGGTCACAGCGCTGGAAAGCTCTTTCTTCGCCTTCTCTGCCGCTTCCTTTAATCTCTGCATTGCCATCTTATCATTGGAAAGATCCACACCCTCTGCTTTCTTGAATTCAGCCAGCATCCAGCTGATTATCTTATTGTCAAAATCATCACCGCCCAAATGCGTATCGCCGTTGGTAGCCTTAACCTCAATGACACCGTCTCCAATTTCAATAATGGACACATCAAAGGTACCGCCGCCCAAGTCGTATACCATGATATTCTGCTCTTTTTCATTGTCCAGACCATATGCCAATGCAGCTGCGGTAGGCTCGTTGATAATACGTTTTACTTCCAGACCTGCAATTTTACCTGCATCCTTGGTGGCCTGGCGCTGTGCGTCATTAAAATATGCGGGAACGGTAATCACAGCCTCATTTACCTTTTCTCCCAGATAGCTCTCCGCATCTGCCTTCAGCTTCTGCAGAATCATAGCGGAGATCTGCTGGGGAGAATACTTTTTCCCATCAATGTTGCGTCCATTGTCCGTGCCCATATCTCTCTTAATAGAAGCTATTGTTTTCTCCGCATTGGTCACTGCCTGACGCTTTGCAGGTTCTCCCACAAGCCTCTCACCTGTCTTAGTGAAAGCCACCACAGAAGGCGTTGTCCTTGCTCCCTCAGCATTTGCGATTACGGTGGGTTTACCCCCCTCCATAACAGCCACACAGCTATTTGTTGTACCAAGGTCAATACCGATAATTTTACTCATTTTTGTATCCTCCTAAATTATTCTTTGCAGCATATTCTATACTGATTATGATAGTTTCTGATTCCATTATTTCTTATTCCACTACAGCCACCATGGAATGCCTTACCACACTTTCCCGGTAAGTATATCCCCTCTGCAGTTCCTGCGCCACCACACCGGATTCATACTGCTCGCTTTGCACCTGCATCACTGCATTGTGAAGATTGGGATCAAATTCCTGCCCTACCGCCTCTATGGGTTTCACCCCGATATTTTCCAGTTCCGTCAGCAGCTGCCTGTAGATACGGTTCATGCCGTCCACAAACGGATCTTCTTTTTTATCTTCCGGAACCGTTGTCAGTCCTCTCTCAAAATTATCTACCACAGGAAGCATTTTCTCTATCACACTCTTTGCCCCTGTCTCAAACATTGCCAGCTTTTCCTTTTCCGTTCTGTTACGGAAATTCTCGAACTCCGCCAGTTGGCGTTTCACCTTATCTTCCAGTTGTTCAATCTGTTCCTTAAATACCTGCGCTTTCTTATCCTGCTTTGCCTGCTTTTTTGCAGCCCTCTTCTCCGCCCAGGTCTTGGGATCTTCTCCCTCAGGTGCTTCCTCCGGTTCTTCCCCTTCCTCTCCCACGGTCTCCACATCCTCCTGCCCGGTACTGTCCTGGCTGCCCTTCTCCGGTTCAGGCTTTGTCTCTGAGTCTGATTCAGTTTCCATATTCACCTGAACATCCTCTTCCTTTTCCGCTGTTTCCGTCTTCTGTTCCTGCTCCGCCATAATCTCAGCCTCCCTGTTCTTATTCATTGCCGCGAATCAAGCTTAATACCCCGTCAGTCTGCTGCAGGGTATTTGATTACACCACATTTGCCATTATACTTTTCTATATAATTCATCCAACTGTGTCTGTATCGTTCTCAAAACTGCCACAACCTTATCGTAATCCATTCTCTTAGGGCCCACAATACCAATTGTGCCCTTCATGCCATCACTCAATTCATAACTGGCTGTGACCACACTGCAGTCCTTCATGCTCTGCACCGGCGTTTCTTCGCCAATGTAAACCTGAATGCCGGTTTCGCCTCTATCTGCACCTGTCTCCTGAAGAAGCTCTCCCAGCAGCTGCTTTTCTTCAAAGGTATTAATTAATTCACTTGCCTTCTGCTGGTCTGCCAGCTCCGGATAACGGAAAATATTGTTGGTGCCGCTGGTGTAAATCTCCAGATTCTCTGCCCTGATGGCTTCCGCCACCGCATCGATTACCTCACTGACCAGCTGGCTGTGAATACCGGCCTGCTGTTTCATTGCTGCTATCATACCGAGATTAATCTCGTCAATGGACAAACCGTTTAACTGTGTATTCAGCAGAAGATTCAGCTTCAGCAGCGTTTCATCATCCAGCTCATCCTGAACAGGCAGAATATTATTCTTAATGACATTTCCCTCACTGACAATCACTGCCAGAAGCTGGTGTGTATCCACTCTGGAAAGCTGAATAAATTTCAACTTGCTTCTCTTCGTCTGCGGTGCGGATATCATTGTGGCGTACTGGGTATTCTGTGCCAGAACTCTGGCTATCTTCTTCAACAGGGTCTCCAATTTGTCCTGACGCTCTACCAGCATTTCCTGCATGGCCCCGACTTCCCGTTCCTTTTCCTCCATCATGGTATCCACATACAGCCGATACCCTTTATCGGAAGGAATCCGTCCTGCGGAAGTATGGGGCTGCAGAATATAACCCATTTCTTCCAAATCCGCCATTTCATTTCTTATTGTTGCAGAGCTCAAATTCAGGTCGGTATACTTGGAAATGGTTCTGCTGCCAACCGGCTCACCTGTCTCCAGGTAATTACGGATGACCGCCTGCAGGATTTTCTTTTTTCTCTCATCCAGCTCCATCCAGGCTGCCTTCCTTTCTTGTTATTAGCACTCATTTAAGAAGAGTGCTAACATCTACTAACCATAAAATAACACTTACCATATCTATTGTCAACTGCTTTTGGAAAAATTATTTCTAAAATAATTCTAAATGAACATCCAAAACCACCATTTTCATCCTTAAACCCGTAACAGTTCAGGCAGGTCGCTGAACTGCTACTCAACCATTATCCGGCTGCATTGCACAGCGGCATCTGCCGCCGGAATCTTCAAGTTTTACAACAAAAACAGCACCCAAATTCCGCACCACAGTGCAGACTCAGATGCCGCCCTTTTCTTCATTCCAACCAGCTTCATTAATTCCGGCTTTCTTCATTCTCAGATGGCAAAATTTCCGGTATACTCGCCATTCATCACATAATAAACCTTATTCTCTTCCGGCTTCACATAAAGTTCCACACTTACGAGATCCCCCGCCTTCTGCTTCAGATCATACTTCCATACATCCTTTGCAATCTTCATCAGTTCTTCCTGACCATAGGACTTACCGCCGAACTGAATCTGCAAGGAGCATTCCGTTTCTGCCTTTTTCGCTGTTGTGGTTTTCGCCGTGGTCTTAGAAGCCGTGGTCTTAGAAGCAGTGGTTTTAGCTGCGTCTTTCTTTACCGGTTCCTTCTTCGCAGCTGCCTTCTTCTCTTCTTTCTTCTCTTCTACTTTTATGCTTTCTGCCTTAGGTTCACTCTCCGCAGCTTTCGCTTCCTCTGCAGCCTTTGCCGCTGCTTCTGCCGCCTTCACTGCATTTGACTTTCTTGCCATAATTGCTACTTCCTTTCTCAACAATTTGTATATAGTTTATTCGCTTCCACAGGCTTTTGTGATCATTCATCAAGCATGCCTGACAGCATTGTATTGCATTTCTGCGTAAATGTCAACATCTTTGGGCCTTTTCAATCCCAATTTAGTTAAATTTTTGATATTTTTCCATTTTTTGCAGGAAAAGCTTCTACTTCATCAATCCAAAATACAAAAGCACAATCACGCCCAGAATAATTCGATACCATCCAAACACTTTGAAATCATGTTTTTTAATATATCCCATCAAAAAGCGCAGTACAAACAATGAAATCACAAAAGACACCACCGTGCCGACCGCCAGCAGTGTCAGCTCCTGAGAAGTAAACACAAAACCAAATTTCACCACCTTGAGAAGGCTCGCCCCAAACATCACAGGAATTGCCAGAAAAAAGGTATACTCTGCCGCCACAGTTCTGGACACCCCAATCAGCAATGCACCCACAATGGTAGCGCCGGAGCGGGAAGTTCCGGGAAACACTGCCGCAATCAGCTGAAACGCACCAATCAGAAGCGCTGTCTGATATGTAATTTCCGACAGTCTCCCTATCTTTATTCTTCTTCCCCTGTTCCAGTTTTCAATCAGAATAAACGCAATACCGAAAACAATCAATGCAATGGCCACACTGGCGGGATTATAAAAAAGTGCGTCAAATACATCATCAAACAAAATGCCTATTACCGCCGCGGGCACACAGGAAACCAGAATTTTGAACCACAAAATCCAGATATCTTTTTTAAAATATGACCCTCCGTTTTGCTCCCTCTCCCTTCCGGTCAGTGCAAACGGCCATATCTGCCCCCAAAACAGCACAACCACTGCCAGAATAGCTCCCAGCTGAATCACAACATCAAACATTCCAAAGAAATCTTCGCTGGTACCTTCAAAAGGGAGCAGACTTTCCACCAAAATCAGATGCCCTGTACTGCTGATAGGAAGCCATTCCGTAATTCCTTCCACAATACCATAAATGATGGCCTTAATAATTTCTATCATCTCATATTCTCCATTCATCCATTATCTTCATTCCGTTCACACTTCAATTTTATTCTTGATTCCATATCATTACCACACATTATTTTTCCTGATTCCTTTTTCCGATTCCATTTTCCAAGAGACAGAATTTCATGATACAGAATTTCACCACACAGAATTTCATGCACTCTCCAAAAAAGCAATCAATTCTTTATAACATGCAGCGGCATCCTCATACCCTTCCTGATAGAGCAGCTTCAGCTTTTCCATATTCTTCTCTACCCGCCCCACATCGCTTGCCGCTTTTGGACGAATCACAAATGCCTGTCCGTTTTCCTGCAGTCTGTCGATATAGGCTAATTGACGCCGGTAGGTAATATGCCGCTCCGCCATCAGCTCAAACACCTTGGGATATTTCCAATATCTAGCCTTAAGAAGTCCCAGCTGTGTGCTTGGTTTTCTCACATACCCCACTTCCTTTGTCATGACTACCACATTTTTCCGATTGCCGTCCACGACAGATTTCTGCAGAGGAATGGAATCGCTGATTCCGCCATCCAGGTATAACCTGCCATCAATCCTCACACTTCTCGACACCAGCGGCAGTGATGCAGAGGCCCTGATTTTATCAATATCTTTCCTGATATCCCTGATGCGGAAATATTCCGGTCTGCCGGCAGCAATATCTGTTGCCACGCTGTATGCCTTTCCCTCATAATTGTAAAAAGCTTCATAATCATAGGGATACAGATAATCCGGTATGAGGTGATAGCACATCTCCACATTAAACAAATCCCCTGTAGATAACAAACTCTCTATGCTGCAGTATTTTTTACTGTCCAGATAATCAATACTGACATCCAACGCGCGGCCGCGCTGTTTCGACAGATAACTGCACATATTACATGCGCCTGCGCTGACCCCATACACACTGGAAAACATAATATCCTTATCCAGGAAAAAATCAAGCACTCCGGCGGTGTAAACACCTTTCATGCCTCCGCCTTCCAGAACAAGCCCTGCCTGATACATAGATACTCCCACCTTTCCGTCACATTTCAATTGTCTCTAAGCCGCCCCATTCTCTTATCCACCCTTGCTTTTGCTCTTCACGGCATATCTTTCCCGGAGACAATTCATCTTCTCCTCATCCATACGCCGGTGTATTTCCCTTCACATCTCCGCCTTAGAGACATATTTCATCTGTCCATGCTTCCATGGACTTCAGCATTTCCCTTCACAACACATCTCCCCCAGGTACATATTACACACATAAAATCTACCTGCCATATACCTCTCTCACAAATCTCCGAAGAGGCTCCAGGGAGCGTTCCACCTTCTCCGCAGCAATACAATATGCCATACGGAAATACCCCGGTGCACCAAACGTATCTCCGGGTACCAGAACCAAATCGTACTCCAATGCTTTTCTGCAGAATGCCACAGCATCCTCTTCCAGTGCTTTGGGGAAGATATAGAAGGTGCCTCCAGGCTCTACACAGGTGAATCCAAGATGGATTAACTCCCGGTACAGCAGGTTCTTATTCCTCTCATATACACCAAGATCCGCCGTTTTATCCAGAACACGGGCCACTGCCAGCTGAATGATGGACGGAGGACAATTATGCCCGATGCCTCTGGATATCTGTCCGCACATATTGACCATATCCTCTGCATGCTCACAGTGAGGATTGACTGCCACATATCCGATACGCTCCCCCGGAATGGAAAGAGATTTGGAAAATGAATAGCACATAATGGTATTGTCATAAAAAGCAGACACACAAGGAGCCTCCACGCCGGAAAATACGATTTCCCGATAAGGCTCATCAGAAATCAAATATATGGTATGTCCATATTCTTCCGATTTCTCCTTCAAAATATCCGCCAATTTCCTAAGAGTTTCCGCAGAATATACCACACCGGAAGGATTGTTGGGCGTATTAATTAAGACTGCCATGACCTTCTCCGTAAGCATTTCGCGGAATTTCCCAAAATGAATCTGAAACCGCTCCATATCCGGAGGCACCACCTTCAGCACCGCCCCCGTCAGATCCACATAGGGATGATACTCCGGGAAAAAGGGCGCAAAAGTCAGAATTTCATCCCCCGGCTCCGTCACCAGCCGGAAGGCATGTGCCAACGCGCCGGCCGCTCCCACAGCCATGAAAATATGTTCTTTTTCATAGGGCAGGCCGAAACGCCTCTTCAGAGAATCCGCCACTGCCTCCCTGACACTGGTGATGCCCAGACTGGGGCTGTAACCATGCAGCGCATTTGTTTCCATCTCTGTCAGCATTCGTATCATCTCGTCCGTAAATTCCTGCGGAACCGGAACTGAAGGATTTCCCAGACTGTAATCAAATACATTCTCATAACCTATTTCCTGTCCTCTAGCTGTGGCAAATTCCGAAAGCTGCCGAATTACGGACTTACCGGACAGCATATCCATATATTTCTGTACCAGCATATCATCATATCCTTTCTGTTTATCATTCCTTACTATTTTATTATTGCTTACTCATTATTGCTTACTATTTCATTATTGCCTATTTATTATTGCTTACTGCTTCATTATTGCTTACTTATTATTGCTTACTGCTTCATTATTGCCTACTTATTATTGCTTACTGCTTCATTATTGCTTACTGCTTCATTATTGCTTACTGCTTCATTATTGCTTACTTATTATTGCTTACTATTTCATTATTGCTTACTTATTATTGCTTACTATTTCATTATTGCCTACTGTTTTCCATTCCTTACCATTCTATCACTGTTTACTATTTTACCAATCTGTCAGTGAGACCGCAAGCATTATTGCAAATCAATTGCAACAGTTCAGCCATACCATTCATATAACTTGACAATAAAAATAAAGTCAATGATAGCTTACAATGACTTTATGTTTTCTATAAATGATTTTTTATAAATGATTTACCCCTGCAATCGTTCATTATGGTTTGTTCCAGATTCAGTATATCTGATATTTTGGTAAACGGATGAAAATCGCTGCATATCATTTTATCATTGTCCTTCAATAAGGAATACATAATGCACATAAACTCATTAAGTTTTTTCATTACCTCCGCCTAAGTGTTTCGATAATGAAAGTCATGTAAAAACTTATTGAATATCTGTTCTCTGGTCTATGTCGGCTGCTGCAGCATAAAGACCTCCCTGGAAATCTATTATTTCAAATTCTTTTGGAACATTCATTCCATCTTCATACATATACAGCCAGACAAACCCCTCTCCTGCCCAATATAGGAAATCCTTTGGAAACAGGCCGCGTTTCTGCGAAGATATCCATTCGTCAAATATATTGAATTTTTCCTCTCCGAACATACCCACTCCAGACGAAACCATTTTACAAGCCGGCATCTCATAAACTCTTACACTTTGCATTGCTATCCCTCTCATTGCAATTTATCTGTCGGATTATAATTATATCACTTCCATTCCTCAAATGCTACTAAAAAATAAGGGCAAAGATGCTGATAAATTAAAGATAATGATGTTGAAAGAACAGTCCTTCGCCGTAAGGCGGAGAACTGTGCGGAACCGGCGGCAGATATGGCAGCGTGTGCGCTTTCCATCATTCTGAGCCAGCAGGAATTTAAAAATGCAGATGATTAAAGGTCTGCGGCAGTATTGCCGTCAGGCTACAGCCTTCCCATACCAAGGAACTGTTTCAAACGCTCTATCGCCGCCCTGTCATGCCTTTTAGAAAATCCATGTCTGCCACCCTCTAAAGGAAAGAACGATACATCCACTGTCCCAGCTTTCTTTTCTCTATTCTCTAAATACATTTCATACGCACGTTTTGAATATTCTATATTCACGATTTTGTCCTCTGTGCCATGGACAATTAAAACATCTCCTGAAAAATCCTGTATTTCCTGATAAGAGTCCATTCCTATCACATCCCGGACATAACATTTTCCCAGCTTCATCGGTCCGCAGCGGATCATATCGGGTATATTGTCCGGATCAAATTTAGCAAATATCATCTTTCCGGCCCTTGCATCGTCAGGGATACAGAGGGCAGGATAAAACAATACTAATTTTGATATGATACTGTTTAACCTTGATGCTGCGATTGCTGATACAAAACCGCCCTGGCTGCATCCCATTAAAAGGATTTCTTCCGGATTGCTGTATTCCCTTCCCCGTGCATATTGGATGACCGCCTCTAAATCTTTCACCTCTGTTAAAACGGACATCTCCGTTGTCCGGCCGTCGCTTTTCCCTTTTATCACGCACCCGCCGCAAAAATCAAAGCAGTATGAAACATAGCCCATTTCCGCCAGGGCGACAGCATACTGGCGGACTGTATCCTGAAAAGCCATAAAACCATGGCTTACAACTGCAGCCGGCAGACAATCCCCCTCCGGCCTGTACTCCGTACCCCGGATGGTAAGGCCATCTCTTTGGCACGCAAAAGTGCTTTTGATAATCTTAGCTTTCACCTTATTAGAATAGAACACCATAATATTCCTCCGTAAACGGGTATTTTTTAGCTTTCAACGAAAGTATACCACAAAACATAATAAGATTCACGATAGAAAAATATATTCAAGCGAAGTACTGATAATTGGGCAAGTGGACGTTTAACAGAAGCACAGCAGAAAAGCTGAAGAAACTGACCGTGGAAGAATCTGCAGAGTTTGTGTTTCTGCCTGCTGAAGATATGGAGTAATATTTATATATTCTTGTTGCATTTTCCATAAACTTAACATTTCTAAAAAACTATTGACAAAACCAAAAAAATCCTTATAATATTTTATTGTAAAATTTTGAGTGGACTTTTCCGGATTGATATGTCATCTTTTTGCCACACAGTTATCAGTTTGATAACTGTGTGGCTTTTTGTTGTTATAATTCGGATTTTCCAATCACAACGTTAATGAATGCGGTATCTATTTGGATTGGGGCTGGGTATCCCCACACTTCAAATCGTTTACTGAAAATAACGATATTTATACTTTGTGTATGGAGTATATGGCTGTTTGTTCTTTATGCTGATAACCGAAAATGCAGAAAAATTTTATGAGCCTTTTGGTTTTACAAAAAATCCTATTTGTTTTATGACAAACAAATAGATACACGTTTTTTTATGTGAGCAAATTAAGGGAGGAATTAAAATGGACGAAAAATTTATGAAAGAAAAACCTGTATTGCCGTTAATTTTATCAATGTCACTTCCTATGGTACTCTCAATGTTGGTAAATTCTTTATATAACATTGTAGACAGCTTTTTTGTAGCCCAAATTAGTGAGGACGCTATGACGGCATTGTCATTAGTCTTTCCTGTTCAGAATTTTATCAATGCTGTTGCTATTGGCTTTGCCATAGGAATTAACGCAGCAATAGCTTTTTATTTGGGTACAGAAGAATATTCAAGGGCAAATATGGCAGCTACACAAGGCATGGTATTTGCTGTTATACATAGTATAGTTATTACAGTTAGTGTAATTTCTATTATTCCAACTTTTTTAAGAGTATTTACATCATCAGAACCCGTTATTGATTTCGGTATTCGATATTCTGTTATAGCCTTTTCTTTTACTTTTATCATTATTTTAGGCGGAACATTTGAAAAAATATTCCAAGCCGTAGGTAATATGAAAGTAACTATGATAAGTATGATGTGTGGGTGTATCGCAAATATTATCTTAGACCCAGTGCTTATTTTTGGGATTGGTTTTTTCCCTGCAATGGGAATAGAGGGAGCAGCATTGGCAACCGGCATTGGACAGACAATAACGCTTGCTATCTATTTAGTTATCTACTTTGTGCGCCCTATTCGTATTCGCATTAGCAGACAATTTCTTACTTTTGATAAAAAAACAGCTTTCAAACTGTATTTTGTTGGTATACCCGCAACTTTAAATATGGCTTTGCCGTCTGTTTTAATTTCAGCACTAAATTCCATTCTGTCCTCATATTCAGAGGTATATATTTTAATTTTAGGAATTTATTATAAATTGCAGACTTTCCTATATCTTCCTGCTAATGGTATCATTCAAGGAATGCGCCCTTTAATTGGTTATAATTATGGAGCCGGTGAACAAAAGCGTGTTAAGGAAATTTATAATATTGTTCTTTGCATGAGCAGCGTAATTATGGTTTTTGGCACTATTATTTGTTTGCTCATTCCCGGTCAGCTAATAAACCTGTTTACTCATGCGCCGGAAACAATTCATACCGGGGAAATTGCACTCCGTGTTATTAGTGCAGGCTTTCTTGTTTCAGCTGTTTCTGTAACTTCATCAGGTGCGTTAGAGGGCTTAGGAAAGGGGATGCCGTCATTAATTATCTCTCTATGCCGTTATATTATCATTATCATTCCGTCCGCATTTTTGTTCAGCAAACTTTTTGGCGCAACCGGCGTATGGAATGCCTTTTGGGTGGCTGAATTTATTACAGCAATTATTTCATTTTTTATTTATCACAGAACAATAAAATGTAATTAGAAAGGCAACCGCAAACCGGGAGGTGGTAACGTGGGAAATTGTTACTACTGACACTTAACGAACCAGGAGATAATTTGTTTGTTTCACCGAATTGGTCACGATTTTTGTGGAAAACAGCCCACAAACACAAATCGTTTGCCTGCTTTTTTATATTCCCCTCTTGACATCCGCTATGCGTTGTATTATACTGTACTTGTTAAGACAATACAGTTAAAGACAGAAAGGCGGTGGGACTTTGGAAATTGTCGTGAGCAACAAAACAAGTCGCCCT
>CAJUAP010000017.1 GCA_910584435.1 uncultured Acetatifactor sp.
AATCAGGATGCGGAACCGTCTGGCTCAGGGCAGGATACGGGAAGAATAATGTGGATCAGAAATACATCCCCAATGCCCAGGCGTGCTATAACCTGGGCATTCCAGCAGGAATATACTGGTTTTCTTACGCCTATACTGTGGAAATGGCAGAAAAAGAGGCGGACTATGCCATTGCCCAGGCGGCAAAGTTCTGGACAAGCTGCCCCATTGCCTATGATTTTGAGTATGATTCTACCAGCTATGCCAGGAAGAATGGCGTAAACGTCACCAGGAAACTGGCAACAGATCTGGCTATAGCATTCCTGAAACGGGTGAAAGAGGCAGGTTATATCCCCATCCTCTATACCAACAACGACTATACAAAGAACTATTTTGACATCAGCCGGATACGCTCTGAGGTCGGGGATATCTATATCTGGTACGCCCGCTATGCCGCAGCAATATCTTCCGGGGAGATGCAGCTGGCGGATGCCTGGCAGCATAGTTCCACGGCATCCGTTCCCGGCATTGTTGGTAATGTGGACATGAACAATTTCTACGTGGACTTTCCATGCCGGCCCATAGCAAGGTTAGAGGAAGAAGGAATAGAAGGGGCAGGAACAGAAGGAGAAAGCCTGGAGGCAGCAGGAACAGGGAAAAAACCGGAAGCAGCAGACACAGGAGGGGCACAGGCAGCAAAATGCAATATCAATATCCTGGACTTTCAGAAAGCGGCCAACACAGACGGCTGGAAAGACATGAACGGAAACAGGCTGGCGGAGGACGGCATGGATGGCCCTAAGACCCAGTATGTCCGCAGGAAGATATACCTGAAGGCCCAGAGAACGTTATTCTCCTATAAGTCCGGCTCCGCCGGTGCCGTTGTCAAATGGTGGCAGCGCCGCTGCAATGAAATTCTCGGCCATGACCAGGAAGTGGATGGAATGTACGGGAAGATTTCCAGGAGCGAGACGATTGCAGTTCAACAGAAGCTGGGGCTTGCCGTGGATGGGATTGCAGGATATAACAGTATCCAGGCAGCATTTTACAATTAATGATCCAGAGGGGTGATCATCCTGAAAATTCTTCATAGTGTGCTGAAGGTAATCAGTTGACACAATCAATGATAAAGGCAGTGCATCTTTATAAATTTAATGTTATATAGCAGGGTTCAAATCATCATCGTAATATCGTTTGCTTTTTTCTTTGCCGTTGACTTTGATTTTATAAAAGTAGCGGTTTAACTTGAAATGCCAGAAAATACCACAAATTATACCTGCTATATCAGGATGATTACAGGGAGAAACTTGCTCTCCATAGATATATTGAGGAGTTGGCAGTTCTTTTATATACTTAATATCTGGCTTGTATAGAGTTTCAGGTAATATAACTGTTACTTCGCCATTGTCTTCTACTTTGTATTGAATAACGGTATGAAACCATCCTTCTTGTATGGCTTTGGGATCAAAGCATAGTCCCCACATTTTGTTCTCCTCTTACAAATTTCAATTAATATATTTGATTATAGAATATTTGCCTGTCACACGCAATGCATATTTATAAGCTTAGTTTCAGTGGATATATTTTTCTGAAATGGAAGTAATTCAAAAAGTTTGAATAGAAAAGTTCATTTTTGAATGAAAAACACAAATCTGCGTACAATTCTTGGAAAACAGGCAGGAAATAGAGCCAAATAAATCTGCAACCCAAAGTTGCAAAAGAGCACTTTAATGTTGGTGGCAGATTGCCTTGGCTTTTGGTATAATGCAATTAGATAGGAGGCTGCAGCAATGAAGTTATCAGAAAAAATGATAGAATTAAGAAAAAGAAATGGAATGACGCAGGAAGAACTGGCTGCCCTATGCAATGTCAGCAGGCAGTCCATATCTAAATGGGAAGCGGAAACAGGAGCTGTACGAAGGAATTTTGATCAAAGAAAGTGTTGTGGATGACAGCATAATTGATTTGATGAATGTCTATAAAATGGAATTGTGGAACACCGGGGGAAAACCCAAGTATTGGACGGCGCTGTATTTTACAAGTGATAAGGCTGATTTCCCGGAGTGGATTTCAGAAGTAATGCGTTCCGGTTCTGATGGTGGAAACTGGTTTGTTGATTTTAAAGCGGCAAACGAGAAATATATAGTGTTGAAAGACAAGATTTTAAAATACAGCATAGGAAATCAGGCTGAAAAGAAATATGTCTGTGATGAATGCCGTAAAATGGGTATTTCAGAGGAACAGATGAACTGGCCGGAATAGGAGAAGATAAGAATATGAAAGTATTATTGACATCAGCGGGTCTGGAAACGGAAGAAATAAAAGAGTGCTTTATGGAAATGGCGGGGAAAGAGATGTCTATGGTAAAGGCGCTGTTTATACCCACAGCGGCGGTAAATGCCGATGCAATCGCCGTATTGCCGAAATGCATGAATGATTTATTAAAATGCGGCATTCCGAATAAAAATATCAGGGTATATGACTTACATGCCGGAATGGGATTAGAAGAATTGCAGCAGTATGATGTGGTATATTTGTGCGGCGGTGATACCTATTATCTGCTGGAAAGAATCAATGATACAAAATTTAATGAATCGCTCATGGCGTATATCAACAGCAATGGCCTGGTAATAGGGGTAAGCGCCGGAAGCCTTATTTTCACCAACAATATACCTGATAATCTGGGTCTGATAGATACGAAGTTAGACGTTCATTGCGCGGAAGGAGAGAAGCGTGGGAAACTGGCATTTCCTATAAAAAATAATGTGAGGCTTACGAACACCTGCGCACTTGTCATACGAAATATACCGGATGAAATGGAAATTATCGGCGAGTAGAAAGAAGAACCTGGATGAAGCTGTTTACGGCAAAGCTTCATCCAGGTATAATTGTACCCGGTTGGTGATCATGGAGGTCACTTCTTCAAGGGTTTTGACATCATTGTAATAATAGGAGGCTTCTTCATAAATAATTTCCAGGATGGGCATTGTGCGCAGCGGCAGAGGCTTTGCATATTCCATGGCGGTACGGATTTCGTCTATCTCTTCCTGCGTTCTCCATAATTGTTTCTGCATTTCTTCCTGGGATAACCTCTGCGTTTGGTAATGCACACGTTCGCGGCTGGAACAGCCCCAGAATGCTGCTGCCGTGGAAGGTTTATAAGGGGATTCGGCTAGGGGGCCGTTTTCCAGCTGCGACCTTGCGGCTTTTTCAAATACCACTTTGCTTACGGGCATATCTCCATGTACCATAAGGCGCGTCTGTGCTTCTTCTTGCAGCAGGAAGCTGATGAACTGCCATGCGCCTTCTATATGGGGGGAATTGGCATTGACGGCCAGAAGAGCTTGTTTCCTGGAAATTAAACAGCGGCCATCATCAAAAAAATAATCAATGATAGTTCTGCCCTGGCTGTCCAGCCAGGAGGAATCATCATAAGTAATCAGACCGGAGACGGATCTTGGGGTGAACAGTTCGGGATAAGCATCTTTGGGGTTGTATCCATAACGTTTTGACACTTGCAGCACTTTGGAAAAAAGCCCTCCGTTAAAGTCGCAGGTGCCTGATTCCCAATCAACCGCACCGCCTAAGCTTTGGGAACACTGCAGGAAATCCCGTAAAACCAGTTCCGATTCAATGAATTCACTGTAGCAGGCGTTTCCCTGATAGGCAAGGAGGATATCCATCATATCCTCCAGGGTAAGTCCGGCAGCATCCTCCGCAAGGGATTCGTCCACCGACCACCCGATTCCGAGATTCATTGAGAATTTTATACCATAGACTTTCCCATCCAGTTCCCAGCAGTCGAAAGCAGCCGGGAAATAATCTTCTTTGTTTATTGTTTCTTCGAGGTAAGGGGCAAGATCCTCGAAGACCCCTTTTTCCAACAGGCCATAGACGTTATCTTCTACCGCATGACCGTAGATGATATCGGCACCTTTCCCCACAGCCATTTCCACTCCGGTCATGACCTGATAATCGCTCAGGCTCACGTCAGAGCTATAGGGTTCAAAGACTGCGTGATAATCAGCATTTGCCCGGTTAAAGGCGGCGGTCTGTTCTTTCAGCCAGGATAGGTAGCCCTCCGTATATCCGTAATCTTCTTCCGGTCCGAAACGGATAACCAGGATGCTTTTTTCCTTGCCGACATCGGCATATTCAAGGCATTCTCTGGTTCCGTCTGCCAGCAGAAGTTCTATCCTGTCTGTGTCAGGAAGCCGGAACGCTTCAATGGAAGTCAGGGGGAGCATGTAGGTAGTACCCTGAAATGTAATACACTGTTTTGATTCCCTGTTTGTGATGTCAAGAGCTGTGATGCCATGTCGGCTCAGGAGGTACAGAACGTTGTCAGTGCTGTTCCAGGACAGCTTTAATGTGTCCTCGCTTATCGGGAGATTTGCCGCAGCGGATAGCTGTCCGGTTTCTGCGTCCAGCCAGGCCAGTTCCATGCCGTTCATGGCCCGAAGGAGCAAAAGGATTCTTCCGTCAGGCAAAAGGCAGAGATCCTGTATCGTCTTTTGCGCCTTGGTGCAGAAAAGTTCTTTGCCGTCGGCAGTCACTTTTGTAATGCTGCCGGACAGGGCGAGGTAGAAACAGCCTGTATCATCAGGATACCAGTCTGCTGCCTGATATTGGGGGTCGATGTTCTGGGCAAGGAGAATCTCCGTCCCATCCGGCTGCTGCTGCCGGATATCCAATGATACCTGTCCGTAAGCGTCTGTCTTCGGCTCTGAATACAGCAGCGTTGGTTCCTCTCCTGCAAAATAAACGGAAAGCCATTGGGAATCAGAGATGTTTTCTTCTGAAAAAAGCTGTGTATCCTCTACTATAAAATCAAAGTATTGCCCCGTCATGTTTTCGCCGGACTGGCAGGAAGTGAGAAAGATCGTGATGAAAATAAAGAACCATAGATATTGATTTCTGCTTCTTGTCATGAAGATATTCCTTTCATGGAATCAGGTATCATAGGGTATGCCTGTAAACATCTTCCCCTAATATATGCAGATCAATGGAAAGGGGAACTCAAGCATACCCTGAAATGGCTGATTGTAGTTTAAACTCTTCTATTTATAGGCATCGCCGCACCCTGTGCAAACCAGCATATTGGTCGTATAATCTCTTTGGTAATCATGATTTTCGTGAGCGGTGTAATAACCACTATGTTCATTGCCGCAGCGGCGGCAGATATGTACTTCATAATAATCAACTTCGTGATATGTGGGATTTACATAGGTTGGGTTTCCCAGTTGTTCACTCATTTCCACATGACAGGCACCATGCCCACCATGGTCACAGTCCAGAGTTGCTGCTGCCTGCGCCGGAATGACTGCCGTCATTGTAATGGACATAGCAACTCCCAGCATTTTACAAATTCCCCGTTTTTTCATAGCATTCTACCTCCAAAATTTAATAATATATTACTATAGTATAATACCACTAAAAAATAAGTATGTCAATAGCCTTATCGTCATTATTGAAAGACACACAGGATTCCTTATATGAGGTTACCCTATTTTGTATACCCATTGTCTTGACACCTTGTAAATTTGTGGATAACATAATATATGGAAGTATGTAAAAATGCGGCTTGATGGACCAGAGGGAAAATGCCGGAAAGGCGGCTGCATAACAGAAATGGAGGTAATGGCAATGATGATGAATGGGAACAAAGAGGGAGAGAGGCTGGAAGAGGCATTGGAACTTCTGCAGCTTACTCCGAAAAATCTGGAGCTGGCAGAGGCATATCTGGACCTGTCGGTGCAGGAAAATGAGGAGCTGCTGAAAGGAGCGGAACATCAGGATTTTTCCGGCATGTCTACGAATGCGCAGCAGTCAGTGTATGGCTGCATTGGCTTTCTCAAGAGAAACAATGAGGAATTGGCAGCTCGTTTTATCAGATTTCTGATGGCAGCAGGAGGGACTACGGTGCGGAAGTTACTGGTTTATTATGGCTGGATGAGTGATTTTGATTATCTGAGCAATATTTTACCTGTAATGGAGAGTGCAGCGCTCTATGCAGATTATATTGCCTGGAGTGTGGGTAAACAGAATGCAGCTTCCTATGAACCCCTGCTCAAATTGGGAAAGGAGAATCCGGAGATATTTTGTCAAATGAGTGAGTTGTGCTATCATGAGGATAGCTGCAATACCAAAATGCTTCTGTCGGCTCTGTATCTTCATTGTGTGAAGCCGCTGGAAGAGTCCAGGAGCATACTCTATATTCCTGTGGCGGATGGGGGAAAATCGGAAACCGGAAATGCCGGGGACGGAAACGGCAGGGATGACAGAGCAGAAGGAACACCGGAGCGGATTCGGGAAATACGGGATTACCTGGAAGCCCGTTTGATAGGCAACAGTGCGGGCCTTTTCCAGCAGGCTGACGAGCCAAAGGGAGAGGAAGAGGAAAAATTAAAAGATTTCCTGAGAAATTCCGACCCAAGAGACGAATTCCCTTACGACATCCGGGCGCTTATCACAGGAAGGAAAAAGAACGAATACAGGATGATGTTCCTGCCGGGCCTTGCTTTTCTGGCAGTGGAGCACTCAAACCGTTTTGTGTCCATGATTCGCCTGGCAGCGGCAGTGGAGGGGGATGCAATTCCCAATGCACCCCTGGACATGTGCCAGAGAAGCGGGGATGTGTGGTTTCACAGACATATAGAAGCATTGGAAAAGGTTCTGTGGGTACCGGAGGAAGCTTACATACGCTGGGGGATTCTGCGGAAGGAGAAAAGCGTCCTGGAGCGGATGGCAGCGAAGGCGCCGGATACCATCTGCGAGGTGATAAAAAAGGTTCCGGCAGAGGATTATGGATATCTGCTGGCACAGGTAAAGACAGGTAATCCCAAGCTGTATGCGGAGGCTGGAGAAGCGCTTGTGGAGGATTACCGCAGAATTGCGGCAGAACAGGAGGTTAAGGGATATGAACCGGCAGGGGACAGGGCTATGGATTACCTTCTGGGAATTGCGGAGATACAGGATATTCTTCCGTATGTAGAGCAGTGGAGGGAACTGTATCTTTATGACAGGCAGAAGTATGCCCGCATACATAATTACCTGGAGTATAAGGAGGAACAGCTGTACCGGCGTGCCCTGGTGCTGGAATGCCTGCGTCTGCAGGATCATTACTTCCGCCAGTATTGGTCCCGGAAGGAATTGGAGAAGGAAGGGGAGGTTGACGCCGGTAAGGATTTGAATCGCCTTCAAATAGAAGGAATATTGAAACTGTTTGATGATGAGCAGGTTCCGGCGCAGTATCAGATAGATTATTTTGGAAAGGTGTATGACAGCTCTGAGTATGCGGCGCGTGGTGAGGACAGCCCCAGCCAAATCTGTGTGATTGCCTTGAAGGAGCAGCGCGGAGACTGGCATCAGGAATGGGAGATAGCTTCGGAAAGCAAATACCTGCCTGCCAGGATTATGGCGTTCCGTGTCATGGGAGAGCGTTGGGAGGAATATAAGAGCCGTCTCCTGGCCTGTGCGGCGGAAAGTACCAAACAGGGCAGAGAATTCCTTCGGGCAATTTACACGAGACGCCGGGAATGGGAAGAGGATATTCTTGGTATGCTGAAATCCCCCAAGGGCGGTATGAGGGAAATGGCTGCGGAAGTGTTGAAAAACTGGGGTGTGGAACAATACAGGGAGCAGCTTACCCAGGCGATGGAAGCAGAGAAGACGAAGAAAATAAAGACCCTGCTGCAGGAGATTCTTGCACCGGAGCAGCAGGGAGCAGGAAACGGCGAAAATGGTCAGGCAGATGGCATGGGGCAGCCGGACGGTGAGGGTAATACCAATGGCATGGGCGGCAGCGCTGTGTCCCGCAGTACGGATGCCATCATAAAAGACGCTTTAATGGGTGGACGGAAAAGAAAACTGGCGTGGCTGTCATTGGAAAATATAGGGAAGGTTCACAAGCGAAACGGTGAAGAGGCTTCGGAGGATCATGTGGCGGCAATCCTTGTGAGCTATGCGGACATGGGAATACTTGGCGTGAGCAGGGAGGCGGCACAGCTTGCGGAGGAGCTTGTGCCGGGAGAACTGGCGGCATATGTCAAGGAGGTATATAACCGCTGGATAGAGGATGGCGCCCAGGCGAAGAAGAAATGGGTGCTTTATGCCGCATCCATTCACGGCGGAGAGCCGATTGTACCTATATTATATGCATCCATTCAGGATTGGCCAAAGCATTCCAGGGGCGCCATGGCTGCGGAAGCGGTGAAGGCGTTAGCGTTAAACGGTACTTCCACGGCGCTGCTGTTTGTGGATCAGGTTGCCAGAAAATTTAAGTTCCGTCAAGTGAAAGGGGCTGCTGCGGAGGCGCTGGATTATGCTGCCGCCCAGCTTGGCATTTCCAGAGAAGAGCTGGAAGACCGGATTGTGCCCAATCTGGGCTTTGATGAGCGGATGGAGCGGATTTTTGATTACGGAAAACGGCAGTTCAAGGTGGTTTTGGCCTCGGACCTGTCTCTGGAAGTATATGACGGTAACGGCAAAGCATTAAAAAGCATACCAGCACCCGGCAAAAACGATGATCAGGAGTTGGCAAAGGAGTCGAATGAGGCATGGAAGCTGCTGAAGAAACAGCTGAAAACGGTTGTGGGCAATCAGAAGATACGTCTGGAGCAGGCAATGCGTATTCAGCGCCGGTGGGAGAAAGAGAAATGGTGCGAATTGTTTGTGAAGAATCCGGTGATGCACCAGTTTGCCACGGGACTGGTATGGGGTGTGTATGCAGAAGAGGCATTGAAGGACACATTCCGCTATATGGAGGATGGTACTTTTAACACTGCAGAGGAAGAGGAATATGAACTGCCGGAAAATGCTGTGATTGGCCTGGTACATCCCATTGAACTTTCGGAAGAGGCATTGGCGGCATGGAAGGAGCAAATGTCAGATTATGAGATTGTTCAGCCCATAGAACAGTTGGAGCGCCCGGTTTATCGTGTGACAGAGGAAGAAAAGGAAGCTACGGAGCTGATTCGTTTTGGCGGAGTTGCTGTCAACGGGCTGTCCCTGTTTGGAAAGCTTCAGGATATGGGCTGGTATCGAGGGGAAATACTTGATGGGGGTTATTATGATACCATTTACCGCTATGATCAGGATAAGGGAGTGGAATTGGTCTTCTCCGGCTGCGGTGTAGGATGTGAGAATGAAACGGTTGTGGTGTATGAGGTGTATTTCTACCGTCCGGGGGCGGCGGAGAAGGTGGGCTGGCGGGTTCAGCCTGTAAAACATAAGCTGGGGCAGGTAGACGAGCGCTATTTCAGCGAGGTGGTGCTGCAGCTTACGAAGGCAACGGCATCTTCGGAGAAGCGTCTGCCTTATCCTGACTGTAAGAAGCGGTGACGAGTTCAGGAAGCGGTTTTATGATATCCGATGCGGTTTGGAGGCATGTGCCATGTGCCTTGAGACAGCATTTGGCATTACTGTTCACTCCGTTCACAGTAACAGATGCACAGAAATCGCAAAAGCATAATGGACAGTGATATATTTGATTTGAGAGTGCGAAAGGATCTCTGTGAATTTGAAAAGAAAATGGTCATTGGAAATTTTAAACAGAGATCACATAAAGATGATGAGCGTATTTACTGTCTGCATATCCGGTTGATATTAATGCTGCCGGATATGCAGGGGGTATTGTCAGTGCAGCGGCTGCCGAATGTAAGCAAAAAAATTCATTTTTTCTCTTGACAAATGAAAGGTTTTCTTATATACTAATAAAGTCTGATTCAGACAGGTTTTCGAGAGTGGAACTGGCAGACAAATAATGTTTATGTATCATGCGATAGTGGCTCAGTTGGTAGAGCGCCACCTTGCCAAGGTGGAAACCGCGGGTTCGAGTCCCGTCTATCGCTTTTTGTTTACAGCGGAATTCCATAAAATGTGGTTTCCCGCTGTTTTTGTTATCTGTCTTTTGATGGCTGCTTCAATGTTACGCGGCATATTGCGGGCTGTTTATTTTAACTTTCCCCGGTTCCATACCTTTGAGGGTTGGGCTTTCGGGGTAGGACTTCGGAAGAGCAGATGGTGCAAGGCTGTTCCGTTGAAGGGAAACAAGGGCCAGAAGTAGCTGAATCCGCCAAAGGTGGGGGTGGTTGCCATGGATAAGGCCGCCAGTGCGAGGCCGACCAGGAATCCCGGCAGACCAAAACATCCTGTTGCGATAATCAGAAGAATGCGGTATAGCCGGAGGGCATCACTAAATTCCGTATTTGTAATGGACAGAGAGGCAAGCAGTGTAATAGCAGCATAAAATAGTACTTCCACAGAGGCCCAATTCAGGCTGACAGCAATATCACCGATCAGTAAGCCGCCCACGATGGACAGGGAGCCTGAAAACTTACCAGAGCTTACAGAGGAAGAATATTTAAATAAATCCAACAGAAATTCTACGCCCAGCACATAGAAAAACAAGCGTGCAGGTGTCAGGAGATTGTCCGAGAGAAGTCCCCATTGCTGTGAAAATTCAGGGTAATAAGCGGTAGCCAGCAGAAACAATGGCATCAAAAGCAGACTGACAGGAATGCAGAGGAAACGGACCAGCCGCAGATAGGTGCCAATAGAAGGACTTTTATAATAGTCTTCGGGACTTTGGGTAAATTGAAATATGGTACAGGGAAGAATCAAAACCTGAGGTGAATTATCCACCAGAATCAGGACATGTCCTTCCAATAAATAACTGCAGGCAACATCGGGCCGTTCAGTCATCTGCATACTGGGCAGAGGATTCCACCAGCGCTTGTGGAGAAGCAGTTCTTCCAGGCTTTTGGTGCCCATGGTTAAGGAAGTGGCATTTATGGAATCCAAGGCAGAAAACAGTTTTTCCAGCAATTCTTCATTGGCAGCCCCTTCCAGGTAGGCAACGGCTACGTCTGTTTTACTTGCTGTTCCCACAGAATGCATGGCAAAACAGAGATGAGGAGAGCGCACCCTTCGCCGTATCAGGTTGGCATTGAATAGCAATGTCTCTACAAAACCATCCCGGGAACCTTTGGTAACCCGCTCCAGGTCTGGTTCTGAAATGCTCCTTGCCGGATAGGTGCGTACATCAATCAGGACTGCCTGTGCAAAGCCGTCAATTAACAGCAGGGAGGGGCCGCTGAGTACATTGCGGATAATATCATCCCAGGAATCGGAAAGAGAGGCCTGGGCGTAACCTATTTTGCCGTTCATGTATTGCCGGATATCTTCTATGCTTCCGTTTCTTACATACATGGGATTCTGCAGATCGGAGAAAATCTGCTGCAGAATTTCCGTTTTGCAGAAACCGTTGACACCCAGGAAATAAGCTTTTGTTTCACCCAGATACAGATGTCTCGTCATCAGGTCAAAGCTGGCATGGACGGGCAGCCGGGATTCTATATAGTTGATATTTTCTTCCAATACTGTAGATAAAGCCATAATTATTATGCAGCCTTTCTGTGGTTGGTGTATGTTCTGTTTCGCATCAGCTATGTTATTCATATGATTGCAACCGCATTTTGGTATAGTATTTCCGAAGGTATTGTTTTTATGCAGGTTCTTTGACTATTATCAGATGGATAAATTGAATGCCGCCGGCAGTGTTATTAGCAGAGCGCTGAAGCGCATGAGATTAAGGTATCATGCTGACACAGAAGTTCATTGTGCCGGCTTCTGATTGTATATGCGCTGAAGCGCGTGAAATTAAAATTGTGCAGAAGATAAGTAATAAATAAGGAACGGTATAAATGAAGGTATAGGGGAGGATAAGTGAAAAAGAGAAAATGGTGGAGTAATGATTGGAATTATGTAGGCGAAACAGGCGGGTATCCTATTTCGCGTTTTTTTTTATATAAAAAATTGTACTACACCAAGGCCGATAAGAAGTGCGCCTGAGAGTGGGTCGGCAGTACGCCCGGCCAGCTGAAGGATGGGATTTTGGCCAAGCCGGTTGCCGGAAAACAGAAAAAGTACGGAGCAGATCAGGGTGCTTACCGCAGTGGGAAGAAGAGTCAGTCCTGCAAGGCTGGCGCTTAATCCTGCGCTGAGATTGTTCAGGGACAACGTCAGGCTTAAGGCAAAGACCTCTATCAGCTTTAATTGGGGAGAAGGCTTCCTGGGAGGTGCAGCTTCTCCTTCGGAAGAGATATTTTCTGCAGACGCGGATATATCTGCAGAGAGAGTTTCGGCCCGACAGTCAGTGCCCCTTGCAGAGGAAGCTCCGTTTGAAGAGGATTTATTTCTTGCGGAAGGAATTTCTTCTGCACCAGAGGCTTCTCTTGCAGAGGTGGATGTCATCTCCGGCAGCTGGTCTGCATCGAGCGGGGCTTTGGGGCGGCAGCACTGCGGTGACGTGATTACCCATTTGACAATATAGTAAAGTCCTAACAGGATTAATATCAGACTTCCCACACATCCCTGGACTGCTGTGGGAAGAAAGGGAATTAATTTATGCCCCAGACCTACGGACAGACAGGTTCCCAAAAGAGTAATCAGGCTTATGATTAAATTCTGCCAGAACCTGATGCGGATTTTGCGGATGCCATAACTGATACCTACTAAGAGAGCGTCAAGGCTGGCGGATATTCCGAACAGGAGAGAAGAAATCAGCATAAGAATTCTCCTGTAATATTTTCTATTACTATATTCTCAGAAAGAAAAAAGGGTGATATAATAAAGCAAATTGGAACAGGGAAGCGGAACAAGAACCAGAATAAAATTGAACCGGGGAAGCGGAACAAGAACCGGAATAAAATTGAACCGGGGACGCGGAACAGAAACCGAAGCAGAAATCGGACTAAAAATGAAATAGAAACAGGAGGTTATCCATATGAGATTTGTATATCCACAAGGAAAAAGGAAGGCATTGACGTTCAGTTATGACGATGGGCAGAGTTACGACCGCCGTCTGGCCGAATTGCTGCGCAGCCATGGGATGAAGGGTACATTTCATCTGAATTCAGGGAGGCTGGGACTGCATCGAGGGGATGAAGTGTTTATCGGCAGAGAAGAAATAAAGGAGGTGTATGCCGGGCATGAGGTGGCATGCCATGGGGTGGAGCACAGAAATCTGCCGACGATCACCAGGCAGCAGACCATTCTGGAGATACAGGAGGACAGAAAGGCTTTGGAGGAGATTACCGGCGGTCTGGTGCAGGGGATGTCCTATGCTTTCGGCAATTATAATCAGGAAATTATGGATATTGCCAGGGCGTTAGGGATAAAATACTCCCGTACAGTACAGGATACGAAGAATTTCTTCCCGCCATCGGATTTCATGGCATGGCATCCTACCTGTCATCACAACAATAGTTTATTGGAATTGGCGGACAGCTTTATCAATGTGGCAGGATTTTACGAGCTGCCGTTAATGTATGTGTGGGGACATAGTTTTGAATTTGGACGCACAGGTGATTGGAGCGTCATAGAAGCATTTGCAGATAAAATGGCAGGACAGGAGAATATCTGGTATGCAACCAATATGGAAATTTATATGTATATACAGGCGGTCAGGCAGCAGGAATTCTCTGCGGACGGCTTAACAATGTACAACCCCACGGCAGCTGCTGTATGGGTGAGTACAAAGGAGGGTATCATAGAAGTAAAGCCATTGCAGTCCGTTAAGCTGGCAAAATAATCAGGAGGCTGGTGAAAGTGTCACGAGCATAAGGAGGAATGCTGCCTGGCAGAAGGGAGAAAGGTACAGGGATTCTATATGACGGAAGAAATGACAATTATCGGCGAAGAAGCATACAGGGTTGCGAAGGAACTGCTGGAGACAGCAGGGTTAGAGCAGGGGGAGATATTGGTAGTCGGGTGTTCTACCAGCGAAGTTGCAGGTGCAGAAATTGGGACTTTTTCAAGCCCGGAGCTTGCGGAAGTGGTCTTTGGCGGTATCTATCAGGCAGCCCAGGAAGCAGGAGTCTATCTGGCCGCGCAATGTTGTGAGCATTTGAACCGCGTTTTGATTCTGGAAAAGGAGGCTGCCGTATGCTATGGATATGAAGCAGTAAATGTGATGCCTCAGCCCAAGGCGGGAGGATCCTTTGCTGCGGCGGCATATAAAGCTTTTGAGAATCCGGTGGCAGTGGAGCATATCAGGGCGCACGCCGGGATTGATATAGGGGATACTCTGATTGGAATGCATTTGAGGGATGTGGCGGTGCCGGTGAGAATCCGGACTGGTGAGATAGGAGATGCGCATGTGGTTTGTGCCCGCACCAGGCCGAAATTTGTCGGCGGCGTTCGGGCTGTCTATGATGAGAATATGCTGTGAAGTCTTCTCATTCATTGTTTGTGCCGACTGCATCGGTATGACGGGAAGTGCGCAATGTCTTAAAAATGGCATCTGCTGAAGCGGATGCCATTTTTGGTTGGGAAGTGAAACAAACTTTTCGCTTCTGCTGTCTGTGTACTAAGAAATGCTTTCGGATAGAATCACGGTTTCTTTGGACAGTTCTATGTGTCCTTGTCAGAACCTGCGGCGTCTTCGATCAAGCCCAGAATCGTTTTGATAGAATCCATCTGTCCACTGTTATTCATGGCATCCCGGAAGGTCTGTCTGGTAAAATACAGCTCGTGCACTTTATCTACTAACATATCTGTTGTCAGATCGTCTTCCTGAATCACGATAGAGAATCCCTGGGCTTCAAAAGATTTGGCATTCAGCAGCTGGTCGCCGCGGCTGCTGGAAGCAGGGAGCGGTATCAGGATATTTGGTTTCTTCAGCGCCAGAAGTTCACATATTGCATTGGCACCGGCACGGGAAATCACAATATCCGCCATGGCAAATAAATCTTTCAATTCTGTCTTCACATATTCAAATTGTTTATATCCCGGTGTGTTCAGAAGCAGATTGTCTACTTTGTCCTTGCCGCACAGGTGGACTACCTGAAAATCCGTCAGCAGTCTGGGCAGTGCATCCCGAACCGCTTTATTGACATTGGCAGCCCCCAGGCTTCCGCCGATTACCATGACTACAGGAATATTGGCACTGAAGCCGCACATGTTGAGCCCGGCAAGTTTATTTCCCTGTGCCAGTTCTGCCCTGATGGGAGAGCCGGTCAGTACCGCTTTGTTCTCAGGAAGCTGTTTCAAGGTTTCCGGGAAATTGCAGCAGACCTTCTTGGCCGCAGGAATGCACATTCTGTTGGCCAGTCCGGGTGTCATGTCGGATTCATGAATAATGCAGGGAATCCCCAGGGAGGCCGCCGCACGGACTACAGGAACGGAGACGAAACCGCCCTTGGAAAAAACCACATCCGGCCTATGGTTTTTCAGAAATTTCTTTGCCTCGGAAAAACCTTTTATAACGCGGAAAGGATCCGTAAAGTTTTTCAAATCCAGATATCGTCGAAATTTACCTGTGGAGATACCTATATAGGGTATGTCAAAATCGCTGATTAGTTTCTTCTCAATACCATCATAGGAACCCATATAAGTAATTTCATAGCCGGCGTCCTTTAGGGAAGGGAGCAGAGCAATATTGGGGGTGACATGTCCTGCGGAGCCCCCGCCTGTCAAGATTATTTTTTTCATAACAATGCCTTTCAAAATTATAGCATTTGTTCAAGCGCTTGTGCCAGCTGATCAGGGCAGGAGGTTGGTTTTGAGCCGCAGCGGATGCCTTTGAGCTTGGATATAGCCTCTTGTGCTGTCATTCCTTTGACCAGGGCGCTGACACCCTGCAGATTGCCGTGGCATCCGCCGGTAAACTGTACGGAGTCAATGACGCCATCCTTTAATGTAATATCAATTTCCCTGGAACAGGTGCCGTGAGTCTTATATTTCAGCGTATCCATAGATGTTCTCTCCTTTATTATCAAAATATGTTATGATATATTCTATCAGATTTTGTTCCATTCTGCAATCATAGATTATCAGGCTTTAGCGTTGAAAATTAGATAGTTCTTCAATTTATAACTAATTTCGACCAATCATGTTATGCTTAAACAATTTGCCGTTGTTATTTTGTGAATGATGATATTGTTTTTTTGTAAGAACTAAATAGTAATAGTACTGTGGTTAAGGGGAGTTCAAGTATAAGTGAAAAAGCTTCAGGTGCTGCTATTCTGCAGACAGCATATGAAGTTTTTTAAATTATTGATATCGGAGGCCGAATTTTTAAGCAATATATGTGAGCTATACTATAAGCCTGTATGTCTCTTGACGGACATATTTTTATCATTGAGACTATTAACTATTCTGTCGCTTCAGATTAGTAGATTTTGGCGGTCTTGAGTATAAATAGTTAATATGATTGATCCTTTTACTTAATACCTGGGAGAGAATCATTCCAAAGAGTGACATGAAAATCGCTTATAATGCCGGGAATGCTGATAATATGTCAGAAAAGGTAAAAATAATACGATGAAAATTTCTGTAAAACCGTGGTGATTTCAGTTATACTAGGTCTAAAGAACAAGTTCGCCTGGCATTCTTCCCATGCATTGTCTGCGTCGGCATGGCGGGAAGTGCTGGAACTTTGTGAGAGGAGGCATAGTATGTTTCGTGTGTTTCAGGAAGAAAAGCTGATTACAATTGGTATGTTTTTATGTCTTGGATTAAGTATTGTGTTAAGGATGTTTTTGGGATTGCTCTATCGGAATATGATTAAGGAAGCGGATAATATGGCGTCGACAGAGAACCGGCTGCTGAAGCAATGCAAGACCAAATTTGCAAGCTGTTATCAGATGAGCAATGGTGTGGCCAATATTCCGGTATTTGTGGACAAGTTTCTGAATCGTATGTCTCTCGGACATTTATCCTTTGAGACCATATATCATCTTTCGGGGCAGCTCATGCTGCTGTCGGTGGTGTTCTCCGGGGTGGGGGTGTGTAAAAGTATCCTGGGAGGACGAACGGTGGGGGATGTACTGCCCTTTTACATTGTCAGCTTTTTCGGCTTGTACATATATTTCAGCGTATCTACCGTAGTGGATATCAGGGGAAAGAAGCGGGTGCTAAAGGTTAATTTGGTGGATTATCTGGAAAATCATTTATCGCCCAGGATAGATATCACAAGGCAGGATATGGAGATGCTGTATGGAGAGGCCGCTTATGAAGAGAAGAGAAATAACTTCGGCCGTTTACAGGGAGGGCAGAAAGCAAAAGGAAGAAGCCGTAAGGGGAATAAGGGGGTTCAGGCCAGGCCGGTCAAACGGACAGTGGAGCTTATGCCCATTGGAAATAGAATAGCTGCCGGAAGCGAAGAATTTGTGAGCGAAGAACCGGCAGTGGAAGAAGCAATCGGCACAGAACCAGAGCATCCGGGGTACAGCCAGCAGCATTCGGAGTATATCCAGCCGGAGCCGCAGCACAATGCAGAGGTCAAGCCGGAAGATACGTCAGAGGTAACGGAGGAAGAACTGGAAGCATTGCTGAAGGAATTTTTGACTTCATAGAATGGAGTTGTACGATATTAAAATTGCCAGGTACTGCATGCAGATTTTTACGGAAATGAATCTGCATGCAGCTGCTTTTACAGGGAGTTGTTATGGAAGGTGCAGGAAAAAGGATTTTTATTCGGAAATTTTCCGGACAGGAGGTGGAATATTTTCAGTATTTGCTTCCCCACACAGCAATATTGTTTCCGATGGCGGTAAAAGTCATAACGACTTTGCGCTTGGTTTCATCCTCGAACATCTGCTCACTGGGCATTTTCAGAAAGACGCCGTCATAGGTAATGCCGCCTATTGTAATGGACATATGTGCAGTGCCTTCCTCATAGCTCCAGGTTCCCGGCATTGCGCCTGTCACAGTGCCGTCTTTCTGTAAAGTAATCCGAACAGCCTGTTCAATGCCGATATAGTCTTTGCCGGATTTGCGGTAATAGGAAGCAGGAGTATGGACAATGTATTCATATTCTCCGCACATTTCCTCCATAGTATATCCTGCCGTGCTGATGGTTTCTCCCGTATACTCATAGGGGGCAGCTGCAAGCCAGCCGTTTTTGTTCATAAACAGCTGCTGCACCCTGACCTCGTGGGCTTCGGCAATGCCGTATTTCCCACCGGCAAAACGGCTGTGGTAAATCAGGAAGATCTGTCCGGTTTCTGTGACATAGGCCGAATTATGCCCCTGGGATACACGGATTTCGCGGCTGCCGGTCCAATCACAGCTTCCCATAAGCCGTACACCAATATTGGTATATAAGTTATTGGCGGCTTTCTGATACACTGCGGGATTGCCGGCCTCATCCACATAAGGGCCATTGATATCTTCTGAGCGGAATACGCGGATCTGGTATCCGCCTGTGGCGGTCAGGCCACCGTAAGACAGAAAGAGATAATAATAGCCGCCGCTGTGAATCAGGAAGGAGCCTTCTCCGGAAACGCCAAAGCCGCCTGCAATTTTATGACCGTAATAGGCATCAGACTCATTGGGGATTGTCTCATATGTGGTTTGATAGTCACGCAGACCTGTTTCTTCATTTAATTTTATCTGATAAATGCCGCCGAACCATGAGCCAAAAGACATCCACAGATTTCCTTCCTCATCATAAGTCAGGCAGGGGTCAATGGCATTGAGCTTCGTATCCGCAGTGCTTTGATACCGGGTCAAGTCAGCACTTTCCCCGAGTACCCGGTATACATCCGTCAGTTCTGCGGAGTGCTTTTTCCCTGCATCAAAGCCGGAGTAAACTACCGGGCCGCCATATTCATAAGGACCTTCTATGTTGTCTGCGGTCAGCATGACAATAACGGAATTCCAGTCATCTCCGTTGACGCTCATATACATACAATACTTGCCCATTTTTTTATTATAAATAACATCCGGAGCCCACAGATTTCCTTTCAGTTCCGGATTGGAAGCCGTTTTGCACCAGCTTTCCCATTCCTTTCCGAAAAGCGTCTGATACTCCGTATTGATATTCATGGTAAAACTTTCCCAGTTCTGCAGGTCCGTACTTTTGGCCCATGCCATGTGTGAACCGAAGATATAGTAGGTTCTATTATCGTAAATGACAGAGGGATCATGAACTGTGACACGGCGCATGGGAACATCTGCAAATGCTGTTTCGTCTTCCGTTATTGCAGCGGCATTATCTCTGTCTGCCGCATTGTCTGTATCTGTCAGTCTGTCAGTACTTGCCTTGTTGTCAGTATCTGTCATATTGTCGGAATTTGCCATATTGCCTGTACCTGCCATGCCGCTCTCCTGTGTCTGCTGAATATCCGGTTTGCTGCAGCCGGTTGCCCAAACAACGGCCATGGCTGCACAAATGAAAATTTTATGATATTTTTTCATATATTCCTCCATATATTCCTATACGTTTTTAGTATAAAACCCGGGATCTGTATCTGTCAAGGACTCCGTAATATACGCAGCCGTAATTATTTGATGTCTTGTCTCAACTGTGGTTATTTATACGGTATATTGGTTAAATTTACAGTACACCCCGGCTGAAGACCGTCAGCCAGGTACTTTTCTGATGGTATCACTGTAAATCCCGATGATCTGCAGTATGGAAGGAAGAAATCCGAAAATGAAATTTGGGGAGTTATACGAAAAAATTTAAAAATTTTGGAAAGACAGAAAGGATTATGCCAAAAGGGTATGAAAAGACAAGCAATGCGTCAGAAGATTCCGGCATGACGTAAGATGGAACCTTCTGACGATAACAGAAATAAAAGGCAGATAGAAACGGCAGATAGAAACGTTTCATTTATTCGACAGTGAGAGTAAAACGGTAAGAAGTATCGCTGGTATGAAAAGTCTCCCTGTTTCGTAATTCGTAAGGCTGTTCTGATACAAAGGCTGTAACCTCATAGAAGCCGGGCTCTGATGGAGCGGTAAATTCAAGTGTTCCGTAACTCATAAGACCCGGTATGTTTTTGACGTATTCAAAGGGGCTGCCATTAACCTGCTGTTGTTTCCAGTCAAGGAGAAGAAGGATTAAAATGTCATCGGCTTTCTCATAATTGCCCGCACGATATGCCAGAGATACGGTTTCGTTTGGCTGAACGGTTATATTTGACGGCGGAAGATATACAACGGAATTTCCTTCCGTTTCGTAATCCTGGTTCAGCATGATTCCCTGGTACTCTAATTCCAGATAAACGTCGGGTTCCCTGCATACCTGTGTGGGATTGATCCGGCGTTCTCCTTCTGCCGGAGCCAATTCATAATTCATGACAATGCCATAGGAATTGCTTATGAAATCCAGATCTTTCGCATGGGTGTCAGGTGCAGTCAGTACTGCTGCTGTCAGGATGTGGGATTCGTCCATGGAAGCGTCCGTATCCAAATTGACTACTAGGTCAAGCTCTTCTCCTGCAGCGGCAGAGAAAACATATCCGTTATGCTTTTGCTCATTGAGATAAAAGTCTGTTTCCTGATAGTCGAGGAAAAGTTTCAGAATGTATTCATGCTCTTTTTGTGTCAGATTTGCAAACTGTACATGCAGATTGTCCGCGACAGTGTCCATGTGAATCAAACCGCTTATGGTGGGTTCGCTGTCATTTACTACACCCAGGACAATCACGTTGCCAAAGTCCTGATAAGTTTCAGCCAGGCCGGGAGAATTCTGTGATGCTGTTCTGCCGCAGGAAACAAGGAAAAATACGACTGTCATTAGACAGATACATAATGTGTTTTTCTTCAGGATGCAGGATATGATTACTCTTCCGAACTTGTTATTCATAAGTATAGCTGCCCTCTGAAGATGCTACGCCTGCGTCTTTTGTCACCTGTATGGTATAGTAACCTGTGAAGGTACATTTTTCCGTTGCTGCTTTGATGGTGCCGGAATTGCAGGCAGTGGTATTATTTTGTTCTCGCCAGCCTGTGGTACTTGTAGAAGAACCATAATTATTTACATCGCATTTTGCCCGTACACTGTATGAGGTCTGATATGCTTCGGTGTATGCATATGCCTGAGGCTTGCCGAATAAGGGATTGGAATGATAGAGAGTGCCCATTCCAATCTCTGTCATATCATCACTTCGGGCAGGATTGGTGACGGCAGTGGACAGATGCTGCCTGAACATGCGCCCGGTTTCTATATCGTAGGGCATTTCATAGGGATTTTGGTCTGCTGCAGCACCTGCTGATAAGGATAGACCAAAACACATTGTGCCAATTGCCATTGCTGCTGTTAATGTGTTCATAGATAATTCCCCTTTCTGCTATACTATGAATTCGTCTTATTTTTATTATACTATTATACTATTATAATAATTAAAAGTCAAGCAATTAGAAAGCATTCTTCCAATAAGTCTTTGTTGTAAGATATAACAGGGCTGCTTTTTGAGTGGAAGGCAGGGGTAGGGCTAAAGTTCCGGTCAATTCATAATGGAAAGAGTATGTCCGGTTGGTCAGGGATGGGGAAAAGGAAAGGCATCGTATCGTCTTTGGCGGATGTTTTTTGCGGCGGTAAAACTTGCCTTTCCGGTATTGTTGATGTAAAATGGGGAAAGGATTCTATTTCAAGCATACCATCATTTGCGTCAGGGGGCAGTATCAATATGAAAATAGTGATTTTGGAGCGGAACAGTGTGGGTGAGGATGTATCGGTAGCATGTCTCAGCGACTTTGGGCAGGTTACGGCATACGGCAATACGGTAACTGCAGAGGAAGTCCGCGACAGGGTTCGGGATGCGGATATTGTCATTGCCAACAAGTCCCCTATGTGCGAGGCGACCTTAAAGGATGCGCCCAATGTGAAGCTTATTTGTGAGTTTGCCACAGGTTACGATAATTGCGACCTTGCTTATTGTAATGCCAGGGGGATTAAAGTTGCCAATGTGAGAGATTACTGCACTGCCATGGTGGCCCAGCATACCTTTACCATGGCGCTTGCGCTGAGTCAGAAATTGTTTCATTATGATACCTATGTGAAATCCGGGGCGTATAGTGCCCAGGACAGATTCTCTAACTTCGACATCCCTTTTTATGAATTAGAGGGTAAGACATGGGGAATTGTGGGAATGGGGAATATAGGGAGACGTGTGGCGAAGATTGCAGCAGCCTTTGGATGCAGGGTAATCTTCTATTCCATCACCGGAAAAAGCACATGTACGGAATATTGTCAGGTAGATAAGGAAATGCTGCTTTCCGAGAGTGATTTTCTGTCACTGCATTGTCCGCTGAGTGAATTGTCGCGGCATTTTATTGATGCAGCGGCACTGGAATGCATGAAAAATACAGCGGTACTGCTGAATGTGGCAAGGGGCGCAGTGGTGGACAATATGGCTCTGTACCAGGCGCTTATGGAGGGGAAAATTGCAGCAGCAGGTCTGGATGTGCTGGAGAAGGAGCCATTGGATGCAGCCCATCCCCTGTGCAGCATTCGGGACAGTAACCGTCTGCTGGTGACACCCCATTTGGCGTGGGCCAGTGTGGAGGCCAGAACCCGCTGCGTACAGGAGGCATATCGGAATATTGAAGCATTTCTGCAGGGCGGGGCCAGAAATCTGGTAGTTTCGTGACATGGAAAGACAGGAATAAGATAGAAAGAGGGGAGGTATAAAGGAAGGTGGGGATAGAAAGACGGGCAGGGATAGAAAGAAAGGGATAGAAAGAAAGGGATAGAAAGAAAGGGAGAGGAGGGGGTTGACGGATGGGGTTGTTTCTAAACAGTAACGCGCCATATGAGGGATACAGGGAAGTCCTGCGGGATGTATATTTTGTTGATAAGTCATTGTTCTTGAGTGAACTGGTACCTTCTTTCGGAAAGAGAAACCGCTATTTCTGTATTACACGGCCCAGGCGCTTTGGCAAGACAGTGATGGCGAATATGGTTGGGGCGTTCTTTGGCAAAACGAACCAAAAGGATAAAATATTTGCGCAGCTTGCCGTGGCAGAAGAGAAAATGTACAATACGCATTTGAATCAGCATGATGTGATTTATATAGATTTCAGCAGGGGAGCAAAAGGAGTTAAAAGTTATGCTCAGTATATCAGCCGTATTGAGAACGGGATGATGGAGGATTTCATGGAGGATTACGCAGACTGCGGCATATGCAGGGATGCTTCGGTGTGGGATGCCTTACAGAAAATATATGAACGGACAGAACATAAATTTCTATTTGTGATAGATGAATGGGATGCGGTTTTCCATATGCCTTTTATTTCTGAGGATGAGCAGAAAGAATACCTTCTGTTTTTAAAATGGCTGTTGAAGGATCAGCCATATGTGGAATTCGCATATATGACGGGAGTTCTGCCGATTTCAAAATATTCAAGCGGTTCAGAGCTGAATATGTTTGTGGAATATGATATGGTAACATCGGAGAAGTTCAGTGGGTATTTTGGCTTTCTTGACGGGGAAGTGGATCGCCTGTATGATATTTACCGGAGAGAAACAAAAGCACCGAAATTCGGCAGGGAAGATTTGCGCACATGGTATAATGGTTACTATACCGCTGTCGGTGCCAGGCTGTATAACCCCCGTTCTGTTGTTTTGGCATTGACGGATAATCAGCTTCGGAATTACTGGACCAGTTCGGGACCATATGATGAATTGTTCTATTATATACGTAACAACATTGATGATGTGCGGGACGATTTGGTTCTTATGGTGTCGGGAGAGCGTGTCCTGGCAGATATCGGTCAATTTGCTGCCGCGTCCATGGAGATAAGTTCCAGGGAACAGATTTATTCGGCAATGGTGGTTTACGGGCTTCTGACCTATACGGAAGGGGAAGTATTGATACCGAATAAGGAATTGATGGATAAGTATAACGAACTGCTATTATCCAGGGATTCTCTGGGATATGTCTATAAGCTTGCCAGAAAGTCAGAGCAGATGCTTCAGGCTACCCTGGCCGGTAATACAAAAATAATGGAAGAAATCCTGCAGTTTGCGCACGATACGGAATCTCCAATCCTGTCATATAACAGTGAAACCGAGTTGTCGGCTGTGGTAAATTTATGTTATCTGTCCGCTCGCAATAAATATCGGGTGGAACGGGAAGATAAGGCAGGAAAAGGGTTTGTGGATTTTATTTTTTATCCTGAGCGGAAGAACAGTGACTGCATTATACTTGAACTGAAAGTTGACAGTACGCCGGAAGAAGCGATTGCCCAGGTGAAAGATAAGGGATATGCTTTACGATTCCAGGGGAAGCTGGGGGAAGATGTCAAATACACCGGGAGGATATTGGCGGTTGGCATCAGTTACCATAAGCAGACCAAAAAGCATAATTGCAAAATAGAAGTACTGGAATAAAAATATTGGAATAAGAATATTGGAATAAAAATATTGGAATAAGAATATTGGAACGAAAGTACCAAAAGTATAATGATGAGAAAAACGGAGAGGCTTGAACATGGAGAAAATTAAGGAATTATGTATCAAATATGAGGAGATTATCACATATCTTATCGTAGGTGTGCTGAACACGCTGGTATCATGGGGAGCATGGTTCCTGTGCGCGTTTACCATTTTGGATGCGCAGGTAGTGTGGCAGAATGTAGCCCTCACCCTGATTTCCTGGGGGGTGGGTGTTGTATTCGGCTATGTGATGAACAGGAAGTATGTGTTCAAAAGCACTGACCCTGATATCAGGAGGGAGTTCCTGCAGTTTTCAGGGGGAAGGGTGTCCACCGGAATACTGGATGGTGTGATGATGGTGCTCATGGTGAATATTCTTACCATCAATGAATCCTTCTCCAAGATTTTCGTCTCCGTATTGGTAATGATTGGAAATTATCTCATAAGCAAGCTGTTCGTGTTTAAGAAGGATAAGAAGACAGAAGATGTGGAGACGAAGAACAGAGATGAAGAATGAAGATGAAGGATGAAGATGAAGAATGAAGGTGAAGATGAAGGTGAAGATGAAGAATGCAGGCGGGTGAAGGGGAATGCAACGGCCTGATATTGTGCAGATATAGATTCAGGGCGGCATTGAGGAAAGTACTTCCCAATGCCGCCCTTTGCTGCAGCGTCCTGCTATCTGACTTGATGCCTGGAAAATGTCCTTTTCGCACAGGGGATTCCAATGAGAATGGCTGCAAGGGTAACGGGCAGGGAGAGCAGCATGATTTGCACATCACTCAGGGCAATGGGCAAGGGATGGGGAAGATAAAACAAGTTGATTATCTTCAGCTGATGTATGGGCAGCAGGGCGCATACAATGTACAGGAGCTTGTTGATACTGCTGTCCATGGGAATGCTCAGGGGAGCCAGCAGGACCGTGGCCGAGATTATCATGGATGCATAGGAATTCCTGGAAAGGGCGGAAATCAATAGGATTAAAGCCGTATACACAATAATGCCTGAGAACAGGAGCAGCAGCACAAGAGCAAAAGCCTGCCCCAGGTACAGGGTATAATACTGCAGACTCATAAATTTACTTAACTGAATAGAAGAATCCAGACCTGTAAAACCATAACAGAAGAATAAACACAGGAGGAATATAGTTAAAATGACCAGAGAACCTCCCAGGGAAATGATATAGGCTGCAGTTATTTTGGCGGTGGGGCATTTGGTGCGCCCCTGACTTCCGGTGAGAACCAACGCATCTGTATGTCGGCTGTATTCCTCGGAGAAGACAGGACTAAGTATGACAGCCAGAACGCAGGCCCATACAGGGAAGACATCCGGTAAGGTGGCGAGCATACAACTCCAGCCCTCGGAATATCCAAGAATTAACTCTGGCGCCAATTCGCCATACACATCTTCCACAGTCTCACCGGTATAGGTGCCGTCAGGATTGAGGAAAAAGCCCTTTATGAGATCATACAGGTAATTATGGGTATAGCGTATCTGGGTGTCCGGGTTCATATTATTTTTTTCCATGGCTGCAGCAGAAAAAGAGTAGTTCTCTATGATGTTCTGCATTTTCTCTGTGGTAAAAGGCCCTTCATAAAGAGAAATGATTTCCTGATTGCGCCTGACTGCCGCCATGCCTTTGTAAGTTTTCATCTCACCGTCTATTTCTTCACGGACGATGGTGTTGATGGGGAAAACCCATAAGCAGAGCATGTATGCGGTATAAATTGCCAGACCAGCCAGGGAAGCGAATACCAGGGGCCTGTGCAGCAGCTTGCCCAATTCAAAACGTATTAATTCTTTCATATTGTTTTACCCTCCTCACTAAAATAGTATAAGTATAAGTCCTCCAGGTTAGGGGCGGCCGGTACTGCGGATTCCAGCGGCTGGCTGTCATGAATGATGCGCAGTATGGTCATATCATTCTCGGAACGCAGGTTGCTGATGGTATAACGTTCTCTGAGGGTGGGGACTTCCTCATTGGGTACCTGGCATTCCCATACTTTTCCGTCAATTCTGTGGATGATTTTATCAGGTTTTCCTTCGTGTATAAATTGCCCTTTCTTCATCATCAGAATGTGCCCGGCAATGTATTCCACATCCGATACAATGTGAGTGGACAGCAGCACGATTTTATTGTGGGAAAAGGAGCTGATCAGGTTGCGGAAGCGCACTCGCTCTTTGGGGTCCAGGCCCGCTGTGGGTTCGTCCAGGATCAGTATCCTGGGGTCATTGAGCATGGCCTGGGCAATGCCGAGGCGCTGCTTCATACCGCCGGAGAACGTCTTAATTTTCTTATCCTTTACCTGGAGCAGGTCTACTTCATCCAGAAGCTGCAGGGAGCGTTCCCTGGCAAAGGTTTTGGAAAGTCCCTTGATGGCGGACATATACATGAGGAATTTGTAAGCGCTGAAATCGGGATAATATCCAAAATCCTGAGGCAGATACCCTAATTGATTACGATAACGTTCCCCGGCGGTCTGAATATCCAGGCCGTCATAGCAGATGCTTCCTGCAGTGGGGGATTGAATGTCGCAGATGAGACGCATCAGGGTAGTTTTCCCGGACCCGTTTGCGCCTAACAGGCCGTAAATGCCACAGGTTAATGTGGTGTTGAGGTTATCTACCGCGATAAGGGAACCATATTGTTTGGTAAGATGTTCCAATTGAAGTTCCATATTCTTCTCCTTTCAGTGTGTGAGCTGTGCGGCTTACGTGTGGTTATACATGTAATGTGGGCTGGGTGGTGTATACAAAATATTTTCTGGTGCAGAGCCGGAGGGCGCATAAGAAGAAGAGGGCCATTGCGCCAAGAGAGGCTCCCAGGAAAATGGTGTCCAATGTTATGTCATCGAGATTCTCATAAGTATGTTCCGGCAGCAGTGCTATCATAAATTCTGCAAGCGCTGCCAGGGCATAGGCGGCCAGCAGCACGAGCTGATGAAGGAGATTCCCGAAGTGCTGTAATAACCACAGGCACAGGGCGGAGACCAGGAAAAAAGGAAGCAGTGTACAGCAGGCAAACTGCCAGAGCAGACCCCCAGCCATATGGAATGCAGCCAGAGCTGCAGTCAATACGATAAAATCTGCAGCACTGATGATACAAATCCGCAGGAAAAAAAGTTTCGTCAGATTGTAGCGGCAGGCGGCTTCCATTTCCCACATGTTATGTCCAAAGCTTTTGGATATCTCGTTGATTAGAAGCCCTGTCAATATGGGAGTCAGAGACATAAGGCAGAACGTGACCGCCTGCAGAGCATGTGCAAATGAAAAGCAGAACAGGATGATCAGGATACCGGCCTGTAACGGGAAGAACCAGGGGGACATATAGGAGATCTGGGAGGAAATCTTCTCTGCCAGGGTTTGGTGCCCCATGTAATCCATGAACAAGGCTTCTTCCGTAAGCTGGCGGATAAATGCATCACGCTTATGCGGGTCCGGTGTGGGTGGAGGATTCTGTTCCAATATCTGTAATATTTGTTTCTGTGATGGCTGCTGCGGCGTCTTCATTTCCGATGTCCGTCTTAATTTATTTGATAATTTTATGTGTTCCGGATCAAATTTCAATTCTTCCACCTTCTTTCGATAAAATTTACGCTAATCCAGTTTGTTGAAAGTATTCCTGTAATTTTCCGGTTCCGGCGCGGAGGCGGGTTTTGACCGTGGATAGCGGTACACCTGTTATGTGGGCAATTTCCCACTGCTTGTAACCATAATAGTAGAATAGTATCATGACTTCCCGCTGGGTATCCGGTAATTTCTGCAAGGCAGACTGTATCAACAGCCTTGATTCCACCTGGCTTTCGGGTGAAGGCTGGCTGGGAGTACAGGAAGAAATTGCAGGCTGTTCTGCGGCAGTAATGTCAAAGCCGGCATATTGTTCCAGGGTGTCCAAGGGGATGGGGCGACGGCTGCATTTACGAAAATGGTCCCGGCATACATTCAGTGCAATCTGTAGCAGATAGGATTTAAAACGGCTGCGTTCCGTGTAATTGTCCAGAAAACGCAGCAAGTGGCAGAAGGTTTCCTGGGTACAATCATAGGCAGAATGCTCGTTGCCGGTTTGGTAGTAACAGTATCGAAAAACCTCGTTATAGTATTTTTCTGCCAATTGTCCAAACAGTGCTCTGTCGCCCTGTTTGATGCGATTGACCAATTCGTAGTCCTGCAAGGTATCTCCTTTCTTGTGTAAAAGGTATTTCTTTCACATCTTCTATATAGTAAACGTATGAAAGGGACAAAAAGTTTGCTCTGTATATAAATTTATTCTATTTTATTTTACCGGATTATGAAAAGGTTATGTTATATACCGAAGCGTTTGGTGGAGAAGAAGCGTTTTGGAAGGCGAAAGTGTCTAAAACATAGAGGAAACGTTTGGCGGAGAGGAAGTGTTGAAAGCATAGAGGAAGCGTTTTGTGAGGCGAAAGTGTCTAAAACATAGCGAAATTGCTTTGATGGATAGGGGGCAGGGGAGTAAAGAATGGGTTTGTCAAATCGGCGGCAGCAATGCATTCGGGTGTTAGCGGGGCTGGGGTTTGAGAGGGAGATATGGCGGGAAAGGGGCTGCGGAATATACCGCAGCCTTGATGTCTTATATGTTCTGAACCATTTCCATCACCAGTGCTGCTGAATGCTTTGCGGCCTGCGCCTCAAAGGTGGGATAATCCATTTCAGCGCTGTTATCCGCCTTGTCGGAAATGGCACGGATAATGACGAAGGGGATATGGTTCAGATATGCGCCATGGGCAATGGAAGCGCCTTCCATCTCTGTACAGTCTCCCTGGAATTCTGCGATCAGGTGTTCTTTCACGTTCTTGTCAGAGATAAACTGATCTCCGCTGACCACCCTGCCTATGCGGACATGGAGGCCGGGATTGACCTTCTGGCAGGCTTCCTGTGCCAGTGATGCCAGGCGCCGGTCCGCGGTAAATTCCCGAAAGCCCATCTGAGGAACTTCCCCTGATTTGTATCCGAAAATGGTTACATCCATGTCGTAGTGTAAAGCATCTTTGGATATGAGAATGTCGCCGATATCCAGTTCTGCGTTCAGGGAGCCGGCCACGCCGGTATTGATCACATGTGTTACCTGGAACACATCTGCCAAAATCTGCACACAGAGAGCAGCGTTTACTTTTCCGATACCGCACCGGACTACCACAACAGAGGCACCGTTCAATTTGCCCTCGTGGAAATCCATTCCTGCCTTTGTAATGATGTTTGATTCTGTCATTTCTGCTTTCAGCCGTTCTACTTCCAGCTCCATAGCGCCGATAATTCCAATTTTATTCATTTGGGTGTCCTTTCTGTTGGCACAGTTTCCTGTTGTTTTGTAATATGTTATCAGTTACGGTTCAGCGTCAGCATGCGCCAAAACGCGGCTCAAAGTGAACAAGTTCACCTGCGTTTTGCGTGCCTAAAGCCTTCTGCGAAGGCTTTAGGCATACATAATTATACATGTATTTCCATAGGAAGGATGTCCGGGGTAAATGATGGCTGAACTGTTACACTATTTTGGTATATGTGACAGGATTATCAGTGATGGACAGTTATTGAGGATATATCAGTCGGCTGTCATCAACTTGATAGAGTACCTCATCCAGATACTTTTTGGCCAGGTAGTTTGCCATGGGAAGGTTCATATCCAGATAATTGCCGCAGTCCATGGGGGAAGCACCCGGCACTTCGTCCTTGAAATCACGGATAAATTCATACAGTTGAATCATAAGCGGCACAATATCCCTGGAGGTGTAATCTCCTGCCAGCAGCAGATAGAAGCCGGTACGGCATCCCATGGGGCCGAAATAAATGGTTTTGTCCTTGTACTGGGGATGATTGCGCAGGAAGGTGGCGGCCAGATGTTCAATGGTGTGCATCTCCGCAGTGTTCATAACAGGTTCATCGTTGGGGCTTGTCATGCGCAGGTCAAAGGTGGTGATTACCTCAGAACCCACCGTATCCTTCCGCGACACATAGATGCCGGGCTGAAGTTTGATATGGTTTATGGTAAAACTTGCAATTTTTTCCATAGGGTTGATTTCCTTTCTATATTTTGTGATGATGAGGCGTTAAAATTTCAATGATTGAGAGGTATTAATCTTCAATAGAGGTATTAATCTTCAATAGAGGTATTAATCTTCAATAATTGAAAGAATTCAAATCTTCATTAATTATGAGGAATGAATCCTTATTTATTGTATTGAGAAAAGAGGGAAATGTCAAGGTCTTGACGCGCCTGGTTTAAAATGATATGGTATACTCATGAAAGCATTTATCTGCCGCTTTCTGTTCAACATTGCCGATGCGTTCACTCGTTATACATTTAGGTCGGCAAATGTTTTTGTTCATGAGTATAAATAATGGCAGCAGCTCAGTGGCCGGCCCGCTTAGAGTTGGTAAGAAATAAAGCCGGAGGCCCGGTGAGGCAGAATATGTGAAGGAGGTTATGGAGAAATGAATGCGGCGTCTATTATGAAGCTGATGAATGCAAAGAACCAATTTAGTAAAAATCACCCTAAATTTGAGGCATTTTTAAATTCGGCTTTTTCAAGGCCCATGGAAGAGGGGAGTGTCATAGAAATTACAGTTACAAGGCCGGGGGAAGAACCTGTTACGGCAAATATCAAGGTATTGCAGTCGGATTTGGAACTGCTGGAAGAGTTAAAGGAGCTTTCACGGTAAGCTGCAAAAGATGCATTTACAGGAGGGTGGGATGGTTTATTTATCACATTTTTCTTTCCCGGATATAGAACAGGAGTATAGTTTTCTGATGGGAATGAAAAGAACATGTTATGATACGTATTATCCGTTTCAGGTGTTGTCCAGGCATCAGCTGCGGATGCTGGATTTTGAACCGGTGACAATTTTATATGGCGGAAACGGTTCCGGGAAGACGACTGCGTTAAACGTGATTGCGGAGAAACTGGGGCTCAAGAGGGATACGGCATATAACAGGTCGAATTTCTATGAAGATTATACCAGGATGTGTGATTTTGAGACCCAGGGAAAGATTCCGAAGGACAGCAGGATCATTACCAGCGACGATGTATTTGATTTCATATTAAACCTGCGGAGTCTGAATGACGGGATTAATCAAAAGAGGGAAGATTTGTTCGAGGAATATCTGGAGGCGAAATATTCTCATTTTCAGATGAAATCTCTGGATGACTATGAACAGCTGAAAAAGTCTCATATGGCTAAGACAAAGACACAATCCCGTTACGTCCGCAATCAGCTTATGGATAATGTGCGGGAACACTCCAATGGAGAGAGCGCTTTTCTTTATTTTACCGAGAAGATACAGGAAAACGGATTGTATCTTCTGGACGAGCCGGAAAACAGCCTGTCTCCGTTGCGCCAGCAGGAATTGCTGAAATTCCTGGAGGATTCCGCCCGTTTTTTCGGGTGTCAGTTTATCATTTCAACACATTCACCTTTTCTGCTTTCTATCAAAAGTGCGAAGATTTATGATATGGATGAAGAACCGGTGGATGTGAAAAAGTGGACTAAGCTGCCGGGAATTCGGGTGTATTATGATTTCTTCCGGCAGCATGAGAGGGAATTTGATTGATTTTTATATGCCCTTTGTTACTCTTTGTATACGGGACAAGGGGTATTTTTTTGACGCTGTTTGAATGAAATATTCCGTTTGTATTCTACATAAAAGGGAGCTGTCAGGGGAGCATATCCCTGGGGAGTTCAGGTGAAGGGGTGAGCAGTATTCTATGCGGCGGAGACGGTAAAGTTTATGCCGGGCTGTGATATGGCAGAAGCCGGGGACTTACCTCATCAATGTAACGGACAGCATTGATGAGGTTATATGTAATTTCAGAGCTTCTCAGGCGCCTCTTCCTGAAGAATCGGCGGAATCTGTGCCATCAGGTTATCAATGTCTTCAAACATACTGCTTTTGGTGGTGCCCAGCATACTTGCCATTTTGATATGACTCATGACATCCTGATACATTCCTCTTATTTTATCAAAAAAGCCATGCAGGAGCTGGAAGGAAGTCTGAGAGCGGTCAATGACATCGCCGATTTCGGTTTGTACGGTAACAGCTCCTTCCGCAGCTTCTGTAATCTGCTGGAATAAGACATCCGTTTCGCTTACCTGGGCAATGTTCTGCTGTAAGGAATGTCTGGAATTCTCAATATGGGAATGCAGTTCCTGACTGCCATGTTCTACATTTTCGATGCCGCTGTGGACTTCTGCGGAAAGTTCCTTGATTTCTCCTGCCAGCTTTTTTACTTCTGTTGCAACTACTGCGAATCCTTTTCCGGCCTGTCCGGCTCTGGCGGCTTCGATGCTGGCATTCAGAGCGAGAATATTGGTCTGGTCGGCAATGGACACAATTTTGTTCATGTAGTGTTTGATGCTTTCTACGGATGTCAGAAGTTCCTCAAAGGTAGCAGTCATTTGGCTGAAACCCGCTTCCATTTCTTTTGATTTCATATTCAGGGCATTGATGCCATCCTGCGCCTGCGTCACGGAAGCAACAATCTGACTTCTCACATTGTTAAAAGAACCGGATACCTGGCCGATCTCATTAAAAGTCTCCTGAAATTCCTGCAGCTTATCTTGAAAAAGCTCCGCTTCGGATAATACGCTGCTAAAAGAACGGTTTATCATGTCAAGTTCGCTTAAAGTGTCTACTTCCTGCTTCACTAACCGGCGATGGTAGTCTTTTAGGCTGTTCATTACAAATAAAACAGGATACAGCCCTCTTTTATTGGATTTATGGGTGATACCGGAGCTTTTTTTATTGCGAATCATACATTCCCTCCTTGCCTGCTATGGACAGGCGTCTCTATAAACAGATTGTTACATACGGAAAGACGGCAGTGCGGCGTTTTATTCAAAAGCCACACAAGTCATGGATTGATTGACAAATTGGTTATTATAATGTTCTCCATAGCCTATGAGACCGGCATGATTGCCTAAAGCAGACATATCCTTCAGATAATCCTGCATATAGCCGCGTTCGCTGAAGAGTTTGTAGCGGAACAGGCAGTTGACAGAGAATACGGCGGAGGGCTTAGGGAAGTCCGAGAGGATTCTGCGGATGGTTTCCCGAACGGTGGATCTGACATCACCTAATTCTAACAGTGTCAGTACATCGGAATCATTGACCTGACGGAAGCAGACAAGGGAGTTGCCCTGAACTTCCTTGATGGAAATAATGCAGGTGTCATTGCCGTTCAGTTTGCCGAAGGGATTCTGGAAGGTTTGTGTCAATATCTGCTGCTCCGTCACGTGCAGAATATTCTGGTAGACCTGTTTGGCAGACTGGCCGTTGAGTGCGCCGATAACATATTTGGATTTGTCAGTCTGAGAGGCAATAAAGCGGTAATTTCCCATGGGCTGATAGATATTTTCTTTATAAGCCCGAACTCTGCCATGCTGATTGCGCACCAGTGCATAGGCAACCGCATCTTCATAGATATGGCCGTTGGCAGATACTTTTCCGCCATCGCCGGTGCCTCCTACCAGTGAGATATTGCGATGTCTCAGAGCAGCGTGCATTGTCGTGAGCACACAGGCGTCATTTCCGGCGCATAAGTCAATACATATGGTATTTTGCTGTGCTGCGTTAATCTGCTCTAAGTCCTGTTCCAGACGTTGTATGTATTTTACAGGCATCTTTGATACCTCTTCCAACACATTGGCCGTTGCCATAACACCATCATAAAATGCAATCAGTACAACGCCTTGTTCTGCTACCTGGGTATGATAGCCCATGCCGATACAGCCTATGCTGGGAATTCCAGGATAGAGTGCTTCCAGTTCACGCACATGGGAACTGAACTGTTCACTGTTGGAAAACAACATGATCAGCTGCGGTTGTTGGAGACCCTGGGCAGCTTCCTTTAAATTACCCTGTCTGCTCATGCCGAAGAATTGTCTCATTGCGTTGCTCCTTTCTTCACGGGTTCAAAGTCGGAATAACTCTTCCGAAACCGTTTTTCCATTCATTTTCATAAAGTAATATCGGCAATATTGTATCAAATCTTGGTTGGAAGGTCAACAGTTTCGTGAATTTAAGAGACTGATTGTTATGTATAATACTGTGCCTGGGTATTCCAAAGTTCAAAATATCTTCCGTTTTTGCCTGCTGACAGCATTTCGCGGCTGCCGCGCTGCACCGGGCATCCCTCATGGAGCACAACAATATCATCACAGAACCGGCAGGATGAGAGCCGGCGGGAAATGTAGATGGCAGTTTTAGCCTTTACCATGGCATCGAAGCCGGAGTAAGTCTGGCAGCAGCTGCCTCATTTCCAAGTGGCGGGAGAAGGATTTACGGACAAGGTGGGGGGGCTGGATATCCAGCTGGGCAGGGAATTCGGAGGAACAGAACTTTCAGGCGGCGAGTGGCAGAAACTGGCCATAGCGAGGGGCTTGTGGAAGGAAAGCGACATCATTATCCTCGACGAGCCCACCAGTGCCCTGGATCCCCTGGTGGAATATGATATATTGTCCCAATTCATGGAAATGATAAAGGACAAAACCTCCGTTATCATATCCCACCGGGTGTGCATCTGCCGTATGGCGGATAGGATCATCGTGATGAAGGGCGGACAAGTGTGGGAATGTGGAAAGCATGAGGAGCTTTTTTAAGTGTCAAAGCTGAAAAGCATATAAACCGGTTGCTTTTTTATGTTATGTTTTGTATAATAAAGAAAATAGGTAATTGATTTTATGAAAGGCTGATTTTGCTTTTCAAATGGTGCTGACAGGATGGAAGCGAGATTGAAATGGAAGGAGGAAAAAATGAGACGAGTAAATCGCGGTTTGTTATCCGGGCTATTGGCAGGGGCTCTGCTTCTTTCGCCGGTGTCCATGGTTACAGTTTCTGCGCATGGGCATCATGGCGAGAATGGCGGACATCATGGCGGACAGAGCAATTCCAATGTGACATATTATTGCGGAGGCCATGGAGCGCATTGTCATGAGAACGGGGTGTGCCCGTATGCAGGAGAGACGGATGCAAATGTTGGAACGGATGAAAATGCCGGAACCGATGTACCGTACTATTACTGCGGAGGCCATGAAGGGCATCATCACGAGAACGGGGTGTGCCCGTATGCAGGAGAAGTTGACATGTCTTTGGCACCAACGGAGGTAAAGGTTCCTGATAAGGGGATTGAGGAACCTGGCTATTTGTCAGCTATAGGGAGCGGAGAACTCAGGAAGAGGGATAGAAGTAATTTTTTGGTAAGAAGTAAAAATGTATGCCTGGGCAGGATAGGGTATCTGAGATAAAAAGGTTCGAAATTCAAAATGGAATAATGCAGAATCTGAAACTATGTAATGCAAAAGTATATCTGTCAGAAACAAGATAGTGCAGGTAAAATACAGAAAGGGAATAATCAATTGAGATTATTCCCTTTCAAAATTATTATTTAATTGTAGTTGTCAATGCAGGGCTGAAACATATCTTTGGATACGCCGCATAAAGGACAGCACCAGTCATCAGGAAGATCCTCAAATGCTGTGCCGGGAGCAATGCCGTGTTCAGGATCACCCTTTTCAGGGTCATAAGTATATCCGCAAGGGTTACAAAAATATTTCTTCATAATAATTCGTCTCCTTATCCATTATATTATTTGATGAAATTTAACCCATCTCTTTAATAAATTTTTCTGTGTATTTTTTCGCCGAGGTTTTTGGCATTAGCTGAAATATCTCTTTAACAGACCCTCAAATGCCGAGGCATTTGGCATTAGCTGAAATATCTCTTTAACAGACCCTCAAATGCCTTGCCGTGTCTCGCCTCATCCCTTGCCATCTCATGTACGGTGTCATGGGATTTGCGCTTCTTTGACTGTGAATATTGTAGCATTTACAAGGGTTTGCGTCAAGAGGGAAGGACAACATTTAGGACAATCTAAACAACAACTATAAACAACCTCTTTAGAAGTTCGGACAACAAAAGGACAATTTCTAAGGAGGTTTTATCATGGCAGAACAACAGGCAGCAGGAGTATATCAGTTAGACAATGGGTATTGGGGTTATCGCTTTGTACTTACAGTAAATGGAAAGAAGAAAGCGCAAAAGAGAGTAAAAGACGAATTAGGTAATCCCTACAAGACGCAAAAACAGGCAGCAAAGGCAAGAAGCATAGCATTAGCACAAGAGCAAGCTAAAATACAGTTGCCGCCACAAAAGCAGATTACAAGGCAGACAGTAGCAGAGGTGTATCAAGAATACTGTGAGAAAGGCAGGAGCGGAAAAGCCTATGCAACTATCAAGAAACAGGATTCTTTATGGAACAATCATTTATGCGCTAGATTCGGTAAAAGATACATTGATGAAATAACAGTAGCGGAAATACAAGATTATCTGGAAGAATTGTATTATACAGACAATAGGGCATATTCCTATACAGAATCCTTTTTGAAAATGTTCTATCTGATATTCGGACAAGCGTATTCCAGAAATTATATTGATGTAGATTCCTATAACAAATTATGCGTAAACAAAGATACTAAAATTCATATGCCGAAATTAAAGATTGATGATGATTTAGACATTGTTTCTTTTGATGATAAGGAGATAGAGCAATTAGACAGTTATTTCAGCGGTACAAATGCAGAGACAGCTTATATGTTGGGGAAATATTGCGGCTTGCGTATCAATGAATGTTATGGTTTGAAGTGGTCTAATGTAGATTTGAAAAGCGGCATTATTACAATAGACAGACAAATGCAGTATCAAGAAGGGCTGATAAAGTTAGTTTCTCTGAAAACCAGAAACGCAAAGAGAAAAATCTATATGTGCAGCAAATTAAAGGACTACTTTAAAAAGCTAAAGCGGCAGCAGGAGCAGGATAAAAAGGAATTAGCATTGCAAAGGCAGCAGAACCAGACATTTATACAAGATTTGAATGGGGAAATGATTTCTTCTCTTGAATTGGTTAATTCGCTGCCTAATGGTAAAATACAGACAGTTAATTCCATGAAATACCATTCCAGAACTTTACAGGGCGAACACAATATTTCCTTTAAATACCATTATCTAAGGCATACTTATGGAACAAATTTAGCCGCTTTGAATACACCAGAATATCTATTATGTAATCAAATGGGGCACGCTAATAGTAATGTTACACATAAATATTATGTTGCCATCTCTGAAAGGGGCGTAGATGAACTGTTAAAGAATCTCGAAAAGATGTAATTGTATACAGTCACATAAAACCAAATAGGGAGAAATTTTCTTGAACTGTAATTTTTATAATGATAATAGAAATTTTCTCTCCATTCTTCAAGAAGGGAGATTATAGAAATGGAAGAACTGTATTCAATTATGAGAGACTTTTTAGAGGTAGAGTATAATCAAGAATCCCTGTTATGTCTTTTAAAGGCAGCAGAAGCCGCATATACAGGTAAAAAACAGGTAGAAGCTAAATTGATTGCCAACAGTACAAAATACTATTTACAAGCCTTACAAGAGGAATTAAAGGCGGCTATCAACAGATTAGATTCCTACATAGCGGAAAACGCAAAGAAGCAATAATACAATAGGCAGCGGCATTATAGAAATAGAAATGCTGCTGCCTATACTTTTGGATATTCTGATTTGATATTGCTTGCTCCTGTGATATAGTCCATAGAAACATTGTAAAATTTGGCAAGAATCAAGAGATTGTCAACAGGGATTCTTGTTTTGCCGCTTTCATAATCTGCATATGTTCTTTGTCCTATGTGGAGCAGGTCGGCTATTTTCTGTTGGGTCAAAGATGAATCTTCTCTAATTTCCCTTATCCGCTCATTATATTTCATGCAGTTATCACCTCAAAAATAGTATAAGTGATAGGCACATGATTCTTGACAAATAGAGTTATAAACTCTAAAATAATAGGGGAGTTATACTCAACAGCAGAAAAATAAAAATGAAAGGACAAAGCATAATGGCAGACAATGAAAAAATTGTATTTGAAATTGATGGAAATATGGGGAAAACATTGAGAGTTTATGAAAACAGATGTGTTATATCCATAACTGGAAAGAAAGCAATTTTATATGGTGCAGGGTTAAATGGGGATAAAGAGTTTTATTATTCGGACATTACCTCTGTTCAATTTAAAAATTTGGGAATGACAACAGGGTTTTTACAATTTGAGTATGCGGGTTCACATAGTACAAATAATTTTGTAAATGAAAATTCATTTACATTTTCCGCAACAATGGGAACAGCAAAACATAAGAAATTAAAAGAGGATATGCCGCCGATTTATGAATATGTACAGGACAGGGTAAGGGCGGCAAAAGAATCTAAAAATAATCCTGCTAATGTGTCAGCGGCGGATGAAATATTGAAATTTAAGCAATTATTAGACAGTGGTATTATCACACAAGAAGAATATGAATCAAAGAAAAAACAGCTTTTAGGGGTATGAAAAATAGTGGATAAAAAATTTTTCCTTAATGAAAATACAAGAAAATTACATATAGTAGGCGGCTGCTATCAATCAAAGGTACTTCCATACCAGATAAAGTATTTTGAAACAGAAGATGAAGTGATTGCAAAGGAAACAAGATATTTTTCATATTGCAAAATATGTTTTAAGAAAGGAGGGTTATAAATGCTTTATGCGCTTATCGCCATTGTGCTACTATTTGTTAATGCCCTGTGTGCTTATTTTATGAAACAATCGGCAGTCATGAAAGGTTATGGAGAAGATTCCCACATTTGGGCAATTTGTTTTTGGTGCGGCTTGTTTGGGTATCTGTATGTTATATCTTTACCAGATAAAATACAACAGAATCAAAACCAACAAATTATTGAATTGTTGAGCAAGAGAAAGGAAGATTAGAAAATGATAAAATGTCCTTCCTGTGGTAAAGCTATTTCGGAATATGCTATTGCTTGTCCGAACTGTGGAGCGGATTTAAAAAGCAAAGAAATAATAGTAAAGACAGAAAAAGCTATAACAATACAAAAGCAGAATAGAAAAAAGAAGCAAATTAATTTTATTATCAATATGGCTATACTGTTATTTGTTGGAATGTTGACTTTATTTTTACATATGCGTATTTTTTACATGGGGTTATCTGCAAATGTTTTTGATTTTGCTATATATTTTTTAGCGGTAGTCTATTCTGTATTTAATATTATTAGATATAGATTATTTAGCGGAAAATCAAAAACAAATATTATAATTATAGCGATAGCAGGAGTTTTTGTTTTTGCATTAGCGGCATATCTATATAAACCAATTAGTTTTGCTTTATATGGGGGTACTCCAAGTGATGATATTATTTTATATGCGGTAACTCTGAATAAATGGTTTAAAATAGTATCTGTCTTTTTCGGTCTGGTATGGGGATTTCTTGCAATAGAGAGTATTTGTTTTATAAAGGATAATAAGAAGTAATAGAGGGCAGCAGGATTTTAATTTCCTGCTGCCTGTTTCAATTCGGCTTTATATTTGTAATAGGAATTTCTGGAAATTCCTGCAATTTTTATAACTTCTGAATCGGTATTAGTACCATTAAAATCTTTGCTATTTTTCAAAATGATTTCTTTAGCGGCAGTTTCTTTTTTAGTGGTGTATTTATTTCCCTTAATTCTGCCTATCTGCTTTCCATTCAGCTTTGCAGTTTTGATTCCCTCGGAAGTCCGCTGATGTAAGTCTAAAACCTCTTTTTCCGCTTGTTCAAAAGCAATTCTGATTTGTTCCTTTGCAAGTGATAATAAATATTTGTTGATTCCCTCTAAGATGAAGTCTACATTAGTACCAGTCATTTGTATATTGCTTTCTAAGGCTTTTTTATAAGTATCTGTGTTAATATGCGGCTCTTTGAGAAAAACAAGGTTGATTCCAAGATTAAACAATTCTTCATAGAGTGAAAAGCCTTCTTCTGCATTTCTTGACATTCTGGAAACAGAATCAAATATAATTGTAACTTCCTTTCCTGCTGCTGATTCCTGCTTTACCAGTTTGTAAAGTTTATTCCATTCTTTTCTGCCTGTTGTCTTTGTGCCTGTGTAGACTTCTTTAACAATGTGTGCAGCAGGATAAACCTCTAAAATGTTCCGCTCTTGTCTGTCTATGTTCTGCTTTGATGTGCTGATTCTGCAATATCCATATTCTTCTTTCATAGTCTTTCTATCTCCTTTTGTACCAGATTAAACGAACTTCTTTTTTGATACTATTATTCTACCATGAAAAGCCGCTTATGTCAACAATTTTGGTACAATTTTTAACAGGTTTATTTTGGTACAATTAAATCTGAAAAAATTTCAAATAAATTTATCCAAGTACAAAATTTTGCACACCATAGAATATATAATAAGTACATAAGATAAAGGAAAACAAAAGAACAAACAACAACTTAGAAAAAGGAGATAATAACCATGAACAAGAACACAAATTACACAATCAACTTTGAAGCAGAGGAAATTATCATTACAAAGAAATTCGGCAAAGCTGCAAGTCAGATAGGAACACCAGAATTTAAAGTTATGCAGCAGCTTAGAAAAGAATTTGCAGGCTTTTCATTTGCTTATAAAACCATAGAGAAGAAAGAAAATAAGAAGTCTTACAAAGGATTAAGCATTGATGAAATGACAAGATTTATTTCTAACAGGACAGATGCAGAGCAGGAAATGTTTAAAAAGGTTTTAGCAGTAGCCGCAAATAGACAAGGCAAGTATGCAATAGTAAAGAAGTGGTTTTTAGACAATTACAAAGAAGCATATTCAGAAGAAGTTGCAATGATGGAAGTAGCCTAATACAGATAGAGAATAAAGGAGATATTACCCATGAATAACAATATTACATTTGACGCAATCACAAACACCATTACCATTACCAAAGGTTTTTATGCGGCTTCAAAAGAGTTTGGTTCAGAGGAACAAAAGATGTTAGCCGATATTCAAAAGGAATATCCCCATATGAGGATTGCTGTTAAGTCCACAAGGACAGGTAACAGAAAGAGCGAATACAAAGGTCTTACTTATGATTACATGAGAAGATTTATCAGAATTATGGATAGGGAAAACATTGTTACCTTTGATGATGTAATTGCACATTATGAAGATTTCGGGTATGAATCTGGTAAACTGTACCAGTGCGTAAAAGATTGGTTTTTAGAAACATACCCTAACCATAGAGATATGATTGTAAATGCCACTCCTAAAGCTGCTGCATAAATGAAATGCGGCAGCAGGAATGGGCAAAGGGGCGGTCTATTTTCGGGATAATTCAAAAATCGAATTACCGCTTTCGTCTTTCCAGACTTATAGCCTTTCCAAAAGTAGATTGAAAATTGAAAAGCGGCAGCACGAAAATTATATATTTCACTTGAAATTATAGCGGTAAATAATTTTTTGAGATTTCGGAAAAATCGGTTAATTTCGGTTATTCTCGGTAATTGTTTAAAATGTTTTCGGTCATGGTTTTAAAATCATTTATTACCGATTTCGGGGAAATGATTTTAATATCCTTTCCAAGTCCAAATATCCAAGCAAAAAATTGAGGACTAATATAAACAGTGATTCGGACAATAAAAGTATTTGGACTATCAAAGTTTTGCCTAATATTAGCGGATTCCCCAAACCTATCAATAAAAACTCCTGCAAGGCTATTAGCAACTTCAAGAGTAACAGTTTCTTCTTTGCCGCTAAACATACCAAAAGTCTTTTTGGAATAGTCTACAATGTCAAAAGACTGAAAAAGGCTTTTTCCCTCTCTTGTATGCTCTATGATTTTAACAGACTGCATTTTGTCTATGCGGTAATGTCTTAATTCATTTGAATTACTATCAAAAGCAATCAAATAATAGTTATCATCTGATAAAGATACCGCATAAGGACTAACAATATATACCTTTCCTGCTTTTGAAACAAGTTTCCGCTGTGGATTCCAATGGAGATATTGAAAGTTTATCTGCCTGTGAGCGGCTATTGCAGCATAAATAGTATCAAGATTTTTGAATACTTTATCATTCATGCTTTTAATACGCCTGTCTAATATTACATTTCTGTTAAAAGATTGACTATCAAAGCTGCTGCCTAAAGATTTTACTTTATTGATTAACTCTTTTGATTTCTTTTCAGTGAGAAATTTTGATGTAGCAATAGAATCAATCAAAAACTTTAGTTCATTTATGGTAAATAGCCTTTTGGGGTGGTGGTACTTATAGCCGCCTTTCTCTTGTACTCCTACAATTTCAAAATCTGTGGAATTTAAAAGAGATATAGCCGCATAAATGGTTCTTCTATCTGCAAATATTCCTTTAGATTCCAGAAATGAAAGTATTTCGGGCATTCTGATATAGTGGGTTTTATCTGTCTTTTCCAAGAATAGCTGTTGTAGATATAGCGGAATTAGCTTTTTGCTTTCGGATTTTTCCATATTTTCTCCCTTTTGTTGTATAGTTTATCTGTTTTGTGCGGCTATCCGCACAAAACAGATAAACAAAGTTAGTATTATGGGGATAGTATATCATTGCTTAGTGGAAAAGGACATAAGTTTTTGAAGTGTCTATTATTATATAGTATTAGAAATATCAAAATTTTATATAATTTATTCAAAATAAATCCCTTGCTTATAGATTGTTCCTATTGTCCTGTAACTTCCATTTTTTAGCCGCTCTTTTACAGTTTCCTTTTGAAACTTAAAATCCTTAAAATCTATGCTGCAAATGGTCTTTACCGCCCTTTCAACTGTTGATTTGCTGCAATTTATTGTATTTCCTATTTCTTCATAAGTCACTGTTTTGTCTTTCCCCTGTGGTAACTCTATGAGTACAAGAAAAACTTTCAACACGCTTTCCCATGCCGCTGTGCTTTGGGTTTCTCTTATCAGTTGATACCATGCTCTTTTTATCTTTATGACATTTTTGCTCTTTTCCGCTACTTTTGTTAGTGAAATAGTATAAATATCTTTATCAATAATAGTATTGATATAATTATCTTCTGCAAGTGAAACAAGCGTTGTTTTTATCTTAGCAATATTAACAGAAGAATTTTGTATAGATAAACTGTGGCAGAGGTCAGACAATTTTCCTCTAAATGCCCTTTTGTTATCTGCTAATACTGTAATCATTGTTAAGATTTTAAAATGGTATTTTTCCAGTGATAGCCATTCTTCCAAAAATTCTATTTCTTCTTCCATGATTCTCCTATCCTGTTTTTTATTTGAATATCTTTTGTATCTCTTTTTCCAGAGTGGCAGCAGCTTCATTATACAGATATTCCCCTGCTGCCTGTGCTTCAAATTGCAAGTTCATTTTTTTCTTGTGTTTTCTGTATCTATAATAAATATCATCTGGATTCTGTTTGCTTTCCAGATATTCAAAAATATTTCTATAAAACATTTCTTTTTCCTTTTCACATATATATTTTATCAAAATTTTAATAAAAAATAAAATCTGCTGCATAATAGACAGACTATTTCATTATTCCATGAAAGAAAAGCGGCAACAACCGCAATTCTCATAAACATTTATTAGCATTTCTATTTTTTCTTCTATTGTAAGTCCTGCAAGTATATTTTTAAGTATCTGATACATGATTACTCCTTTTACTGCTGATTAAGTCTACATTATTATAAAATTGCTCTATATTATGTTCTCTCTTGTACCGCTTATATAATGCGCTTTCTGATAAGTGGGTTTTCTGTGATAAATGCAGTTTTTCTTTTGTTTCTCTTGTGCCTATCTTATTAGCAAAATAGGCTTGTAATATGGGAACTGCTGATTCATAGTCTATTGATGTGCGACAGTTGGGCTTGTCTGGATTGTATTTTCTTCCATGTATTGTTGCATGGCAGCAGGCGCATAAAAGAATTAAATTGTCATAATCATCTGTGCCGCCTTTGTTTCTCTCAGTTAGATGATGATATTCTAAAAAATCTTTGTTGCCGCATATAGCGCATTGATGATTCCAAAATTCGGCTACTTTTCTTTTTGTTGCTTTTGATACCATTTTGAAATTCTCCTTTCAGAGATATTTCAAAATAGCAGCAGGAGAATTATAAAAAGTTGTCCTAAGTGTAACGGAAATTATTAAAAGTAGCAGAGGATTCCAGACAAGTTATTATAGAGTTGTTGTAAGATGTAAAATTGAAAATGTCGAAAAGGGCTTGAAAATAGGGTATTTATGGGGTAGAATAGGAGTGTAACAAAGGACAACTTCTAAAAAGGACAATATATAGTTACCATTGAATTATCCTAAACGGCAAAGGACAACAAAAGGACAATCAAAAAGGGAACAAACCATTTCTGATTCATTCCCTTCTTCTTCAATAATCCTTAAAATCCGACACTTTTCTTAGCCGAAGTATCTCTTCAGAAGACCCTCGAATGCCTTGCCGTGTCTCGCCTCATCCCTTGCCATCTCATGTACGGTGTCATGGATTGCGTCAAGGCCAAGCTCTTTTGCTCTTTTTGCCAGATCGGTCTTACCTGCGGTAGCGCCGTTCTCTGCATCTGCTCTCATCTGAAGGTTCTTCTTGGTGGAATCGGTAACGACTTCTCCCAACAACTCAGCAAATTTTGCAGCGTGTTCAGCTTCTTCATAAGCAGCTTTCTCATAATACATACCAACTTCAGGATAGCCTTCCCTGTAGGCAACCCTTGCCATTGCAAGATACATACCAACCTCAGAACATTCACCTTCAAAGTTCGCACGAAGATCCTTAAGAATATCTTCCCGTACACCCTGTGCAACTCCTACAACATGCTCTGCAGCCCAGTTCTTCTCGCCTGTCTGAGCAGTAAATTTCTCAGCAGGTGCATGGCAGACAGGACACTCAGCGGGCGCTGCATCACCCTCATGAACATAACCGCATACTTGACATACATACTTCATAATTCTTTATCTCCTTTTTATAAATTTTGATTGTGATTCAAACAATTACCACAAGTTCCATAAAAGTAAGCCACATGACCTGTTATCTGTCCGTCAAAATCGGCGGCGGCCGCATTTATAATGCTTTCAGGGTGCTCGATTTCCAAATCGGCTACCTTGCCGCATTCGGAGCAGATAAAGTGATAGTGAGGTGAGGTGTCCGCGTCAAAATGGTCGACACCATCTCCCAAACGCAATCGATTGATTTCACCGTCCTGTACCAAAAGGGTAAGGTTACGGTATACAGTACCCAGGCTGATATTGGGATTTTGACTGCGGACATTGGTGTATATCATGTCCGCAGTAGGATGATCCTTTCTGCTTGCCAGAAAATGTTTAATCAATTCCCGCTGCCTGCTGTGCTTTCGTGCAGTCATGAGTATACCTTTCTTAATAGTAGTAATCGTTACTGTTTTTATTATAGTATTTTATAAATACTTGTCAATAGCGTATATATTAAGTTATATATTTTTTAGAAATGGTTAGTTATGTGATACTACCACTGCACAAAAGCACCACAGTAGAAGCAATATACTGCCGATCGCGCTTTTTCTGTGGTGTCTTTGGCGTGTAATTATATGCAATGCCGCTGAATGTATGAGGATTATTATGATATGGTGATTCGTTCCAGCCGCAGACTCAGGCGGCTCAATAATTCGTTGGTGATTGTACCGCAGTTTTCTGCCAATTGTCCTGCTGTGTTTTCCATCATTTTCGATTTCCCGATAATAACAGCAATGTCACCGGCTTTCACATGAGGAATATTGCTGATATCCACAATCGTTTGATCCATACAGATCCGACCGATAATAGGTGCCCGGCGGCCGTCTATGAGGACGCTGCCCTTTTCATAGGACAATTCTCTGGGCAGACCGTCTGCATAACCGATGGATATGGTGGCAATACGCATATCTTGTGCCGCAGTGTAGGCTAATCCATATCCTGCTGCTTCGCCTGCATACAGTATTCTCGTTGATGCGACTCTGGCCTTTAAAGACAATACAGGCTTCAGGGAATTCCACCAGGTGCTGCTGTCGGTTTCTGTACTTAAAACGCCGTAAAGCGCGATTCCTGGGCGGACATAATCGGCAGCAAGCATGGCGGGCGGCATATGTTTTCTGGTTTGTTCTTTTTCCTGAAGCAGATTCAGAATGCCATAGCTTGCAAGCATGTGCAGTCCGTGACAAGAATATCCATGATTCTTCAAAATTGTCACCACCTGATAAAATGCCTGGATTTGATTGTCTGTAAACAGCTTGTCCTGAGGGAGCAGGGAATCGGAAGCGGAAAGGTGTGTAAATAGTCCGTCTATTACTAAATGTTTCATCTGATATACGGCAAGAATTTCTTCCACATTTTCACAGCGAAGCCCCAGGCGGTGCATGCCCGTATCAATGGCCACATGAACATGAAGTGCCAGACCGGATTGATCCAGCATTTGAGCGTAGGGATAATCCACAACGGTCTGTGTCAATTCATAGCGTGCAAGCAGCGGCAGGTCTACAGGAGCAGTATAGCCCAATATCAGGATTTTGCCCTTGATTCCGGCCTCGCGCAGAGCAATTCCCTCGGAAAGGCAGGCAACGCAAAAGGCATCTATTTTTAGCTGATTTAGCAGCCGGGCTATGGTAACTGCACCATGACCATAGGCTTCTGCTTTGACAGCGGGCATCAGGCGGCAGTCTTCCGGAAGGCATGAGCGAAGAAATTTTACATTATGGGCTAATGCAGTAGTATCCAGTTCAATCCATGCGCGGGAAGTAGAGGATGGGATGCCGAAGCTTTCATCCTCCGGAAGGACGGAATCCTCAAAGCTTTCATCCTCCAAAAGGACGGAATCCTCAAAGCTTTCATCCTCTAAAAGGACGGAATCCTCAAAGCTTTCATCCTCCGAAAGGACGGAATCCTCAAAGCTTTCATCCTCCTGAAATACAGAAGTCTCAAAGTTTTCATCTCCCTGAAAAACAGACTCTCGTTTTGTGCGGTCATGATTTCGTCCGGCATTGTCCGGCTCTGCGGTATTATTTTGCCCCGACCGTAACCTGGGCAGAAAATTTTCTTCTACATATACTATGACCAGCGCAGCTGCAACGGATAGACAAGTAACCGTAAGGTATAGTACCACACTGTTATCTACCAGGAGATCTGTCCGCCTCAGCAGTTTGGCAATGGCACGAACCACCACAATGAACGCAGGGTGGAGAATGTAAATCCAGGTAGAAGCCGTGCGGCAGCTTACGGAAGGTTTCTTCGGCAGACATAACAGGCATTGGTAGAGGAAAAACATAGTAGGAACCAATGCAAAATACATACTGTCATGTCTCTGCAGCTGGAAATGACGGAGCGTAAAAGCCTCAATGGTCATAACGGCGAAGGAAGCCGTCAGCCCTACGATATAGGGCATAAGCTCAATCTGGAGGGAGTTTTCTTCACGCTTATGTTCCAGTACAGACATCCATATTCCCAATACCAGGAACAGAGGCGCTATAAACAGGCCGTTTCTGGTATAAGAGAAGATATGAAAGCCAAATTCATAGACAGCATTCAGAACAGGAACCTTCTCTGCCAGCCCGTAATAGCTGTCGCCGAACAGGCCGATGATATATAGAATGGCAGATATGACTGTCATTGTGCGCAGACTGAGCTTCCGGCTCATCAGATAGATCAGCAGCATGCCCATGATGCAGGCAGGAAAATACCATAAATGGTAAAAAGTACCATCAAATATAAGCAGACGGAGTGCGCCGCCGATACTCATGCCTTGATACTGTTTGGCATAAATGCCGATGGGCAGATAGAGCAGGATGCTCAATAGATAGTAAAGCGAGGTCTTCTTTATATACTTGATAAGCCGCGGGCCGTTCTTACGGGATATTGTCAGGAAATCAGCGGCTACAAACTGGCCTGTTACCATCAGAAAAAAGGGAACGACAATTCGTGCCAGAACCCTTGTCAAAAAGAAATCTGCGGTATCATTTATGGATGAAAGTGCAGAGGTATGGTTTGTAATGGCCAACAAGGCTACAATCACTCGAAATCTGTCAAGCCAGCCGTAATTCTGTCTGGTACGCATTTGTCGTTCTCCGTTTCTGTTATAGTAAAATTTATCTCACATTACTTTCCGGCATCCGCTGCTTTCCTATACATAAAAGTATGAAGGTACTGCATGAATGTGCATAAACCGTTCGGACGGCATGCCGTCTGCAGACATGCGGTATGACGCGCGGCTGTTTATGAACGCCGGTTATGATACCGCCAGATCGATAATTCTTGTAAGAATCTCCTGGAAGGAATGTCCTGCGGCTTTCATCATGCTGGGGAACCGGCTGTGCTCCGTAAAGCCCGGAATGGTATTGGCCTCGTTAAATATAATCTCACCGTCCGGCGTGAGGAACATGTCTATCCGGGCGTAACCGCTGCAGCCCAATGCCCGGTATATGCATGCGGCAGCTTCTTTGATTTCGGCAGCCTTGGCGTCAGCAATTCTCGCAGGTACATGAATGGCAGATGTTTTCAGCGTATATTTTTCCGTGAAAGTGAAAAAACCTCCTGAAAGTTCTATTTCGTCCACCTCGCCAATGATAAGCTCCTGGTTGCCCACAACAGCACAGCCTACTTCAAAACCTTCGATATTTTCCTCTATGATAGCCTGGTTATCATATTGGAAGGCCAGGGATACAGCGGCGGAGAGCTCTGTTTCATCACATACTTTGGTGACGCCGTAAGAGGAACCGGCCTTGACGGGCTTGATATAGAGGGGATAGCCGATTTGACCGGCAAAAGCTGCGATGGTCTCTGGCGGGGTATCCTGCTCAAAGGTCATGGACTGGGGAACGGGGACACCTGCAAGCTGCACCAGCTTATGTGCCCGATCCTTGTCCATACAGAGGGCGGATGCGAGTGTACCGCATCCTGCCACAGGAATGCCGGCCATCTCCAGCAGACCCTGTAAAGTGCCGTCCTCGCCATTCCGGCCATGAAGTACGGGAAATGCCACATCAATGGGAATCCGGACAATGCCCTCGTCTTTCAGCAGAAGCAGACTGTGCCCGCAGCGGTTGGGGGACATGACGGCAGGTGTGCAGTGCGGGGAAGTATGCCAGGTGTCATTGAGCAGATTGTCTATGGGGCCGTCATAATAATACCAGGTGCCTTCCTGTGTGATGCCGATCATAACAGGAACATATTTCTCCTTGTCCAGGTTCAGAATAACGCCGGAAGCAGATGAGAGGGATACACTATATTCGGAGGAGCAGCCTCCAAAAAATATGGCTACATTTAGTTTCTTCATAATCATTCCTATGCCTTTCCGTAGCCTGCGTACAAGAACAGCAGACACTAAATTCCTTTTGTTTCTCTATCCTACAACCAAAGCATGGAAAAGTAAAGAGTTGGAAGCGAAAAACTTTCTTAAGAAGAATCCACATGAAATAAACAGTATATAACACTTGACAACAGTTGCAGACTGTTATATACTGTTAGCAAGGAGGAAAGATAAATGCGCATTATTATAAACAGTTCTTCCATGATACCCATATATGAGCAGATTATGGAGCAGATGAAAACCCTGATACGTAATGGAGAATTAAAGGAAAATGACAATCTGCCTTCTGTCCGTACTTTGTCCAAGGAGTTGAAAATCAGTGCACTGACTGTCAAAAAGGCATATGACAGCCTGGAAGAAGAGGGATTTACGGTCACCGTCCACGGAAAAGGTACCTATGTGGCGGCGGTGAACCGGCAGCTTCTGCAGGAGGAACAGAAGAAGGAGCTGGAGGCGGATTTGGAGACGGCGGTCTGTAAGGGCAGAAGATATGGGATAAGCGATGAAGAGATAAAGAGCTTATTTGAATTGATTTTGGAGGGTGAATCATGTTAAAAATGGAACATTTAAGAAAAAATTACGGTACATTTTCGCTGGACTGTTCAATAGAAGTTCTGCAGGGGCGTGTCACAGGCTTAATCGGGCAGAATGGCGCCGGGAAAAGCACCACATTTAAAGCGGCTCTGGGGCTGATTGCTCCTGACGGCGGAACGATTCGTATTCTGGGGAAAGACGTGCAGGATATAGGGGCAAAGGAGAAGCAGGAACTGGGCGTTGTGCTGTCGGAATCCGGTTTCAGCGGCTACCTGACAATTAAGGATATCATTCCGGTGCTTGAGAGTCTGTATGAGAAGTTTGATAAAAGTTTTTTTCAGGAACAGATTAAGAAATTCGGTCTGCCTGACAACAAGAAGATCAAAGAATTTTCCACGGGCATGAAGGCAAAGCTGAAGGTGCTTGTTGCAGCATCCCACAATGCAAGGCTGTTGATTCTGGATGAACCTACGGCAGGGCTGGATGTGGTGGCAAGGGATGAACTATTGGAGATACTGAGGGAGTTCATGGAGCAGGATGAAAACAGGGCAATCCTGATCAGTTCACATATTTCCGGTGATTTGGAGACTCTATGCGATGATGTCTATTTGATTCATGAAGGCAAGGTGATTCTCCATGAAGAGACGGATGTGTTGTTAAGCGATTATGCGCTGATGAAGGCAGACGAGGGGCAGTATGCGGCTATGGATAAACAGTATCTTCTCCGGGTGAGAAAGGAGAGCTTCGGATATACCTGTCTTACAGACCAGAAACAGTATTATATGGAAAATTATCCGAAGCTTGTCATAGAAAAGGGAACCATAGACGGAGTGATTACAATGATGATTCGAGGGGAGGCAATATGAAAGGTATGAAAGGATTGTTGATTAAGGATATCAAACTGATGAAAAATATGAGGAATTCTCTTCTGATGATTTTGGTAATTGCGATGGGAATGGCATATTATTTGAAGGATTTGTCTTTTATTATTGTGTATCTGGCGCTTCTGGGGGGGGCGTTTACATCCAGTACCCTCAGTTACGACGAATTTGACAAGGGGTATGCATTTCTGTTTTCACTGCCCGTTACAAAGAGGGATTATGTGATGGAAAAGTATGGATTGGGGTTGATTCTGAGCGGGGGAGGGTGGCTCCTGGGAACCGTTTTGATGACGGCTGCCGGATGGATTCGGAACAATGGTGCCATACAGGATAATCTTATGATGGGCTTATGTCTGCTTCCCTTTCCTCTGATACTTTTAGCATTGCTTCTTCCTTTCCATTTGAAATTCGGAGGAGAAAAGGGGAAGATTGTCATGATTGGTGTTGCCGGAGGACTGTTGATTGCCGGTGTTCTGGGGGCGAAGCTGGCAGAGAAGATGCACCTGGATATAGATGCTGTGTTGGCGAATCTGTCCGGTTTGAATATGAATTTGATGACCGTGTGCGGTATCGTATTCGGCTTGATCATACTGGCACTGTCATGCAGAATCAGTATGTCCATTGTCAGAAAGTGGGAATTTTAAGCGGTTTTTATGCGGGGCAGAGCACTATGATGCCTGGGAGAGTGTGAAAATGAAAAGCATGAAAGAGGCTGTTGCACTGAAATCGGTGCGGCAGCTTTTTCTATATTTTAGATTTTTTTTATGTTATTATTTTTCTGAATTTATAATTTGTGCCTTTGGATATGATATAATAGGCTCATGGCAATAAGGATAAGAGCAGGGACAGGAGTGCTGCTATGAAGTTTAAGACGAGATTGAGAGTTACTTTTATTACAATTATTGTGCTGCCATTGGTTCTGACGACATTGGCCTTCTGCGGCATTGGTCTGTATCTGATGAATGTTCAGAAGGGATTTCCAGTCGTAAAACCGGATTATACGGCGCTGGTGGAGAATATGCAGGCAGCAGTGGAGACCACAGACAGGGCCTATTATTATCTGAGGGATCAGATTGCTGAGGATGCATCCAGACTGGCAGACAGGGGCTATCTGGAGAGGGTGGATTCTCAGATCGCAAGAAGAACAACATACATTATAGTAAGGAAAGGAAACGAATTATATTATACGGGGAATGAAGAGGCGGCGGAGGCGATTTTTGACAAGCTGCCGGATTATCAGGGACGGGAGGTATCGGAGGATTCGGGGATATATTTTGATGAATTGGATAAATTCGTCAAACAATTGGATTTCCTGTTTCCGGACGGCAGTGAGGGCAGCGCATTTGTGGTCACAAAAGTGAATTCCCTGATATCCAGGCATTTGCTTATAGACATGTTCGTGGCGATTTTCCTGATTCTGATGTTCACCAGCCTGATGCTGACCTGGTGGATTCACAGAGGGGTATTTAATCCAATTAATGAGCTGAATATTGCCATGCGCAAGATTAAGGAAGGGAATTTTGAATATGCGCTTCAGACGGACGCCAAGGGCGAAATCGGCGATTTATACCGGAATTATGAAGATATGCGTCTGCGGCTGAAGGAGAATACAGAAGAGAGCGAAGAGAGTGAAAAGCAGAACAGAGAGCTGGTCAGCAATATTTCCCATGACCTGAAGACACCGATTACGGCAATCAAGGGCTATGTAGAAGGAATCATGGACGGCGTGGCGGATACCCCTGAGAAGATGGATAAGTACATTAAGACCATATATAACAAGGCAAACGATATGGAGCGGCTTATCAATGAACTGACCTATTATTCCGGCATTGACAACAACAGGATTCCGTATAATTTCCATCGTATTAATGTTGCAGACTATTTTGGTGACTGTGTGGAAGAAGTGGGGCTGGATCTGGAACAGAAAAGCATTGAATTGAATTATTCCAATCTGGCCAGATCCGATACGGTTGTCATTGCGGACCCGGAGCAGATGAAGAAAGTCATCAATAATATTATCAGCAACAGTGTAAAATATATTGATAAACCCAAGGGGGTTATTGACATCAGGATTCTGGATGAAGTGGATTCCATTCGGATTGAGATTGAGGACAACGGAAAAGGGATTGCACAAAAGGATCTGCCTAAGATTTTCGAGCGCTTTTACCGCACGGATGCGTCACGGAACTCTGCCCAGGGCGGAAGCGGAATAGGGCTTTCTATTGTGAAAAAGATTGTGGAAGATCATGGGGGATATATCTGGGCCACCAGCAAGGAGGGTGAGGGCACCTGTATTAATTTTGTGCTTAGAAAATATATTGAGCTTCAGGATGAAAAGAAAGTGTAAAATGAAAAGTTTATAAGTTCTAAGGTTGTTGTAAGATGAAAAGTTTATAAGTTCAAAAGCTGCTGTATGATGAAAAGAGAAAAGTTTATAAGATGAAAAGAGAAAAGTTTATAAGCTGAAAAGAGAGTGTAAGTTGAAAAGCGGTTGTAAGATGAATATTTAATAAGATGAAAATTGATTGAAAGATGATAACCTAAAACAGAAAGGCAGGATTTGGCATGAGCAGGATTTTGATTATTGAGGATGAGGTTGCAATTGCGGATTTGGAGAAGGATTATCTGGAATTAAGTGATTTCCAGGTGGATATCTGTAACGCCGGGGACGAGGGGCTGGCCAAGGCGCTTCAGGGCGATTATAATCTGGTCATTTTGGATTTGATGCTGCCTGGCATGGATGGTTTTGAAGTATGCAGGAAGATTCGGGAGGAAAAAAATATTCCTATATTGATGGTTTCTGCCAAAAAGGATGATATTGATAAAATCAGGGGATTGGGTCTGGGGGCGGACGATTATATGACGAAGCCCTTCAGTCCCAGTGAGCTGGTGGCCAGGGTAAAGGCACATATGGCAAGGTATGAGCGTCTGGTGGGCACCAATCAGAAGCCGCAGAATGATATTGTGGAGATTCGGGGGATTCGTATTGATAAGACGGCAAGGCGTGTCTATGTGAACGGGGAAGAGAAAACCTTTACCACGAAGGAATTCGATTTGCTGACTTTTCTTGCGGAAAATCCAAATCATGTGTATACGAAGGAAGAACTGTTCCGGGAAATATGGGATATGGATTCTATCGGGGACATTGCTACGGTTACGGTACACATTAAGAAGATCAGGGAGAAGATTGAACTGGATACGGCAAAGCCCCAGTATATTGAGACTATCTGGGGTGTGGGATATCGTTTTAAGGTATAGACGGGAAGTGTAAAACGGAAAAATAAAAAGGGAATGTTCAGAACCGGGAATCCGAAACAGGATTTCCGGTTCTGAACATATGGGTGAGAGTATGCTTCCAGAGGCATTTTTAGAGAGAATGCAGCAGATGCTGGGTGAAGAATATGGAGATTTCCTGGAGACCTTTGCGCAGGAAAAGTATCAGGCATTGCGGATTAATGTGCTTAAACTGCGGGCGGCCAGGATTTTTCCTGCATGGCAGCCTCATTTGTCTAAGGTGCCATGGACAGAGAACGGTTATTATTATGAGGCGGAGGAGTCTCCTGGAAAACATCCTTATCACGATGCAGGCATGTATTATATTCAGGAACCCAGTGCCATGGCACCGGCGGAGTTCCTTGCGGCACAACCGGGAGAAAGGGTACTGGATTTATGCGCCGCGCCGGGAGGAAAAAGCACACAGATAGCAGCAGGGATGAGGGGGGACGGCATTTTATTCTGCAATGAGATAAATTCGTCACGTGCAAAAATTTTATCTGAAAACATAGAGCGAATGGGTATCTGTAATGCTTGTGTTTTGAATGAAACGCCGGAACGGCTGGCGGAATGTTTCCCGGAATATTTCGACAGGATATTGGTGGATGCGCCCTGTTCAGGCGAAGGAATGTTCCGCAAAAATGATGCCGCCTGTGAGGAATGGAGTCCTGAAAATGTGGCAATGTGTGCACACAGGCAGGATGGAATATTGGACTGTGCAGCCAGGATGCTTCGGCCCGGCGGCAGACTGGTCTATTCTACCTGTACCTTTGCCCCGGAGGAAAATGAGGGGAGTATCAGCAGATTTGTCCGCAGACATGAAGAGTTTATAATTGTGAATATTTCCGCTGCGGAAAAGGAACGCCGTGGTCTGGCAGGATGTGACGGCAGGGCAGAATATATTGATGACCCGGTTCCGGGATTGGAGGGGACATTGCGGTTGTGGCCCCAGCGCATCAAGGGTGAGGGGCATTATGTGGCTGTGCTGCAGAAGGCGGAGGAACAATGGCCGGGAAGCCGGAATCAGCAAGAATATCAGAAGCAGAGCGCTTTGGGGCCGGCAGAGGGAATTGTCCGGAAAGTACCGGAGGATTTGGCCGGGTTTGTCTGTGACAATCTGAGAAGCTCTGCGGCAGGAGAAAAGGAAGGATGTAAAAAGCAATCGGGAAAAGGGGATTTGGTGCAGTCAGACATGGAAGGAATGCTGTATGCCCTTGGCGAAATGACTGGATTGGCCGGGAAGCCTCAAATGATCGGCTTTGGAGACAATCTGTATCTGATTGCCGAAGATATGCCTTCACTGAAAGGTTTGAAGGTACTCCGGCCGGGGCTGCACCTTGGGGAGCTGCGTAAGAATCGGTTTGAACCTTCCCATGCGTTAGCGCTGGCGCTTCAGCCTTCCCAAGCGGTACATAAATGGAATCTGGATTCCGGCGGACGCCTGATTCGTGCGTTTCTTAATGGTGAGACTTTTCCGGCAGAAGGGGAGAAGGGGTGGTATCTCATCTGTGTGGATGGATTTGGCATCGGCTGGGGGAAGCTGACCGGTGGAGTGATGAAGAATCATTATCCGAGAGGATTAAGGGGAAAGAATCGTTGAACTGATATCAGGATGAGTGTGGTGGCAGATAATAAAATATGTGTAAGGGCGGTTACGGAACGGAGGAGGCAGTGTGAAGACGGATATTCTGTATGAAGATAATGATATTCTGGTGGTATATAAGCCTGCCGGATTGGGGGTGCAGACGGCGAAGACGGGGCAGCAGGACGTAGTCAGCGAATTGAAGAATTATATGCGGCAATGTGGGAAGAGGGGGAGATGTTCCCGGGCAGCAGGTACTGGTGTGCCATATCTTGGCATTATTCACCGCCTGGATCAGCCGGTGGAGGGGCTGCTGGTTTTTGCAAAAAATAAAAAGGCGGCGGCATCCTTGTCAGGACAGCTGCAGGAACAGGCAAACGGCGGCACATTACATAAACAGTACTATGCAGTGATTTGTGGAAAACCTGCGGCAGAAGAAGGGGAATTGGTGGATTACCTTTATAAAAATAAGGAAAACATGGCGGAGGCTGCGGCAGGGCCGGAGGTTTCAGGGGCAAAGAGGGCAGTGCTCCGTTATCGTATTCTGAGGGTATGTTCTATAGAAAATTTGTCAGGCGGTGAAATTGCAGAGAATGTAATGGCCATGGAGACAGCGGAATGCAGGCCGGGGAGTGTACGGGCAGCAGAGGGCATAGGAAGGCCGGGACGCATGCGGACAGCAGAAAGTGGGAAAGAATCGGGCAGCAGGCACATTGCACTGGCGGATATCCGTATTCAGACAGGACGCTTTCACCAGATACGGGCACAGATGGCGCTTGCAGGAACCCCTATATTGGGAGATTTCAAATATGGAAATGAAGAAACAAAGGCATTGTCACAGCAGTTAAGGATACAACATGTGGCTCTTTGTGCATATAGTCTCGTGTTTCTGCATCCATGCGCCGGGAAAGAAATGCGGTTTCAAATTGAACCCAGGGGAAGGGCTTTTTCCTTTTTGCATGAATGATTTCAGAAAAGAAAGCCATACTGTAAAAGAAAGAATGACAGCGTCTGTAGTTTGGGCATGTCATAACGAAATGTAAGTAAAGGTCGTGAAAAAGTATGGCGGAGAAAATCAAGAACAATCGATTCATAGTACTGCTCTTTCTGACAGGGGCAGTATATTTTTTCCTGAAGGTCATTGCGCCTCTTACATCACCGGTGCTGGCAGCCATGCTGTTTGTGACTATCTTCGGACCCTTACTGCAGAAACTGCAGAGTAAATTAAAAATCCACAGACAGGTGGGCGCTTTGCTTTTATTATTATTCGGATGTATATTGCTGGGAATTCTGGTATGGATTCTATTCTCCTGGATTGTGGGAAGTATGCCGGACTGGGTAGGGATGCTGGATACTTTGGAGGAAGAATTGGGGGCAATTGTACATGAAATTTGCCATGTGGTGGGCAGGACGCTTCGGATTGACGGCAGTTATCTGGAACAGACGATTCTCGCCAGAGTGCAGGAGGGCATAGACTATTTTCAGATGCAGCTGCTGCCCGGCGTACTGTCGCAATCATTGGAATATGTAAAGATTCTGGCATCTGTGGGCGGATTCCTTGTAACCTTTCTCATTGCCACCGTACTGCTGGCAAAGGATTATGATGATATTATGAACCGGCTGTTAGACAGAGAGGAATGCCATGTGTATCTGGAAATTGTATGCGGCATCATTCGATACATTGCCACTTATGTGAAAGCACAGTTTATTATTATGAGCATTATCGGCACCTTGGCGGCCGTGGTGCTGGGCGTTATAGGGATAAGGAATGGCGTGCTGTGGGGGATTCTGGCAGGAATTCTGGATGCGCTTCCCTTTATCGGTACAGGAATTGTACTGGTGCCCCTTGGCATACAGCAGCTTTTTGATGCAAATTATGCGGGGGCAGTTATCTGCCTGGTGCTGTATGTGGCATGCATCTTTATAAGGGAATTGCTGGAACCCAAGCTTATCGGTAAACGCATCGGCGTTTCGCCCATAGCCATTCTGCTGTCCCTTTATGCAGGCATCAAGCTTTTTGGTCTATGGGGTATTATCGGTGGGCCGTTAGGATTTGTTATTATATACCAATCGTTTCTGAGCCTGGAGCGGCGGAGGGTACAATCTGCAGCGGAGAAATAGTTGACAGTTTTTGGGAATGAGGTTATAGTAATCTTACGCAAGTTCGTTTATGGTATTGGAAATTAAAACAGTCTCGGAACGTAAGCCCCCGGGAGAATTTTCAGATGCGCACTATGCAGCTGAAAATTTCTCCCTTGCAAGGGGGCAGGAGTGGAGAGACGGAACTCTAATAGGAGGGAAGGATGAGGATTTTACTTTTGTTAAGGGGATCGGCAGGCTGTGGAAAGTCCACGTGGATTGCACAGCATGGGTTAAAGCAGTATGCTTTGGCGGCGGATGATATCAGGATTATGTGCCAGAGCCCGATTCTGCAGGCGGACGCAACGGTGGGTATCAGCCAGAGCAATGACAATTTTGTATGGAAGACCTTGTTCAGCATCTTGGAGGTCAGGATGCAGAGGGGGGATTTTACTGTAATTGACGCTACCAACTCCAAGACCGCCGAGATGAATCGGTATAAAGAAATGTGTGAAACTTACAGGTACCGGATATACTGTGTGGATTTTACCGATATTCCAATCGAAGAAGTAAAGAGAAGGAATGCGGAACGGGAAGAGTATAAGAGGGTTCCTGAGAAAGCAATTGACACCATGTACGCAAGGTTTGCCACCCAGAAGATTCCATCCGGAATTAAGGTGCTGAAGCCGGACGAACTGGACAGTATATGGCTGAAAAAGTTTGATATGTCTGCGTACAAGAAGGTACATCATATCGGTGATGTCCATGGATGCAATACGGCTCTGCAGAAATACTTAGAGGACAACGGGGGCATCAGGGATGACGAGATGTACATATTTGTAGGAGACTATATTGACCGGGGCATTGAAAATGCGGAAGTCATTCGATTTCTGCTTTCCATTATGGATAGGAAGAATGTGCTTATGCTTGAGGGCAATCATGAGAGATGGCTGTGGCTGTGGGCAAATGATTGTGTGGGCAGATCCCAGGAGTTTGAGACGGTGACAAAACCTGTGCTGGAAGCAGCGGGCATCAGCAAGAAGAGCGTAAGGCAGCTGTACCGGAAATTCGGACAGTGCGCTTACTATCAATATGGCGATAATACCTACCTGGTTACTCATGCAGGATTAAGTACTCTGCCGGAGAATTTATCTTTTGTGGCAACGGAACAGATGATAAAGGGTGCCGGGAATTATAATGATTCCGATGCGGTTGCGGAAGCCTTTTTTGATACTACGCCGGAACATTGTTATCAGATTCACGGACACCGCAATCTCAGGCAAATGCCCATTATGGTAAATGACAGGGTGTTTAATCTTGAGGGGCAGGTGGAATATGGAGGCTGTCTGCGCTGTGTTCAGGTGGATGCAGAAGGAATTCACTGTGTTGAAGTAAAGAATGACGTGTTTAAGACACCGGAAATGGAAGAGGAAGACACAGTGGAACAGGGCAGTCGGCCGGCGGCAGATGTCCCTGTGGAGGATGTGATTGTGTCCCTGCGCCGTAACAGATATATTCAGGAGAAGAAATTCGGCAATATTTCCTCCTTCAATTACACGGATAAGGCATTTGAGGATAGAATCTGGGACGGGCAGACTACGAAGGCCAGGGGGTTATACCTGGATACGGTGAAGAATCAGGTGGTGGCCCGGTCATATGATAAATTTTTCAATATCAATGAGCGCCCGGAGACGAAGTTTGACCTGCTGCAGCATAGGCTTCAATTTCCTGTGGCCGCCTATGTGAAAGAAAACGGCTTCCTGGGGATTGTCAGCTATAACGAATACGAGGATAAGCTTTTTGCGGCCAGCAAGTCCACCATAGACAGCCAGTATGCGCAGTGGTTTCAGCAGATGCTGGAGGCAAAGGTGTCTGAGGAGAACCGGGAGAAAATAAAGCTTTACTGTAAGGAAAACCAGGTATCCTTTGTATTCGAGTGTGTGGATATGGTGCATGATCCTCACATTATCGAGTATCCGGAGAGCGGTGTGTATCTGTTGGATATTGTGCATAATTCCATGAGGTTTGCCAAATATGAATATGATGCCATGTGCCATGTGGCGAGCCGGTTTGGATTGACTGTCAAGGAGAAAGCCTTTGAATTGGCCAATTGGCAGGAGTTCTACGATTGGTATTATGATATTACGCAGGATGAGTATGAATATGAAGGGCGTAAAATCGAAGGGTTTGTCATTGAGGACAGCACCGGTTATATGACGAAGCTGAAACTGGCCTACTATAACTTCTGGAAATATATGAGGAGTGTGTCCAGGGAGGCAATCAGGAAGGGATACATCAGCAGAACGTCCTCGCTCACCACGCCGCTGGCAAATGAATATTATGCATGGGTCAGAAAGCTTCATGATGCGGAGGATGTGAACCAGGTGCCGAAGGATATCTGTTCCCTGAGGAAGATGTTCTATCAGGATAAAATGGCAAAGTGAACCATGCAATGTACCGGATGGCAGTCAGAACCTTTGGCGGCGGCATCCCGAATGTGTTTCACTTTATGTAACTATACATAGAAGGACATACATTATGCTGTGAATTTATAGAATGGGAAGATTTTCCGGAAGGGGAGCAAAAGAATCAAAAAGCATACAGGATTTGAGAGATGGAATGAAATTAACAGATAGTATCAGGAACTTGAGGGATGTTTTGTCGGATTATGATGTATTTTGCCATGCTGCCGAACAGATTGCATGGATTGACATAGAAGAGCGGCATGAAAGTTTTTCCGGCAAACAGCCCTTGGGGATTTATTTGAACGGGTATGAGTTTCCCGGGGAGTATATGCGGAAGAACAGGATAGAGGCATATGTCAGGGGCGTCTTATCAAGTATTGCATTTTATGAAGAGTGGGAGAAGGATTTCTGGAACATATCTTTGCCAGAGAGAAAATACTGTCTGGAAAAAGGCAGGGCGCTTTATGGAAGCTACGCCATCCCCAGGGATTTGAGACTGGTGGAGAGGGATTGGAACTATCTAAGAAAGGAAATAGGCTTCTTTGCAGGTGAGGATGCTGTACTGGATTCGGAATGGAAGCAGTACCTGCAGAGATTTGAAAATGCGGAGGTGATTGAAACCGGGGGATGGGATTCGGCAGATTATGAATACCTGGCGGTAAAAAATGACAGTATGCTGCTTGTATCGTGTGGATATTGGGATTGAACCAATATCCTTTTTTATGCGCAGAATCATGTGTAGAAGTTTACCGATAACATTCCGGCGGCCTGTCTGAACTGTTACGTTTGCTGCTGATGGGCATAGATTTCCATAAAATTTATATTGACAAATGAGACTACTCATGGTAGGCTGTATATAAGGAGAGGCTACATAGAGTAGTCTTATGGGCCGGGATATCAGGAGCAGTATTTCAGGAAAAGATTTTATGGTGAGATTAAGGAGGGCAGATTATGGCAGAAATACAGTTGGGAGTGATTGAAGCACGTTTTGCGGACATAATATGGGAGCGCCAACCGGTAACTTCATCGGAATTGGTAAAGCTGGCGGCGGAGGCGTTTTCCTGGAAGAGAACAACGACACATACGGTTTTGAAACGGCTGTGTGATAAGGGGTTATTTGAAAACAACAAGGGAACAGTGACCTGCCTGATTTCACGGCAGCAGTTTTACGCGATGCAGAGCAGGAAATTCGTGGAGGATACTTTTGACGGTTCTCTTCCGGCTTTTATTGCCGCGTTTACCAGGGACAATGCATTGACGCCGGAAGAGGCGGCGGAAATACGCAGAATGATTGACCGCGCAGAGGAGGGATGAGGATGGCTGGTATTTTTCTGAAGCTGTTAAATATGAGTATAACTGCAGGATGGCTGATTATGGCGGTGATTGCGCTGCGGCTGCTATTCAGGAAAGCGCCTAAATGGCTGCCTTGCATTCTCTGGGGCATGGCGGCATTCCGCCTGGTATGTCCGTTTTCACTGGAAAGCCCATTCAGTCTGGTACCCAGCGCGGAAGCCATAAATCCTGCAATGGTTCAGTATGGAGGTAATCCTGCAGCGGTGCAAGGCATCGGAAATCCTGTGCCTGATCAGCCAGCCGATAATCCTGCATCTGGCCGGTATGCCGGGGAGCCGGGGATGGAAAGCGGATTCTCTGACAGCGGCAATATGCTGAATGCTTTGATAAATAAGTATTTTGCTCCGACACCTGGTGACAGTGTGAATCCCCTGTATGTTCTGATGTACCTGGGAGGGATTGTGTGGGTAATTGGCATGATTGCCGTACTTGGTTATGGTGTGGTGAGTTTTGGACGGTTATGCTTCAGAGTGAGGGAAGCAGTGCCTGTGCAGGATAATGTCTGGATTTGTGATGCTGTGAAATCACCGTTTATTCTGGGGGTAATCAGGCCGCGGGTGTATCTTCCTTCCGGCACCGGCGCCGAAGAGGGAAAGTATGTTCTTGCTCATGAACAGGCCCATTTGAAGCGTAAGGATCACTGGTGGAAGCTTCTGGGGTATTTACTGCTGGCGGTATATTGGTTTCATCCCCTGGTGTGGGCGGCGTATATTTTGTTTTGCCGGGATATTGAACTTGCCTGTGATGAGAAAACGATAAAATACATGGATATGAAAGAGAAGAAGGCATATTCTGAGGCTTTGCTTGTCTGCAGTATGCAGAAGAAACTGATTTTAGCCTCGCCCCTTGCATTCGGCGAGATTGGCATAAAGGAAAGGGTGAAAACGGTGTTACATTATAAGAAACCTGCACTTTGGATGATTGTGGCAGCAATGGCGGCATGTGCGGTGATGGCGGCATGCTTTTTAACAAATCCGGAAAGAGATGCTTTTGATATTAAAATCGTGATTCCTGCAGGGAGTGAAGGGGGATTTTATTATTCGGAAGAAGAAATCTCTCCGAACGGAAGCAGAGTTACATTGTCGGCAGGAGAAGGGATTGGCGATACGGAAGTGGTCTTGTATCCTGTGGACAGGAAGGACGCAGACGAGTATAAACCCGTCTATATGACACCCGGTCTGCCGGTGAAAATGAATGCACAAAAGGGGGCGTGGTTCAGGGTCGGTGTGAATGCCGATAATGCTTCCAATGAAGATAGAGTTGTGTATGTACGGGTGGAAGGAATAACCGTAAGAATTGCGGATTTGGCTGCAGATGGAGGAGCAGAAGATAATATCCCGGGCAATGAGCCGGCGTCTGATGAATAGGATACGGTTGCTTTTGCAGGGGGGATTGTTGAAGACACCATGGAATCCGTGATGCTTCCGGCCTGGACGTCTCGCTTTCTCAAGCTGTCAGGGATGCCATAGCGGAAGCAAACAGAGGGAAATATCTTCCTGGTGAATGCTGTGGTGTTGGATACAAAATAATGAAAACATTTTAGGAGGAACTGGAGAAACCAAGACCATTACACGGTAGACTTCCTATATAAGAATCATTGCCATAATCAAGCAGTGTCAGAGCATACCGAAAATGATTTTCTGAGCGGAAACAGCCCCCCGGAATCTGTCTGCAGTTTAACGTATGTGTTCCTGGATATTTTCATCTTCAAAGTCGAAAACACAGCGTTCATAAGCGTTGATGATATGCGTATCCTGATATTTGTCGTAGCGTTTATGACGCTGGCCGTAATTCATGTGGACATGTCCATGAAGGAAGAATTTCGGCTTGTACTTTTCCATTAATGTCCGGAAAATTTGAAATCCCTGGTGGGGCAGATCCCGCCCGTCATTGAGCTGATAGGCGGGAGAATGCGTTACCAGAATGTCAAAGCCGCGTTTGCGGAACAGCTGGAACCATAATTTCTTCACTCTCTGGCGCATCTGCTTCTCAGTATATTGGTTGGTGCCCGGTTTATAGCGCATGGAACCGCCAAGCCCCAATATACGGATGCCTTCATGGACATAAATCTGGTCTTCTATACAGGTACAGCCTTCGGGTGGTATCCGTGTGTATTTATCATCATGATTCCCATGTACATACAGCACCGGAACTGTGGAAAGAGTTACCAGGAAGGACAGGTAGCGTGGATCCAGATCACCGCAGGAGATAATCAGGTCAATTCCCTCCAGTTTGCTTTTCTCGAAAAAATCCCACAAATATTTAGACTCCACATCCGCCAGCGCCAGTATTCTCATGGGTCAATTATCCTTCCGTCTGTTTTATTCCCTGCTGCTTCATCACAGGTTCCGCCTGTTCCTTTAGTTCTTCTTTCTTCGGAATGCTTCCGATGACATTTTCCGCCAGCCAATCCATGGTCATAATCTCTTCCGGCAGCAGACTGCTGTTAGGGTCTGATTTTACTGCCCCTGTCTGGGAGTACAGAATGCCTGCAAAAGGGTTGAAGACGTTAGAGCTGATGGTGGACTTCAGCAGGTCTACCAGGCGTTTTGTACCAATGGGCAGATACTGTGAGCAGATGACGTCAATCACACCGGAGGACATACCCCACCAGTAATTAATTGCCTTGGTTGGATTGTCATCGTACTTCCAGGTGCCATCCATAATGGTCCGAATGAGCTGTTCATAGAACTTTCCCCAATGCCACAGGGGCATGGCAAGGTTCCTTGGATGGCCGTCTTCCATATGATAGATGCCGAAGAAGCGGGAACCTTCTTCCGGAATGACCATATCTCTTCCTGAGATACAGGAGGATTCGTTTTCACGGATTTTCTCTTCAATATCACATTCTTTCATGGAAGACCATTCCAGATATACTTTCACCCGTGGGTTGATCATTTTGGCTCCCAATGCAAAAGCATTGATATTTGCAATGCAGCCGTAAATAGGATAATCTGCAATGTAAGTCAGTTTATTGTTATCTGCCATTGCTCCGGCAATGGCGCCCATGAGGAATTTCGCTTCATGCATGCGGGAGTAATATGTTCGGATATAACGATGGGAAGTGTTCAGGGAACAATTCAGTATCCGTACTTCCGGATTTGCAATGGCAGCCTTTACACTTGCCTGTACAAAGGAGGGCGTGGTGGTAAATATCAGGTTGCAGCCTGTCTGAATAGCATCTGCTATGAGGGAATCAATAGTATCCTGGGTGCCGTTTTCATAGAAAACAGTGCTTACTTCATCGGAAAAGGTCTGTTCTAGGTAAAGGCGGCCCAGTTCGTGAGCATAGGTCCAGGCGGAAGTACCAGGCGTCTTCTCATAGATAAATGCAGCCTTCAGCTTAGGTGTAAGGGGGGAAAGCAATATGTTCAGCAGGGGCTTTTTCTCCTGATTGGGATGCATTTTCAGATCAATTTCCTGATCCTCCTGCAAAAGTGTAAACTCTTCCCAGGTTTTGATTATTAATTCCTTAATTTCGTTGGTGGTTTTCTCGGCAATTTCCTTATAGCCATGTAATGTGATAAATGCTAAAAAAGCATCTCCTGTGGTGATCTTCAGTTTGCTGCCGCCCTTGGCTTTGTACTCCGATTCAAATTGCGCATAGGTGGAGCTGAACCGCAGACGGTCATCATCCGTCCATTCTTCTCCCGGATCTTTTCCTGTTGCCTCCTGCAGCTTTGGGAAGCTCCCTTCCTGGGAGAACCAAATATAATTAATGTGGGAAGCTTTGTAGAAATCCAGAAATTCATAATAAATTTTATTCTCCTTTTCCGCTGTGGGCTTGGGGAGAATGCGGGTGACATATCCGGGTATGGATACGGCGCCGAAATATTTCATCACACTGACGCGTTTGTTGCCTTCTTCCACATAGAATTTGTTCATGTATTCATAGGCTTTGATGGGATCACGAATTCCTTCCTCTACATGAGAATTGCTTAGTGCAATCCATTTGTAGGCAAACTCGGAATCATCCTGCAGGATTGGCATAAAATTCCCTGCAAAGGAATTGCTCCTGCCCGCAGTCTTGGTCCCTGCAATCTGTTCCGTGGGGATTTGTACCAAACCCAGTGAGACTTCGGAATAGGAGTCTTTGTTGAGCATAATATCATCCAGTACCTGCAGTGTTGGTTTCTCTCCTCGAAGCAGCCTGGCCTGATAATCTCTTTTTCCTGATTTAAACGCTTTATTATAATCTTCTTTTCCCATAATATCCTCTTATTTTATTTAATATTCACAATATTGCAATAAATGTGACATTTCCTGTAACAGTTCAGACAGGGGCGCTGGACTGCTGATGTTTTCTTACTGTTATGTAGGGTGAAACAGCTAACGGTACGGAAGTTAGTTGCTATACAGTCTACAACGTGTTCTCCAGAAACGCTATATGCAAATCTGCCAAAAATCAGGGCGATTTCAATATCAGAAGGAGTAATATTTATCAGATCTGCTTACGGCTGGTTCTGATAATTTAAAGATGCCTGATATATGTAATATGCTGTAAATATAGTATAATATACAAAAAAACATTAAAAAGTGACCACTTAAAAAATAAACTTAGAAAAATTTGTGACAGTTCAGCCATGCCATTCATAAGTCGCCAGAATTTATATTTTCACCAATATTGTCAAGTCATTGCTGGCGGCTTATTTCATGTCGGGCGTCCGCCCTATGGAAATGATTGTACAATTTGTCTTTTGTGAGCAAGCTCCCACAGACAAATCGCACAATCATTTCCGCATGGCTGAACTGTTACAAAAATTCTTAGGAAATTATTAAAAATATTGACGAAAAAACAAAATTGCTGTAAAATTTAAAAAAGAGCGAATTAATTGCCAATTACAGAAAATAGTAAAAATTTTATTGCGGCAAGGGTACTTTGTTCTGCAGTTATGGTTCCGGTAATATTTTTTGTGTGTACAAGTTTATACCTATATAGTGTTGCTGATTCGGAAATGGGGCGGTATCGTTTGGTCTGTGCGATATTGCCCTGTTTCATTATCTAAATGGAAGTTTTGGCATGATTGCATAAAAAGAAATTATATGTTTGTTAATAGAAGACAAAAAAACATGGACTTCCGAAAAAGTCCACATTTTCAAGGGGAAATCGGCGCGACAGGATTCGAACCTGCGGCCTCAGCGTCCCGAACGCTGCGCTCTACCAAACTGAGCCACGCGCCGCTATATGCAATTTTTACCGATTCCTTTTATGTTCCGAGCGTAGTGCACTGCCGGGCTGAATCACACATCGATTATCAACACTACAATAATATATAAAAATCGGTTGATTGTCAAGTAAAAAAATATTATTATTGAAGAAAGTTATTTAAGAGTGTAACAGTTCAGACAGGTCACTGAACTGTTACGAAAATGCACACAAAACGCGGAAAGAAAGCGCATACGCAAGTCCCGCAATAATTGCAAGGCGGCACACCGCCTTTGGAGCGCAATTTTGCATGAAGTTCCCAAGCTGTCGGAATGGCAGCTTTGACAGTTATGCGCGAAATCGTTGTTTATGCTGCAGGTATAGTATAGAACAAATAGGAGAGAGCGATGTATCAGACAATTGTAACATTGAAAAAAGGAGAGGGGCGTGTCCTGAAAGCCGGGGGCATGTGGGTATATGACAATGAAATAGCGTCCATTACCGGAGGCTATGAGGATGGGGATATTGTAAGCATCCATGATTTCGACGGCTACCATATGGGAGTCGGTTTCATCAACTCCAAATCTAAGATTACTGTACGGCTGATGTCAAGAAAAAAGGATACTGTAATTAATGCGGCGTTTATAGAAAGGCGTGTAAGGGATGCGTGGGAATATCGAAAACAGATTATAGATACTTCCAGCTGCAGACTGATCTTCGGGGAAGCGGATTTCCTGCCTGGGATTGTAGTGGATAAATTCTCGGATGTGCTGGTGGTGGAGTCCCTGGCATTGGGAATCGACCGATGGAAGCTTGTTATTGTGGAAGCGTTGAAAAAGGTGCTGGCGGAGGATGGGATCAGTATTCGAGGGGTGTATGAGCGCAGTGATGCCAAGGTTCGTCTTCAGGAGGGAATGGAACGCTGTAAGGGGTATATAGGAGAGCCGTTTGACACAAAAGTGGAAATTGTAGAAAACGGCGTGAAGTATATGGTGGATGTGGAGGAAGGACAGAAAACGGGGTTCTTCCTGGACCAGAAGAATAACAGAGCCGCAATCCAGCGTTTGTGTAAGGGAAAGAAGGTGTTGGACTGCTTCACGCATACGGGTTCCTTTGCACTGAATGCAGGTATTGCGGGGGCTGAAAGCGTGTTAGGGGTGGATGCATCGGAACTTGCAATAGAACAGGCCAGGGAAAATGCCGGACTGAACCGGCTTGAAGACAGGGTGCGCTTCGAATGCGCGGATGTGTTTGCGCTGCTTCCGGAGCTGGAGGAGCAGGGGGAGAAATTTGATGTGGTGATTTTGGACCCTCCTGCATTTACTAAGGCCAGAAACTCCGTGAAGAATGCAGTAAAGGGTTATCGTGAGATTAATCTCAGAGGCTTGAAGCTGGTACGGGAGGGCGGATTTCTGGCAACATGCTCTTGCTCTCATTTTATGGAGCCGGAATTATTCGCCAAAACTATCCGGGAAGCGGCACAGGGAGCCAGGAAACGGCTGCGTCAGGTGGAATTCCGCACACAGGCTGCCGATCACCCCATTCTCTGGGCTGCAGAACAGTCATATTATTTGAAGTTCTACATTTTTCAGGTATGCGGCGAAGGATAAGGGTTTGAAGTTCCGGAACAGTCAGCCGTATCGTAAAGTACGGATGATATTGGACTGATTATCCAATGACATGCATGAAAAAACGGAATAAAATATCACTAAAACAGATGGAGTATCGGTGACAGGGCATTTTTCGGATGCGCCAGAACCCACGATGTGGTTGGGGGCGTGAAAGGATGGAAGGAAAGGTGATTGGGATGAAAAAAAGAAAGAAGAGATTATTGTCGGTGCTGGTTTTGGCGTTTGTGGCTGTAGTGATAATAATTGCAGGGTTATATTTTTATCCTGTTTGGAAATCGGCAAAGGTTTTGGAAGAAAAACTTGATTTTCTGGACTGTTCTTATGAATTAGAAGTGGAATTAGACAAAGACCAGATGGAGGACGGGCAGAACAGGGTGCTGGAGATTCTGGCAGAGCTTACAGGGTATGAGCAGCAGGCCATGTATTCTCCTGTCATAAGGGGCAGCGTATGGGAGGACAAGATACATGCGTTGATATATCCAAAGGATGCGGCGGAACCAATCATAGAATTGTATCTGAGTGATGATATGGTTTTGATAAATGAAGCAATGCTTTATAATGTAATCAGAAGGAATCTTCTGGGAGAGAGTACGGTATTGAGCTTCCTGGTGCCGGTGCAGGAAGGCAGTATGTACATGTCTCTGGAGCAGGTGGAGGAATTGTTTGGAATTGATTTGAGCAGCGTTCGTGAGTTCAGACTGCCGTTTGACGATAATGGGCTTACGGCGGCGAAGTATTTTGCCGGGCTTAGTGTCATGAAACATACAAGGGATGAGAGTGGAGAGAGCTTTGCGGCGGAGACGGAGCAGGCGAAACTGCAGCTGGGACTGTCGGGCGAGGGAGAAGCAGCTGTCATTACAGTACAATTCTCTGTGGAGGAACCGGCAAAGGTATTGGAGGAAAATACAAGACTGTTTACGATACTTGGAATGGAATTGCCTGATGAAAGGTTTCGGATATTGAAAAGAATATCCGTTGATACCGTATCAGGAGAAGGGCAGGGACTTGAGATGCCTGTAGAGTTTGTCAGCCAGGAGGTGCTTGACATTATCTCCGGAATAAGGAAGTGGATAACAAATAATTTCTGAATGAGATTGTTGAAGCGCATGAAATTATGGTATAATGTTGACACAGAAGTTCATTGTGTCAACTACTGATTCCATATGCGCAAGAGGGTGTGTAAACACCCCTCTTTAAGCGCATGAAATTATGGTATAATAAGACCATATTCAAGGCATGAAACGGCCGAATGGCCATCCATACCATGATTGAACTGTAATCATGGTATAATAAGACCATATTCAAGGCATGAAACGGCCGAATGGCCATCCATACC
>CAJUAP010000018.1 GCA_910584435.1 uncultured Acetatifactor sp.
CAGATGCCGGAGGCGAAGGAGCAGGAAGGGGTGGAAGCCGGAGGCCGGAAGGCATTGGAAGCAGGCGTTCAGCAGATGCCGGAGGCGAAGGAGCAGGAAGGGGTGGAAGCCGGAGGCCGGAAGGCATGGGAAGCAGACGGTCAGCAGATGTGGGAGGCGAAGAAGCAGGAAGGGGTGGAAGACAAGTACCAGGAAACTGTGGGAGTGAGTGTTCTGGAAGAGGCGGAAGTAAAATATCAGGAGGCGGCAGCATACCTGGGAAGATATCTGCAGGAGAAAGAGTATTATTCCGCACATACAAAAGAATTGACGGCACAGCAGACATTAATTCTGGATCAGTGTTTTGAAATGTATCATTATCAAATGATTCTGGGCTGGGGCTTTGCCGCTGCATTATGTTCACGGAAAGCGGTGGAGGCGGAAGCTCTGCTGCAGCGAGAACCCATTGCATGGTGGATGGAGGCGGTGCAGAATTGGTATACCTCTGCATCGGAGCGGTTCAGGGAAGCATGGAGAGAAAACTTTCAGGCTTTGGCAGCAGAGGACGGGAGACAGAACCGTAAAATGATGCAGTTATACCATGTTTTAACAGCGCCCGCACCGGAAGCGGCAGAAGAAATCCGTGTGCAGGAAGGGAACTTACCGAAGGAAGATGTGGGGCAGACAGTGTGCGGCCGGGAAGGAAAAAGTGCCAATGTGCCGGGGCAGTCTGCGGATGAGAGGCAGGCAGCCAGAGCGGAAATGGAAGTATTGGCGGAGAAACTGAAAGTGCAGATCCGCCTGCTGATAGAACAGCACCAGGAACAGGCGGCACTTGCGGCGGTCAGGCAGGTGCTTCAATTTCTGCCGGAGGATGAGGAGCTGCAGGAGCTGCTGGAAAAATTGGAGGAAGGGCAGAAGAGATGAAAATACAGTTTCTAAACGGAGGACTGGCAAATCAGGCGTTTCAATATATTTTCGCCAGGTACTATGAGCTATCCCATCCTGGGGAGATTATGTACATGGATGATTCTTATTTCGCATTGAACACGGTGCACAATGGGTATGAGCTTGATAAAGTATTTGGAATCAAAGCACATATGCTCAGTGAATGCTTTGATGATGAGGTATGGGGATTTATTTTAGAGGAGCGCAGGAAGGGGAAGAGCGTACCTCAGATTCTGTGTGAGAATGAGATTGAGATGTATATGATATCGGAGGTAGGAGAAGGGCATAAAACGTTTAATCCTTTTGATGGGCAGGTAGTTTCCCTCCCCTGCAATGAGTATATTCCTAAGATTCTGGACATGCCGGGCGATATCTATTATCATGGCTATTGGATTAATAAAAATTGGTTCGCGGCGTATCGGGAACAATTTCTGGAAGAATTCCGCTTTCCGGAGATGACGGACACGAAAAACCGTGACTATCTGAAGCAGATACAGGACACGAATTCGGTATCAGTCCACGTCAGGAGGGGAGATTATGTGACCCTGGGATGGGCAATGGAACCGAAATTCTGCCGCATGTGTATTGAAAAATTTTTAAATGGGGGGGGCAGTAAATGGGATGCATTTGTGTTCTCCGACGATATTCCATGGTGCAGAGAACATAGGGAAGAGCTGGGACTGACGAAATTTCAAAATATTACTTTTGTGGAAGGAAATGTGAAGGGGAAGAATTATCTGGATATGCAGCTGATGAGCAAGTGCAAGGGAATGATTCTGTCTAACAGTGCATTTTGTTATCTGGCAGCCCTTCTGAATGTGGATATGCAGCGCTGCATGAATCCTACACAGAGAGAGGTGTAGGAGGAAGCCGCCTATGGGCAGTACGAATGACTAAAGAGGAGATTCGCTATGGAGAAAATGGAATCCCCTGTATATTGGAGTTATTAAATTGCAATGATAGGATGCCAGGGAGTAACGGTTGACTAATTCAAAAAGGGCAGGAGGTTTGTATGCTTACCAGGGAAGATATTCTGGCCTATGGACTGACATTTGCAGACACTTATGTGGATAAGCCTTTTCATGATGATAATTGGGTATTGGTCCGTTACAGGAAGAATCAGAAGGCGTTTGCCTGGACTTATGTGCATGAGGGGACATTGAGGGTGAATGTAAAGGTGGACCCTCAGTGGCGTGATTTCTGGCGTCAGGCATACCAGGCGGTGATTCCCGGATACCATCAGAATAAGGAGCATTGGAATACCATTATTCTCGACGGCAGTATTCCTGATGAGGATGTGAAGCGCATGATAGCTGAGAGCTATGATCTCATCACAGGCAGGAATGGAGCAGACAAAAAGCGGAGTACAAGAGGGGAAAAGGCAAATATACGGAAGTGAATATCAAGTTTGAAAGGGCGGAAGCGTAGTACAAAGAGCGAACAGGTGGAAGTAAAGCACAAACGGGTGGAGCGGCCTGCATTTCAATCGGTGGTTTTGTCCGGTGTATATGATATTAAGAACCTAAAGCTGAAGATACGGCCTGATGAAGCGCAACAGTATAACAGTCCATGGAATATTGCAGCTGAATTTGATGTGGATATGGAATTTTCTGTCGGTGATATTGCTGGTATGCTGTCGGAGTATGAAAAAGATTATCATACAGGGATGGATATTTCTGCTATTGCAGAACTGCTGTATGAATATACATCTGGATATCCGTTTCTTGTCAGCCGGTTATGCAAGATCATGGATGAAAAGATAGCCGGAACAGAAGGGTACCTTGATAAAAGAGCGGTATGGGGCAGACAGGGAGTTTTGGAAGCGGTAAAGCAATTATTATCTGAGTCAAATACATTATTTGATGATATCAGGAAGAAGCTTTCTGATTATCCGAATATGCGTCAGCTGTTATATGAGTTATTGTATGGGGGAAGGGGATTTTCCTATCATGTATATGACGGGGAGTGGAATATTGCGCAGATGCTGGGCTATGTGAAAGATTGTGATGGGAAGGCCATGGTCACGAATCGAATTTTTGAGACATGGCTTTATAACCTTTTTGCCGCAGAAGAGCAAATACAAAGTGCCATATATAAGGAAGGTGCCAAGCATAAAAAAGCAGGAGTAAGGGAAGTCAGATTTGGCAGTAAGGTGTTGGTAGAAGCAGTAATATAACAAATGTGTTCCTTATTGGTGAAACTATGATAATATTTTTTGCAGGGTGAAAGCGTGATGGCGGTGCATTTTTCAGATAGTGTTCAAAAGACTTTAGATTGTTTTGTGGAAAAAGCAAGGGAGATATTCGGGGGAAATTTGACGGGAGTGTATCTGCATGGCTCTCTTGCAATGGGATGTTTCTGTCAGGATAAAAGTGATATTGATTTGATTGTAGTGGTGGAGGATGATATTACCGATGGGCAGAAACTGCAGTTTATGGAGGAAGTAACGAGATTAAATAAGACGGCTCCAGAAAAGGGAATTGAAATGAGCGTGGTGAAGGCGGTATATTGCAGAGAGTTTGTCTATCCGACGCCGTTTGAGCTGCATTTTTCCATAAGGCATCTGGATTGGTTTGAAAGAGCGCCGGAGGAATATATCAGCAGGATGAAAGGGACTGACCCGGATTTGGCAGCGCATTTTACAATTATAAATCATTACGGGATTGTGCTGTATGGAAAGCAGATTGGAGAGGTATTTGCCCAGGTGCCCAGGAAGGATTATGTTGACAGTATCCTGAGCGATATAGAAAATGCCGGGGAGGATATCCTGAAGAATCCTGTGTATGTTGTGTTGAATTTGTGCAGAGTATTGGCATTCCTGAAAGAGGGGCAGGTGTTTTCCAAGCGTCAGGGAGGGGAATGGGGAGTGGAGCATATAGATGCCGTGTATAGGGGAATCGTGAGGGATGCGCTTCGGTGTTATGCTTCCGATGAAATCATGGCGGTTGACAGGGAAGAGGCATGGCAGTTCTGCCATATGATGCAGGAGGCAATCGCTATGTACAGATTTCTTGACATACATCCAGGAACATGATAGTTTAAAAATGAGAGGCACTATAACTTTTGTGAGTAACATTGAGAAAAAAGGAAATGAAAGATGAACTTGGTAAAAGATTATAAACAATATTTTACCCCTCAGAAATTAGCAAAATATATGGTCAGTATTATAGACGACAAATAAGAAGTGTAAAGAAAAGGTTTTGGAAAGTGGTAATAATGTTTTTGATGCATTTATACATATTGGCTGTTTTAAAGGAGATGTTGAATTTGACAAGCCTTTTAATGGTACAAGGGAAAAATATAAACAAGGAATTATAAATGCAGAAAGTGATAGCTATGATGCGCCGTTTTACGCTTTTACCATTAAGTCCATTGATGATTACCAAAAAAAGATGTTATATATAATAGAGGAAATATTTAGAAATTGGTGATTGTCTCTTTCATTTGTCTCTTTTATTTTTACACTATCATGTCTCTGGATGTATGTCAGGAAATTTTCCTATCTTGATAACCTTGTCAAAACAAGCCATAGTTCAGACAGGCCGCTGAACTGTGGCTTGTTTAGATGGGGCTGAACGGATGGTTGTTTTACATTTATTCTTGTTTCCGATATAGTATAAGTATCTTATAACAATTGCGGCATCTGTCAGGACAGCAGTCCGGCAGATTTACGGATGATGAGCAGACGGAAGGTTGTCCCCGGAATTCCGGTGCCGGGTGGATGGATGCGGAACAAATTGCCACGAACGGCAATTAAAATAGTCCAGCTAAGAAATGTCAATCCATTTATTAAAAATGTTTAGCTGGACAGGTGAGGCTGTGAAGGCGCACGAGAGCAAATTTCATAAGATTACTTACGAATGAAATTTGTCTCTCCCATGTGTGCGCCGAAAGAACCTCACCCTTTAGTGCCGTCGCGCGGCGACTAAAAATAGGAGGAACGATAATGAGCGACAAGATGAATGAATTGACGCAGATTGGCAGCAGGTTATCCGTATGCCGCCAGAACAAGAATATGACACAGGAGGAACTGGCTTACAGGCTTGGGGTTACGCCGCAGGCTTTGAGCAAATGGGAGAGGGGGGTCAGTTTTCCGGATATTTCCATGCTGGCGGACATTTCCCGGCTGCTGGAGGTTAGTACGGATTATCTCCTGGGGATTGGTATTGGGATGCAGGACGGGGCAGGGAGTGATGAAAGGGCAATGCAGCTTGAAATAGGCAGGAATTTGAACAGTTGTATGGAAGCACCGGAGTTAGTATTCAGCATGGATCTGGTTCCGCTGTTTGTGGATAATAAATTTGTGCCTAAGATTCAGAAGATGCGAAGAAAGCTGTCCCGTTTCGGTATTCTTCTGCCCGTCGTCAGGCTTAGAGATGATGAGATGCTGAAAGGTCAGGAATTTATGATTCTTGCCTATCATAATGTGTTGTATTCCGAGGTCCTGGAAACCGTCAATGATGATACGGTGGATTATATGCTTAAGAAGCTGGAGGAGACTGTGACAGCAAAATATGATGAGATTTTGAATCCTGATCTTGTCAAGAATCTGGTAGATTATTTGAAAACAGGATATCCAGCTTTGATTGAGGGTGTGGTTCCGGAGAGAATACCTTATTGCCTGTTGATGGAGGTTATGAAGAAGGTGTTCGTCAGGGGGTATGGCCCTGCTTATCTGCCTAAGATAATAGAGATTATGAACTGTGCGCTGTATCATGAACAGAGATTGTCAGTGGAGGAATTGGCCCTCAGGGTTGTGTGTAAGATTGAACGGGAAGATAATTTCCAGGCGGTGATGCGTAAGAGAGAAGAAATGCGCGAAGCCGGAAGATAAGAAGAGAGATGGAAACGCTGCAAAGCCTTGTATTTTGGGGAAGTGCAGCGTTTTTTATGGGACTTTTATTTTGACAAGTATTGGATAGGGCGATATAATAATTGAGAGAAGTGCATACGAAAAGGTAATGTGCGAATGCAAAGAGCATTTCTGGCACATATGCATCATCAGGGCGAGGGCAGGTGTGAAGGGAGTTATTGGAAAGAACGGATTCCGGCCATGGGAACTTTGCCTGGGGAAATCTGCACTTGAAGAAGGTTATGATCGGAGGGATTGTCATGAAGAATTATAAATTTATCATAGAATATGACGGTACCCGTTACTATGGCTGGCAGCGGCAGCCCGGACAGAATACCATACAGGGGAAGCTGGAGAGTGTATTGGGGCGGATGTGCGACAGCCGGGTAGAGGTAATCGGTGCAGGGCGCACAGATGCAGGTGTTCATGCCAGGGCTATGGTGGCCAATGCCTGTTTGGAGACGGAGTTTTCATGCGACGAGGTTCGCAGGTACGTGAATACATATCTGCCGGAAGATATTGCGGTGAAGGAAGTGCGTGAGGCATCGCCAAGGTTTCATGCCCGTTATAATGCCATTGGCAAGACATATTGCTATACTTGTTATGACGGGGAGGTGAAGCCGGTATTCGACAGGAAGTATTATACCCCATTGGAAGAGCGTCCTGATTTGGAGTGTATGCGGCAGGCGGCAGCGGTTTTGGAAGGAGAGCATGACTTTCGGAATTTCTGTGTCAATCCCAGGATGAAGAAGTCAACGGTACGGCTGGTGGACAGGATAGAGATAGAACGGGAGGGTGGTTACCTGCGGTTTATTTTCCACGGGACAGGATTCCTGCAGAATATGGTAAGGATTATAGTGGGAACATTGCTGGAAGTGGGGTATGGCAGGATGAGTGTGGAACAGGTGGCGGAGGTACTGGCCAATCCTGAGCGGCAGAAAGCCGGCCCTACGGCTCCGGCGCAGGGGCTCTGCCTTGTAGGGGTGGATTATGATTGAAGAGAGGGCGGATTGCCTGTGCCGCAGAGAGGGGATGAAGCCGGCCTCTTTGGCCGGCATGTCAGAAAGTGTGAGAAATTGGTGGAGAGTATGGAGCATTCTTTTATGGAAATTCTGTGGGAACATAGGAAGAGATATCCGTTGATGGAACCACAGGATTATGGAAAGTTAATATTTCAGAGTGTATACGGCCCGGAGCATATGATTACGGATGTACAGGAGGTCCGGGCATATATGGCGGAAGAATTCTCCCATATGGCACAGGATGCTTTGCCGAAGGTCCCGGAAGACATCGGAAACGGATTATGCCGTTTTCCTTTGTGTGCATGTCCGTCCGCGGAAGCGGCTGAACTGCTGGCAGATTTATTTGTATTGACGGCCGGGCAGGATGATGTAATTGATGGGGGAAAAAATCATACAGGACTGATAAAAAGAGACGCGGCATTGAGGCAGGGCGGCGTAACTGATGGGGGAAAAAAGCTTACAGGGCTGATAAAAAGAGACGCGGCATTGGAACAGGGCAGCGTATCCAATGCGGAAAAAAAGAGCAGGTTATCGGAGGAGCTTCAGGGTAAACTGGAACAGGTAAAAACCCTGGGGATACCCGGAATGGAAGCGTGGGTGCAGCAGTGGAAGGAAAAGGGATATCCTGCGGTACATCACAGCAGAGCTTATCGTGAGGCGTATCATCCGCATTACAGACTTCTGAGGAAGGAATATGCGGTTTACTTTCCGGTATTGTGGGAAATATATCAATTGGCAATGGAAGGGAAAAGAGACATAGTTAAAGAACATGTTGTATTGAGTCGGAAACAAGAGGCAGTATCGGGTCAGGAACAGGAGGCAGCATCGGGTCGGAAACAGGAGGCAGCATCGGGTCAGGAACAGGAGGCAGCATCGGGTCGGAAACAGGAGGCAGCATCGGGTCAGGAACAGGGGACAGCATCGGGTCAGGAACAGACGGAGAAGAGGGGCAGCCGACATAAGGGGCCTGTCATTGTGGGGATGGATGGCAGGTGCGGCAGTGGCAAGACAAGCCTTGCGGAGCTGATTGCCGGAATATTCCCCTGTAATGTGGTTCATACGGATGATTTTTACCTGCCCATGGAAGAACGGGAGGAAAATTGGACGGAAATACCCGGAGGCAATATGGATTTTGCTCGTCTGCATTCGGAGATTCTAATACCGGCCCGGTCGGGGGATGAGGTGTTGTATCGGCCATACTGCTGTCAGGAGGGAGCATATGGAGAAGCATTACGGCTTGCGCCCTGTCCGCTGCTGGTTGTGGAGGGCAGTTATTCACATTACCCTCTTCTGGCAGAAGCTTATGATCTGAAAGTGTTTCTGACTTGTTCCCAAGAGGTGCAGAAGAGACGTCTGCAGGAGCGTGAGGGCAGTTATTTTACTATGTTTGAGAAGCGCTGGATTCCTATGGAGGAAAATTATTTTCATCATTTTGATGTGGAAGCAGGAAGCGATCTGGTGGTGAGGACAGGATAAAATTCTAAAAAACGGTTATCTTAACTGTCATGAAGAGAGAAAAGATATTTCAACCGTTTGATTATTATGTGCTGCTGTTTTTTTCGCTGGCTTTCATTGGCTGGCTGTGGGAAGTGGCTTTGTTCTTTGTCATAGATCATGCTTTTATTAACAGGGGCGTATACAGGGGGCCGTATCTGCCGATCTATGGTGTGGGCGGACTGCTGCTGTGTTTCTGTTTCCGTACCCTGCGGAAAAAGCCTTTTCTGGTATTCGGTTTATCCGTTGTCCTGTGCTCCAGTGTGGAATATTTGACCAGTTATTTCCTGGAATTGCGCTGGGGCATCAGATGGTGGGATTACAGCGGACATTTCATGAACATCAACGGGAGGGTCTGTCTGTTAGGTGCGGTTATTTTCGGGCTGGCCGGGACGGCATTGGTCTGTGTGCTGCTGCCTCTTTATGACAGGATATACCCAAGGCTGTCTGGAAAATGGCGTACAGTAATCTGTCTGCTGTTTTTAGCAGTCTTTGTAGCGGATGCTACCTATTGTGCAGTGCAGCCCAATGTAGGGAGAGGGATATCCTGGAGTGCGGAATAGAATCGGGTGAAAACGCTTTGGGAGGCGTGGGCGGAAAAGCAAAAAAGTAAAAATTGCAACAGTTTTTGACGGAGGAGGGACTGTCCTCCCGTGTCCACAGGTATGGACGCTGGCTGGGCACTATCCGCAGCCTTGATTTGGTGATGGCGGTGAGCAGACTGAGGAATTTGTATTAGAATGGAAGGTAAGCAGGCTGAGGAATTTGCATTAGAATGGAAGGTGAACAGGCTGAGGAATTTGCATTAGAATTATAGGTAAATAAAGCTGAGAAGAAGCTGTAAAAGAGCCTTGCCAGGCGATAAAAAATGCTGCTCTGAATAAGAAAGGCAAGAGAGAAGAAGGACGGCAGTTATGGCAGTTCTTAAGGTGCTGGGGGAATAACATGATATATTTTGTATGTGTACTGATTATTTCCGTTATTTTTATCGGGGATTTGCGGGTGAAAAATGCAATAGAGAAAAGCAGCGCAGTGTTACAACCGGAGGATGGGGAATGTTCCGTCCTGGGCGGACGTATTTTGATACGAAAGCATCATAACAGAGGCTTTGTATGCAATCGCTGGCAGAACAGGCAGCGGACGGTGGCTGTTCTGTCCCTGCTGTTGTCTGTGCTGATGACATTGGTGTTCCTGTTGAGCTTTGGACAGAGGGGAAATCATGTGATGCGTACGGGGCTGGCTTTTCTGCTTGGAGGCGCTTTCAGCAATACATATGACAGGCTGAAGAGGAAGTATGTGGTGGATTATTTCAGCTTGAATGTAAAATGGAAGCGCCTCCGGCGTATTGTATTTAATATTTCTGATTTCTGTATTATGACAGGCGCATTGCTGACGGTGATTGGATCAATTAGATGAGGCTGCCTGCCGGATGATAGTTCCGGCATTGCCATGAATGGCTTCTTTTACCCTGCTCATTGAGGTAATCAAAGCTGTGCCGGTGGGAATCTTATCCAGATAGCTGATGGCGGCTTCAATCTTGGGCAGCATGGTGCCTGCTTCAAATTGTCCCTGGGCAATGGCTTCTTTTGCTTCGTCCACAGTCATGGAAGCAATGGGCGTCTGCTCCGGACTTCCGAAGTTTCTGTAGACACAGTCCACGCCTGTAAGGATGATCAGTGCGTCGCAGGATAAATCCGCAGCCAGTTTTCCGGCGATGGCATCCTTTTCAATGACGGCAGAAGCACCTTTTAAGATATGCTGCTGTTCAATGACCGGAATTCCGCCGCCTCCGCAGGCGATGACTACCTGATCTGCATCGGCAAGGGTGCGGATGGCATCAATTTCCACAATATCAATGGGACGGGGAGCAGCAATGACACGGCGGAATCCTTTGCCGGGATATTCTCTGACATAATTCCCCTTTTTGGTTTCGATTTCGGCGTCATCCCTGGACATATAGCGGCCGATGACTTTGGTAGGTTCGTAAAATGCTTCGTCATAAGGGTCCACTGTGACCTGGGTCAAAATGGTGCTGACAGATTTATAGATGCCCCGTGAGAGCAGTTCGCTGCGCAGGGCATTCTGGATGTCATATCCCACATAGCCCTGACTCATGGCGGAACAGACACACATGGGTGCAGGAGTATAATCGATGTAGACACGGCGCAGCTCCGTCATGGCTTTATGAATCATGCTGACCTGCGGGCCGTTGCTGTGGGTGATGGTAAGCTGGCAGCCTGCTTCCACAAGATCTGCCAATGCTTTTGCAGTCACTTTTACCGCGTCCCTCTGCGCACCTGTCGTATATCCTAAAGCGTCATGCCCCAAAGAAACTACTACTTTTTTCCTGCTCATACTGTGTGTCCCTTTCTATTTTAAACTTTCTATTTTAAACTTTGTATTTTGTTGACAGCCAACCTCTTTCAGGCGGCACAAACAATCCATGCGTATTTTGTATGAAAATCCGAGCTGACGGAGTGGCAGCTTGGACAGTATGCAACAAAACGCCGCTCAAAGTGAACAGTAACATTGTATCATATTATGCCCGGAGTGTATAGGTTTTTTGTATTGCTTTTTCTTCGGGAAAAGTGTATGCTAACAATAGAGATGATTTGGAATGTATTGCTGCAAGAGGTAAAAATTGCTGTCATTGGCAATTGGGGCAGTGGTTAAGAAGGATGAACAGCAAAATCTGAAAAATGAGCGATAACAGCATTGACCTAGTGCGGTTGCGGAATTGAATAGGAGGCAGAGCGTATGGAAAAGAAAATACTTTTTCCGCAAATTGGAGGTTTGGTTCATGGAGGTGACTATAATCCGGACCAGTGGCTGGATAGGCCGGACATATTGGAAGAGGATGTGCGGATGATGAAGAAGGCCGGTGTCAATTGTGTGACGCTGGGTGTGTTTTCCTGGGCGGCGTATGAACCGGAAGAGGGTAATTTTCATTTTGAATGGATGGAGAAGATCATTGAGAAATTGTATCAAAACGGAATTTACACCATATTGTCCACACCTTCAGGGGCACGTCCGGCATGGCTGGACGGGAGATATATTGAGGCAATGCGCGTGGACAGCAGAGGAGTACGGGATCATCACGGCAAACGTCATAACCATTGCATGACTTCCGAAAGATTTCGGGAGAAAGTGGCTGTGATTGACAGAATGCTGGCAGAGCATCTGGGCACCCATCCGGGTGTGATTCTGTATCATATCTCCAACGAATTGGGAGGGGAGTGTTTCTGCCCCCGGTGTGTCCAGAAATTCCAAATGTATCTGGCAGAGCGGTATGAATATGATATTGACAGACTGAATGCGGAGTGGTGGACTTCCTTCTGGAGCCATCATTATAACACTTTTTCCGAGATTGAGCCGCCTTTTGAAAACGGTGAAACCAGTGTCATGGGGCTGAATATGGAGTGGAAGCGTTTTACTACCTGGAATATGAATAATTTTATGCAGTTTGAGATAGACGTGCTGCGGAGTGTTACGCCGGATATTCCTGTTACAACGAATTTTATGGGGCTGTTCGGTGGGCTGGATTACCGGAAAATGGCGCCGAAGCTGGATGTGATTTCCTGGGACAATTATCCCTGTTATCATAATGATTGGGAGACTTTCACGGAGACCATGTCGGATACGGCTTTTAACCATGCGGTAATGCGGTCGATGAAACGTGGCAAACCGTTTATGATGATGGAGAGTACACCCAGCCTGGTAAATTGGCATAAGGTGAATAAATTGAAGCGTCCCGGCGTACATAAGCTTTCCTGTGTGCAGGCAGTGGCCTGCGGCTCCGATTCTGTGCAGTATTTTCAGTGGAGAAAGGGGCGTGGGTCTTATGAACAGTTTCACGGAGCGGTAGTGGATCATGCCGGAACAGATGATAGCAGGGTGTTCCGCGATGTGGCGGAAGCAGGAGAACTTCTGAAGAAGCTGGCACCTGTGGCAGGGACTACAGTTTCCACAAGGGCGGCGCTGCTGTTTGACTGGGATAACCGCTGGGCCATTTGGGACGTGAAGGCGCTGGGCCAGGAGACGAAGAAATATGAGAGGACCTGCATTGGTATCTGGCAGGAATTTATGAAGCTTGGCATAGATATGGATGTAGTGGGGTCTGATGAGGATTTGAGCCGTTATGATGTGGTGGTGGCACCCATGCTGTATCTGCTGCAGCCGGGGACGGCGGATAACCTGAGAGCTTTTGTGGAGAGGGGCGGCCAGCTGCTTGCCACCTACTTTACAGGGTACGTGGATGATGCACAGCTCTGCTACCTGGGAGGCTTTCCGGGGGATGGCCTGAAGGAATTATTCGGGATTGTCAGCGAAGAGATTGATTCCTATTATCCGTCCGACAGAAACGGTATTGCAATGAAGGACGGCAGCCGTTGGGAAGTTGTGGATTATGCGGAAATTCTCAAGGTACAGGATGCGGAGGTGCTTGGCACTTACACGGATGACTTCTATCAGGGAAGCGCGGCCGTGACTTGCAAGAGCCATGGAAAGGGCAATGCGTACTATGTGGCGGCAAGAACCAGTGCGGGAGAGATGCGGCCATTGTTCGAGAAGATGCTTGCGGATGCAGGTATTTCGGTCAGGAAGCTTCCGGAAGGTGTGGAGTACCATGTGCGCAGCGGAGAAGAGGGCAGCTATGAATTCTATCTGAACTGCAATACGGAGCCGGTGAAAATAGCAGGTGTCAACGGCCTGGATATGGTGACGGATAGGGAAGTCAGGGAAGAAATGACGCTGCCCGGATATGGCGTTGCGGTGATAAGACAGTAGGATCATAAATAGGATTATAAAACAGTAGGATTTTTAAACAGCCGTTGCGGGGAATCAGCAGATTGCCGGACGGCTGTTTTTTTGCAACAGTTCAGCGGCCTGCCTGACCTGTTACGGATGATGTCATTTGCGGAGCTGTGATATCACCTGGTCGAGTACGGTGAAGTAATCTTCAAAGGTTTTACGGCAGCAGCCTGGGTTGTCAATGACAATGCCGGGACTGCGCAGACCTGTAAGAGAGAAGCCCATTGCCATACGATGATCCTCATAAGTTTCCACGGTAGACGGCTGCGGACAACCGGGATATATGGTAATGCTGTCCTCATCTGCCTGGCAGGTGATGCCCATTTTCTCAAGCTCCGTGACAATGGCTAAGATACGGTTGCATTCCTGATAGCGGATATGGCTGATTCCTGTGATGGTAGTAGGGGAATCGGCATAAGGGGAGATGGCGGCCAGGGTAATTGCCTGATCGGAGCATGCAGACATATCTGCGGTGATTCCATGGAATGTCCCGTCTGCCGGAGGATGCAGAAGGATGCCCTGGGAGGTTTCTTCCGCAATGCATCCCATTTGTTCCAAAATCCTGATAAAAGCCACGTCTCCCTGAAGGGAATCAAAATGCACATGGTTCACCAGTACAGGAACATTTAAAAGCGGACTCATGGCATAGAAATAGCAGGCGGCGGATACATCCGGTTCAATTTGATATTGAAGTGCCTGATAATGCTGTCCGGCTTCGGTGTAGAAGGTATTGGGGGAGGGCTGTTTGGTACGGACGCCGAACTGCTCCATCATTTTCCTGGTCATTTGAATGTAAGCCATCCCATGGGTGCCTTCTATTTCAATGGTAAAGTCCTGCCTGCACAGACAGGAGACAATGAGCAGGGCGCTGAGAAACTGGCTGCTGGATTCTATATTGACCGAAATAGAATTGTGCAGAAATCCGCGGCCATGCAGTGTAAAAGGAAAATGCCCCTCATTGTCAGGGGAATCGGGCAGTATTTCACAGCCCAGTGCCCGGAGGGAATCCAGTAAGGGAGCCATGGGTCGTCTGCGCATCTGCTCCGAGGCATCCATGTGATAGATGCCATGGGAAAGCCCCAGGTAAGCAGTGAGAAAGCGGGCGGCAGTTCCGGCGCTGCCCACATACAGGTCAGCCTCATGGCAGGGGACGGCGCCGCCCTTTCCCTGAAGGACAATGGTTCGATTTGCCTCATCCACATGGGTCTCAAAACCTAAATCCTGTATACATTTCAGAAAATGTCTGGAATCATCGGAAAATAGTGCACCGTTCAGCGTGGATGTGCCGTCTGCCAGGGTGGCAAGCAAAAGCGCCCGGTTGGTGATGCTCTTGGAACCGGGCACACTGACGGTTACAGGGGGAACCGGGGGATGTTCACGCTCCTGCAGTATATTGTATATCAATGGAATTTCGTATATTTGGGGTGTGGGCATAAGTTTGACTGTCCTTTCTGTGGTATATGTTTCAACAAGCATCCTGATTACAGGGTGGCTGCTATCATGTCCGTTACAAGTCTGTGGACTTCTTCCCCGGAAACCCGGCCTTTTACCAGAGGATCGTCCATAAATGCCTCTGTCACCAAAGGGATGTTTATGGAGGACTTCTCCAGCATGGGAATTGTATAAGTGTATTCTGCGTCTTTTGCGCCTGCCGTAAACTGCTGTTGCCGGATGCTGCCTGTCAGCACTGCCTGCATGATACGTTCGTGGTTTGTGATATGGGGCATCAGCAGTTCCCTTACAGGTTCGGGAACGCTTCCGGCCAGAATGGGGCGGATGGAGTCTCTTTCAAATACGGCATTGGTTTCCACCACCGCATTCTGAGGCAGGTTGCCAATCTGAAGCCCGGTGTTGGGAATGTTCACGTTGCTGACCACACGTTTCAGGCCGCATAAAGCTTTGATCAGCAGGATTCCCTCCTCGCCGGTGGGGGTCAGGGGAAGTTCTTCCTCTCCGTTTACCAGCCTGTGGGATCGGGCCAGGCGTTCCTGAAGATCCTGCTTGCGCCAGGAAACACTTGTCAGGTTAAATTTCCAGGAAGCAACCGTGTCCGGGTCTTTCAGATATTCATTTCCGGGCATGAATTCAGCCAGATGCCGGTCTCCTGCGGCGGCAATGAGGCCGTAACGGCGGAATAAATCCATCTTCACCCTGTGGCGGCAGCCGAAAGTGGAACTCACCCAGTTGGTGTCCTTTTCAAGGAAGCCTTCTTCAAAATGGGCATCAATATAACGCTTGTATACCGGAAACAAATCAATGCCCTGATAAGAGGCATAGTCAAACCAGGTAAAGTGATTAATGCCAAGTACGTTTACATGAATGTCCCGGCGGTCAATGTCCTGCACTCCCAGCTCTGCCTCGGCAATGCCTGCCAGAACCTTCTGTGTGCCGAAGACTTCATGGCAGCAGCCGAAGGCTTTGATTTGAGGAAAAGCTTCATAGAGAGCTTTCACGCATAAGGACATGGGATTGGTGTAATTGATAACCCATGCGTCAGGACAGTATTTCTTGATGGCATTGGCAAATTCCAGGAACATGGGAAGCGTCCGGAGTGCCCGCATCATGCCGCCGGGGCCTGCGGTATCCCCTACGGATTGATAGATGCCCAGCCGTTCCGGCAGGTGTACATCCGTTTCCATCTCGTCAAAGGTTCCGGGCAGAATGGAAATTACCACAAAATCCGCTCCTGCAAGGGCATCGGCCAGAGAATCTTTGACACAGTAGCGCCATTTGCCGGGGGTACTTTGGCGTTCGGTGACTGCGTTTCCAATGATTTCGTTGGATTTGGCGGCGCCACGGTCAATGTCATATAAGCGTATGGTGCCTGATATGGCTGGCTCCATTGCCAGATCCGTCATGAAAGTCCATGCCCAGCCCCTGGACCCGCCGCCGATATAAGCAATCTGAATGTCTTCCATATGTTCATTGTAATATTTCATATCCACACTCCTTTTCGCCTGAATACACTTGTCTGTGTATAGATTGATTTTGTACCTCGATTAGTGCTTAGGAACTGTCGTGAAATAACTTGTGCGTTTTGACTCTCGTAAGCCCGGGAAACAAAGCTAAAAACTTGCATGTAATTGCACAAGTTATTTCTGGACAGATCCTTATTCACAGTGCATATATTCATTATGTAGCATTGGGACGAAAATAGCAAGTGCTTTGGAATTACGGCGTTTCCTTTTTCTATATTTCATATAGCACATCCGGCAGCAGGATTCAAGAGCCGGATGCGCATCTTAGCATTTCTGCATTGCTGTTTCGTAACAGTTCAGGCAGCCCCTGCCGCGAAGTCAAAATTGCGCCCCAAAGGCGGCGTGCCGCCTTGCAGTTTTGCGAGACTTGTTTCAGCGGTTTTCGTCCAGGTAGAGCTGCACGCGGTTTTCAATGAGTACTGTAACCTCGCTGGCGTCTTTCTGCCCGGCAAAATACGCCTGGGATTCTTCATATATAATGTTCAGGATGGGCTCGGTTTTAGTGGGGAGGAACCTTGCATTTTCCAGTGTTTCCTTCAGGTATTCCACCCGTTCGTCCGTGAGGTAGTGGTTCTCGCGCTGTTCAAAATATTCAGGACGTTCTGTTGTCGCTCCGTATCCTTCGGCCTGTTCTTTTGCGATCACCGCATCAAAGATCTTCTTATTCGAGGGGTAAGTTACCCATGAACTTGCGGCTGTCTGCGCTTCAGATCCAAGCAGGAACCGGATGAATTCCCATGCGCCGTCCTTGTGGGCGGAATTGATGTTGACTGACAGGGTATAGGTATGGTATGGATATATCTGCGGATAGCATCCGTCATCGAAGAGTATTCCCACCGCCGCCAGCCCTTCCTTTTCCCGGACGGTTTCATCCTTATACAGATACACGTTGTACCACTCCCACTGCAAAAGCCCCGGATAGTTATGTAAGGAATCGTTCCCGTATCTTTTGGCAGTCTCCAGTATCCGGGCGAATAAGCTGCCGCCGAAGTCGCATGTGCCGGATTCCCAGTCTACCGCGCCCCAGATATCTTCCGAACCCTGCAGGAGCATCTCAAGAACGCCCAGGGGACCTGTACCGTTCCTGCCTGCCGGAAACAGCATATATACCGCATTCCCCTGCCAGGACAGCAGGGCGTCCACAAGCGCATCTATGTCCGGATGCAGGTTTCCGCCGAGTACATCCCCGTCTATATAATAACTGATGAGGTCAATGGATGGCAGTATGCTGTATATCTTGTCGTCCTGCCGCCACTTTGCGAAGGTGGCGGGAAAATAGTCGTTTTCGTCAATGCCGGAGCTCTCCAGGTAGGGGGTTAAATCCACAAAGCCTCCTTTTTGTGCTATTCCATAGGTGTATTCCCCAAGCAGGTTTCCTACGAAGATGTCGGGGCCCTTGCCTGCCGCTACCTCGATGCCTGCCTTCATTGTATAGTCGTCCATGTCCCCATCGCTGCCGCATGTCTCCAGTGCCACATAGTAGTCATCGTTCTCCTGGTTGAAAAGGCTGGTCATTTTCAGCAGCCAGTCATCAAAGTACAGCCCCTCCGCTACAATGATCTCCCTGTCCGCACCCGCTTCCGCTTTATGCAGCGTTTCCAGAAAACTTCCTGCGCCCTTTCGTTCTCCCCAGAGGAGTTCCGGGTATCCGTTCTCGTTCATCCTGAAATCCCACAATAGTAATGTCTGGGAAGAAGAGGATTCCGGAAATACGTAGGTAGTCCCGCAGAATGTCCATATGTTTTCCCGCACTCCGCTGTCCACATCAATCCGGTAAATATTCTCACTGTTCAGGCACAGCAGGCCGCCGTCTCCCGTGCCCATACGCAGGGTGGAGTTATATGCAAATGCCGTAGAATCTGATATGTTGCCGGTGTCTGCGTCCAGTTCCGCCGGCACATATGCGGACGTGCCGCCCCCCGTGCCCTGGCAGGCTAAGAAGATTCTGCCGTCAGCAAGCTGGCATATGTCGGCCAGTATCACATCTCTATCTTCCTCGTGGCTGTAAAGCTGCTTTCCGTCAGGATTTGTCTTGATGACTACAAATGACCGATTAATCCGGCTGAAGCAGTAGAGATTTCCGTCCTTGTCCAGGAAGCCGCTGTAGGAGCTGGAGAGGAAGTCGTCCCGCAGACCCTTCATGATGCGCTTCCGCTCCCCGTCCAATGTATACAGGTAGATATCGGCCTTCTCCCGGTCAAGGGGATCGGCCAGCGCCCATAACTGTACCGGCTCATCCTGATAGAACTGCATTCCCAGGAAATTGCCGCGCACATCTATGCCGGCCGCCGCATCATAGAAATCCTGCCGTTCTGACAGAATATCATAATATCCGGTGGGTGCTTCTTCCCTGCCGCAGCCTGCAGTGAGACAGCACAGCAGAAGCAGCAGTAGTAAAATATGTATTTTCTTCATAGAAATTTAACTCCTTTTTTGATACAGGAATAATGATGGAGGGATATGAATAAGGGGCAAAGCCCTTGTAAAAAGCATCTGCCCCTTTGATCCTGTTGTAAGCAGCCGGTTTTTCTCTGCAAAATTTTACCCCGGCGCTGTCATTTTATGGTTTTATTCCTGGTAACCGCATTGACTGCATTCAAACCTGTATGGTGAATTCGCGGCGCGTAAGTCGTGTTCTTCATAACCAACCTGTTCCTGAGCTACAGCAGTTTGGCCGCAATATATGCATTCATATGTTACATCCTTATATACATAATGATGCGTACTGGTAGCTTCTTCATAATATTCTGCTGACTTATCTACAGGTTGTGCTGAAAAACAATGATAACACAATGATGCAGGTGCAATGCCATTCTGCCCAGCGGCCTGCGCCGGTACAGAACTGCCCACAAAAGATACCGCTGATACTGCCAGCGTAAGTGACAGCAAAGCTCCTATTAATTTTTTTCTCATTTAAATTCCCCACTTTCTCTGTGGGCTGCCCAATATTGGAAGTTACAGCCATATGCAGAACCATCACAGTTTTCATTAAAGTATAGTTTCAGACATTTTATCTCCTGCAGGATATTTGTCTGTAATCATATGATAACATAAGACATTGCCTGTGTCAATGTCTTCATTGAAAATTCAGTCTTTTGAAATTTAGTTTTTTTGTACCCGTCCTAAAGTATAATCCTCCGATGTTTTATGATTCTGCTGTCTGTTCAGGGTTCTCGTTACCGGATAGGCAATATTGACACAAATAATGCCGGACAATTCCGGTAAAATCAGTACTCAGAAAAAATAGCCGCAGACACGGATAATATATGATAAAACGTATATTTGAGGACTAATCGTCCAATGACATAAGAAGCATTTCCTGTTATGATAAAAGAAAAAATGAAGGAGGAAATGTATGAAAATCAGAACCGATTTTGTGACCAATTCCAGCAGCAGCAGTTTTATCCTGGCGAGGAAGCAGGAGTTGACGGAGAAGCAGAGGGAAGCCATAGTGAAGTTTGTGGAGAGGACTATGTTCGGGAAGCGCATTCTGATAGAAAAGACGGAAGTTGACAGGTTTCTGGAAGAAAATTATCTTCCGGAGCATTATAAGGAAGATATCTGTAAGGCCCTTGACGAAGGGAAAAGCATATACCATGGGAGGGTTGATTTCGAGGAAAGCGGATATGACCTGGCGGAAATGTACTGTGAACTCTGGAAGGCAGTGGAAGAGGCGGACCGTGAGAATTTCACCGGGATTGATACCGATCTGAATTACTGATACGGCGTGTACGGCAATTCCTGCAAGGATTGTCCGCAGTGCTGCAGAGAAATTTATTTTGTTTGTACAGGGAGAAAGAGACGAGAGTGCCGGAGGCTGATATTCCGGCTGAACAGGGCGGCGGCCTGTGAAAATGGAAGGGAGGAGCGGATGCGGAGAAGAGCAGATCCGGTCAATGGATTTATATCAATATTCGATGAGAAAACAGGATTCTATTACAGGAGTAATGTAGTGGAACAGGGTCGGGATACGGGAAGGGAGCCTTTTATGGCACAGTTCCCGGAATTGCTTGATGTGGGGATTATGGGACATTGTATCCATGGTATGAGCGGAAAATGTATATCATCCCAGGTACAATGTTATCAAAATGGTCTGTATCAAGCGCAGCCTGATATGACCATAGAAGATTTTACCTGTATCGTGAACCAGTGCAGAGGAAAAGTATACCAGTTTGCGCTGGGTGGGAGAGGAGATCCGGATCAGCATGAATCCTTTGAAGAAATATTGAAGCTGTGCGTTGAAAATGAGATTGTTCCCAATTTTACATCTTCAGGATTCGGATTTACGAAGAAAACAGCACGGTTATGTAAAAGGTATTGCGGTGCGGTGGCTGTGAGCTGGTATCGCAGTCCATATACATTGGATGCCATACATATGCTTCTGGCGGCAGGTGTTAAGACAAATATTCATTTTGTGCTGGGAAAACAGAGTATACAGGAAGCCATAGAACATTTGGAGCGCGGTGATTTCCCCAGAGGAATCAATGCAGTCATTTTTCTGCTGCATAAACCTGTAGGATTGGGGGATAGCGGGAATGTTCTTACCTGTGAAGATGAGAACGTCAGGCATTTTTTCACATTGATAGACGGGAAAAAGTATTCCTTCAAGATAGGATTTGATTCCTGTACGGTACCGGGACTGGTTCAGTTTACAAATCAAATTGATTTCAACAGCATTGATACCTGTGAGGGGGCCAGATGGTCAGCCTATATCACGCCGGATATGAAGATGCTGCCCTGCAGTTTCGACTGTGAGGACAGGAGGTGGTGTGTGGATTTGAGAAAATATTCCATACAGGAAGCCTGGGAGAGCAGGGAATTTTCGGCATTCAGAGATATTCTGAAGGAGGCATGTCCGGAGTGCGGGGACAGGAACCATTGTATGGGCGGCTGTCCCATCCGTCGGGAAATAGTGCTGTGTAGAAAACGTGTATTATACACATAAGTGATAAAATCTGCCGCCGACTCATAGCTTCTGCCGCTCATGAGCCGGGCGGCGCGGCAGAAGCTATGAGCCGGCGGCAGTATAAAATGAGGATTCATTCTAATACGTAAACATAATAATGCAGATCATGGCGTAAGAGTGACCAGGAACTGATATGCTCATTCTGTGCCACCAGGCGGTCCAATATCTCTTCAGGGCCATCCATATATACGATTAATTTCTCGGCTGTTTTCAGCGCATTATTTTCAATTACAGTTTCTTCTTCGTTATATTGTATAAAAATAACCCGTTCATAGGGCCAGGTCTCATTAGCAATATACCATGTCTTATATCTGGTGTTAAAATCATATATCATAACAAGCGGATACTGTGCGTTGTCACGGGCATACTGGAGGGTTTCTGCTTTCTCCCGATATAAAAACAGTATATTTCCCTGCAGATGTCCCACAGCCGGAGGTATCAAAACTGCAGCGCCAAGGATGAGGGAGAGAACGGCTCCCGTATGCCTGCCCGGCAGACGGGCTTCTGCCTGTAATATGGCTTTGCCGATGGTATAGGCGATCAAGGGGAGAAGCAGTGCGGCAACGGGATAAAAATATCTGCTGGAGGCATCGCCCAGGAACAGGGATGTCTTGCTTGTAAGCCATACTGTGATTATTCCGGCGGTTAAACCAATTCCGAGAATGGCGAAATTGGTCTGCGGCATTGGCCTGCCCCTGTATTTTCGCCTTATGATAAGCAGGAATCCGGCCAATGAGGCAGCGGTGAAGACTCCTAAAACGGGATATAACATTCCTGCAAAGAAATTTTTATTGAGAACAGGCAGGAATAATTTCAGCAGGGTAAACATATCTGATCCAAATAGGGAGGAAAAAGCGCCTTCCCCCTGGTCTCCTGAAAATATCTGGCTTAGAGAATCCGGAAAAGTCAAAATTCCAAGACCGATTGCCGCTGATAGAGATACCCCATAGATCAACATTCTCAGAATGCATTTTTCTTTGTACAGCAGTCGCCGTATCAATACATAGAGGCAGAATCCCAGGGTCAGGAAAAACGGGATATAGAGACAGAAATAATGGGTCAGAAAAGCAAAATAGCAGATTGCAGCACCGCAAAGCGTGATTGCTGCAAAGCGTTTTCTGCTGTTTCTTATGTTCTGCATCAGTAATGCAAAAACATTTACATACAGAACGGTCCACATGACACTCATGCAATACATTCTGGTAAACATGGCATTGCTGATAAATGCGGGATGAATTCCATAGAGGAAACCAGAGAGCAGTGCCAGAAAACAACGGTGCCTGCTTTTGTCCATCTGATATATGAGATAAATGATTCCGCCGCATGATACAAGTGAATAACAGGCGTTCAGCAGAATGCCGAACCACTTGTAAAAAGAGTACGGGAATAATGACATCATAAAATGCAAGGTCAGATAATATAAAGGGGGATGTACATCCAATCTCTGTATGTCGACCACACTGCCAAAATCAAATCTATGTTCATTTGTCACATAAAAATCGGACTGCAGATCCATGCCGCTTTTCTCTTGAATGGCACCATAGGGATTGGCTACATTATGCCCGGTACTGGTGGAATAGGTATAATATTCATCTTCGTGGAAGGCTTCTTTCTGTGTTCCGTAGAAAACAATCAAAAGCAGATGGATGAAAAGCACTGCGGCAGCAATTCCGATAAATTTTTTCTTCGACATTTTCTTGTACTCCTTGTAATCCGAGGCATTTCCGTCAGAATGTCAGGGAACCCATATGTTTTGGATGTATTCTTTTTCATAAACCTGATTTATCATACAACTTACCATGGGACATGTCAAGCCGTATGGATAGAATTGCTGTTTTTATGATGACGTAACAGTTCAGCGGCCTGTCCGAACCGTTGCAAACGAAACAAGGTTTGTCATAAAATTTACAAAGATTATGTGGCATTCTTGCTGGTATTATGTTAAAATATGGAAAGGGTGGGCGCTTTCTCATATGAGGGGTCTGTATGAGCGCAGAATGCGGATTCTATGGCGATATAGTGTGTCTGTTCTAAATAGGAAATAGCTGCGCAGAAGAGAGGAGAAGCAAAATGAGTTTTATGGATGAGTTTAATTTCTGGCTGGAAGATGACTACTTTGACCAGGACACAAAGAATGAATTGCTTGCTATCCGCAACAATCAGGAAGAAATCGAAGAGAGATTTTACAAAGAGCTGGAATTCGGCACAGGAGGACTTCGGGGCATTATCGGTGCCGGAACCAATCGGATGAATCTGTATACCGTCCGTAAGGCAACACAGGGTCTGGCAAATTTTATCATAAAGAAAGGAACGGAATCAAAAGGTGTGGCCATTGCCTATGATTCCAGGAATATGTCGCCGGAGTTTGCAGACGAGGCGGCATTGTGCCTGGCGGCAAATGGCATCAAAGCATATGTGTTTGATTCTCTGCGTCCTACACCGGAGCTTTCTTTTGCGCTTCGTACTCTTGGCTGTACAGCGGGCATTGTTGTAACGGCAAGCCATAATCCGCCGGAGTACAATGGCTATAAGGTATATTGGGAAGACGGCGCACAGGTTACAGCGCCTTATGATAAGCAGATCATTGAGGAAGTGCAGAGTATAAAGGATTATCATACAGTAAAAACTATGTCTAAGGCAGAGGCTTTGGAAAAGGGTATGTATCAGGTGATAGGCAAAGATATCGATGATGCATATATGGCAGAGCTGAAGAAACAGATCATCCACCCGGAAATTATTGCGGAAATGGCTGACGACATTAAAATTGTATATACACCTCTCTGTGGTACAGGAAATCTTCCGGCAAGGCGTATCTTGTCAGAGCTTGGCTTTAAGCATGTCTATGTGGTGCCGGAGCAGGAGAATCCCGATCCGCAATTTACCACATTGGATTATCCCAATCCGGAAGATCCCAAGGCATTTACCTATGCACTTCGCCTGGCAAAGGAAAAGGATGCGGATATAGTGCTGGCCACAGATCCGGATGCGGATCGTCTGGGTGTGTACGCCAAAGATACTAAGACGGGAGAGTATGTACCGTTTACCGGCAACATGTCAGGGATGCTGATTGCGGAATATATATTAAGAGAGCGTACTGCCACAGGTACCATGCCGGAAAATCCTGCATTGGTTACCACAATCGTGACTACAAATATGACCAATCCTATCACCAGCGCTTACGGCGTCAAGCTGATTGAGGTACTTACAGGTTTTAAGTTTATCGGTGAGCAGATTAAGCTTTTCGAGCAGAGCGGCAGTAACAATTATGTGTTTGGCCTGGAGGAAAGCTATGGCTGTCTGGCAGGTACGCATGCCAGGGATAAAGATGCCATTGTGGCAGTGATGTGCCTGTGCGAGGTGGCAGCTTACTGTAAGAAACAGGGCAGGACATTGTGGGATATGATGCTGGATACTTACGAGAAATATGGCTATTACAAGGAGTCGCAGTATACCATTACTTTGAAGGGAATTGACGGTTCCAGGCAGATTGCGGAGATTATGGATAAGCTTCGCCGGAATCCGCCCAAGGCGTTTGGAGATATGAAGGTGTTGAAATTCAGGGATTATCAAACAGACCGGATTGTAGATATGGCTACAGGCCGGGAAGGGAAGACAGGTCTGCCTAAGTCCAATGTATTGTATTTTGAACTGCCTGAGGATGCATGGTGCTGCGCACGTCCTTCCGGTACGGAACCGAAGATTAAGTTCTACATGGGTGTAAAAGGCAGCAGTCTGGCAGATGCCCAGGCGAGATTGGAGAAATTAACCGAGGATCTGAAAGCGGTGCTCTAATCTGCAAGTGCAGCGTCCTTCCAGGTCTGCGTTGGTTCGTGAATTGCCTGAGTTCTGTAAGAGATGCTGTCTGCGTTTTATCATGGATTGATTGTTTGTGCCCAAAGAGGTGGGCTTCGTTCCCTCTTGGTGGCTTTGCCCCAAGTTCCCTGTCGGACTGTTATGGATGTTATGGTATGCTTCGATGGCATAATATGGCGGCTGTGACAATTGGACAGGGAACTATTTCTATCATAAGAACCGGTATGGGCAGTGTATGGTAACATTCGGGTAAGGAGGGTATATGCGGAAAAAAGCAGGGATTGTGATTGCAGCAGGAATCTGTGGGGTGTTATGCGGTATTCTGGCAGTAGTGCATGATAATGAAGTGATGGAAACTTATCCGGAACAGATGAATGTATATATGTATTGCCTCATAGGAGAGGGAGGAAGCAGTACCTTCGTGGAAGAGGCGCTCAAGGCATTAAAAGATTTAGGATGGGATGTTGAGGAGATAGAATGAATCTGGCTGACATAAAGAAAACGGTATATTTTTTCCGTCGTAATGGCTTAAAAAAAACCTGGTATGCTGTGAGAGAGCGGCTGGACGAAAGAAAGGAACCGCGGTACGAATGGATTCCGCCCACGGAGGCAGAGTTGGAGGCGCAGCGCGGCCATTGGGAAGAGGCATCTTTTTCCGTAACCTTCAGCATTTTGACGCCGGCATATAAAACGGCGGAAAAGTATTTAAGAGAGTTGATAGATTCTCTGCAGCAGCAGACATATCCCAAGTGGGAGTTGATTCTGGCGGATGCCACGGAGGATGACAGTGTAAAGCAGGTGGCTGAGACAATCCAGGATGCCAGAATTCGATATATTCATTTGCTTAAAAATGCAGGTATTGCAGGAAATACAAACCAGGCGCTTATCTATGCCGCAGGAGATTATGTGGGATTGCTGGATCATGATGATGTGTTGACGGAAAATGCTTTATATGAGATGGCGGCACAGATTGAACAGGGAAAAAAGCAGGGGTGTGGGCTGCAGATGCTCTATTCCGATGAAGATAAATGTAATGGGGACGGGACAATATATTTTGATCCAAATAAAAAAGAAGATTTTAATCTGGATCTGCTCTTGAGCAATAATTATGTCTGCCATTTCCTGGTTATGAAACGGGAATTGATACAGAAGCTGGGATTCAGAGCGGAATACGAGGGCGCCCAGGATTATGACCTGGTGCTGCGGAGTGTGGCAGAACTGCGGAAGAGGGAAGAAACCATTGTGCATATTCCCAAGGTACTTTATCATTGGAGGTGTCATGAGGCTTCTACGGCGGAGAATCCCCAAAGCAAGCTCTATGCCTATGAGGCCGGCCGCAGGGCAATTCAGGATTTTGTCAATGAGGCAGGGTGGAAGGCAGAAGCGGCGTATACTTCTCATTTGGGGTTTTATGCGCTGCAGTATCAGGGAAGCATCTTTCAAATCAGACAGGATGTGGGTGTCATAGGGGGGAGTGTGGTACAAAGCGGCAGGTTGGTTGGGGGAAGAATGACGGCAGAGGGAAAGGTATTCTATGAGAAGCTGCCCACAGGGTACAGCGGTTATCTTCACAGGGCGGTGCTTCAGCAGGAAGCGGCTGCTGTGGATATCCGTAATATACGGGTGAGAGAAGAATGCCGGGAGATATTCCGGCGGATTACAGGGATTCCATATGGGACAGTTCAGGGGAAGGATTATTTTGATATTGCTCTTCTGCCGGAGGACTGTGATTTGGTACAATTGAGCCTGGCGTTCTGCGCCGCCGTCAGGGAGGCAGGATATCGTATATTGTATCTGCCGGTTCAGTAATTGTTTACCCGCTAAAGAGGTGGGGGTGTCCCGCCAAAGAGGTGGGCGTTATCCCCTCTTGGCGGTATGTCAGGAAGCGGGAAGGACATGAAGGTTTTATAAGGCAGTCAGGGTGTAGGGAACTTGGACAGGAGATGCGGAGAGGATGAAGAAGGTAACGGTGGTTATCCCTAATTATAATGGAATGAAATTTATTGAAGAATGCCTGAATGCCATACTGAATCAGGATGCGGATACACCGGACTACCAGGTGCTGGTGGTGGATAACGGTTCTGAGGATGGAAGTCTGGAACTGATTCATTCGCAGTTTCCCAAGGTGAAGACCATTGCGCTGAATTCCAATACCGGTTTCTGCCATGCGGTCAATGTGGGAATCCGGGCGGCGGATACTCCATATGTGTTATTGCTTAATAATGATACCAGGGCGGATGCCCGTTTCGTCAGGTCGCTGTATGATGCCATAGAAGATAAGCCGTCTGCGTTTTCTGTCAGTGGGAAGATGCTTATGTGGGACAACCCGGAGCGGATAGATGACGCCGGAGACAGATATTGTGTTCTTGGATGGACATATGCAAGGGGAAAGGGTAAGCCTGCAGCAGATTACGGAAAAGCTTCGGAAATATTTTCTGCCTGCGGGGGCGCTGCTATTTACAGAAAAAGTATTTTGGATCAAATCGGCCTTTTTGATGAGGCTCATTTTGCATATCTGGAAGATTTAGACCTGGGATATCGGGCAAAGCTTTACGGCTATAAAAATTATTATGAACCCTCTGCGGCTGTGATTCATTACGGCAGCGGAACCAGCGGTTCAAGGTATAATTCATGGAAGACATCACTGGCAGCCGCCAACAGTATCTATGTCATTGCGAAAAATATGCCGCTGCTGCAGATACTCTGGAATCTGCCTTTTCTGGTGCTGGGATTTTTCCTGAAATTTCTTTTCTTTTGCAGGAAGGGAATGGGAATGATATATGTAAAGGGATTAAGGGATGGCTTCATAAAATCTTTTGCCAATTCCAGGCATCCCAGGACGGGCCGGGGAAAACTGGGAAATTGTTTCGCTATACAGTGGCAGCTTTATCTCAATACCCTTAGAATTCTTAAGAAATATTAAGAAACAGCTTCATAAATTCCTAAGTTGCACTTTTTATAATAATATAGTAAGGTATATTGCAGGTGGCGCTTATGATAAAAGACAATCAGAAGGTATTCAACCGCTTAATGGTGGTTGCGGATGCTGCGATTACGGCGGCATCGCTCATGTCAGCCTATTTTTTTAAATTTTATATTTTAAATGATGGGCCGGGTGTGGGGGTGCTTCCGGCAGGCGATTACCTTATGCTGCTGCCATTTCTGGTTCCCATGTACATGCTGCTGTATTATTCCAATGACGTATACTCTCCCAAGCGGACGGTGCGGCGGAGATTTGAAATTTACGGCATTATCAAGGCGAATACCATCGGAATCATGGCATTAATTATTATATTATATATGATCATCCGTGAGATTAATTTTTCTCGTTCTGTGATGGCATTTTTTTATGTTTTTAATGTGTTTTTTACATCCTGTTTTCGATTGGCGCTGCGCAAGGGGCTGCATACTATCCGTTCCAGGGGATACAATTTGAAGCATATCCTGCTGGTGGGGTATTCCAGGGCGGCGGAAGAATATATTGACAGGTTGACGGACAATCCTCAGTGGGGGTATGTGGCCTGCGGCATATTGGACAATCATATTCCGGCGGGCACACTGTATAAAGGAGTGAAGGTACTTGGCAGTCTGGGAAATCTGGAAATTATTCTGCCGGAGAATAAGATGGATGAGATTGCAATTACATTGTCGCTGAAGGATTATGACTATCTGGAAAGTATTGTGACCGTCTGTGAAAAGTCGGGAGTGCACACAAAATTTATTCCCGATTACAACAGTTTGATTCCCAGCAAACCTTATACAGAGGATTTAATGGGACTTCCGGTAGTGAATATCAGGTATGTACCTTTGACGAATACCGGGAATATTTTCTTAAAACGTGTTATGGACATTGTGGGTTCTCTGGTGGGGATTGCGATTACTTCACCTATTATGCTGGCTGCTGCGCTGCTGATTAAACTTACCAGCCGCGGCCCTGTTATTTTCAGGCAGGAGAGGGTCGGGCTTCATAACAGTTCTTTTTATATGTATAAGTTCCGCAGTATGGAGCTGCAGTCGCCCAAGGAGGAGAAGAAAGCCTGGACGGTGAAGGATGATCCCAGGGTCACTGCTGTGGGAAAGTTCCTGAGGCGAACCAGTCTGGATGAGCTGCCTCAGCTGTTTAACATCTTAAAAGGGGATATGAGCCTGGTGGGTCCCAGGCCGGAAAGACCGCTTTTTGTGGAGAAGTTCAAGGAAGAAATACCAAGGTACATGGTAAAGCATCAGGTAAGACCGGGGCTGACAGGATGGGCCCAGGTAAATGGTCTGCGGGGGGACACTTCCATTCGGAAACGGGTTGAATATGATATATACTATATTGAGAATTGGACCATATGGTTTGATTTAAGGATAATTCTGATGACTTTTTTCACCGGGTTTATCAACAAAAATGCGTACTGATAAGGAGAAGGTATTATGGCAGCGAGAAGAACAAGAGCAAATCAAAAGGGAAAAATTATTTTGTTTGTCGTGGAGATCATTATTATCATCTTTATGGTGGTGGTTCTGTATCTTGTGATGAACAGCAAGGCTGGCGAAGGACCCAAGTTGTCTAATTTGGATCCGAAAAAGGTAGAGATACATGAAGAGATAGAGCAGCAGACAGAAGAAGGCGGTACCATGCATGGCTATATGAATATAGCATTGTTTGGCCTGGATGCGGAGACGGACAGCCAGCTGTTCAGCAACAGCAGAAGCGACTGTACTATGATTGCCAGCATTAATCTTGACACAGGGGATATTAAGCTGGTCAGCGTTTACCGGGATACTTATCTTAATATCGGTACGGATAAATATCAGAAATGTAATGCAGCCTATTCCTTTGGCGGTGCAGAGCAGGCGGTTAAGATGCTGAATATGAATCTGGATATGAACATTACCAATTTTGTGGCGGTGGGTTATAAAGGCTTGAGCAGTGTCATTGACGGACTGGGCGGTGTATACGTGGATGTAGACAGTGAAGAAATTAAACATATCAATAATTATCAGATTGGTGTGGCAAATGTATTGAAATGTGACTATACACCGGTTGAAAATACAGGATACCAGTTATTGAATGGTCTGCAGGCATCAGCTTACTGCCGTATCCGTCAGACCGCAGGCAGTGATTTTCAGCGTACTGCCCGTCAGAGGGAAGTGCTGAAGGCGATTGAAGAGCAGGCGAAGAAAACGGATTTGGCTACGCTGACTAAGGTATTTAATGATTGTATCGGCAATATTTATACCAGCCTTGATTCCAAAGATATTCTGGAGCTGCTGCAGAATATCGGTAATTACAAAATTGTGGAGGAAGATGGCTTCCCTCAGGCTGATATGCGTGGAAATGCCAATGTCGGCGCTTATGGTGCCTGTGTTATCCCCACAAGTCTGGAGGATAATGTGGTATGGCTGCACCAGTTCCTGTTTGATGATCAGGATTATACGGTTACGGATAGTGTAAAGGAATACAGTCAGAAAATCAAGTCGGATACAGCCGCATATCTTCAAAAATAAGATTGTATTGGGGTGAAACGTATGGGAAGGGGGCTTTGGGCTCCCTTTCTCATTTTGCAGGACGGATTCCATGAGATAAAAAGAGGTGCTGATATTTGAAGATTGATGTGATTATTCCTATATATAAACCGGGCAAGGCTCTCTTTGCGCTTCTGGACAGGCTGCAGGGGCAGACAGTGCCGATTCAAAGTATTATTTTAATGAACACAGGGAAAAAAAATTTTGAACGGCTGGTGTCCGAAAGTGAGTTTGGAGAGAAATATTCCAATGTCATAGTACATCATCTGGCTAAGAGGGAATTTGACCATGGAGGAACGCGGCATCAGGGGGTGCAGTATTCCCATGGGGACGTTTTCGTGATGATGACCCAGGATGCATGGCCTGTGGATTCTTATCTGATAGAACATTTGGTTAAAGCCCTGAAGGGAAAGGTGGCAGTGGCATATGCCAGGCAGGTATCCGCAGAAAATGCCCCGGAATTTGAGAAGATATCCAGAGGATACAATTACCCGGCCAAATCCCAGGTAAAGACAGCCGCGGATTTGGATAGGCTGGGAATTAAGACTTTTTTCTGTTCCAATGTATGTGCTGCATACAGGAGGGATGTCTATGAGGAATCGGGCGGATTTATCAGGCATACAATTTTTAATGAGGATATGATATATGCTGCAGGGGTGATTAGGGCAGGATATGGGGTAGCCTATGCGGCTGAGGCTGAAGTGGTGCATTCTCATAATTACACTAATTGGATGCAGCTGCGGCGCAATTTTGATTTGGGCGTGTCACAGGCAGATCATCCGGAGGTATTTGCAGGTGTGGCATCGGAAGCGGAGGGAAAGAAGCTGGCAGTTGCAGCGTGGAAGTATCTTCGGAATAGAAAATGCCTCTGCAAATTTCCCGGCTTCTGCCTTCAATGCGGCTTCAAGTATGCAGGATATCTGATGGGAAGGCATTATAAGTCTATGCCTGAGCGTTTGATATTGCGTATTACAATGAATCAGGAGTATTGGAAGCAGGGAACAAATTGCCGCGAGCGGTAATTAAGACAGTCTCGGAACGGAGGCAGAAATAAGGGGGGCTGAAGTGGAGAGACCGGAACAAATTGCCGCGAGCGGCAATTAAAACAGTCTCGGAACGGAGGTGCCCGGAAGGAAATTACAGCTGCGCCCTATGCAGATGGAATTTTCTTCCCTTCAGGGGCACCGAAGTGAAGAGACGGAACTGGAATAGGAGGACAGTATGTGTGGAATTGTAGGTTATATTGGAAAAGAGCCGTCGGCTCAGGCGGCGCCGATTATTTTGGATGGTCTGGCAAAACTGGAGTACAGGGGGTATGATTCGGCGGGGATGGCAATCTATGACGGGGAGAAGATTAACACCCGGAAAGCCATTGGACGACTGAAGATTCTGGAAAATCTCACCAGGGGAGGAGAAGATATGCCGGGGTCTGCAGGAATCGGACATACCAGATGGGCAAGCCACGGGGCGCCCAGTGATATCAATGCCCATCCTCATACAAATGCCGCAGGAACCATTGCGGTAGTTCACAATGGAATTATAGAAAATTATATTTATTTAAAAAAGAAGCTGAAGAATAAGGGATTTCAATTTGTATCCGAGACGGACACGGAAGTATTGGCACATATGCTGGAATACTATTACAAGGGGAATCCGCTGGAGGCCATCACAAAGGTACTGCATCGGGTAGAGGGAGCCTATGCGCTGGGGATTATGTTCGCGGATCACCCGGAAGAAATCTATGCCGCACGCAAGGACAGCCCATTGATTGTGGGAAGAAATGAGACCGGCAGCTTTATTGCATCAGATGTTCCTGCCATTTTGAAATATACCAGAACGGTTTATTATATGGACAATCAGGAGGTGGCGGCGCTTCGCGGGGACGGTCTGCGTTTCTATTCACTGGATGAGGAGGAAGTAGAGAAAGAGCCGGTTACCATAGACTGGGATGCCGATGCCGCAGAGAAAGCAGGCTATGAACATTTCATGTTAAAGGAAATGTATGAGCAGCCCAAGACCATTATAGATACCATTTCTCCCAGGCTTCAGGGAGCAAAAGAGAATGCGGGCGATATCGTTATAGAAGAGCTGCATATGACGGACGAGGAACTCCGGGCAGTACAAAAGATTCATATTGTTGCCTGCGGTTCTGCTTACCATGCAGGTGTCACGGGAAAATATGTGCTGGAGGGATTGGCCCGGATACCAGTAGAAGTGGATCTGGCAAGTGAATTCCGTTATCGCAACCCGATTCTGGGAGAGGGCAGTCTGGTGCTTGTTATCAGCCAGTCAGGAGAAACCGCAGATACAATGGCGGCGTTACGGGATTCCAAAGCCAAAGGTTATAAGGTTCTGGGTATTGTAAACGTGGTGGGAAGCTCCATTGCCAGGGAAGCTGATGCCTGTCTGTACACCTGGGCCGGGCCGGAGATAGCCGTAGCGACTACTAAGGCGTACAGTGCACAGCTGGCGGCGCTCTATCTGCTGGCTATGAAATTTGCAAGGGTCAGAGGATTGATGTCCGATGAGGTATTTGCAGGGCTTTTGGCAGATTTGCGCCGCCTTCCGGACCAGATTGAGCTCCTGCTGGCACAGAAGCAGTCCATACAGCATTTTGCAAATCGCTACCTGGGGGCAAAGGACATTTTCTTTATCGGAAGGGGCATCGACTATGCTATTTCTCTGGAAGGCTCTCTGAAATTAAAGGAAATTTCCTATATTCATTCGGAGGCGTATGCGGCAGGTGAATTAAAGCATGGAACCATTTCGCTCATTGAGGACGGAACGTTGGTGGTAGCTGTGTCCACACAGCCGGAACTTTATCAGAAGACCATCAGCAATATTCAGGAGGTAAAGGCAAGGGGTGCATTTGTCATGGCAGTGACCAATGAAGAGAATAAGGCTATGGAAAAAGTGTCGGATTATGTGGTATCCATTCCGGAGACCAATCCGTATTTCGCTAATTCATTGGCTATTATTCCGCTGCAGCTTTTTGCATATTATGTGGCAGTGGGCAGGGGATGCGATGTGGATAAACCAAGGAATCTGGCAAAATCCGTAACGATTGAATAATATGAAATTCCAGCGGCACAAACAATCTTCACAATCCTTTCAAAAGAAAAACACATTTTTGTCACAATTTCGAGATATACTGTGTTCATCAAAGGAAATGAAACAGTATTTTTCGAGGAGGTAATCGTTATGTACGATAATGAAATTTATTCTAATTCAGAAACAGGGAGATATACAGAATACCAGACCAGCAGTGCCGCAGATCATTCGGTAAATTCAGAGCAGGCAGCAGGAAGCGGAAGCAGTGCCGGAAAAGAGAAGAAGAAAAAGGGCAGTGTCCGCAAGGTGGTGCTGAGTGCAGGAATGGGATTGGCATTTGGATTGTTTGCAGGAGGCGGATTCTATGCAGTGAAGGTTGGGACGGAGCAGTTCATTCCGGCAGAGAATCAGGATGCAGTTGTGACGGATCAGAAAGAGATACAGGGCATAGGGGGCGATGGTCCTCTGACAAATATCAATCAGATTACTTATGTCAGGGATGATGTCTCTGAAGTGGTAGAGGAAGTAATGCCGGCCATGGTGTCAATCATCAATAATTATACCAATACCGGCACAGGTATGACAATCTGGGGACAGAGATATGATTACAGCCAGCCTGGGGTATCCAGCGGTTCAGGAATTATTTTAGCAGAAAACGAGAGTGAACTTTTGATTGTGACCAACAACCATGTGGTGGAGGACACGGATGAGCTGCAGGTTATTTTTATAGATGGCTCCACCGCTACCGCCAATGTAAAAGGGCTGGACTCCGAAATGGATCTGGCAGTGATTTCCGTAGCGCTGGATGCTTTGTCCGAAGAAACCAGAAGCGCCATTACCGTTGCTACTTTGGGCAACAGTGATGATTTGAAGCTTGGTTCTCCTGTCATTGCTATCGGTAATGCGCTGGGATATGGCCAGTCTGTTACGGGCGGCATGATAAGCGCTCTGAACCGTGAGATGACGGCGGAGGATGGCTCCACAGGTATCTTTATTCAGACGGATGCAGCGATTAACCACGGTAATTCCGGCGGCGCGTTGTTGAATATCAATGGTGAGGTGATTGGTATTAACTCCAGCAAAATGGATGGTTACAGCGTGGAGGGTATGGGATATGCGATTCCCATTAGTTCTGCCAGCCCGATCATTGCGGAATTGATGGAGCGCCAGACCAGGACGGAATTGGTGGCCGAAGAAGAAAAAGGCTATATGGGCATATCCATGCGGGATGTTACCTCGCAGTATGCAAGCATGCTGGGGATTCCACAGGGAATATCCGTACAGGAGATAGAAGAAGGTTCCGCAGCCGAGAAGGCAGGCATGATGAAGTATGATATCATTGTGAAGTTTGACGGCCAGAAGGTATCCACGGGTGAAAAACTTACAGAAACAGTAGGATATTACAGAGCCGGAGAAACTGTGACTGTGACGGTGCAGCGTCTTGTAAACGGTGCATATGAAACCATCGATCTGGAACTAACCTTGGGAAGCAGGGAGCAGTAGATAATAGAGAGAAGAAAACAGCAGGTGACAATAGAGATTCCCAGGCAGCCATAACAGGCGGACCTGGGATTTCTCTTTACTGCAGGAAAATACCTGTCTATGCGATATAATCCCCGGGAAAATCCAAGCTGTGCCCAAAGCCTTCGAGAAGGCCTGCTGCTGTGAACGGAGTGGGCAGCAGCACAAATATCACAACGGTTCAGACAGGTCGCTGAACTGCAGCAGAATATCGTTACCGTTCACTCGTCACTACCGCCTTCCGAATCTTGTGCAGTCCTGGTTGACTTCTATGCGGCTTCATTTTATAATACTTTTGAGTTACATATGCTTTTTCTTCAGGTTTAAGAGAAAAGCACAGAAATGAGGAAAACTATGAAAAAAGAAAAGAAACCAAAGACACACAAAGTTTTGAAATTTGTCGGCAGATTATTTCTGGTACTTATGTCTTTTCTGCTGATAGCATTTGTCGGTGCATATGCTGCTCTGTGGCTGATTTGTCATGGCCCCAGTCCTGCTGCAAGGGATTTGTTCGTGTCAACCATATTGGAGACCGGCCAGATGAAATTCCTGGCATCCTGGTATTTCAGCGAAGAGGAAATCCTTGCCATTACCGGCCGTAACGGCATGACCCACAATGAGGAAGAGGTGAATCCTGATATGATTGTGATTCCGGTGCAGGGTTCGGCCGTGAGTCCTGATGAGGAAGAGCAGGAGCTTCCGGATGTGGAGATAGTGGAGATATCAGGGCATTCCTTTTTTGCCAAGCTGATGATTGTCCGCGATCCTGCCAGAATCAGACTTGCCACAATTTATCCTTGGTCTGATGATGCGCACAGTAAGAGCGGATTGACATTGGAGCAGCTGGTGCAGCAGGAGGATTGTATCGGCGGAGTGAACGGCGGTGAGTATCAATCCCTGGGCAATTGGGGCGGACAGCCTAAGGGGCTTGTGGTATGCAATGGAGAGATTCAATACAATGTGCCGCAGGCCGGGGATGTTATGATTGGCTTCAATGAGGATAATGTGCTCATTATAGCAGATACAGGCACTATGTCTGCAGGACAGGTAGAAGCCTTCGTTGCCGAAAATCAGATCCGGGATGCCGTGAGCTTTAAGGATATTGATGACGGGGATGACAATCACTTTACCAAGCTGATTATCAATGGTACCGCTACGGAATTCAGCGGCAGCGGCAGCGGAGCAAATCCGCGGACGGCAATCGGACAGAAGGCTGACGGGACGGTGCTTCTGCTGGTAACGGATGGCCGGGGAGCCGGCGGACATTTGGGCGCTACGGCAAGAGATTTGATTTCTATTATGCAGGAGTACGGTGCGGTAAATGCAGCGAATCTGGACGGCGGCAGTTCTTCGGCCATGTATTATGACGGCGCATATGAAATGTCCAGCGTAACACTATATTATGCCACATCTTCCTGGCTGCTGCCCACAGCATTTGTGGTAGATAAGAAGGGGGATTGACAGATGACTGGTAATAAGAAGAAATTTCCGGTATTTCTGCTGGGATATTTTATATTTTTGGCGGCACTGGTTTTGTTTTGGGCATATGTGCTTGGGTATGTGAGGGATTGCCTGATTACATATGAGGCTTCTCAGCCGGAACGTGTTATAGAGGCATTTGTCACGGAATTAGAAGAGGGAAAGATTGATGAGATGATTACTTTTCCTGCTGCGGGGAATAGATTTGAGGATATGGATATTGTGAAAAACCGCTATATGTCATATCTTACCGGGCAGAATATCAGTTTTGAGAAGGCATCCGGAAGCTATGATGTGCAGAAACCGGTTTATAATATCTATGCCGGTGACAGGAAAATGGCGTCAATAGCGTTAAGGGAGGTATCATCTCAGCCATTGATGTTTATTCTTGCCGTACAGGAATGGGAGATTTCCTCTGTGGAGCCTGTATTTGACACAGGGGAAAAGAATCTGCTGATTCATGTGCCTGCAGGCTGTACTGTTGAAATCAACGGAGTTGCTGCGGATGAACGGGAGCTGACCGGAAGTGAATGGGACATGGAAGAATTTGAATATGCGGCGGAATATGTGGAGGTGCCTTATATTGTGGAGTATGAGGTAGCAGAGCTGTTCGAGGCGCCGGAGGTGGTGATACGGGACAGTTATGGCCGGGAGATGGAATATACGGAAGAAGAGGGCGTGATAGAAGCGCTTGCTTTTCCGGCCGGTCAGATAGAGGATGCATTGGCCGACTATGTATTGCAGAATGCCAAGAATTATTCGGACTTTTTCTCAGGAGACCTGGCCGGAGGCAGAAACAGTGTGCAGCCTCTCAGGTATATGTTTCCGAAGGATTCTTATTTCTTAGAGCAGGCTGACCATTACCGCAGAAATGATTTGTGGATGTACAGCCAGCATCAGACACCTACGTTTGCCAATGAGAGCGTGAGCAATTATGTGAGATACTCCGAAGACTTTTTCTCATGTGATGTGTACTTTGAGAAGACCATGGTACTTACCAAGACCGGTGAAGTCAGGACAGTTGTGACAAATGATAAATATTATTATGTCAATATTGACGGCAAGTGGGTGGTTGTGGATATGAGAACCATACTTGGGGAGTGACGGGGGGTACGGTGATACAGGATAGCAGGGAGAATGCTGTATGCCTTCGGCAGTATGAAGATGCCTATACTTTTCATGGGACTTATTTTATTTATATGGGAAAACGGATTGACCTGAACGACAGAACATTTCTCCTGGATGGCAGAATGAAGGATGATGCGGTTCTAAAGTATGCCCATGTTTATCGTAATCTGAAAACGGCCCTGGAAGCAGTAAATGCGCAGGCCATAGGGCGGGAACGAATAGAAGGACAGGAACGGGTCAAAGGGCAGGAACAAGCGAGAGGGCAGGAACGGGCAGGAGAACAGGAACGAACCAAAAGACAGGAACGGGTCAAAGGGCAGGAACAAGCGAGAGGGCAGGAACATGCAGGAGAACAGGAACGAACCAAAGGGCGGGAACGAATAGAAGGACAGGAACAGGCGCAAGGACAGGAACAGGCAGAAGAGGAAGAACCGGGTGCAAAGCTGTCAGAAAGGGATAAGTCTTTCGGCGGCATGATAACGGTATACATTGCGCCATACGTGTATTGGATAGATGACCCGGACGCAGAGGATACGGTGTATCCTGAAGAAGGGTATGGGGAACCCTATGGTATGGTGGTGGATTGTGATTCTCTTAAGCTGACAGGTTTGACAGAAAAGCCGTCTGAGGTAGTACTGGCCGGGAACAGAGGGCAGTCTCACGGAGCGAAAGGAAATTATACCATGTTCTTTTTTCAGGTGAGGCATCTGGAATTGGCTAACCTGACCATGGGGAATTACTGCAGTGTGGATTTGGATTATCCGTCCTGTCCGACGCTGGGGCATAAGCGGCGCACGGGAGTTATCACCCAGGCACAGCTGGCGGGACAATCAGGGGACAAGCTTTTTGCAAGAAACTGCAGTTTTGTCAGCAGACTGAATCTGTGTCCTGTCTGTGGAGGAAAGCGGTGTCTGTATGTTCATTGTCATTTTGAAAGTACGGATGATGCGTTAAACGGCAGGGCGGTGTATGTAGAATGTGATTTTGATTTTTATGGAAGCAGACCTTTGTATGACACCAGAGATTCCGGTGCGGTTTTCCTTGGATGCCGGTTTCGCAGCCGGATCAAAGGTGACGGATTGGATTACAAACAATATTTTACCAAGGAAAGCGGCCCGGTGACGGTGGTGGATTGCGAATATCGGTGCGAAGGTGACGGATTCCCGCCGATCGGGTGGACGAAATATCCCCGGCCCGGATTAAAATGTTATCAGTATCAGGTGAGCCTTGTGGGATGCCCGGCGAATCCCCGGCAGTTCGGCCTGACGGAACAGGAGCAGGATTCCTCACGCAGGTTGATTGTAATCAGTGGTGAGGGGGCGCCGGAAACGGTCACTATGGAAGGAAAAGAATTGCTGCAAGGGTACCGTCTGGAGACGGAGAAGGGCATTGTTTATAATACCTTTAATCTATTAAGGGGTATGGACGGGTGGGATCCTATGGAGATGAAGGCATATGCGTTGGAGATGGGAAGGGACAGGATACCGACACTGCTTAAAGTAGAGATTACCGGAAGGGTGCCCCGCTTTGAAAAAATGGATGGGGGAAGTATCGGAAGCAGCAATAGTATCGGAAGTAACAGTATAAGAAGTAGTATCATAGGTAAAGAAGGAGTGATATTACGGGCCAAAGCCTTTTATTATTACGGGAGGGAGGCAGAAAATACAAAGATTACCTGCCGGGTCAGCGAACAGGACAGGGCTTATGTAAAATTGACGGAATACGGGGATGGAAGCTGTCTGGCAGAAGGGTGCAGCCATGATGATGTGGAGCATAGGGTGCTGGTGCTGGCCGCTGCGCCAGAGGGGTTAGAAGGGGCAGTGGAATTGACAATATATCCGCAGCTTATGGAAGCACCGGATTTCTTAGAAGCGCCGGTGTTGGCGTGGGAAGAAAAGGGAAGCTGCCGCCTCCGTTACGTGCTTGATTCGGGAGCTTATGAAGACAGAACAATGATTTCCTGGTACCGCTGTGAAGATATGGAAGGGAGAAATCCTGTATTGACTGCTGTGACCAGAGGGGAGCCGCTGAGGACATATTCACTGACAGACGGCGATGCAGGGTACTATCTGATGGCGAAGCTTGTTCCCTGCCATATGCGCAGCAGACAGGGGAGGGAAACTGTGGTAATTTCCGAAAGGCCGGTTACGGAAGACGACATGTTAAAGCAGCAGTGTGAGACGGAAGACGGTGTGTGGAAGATTTTAGTATCTACGGATTTTAGCAGTATGCCGGTTACATCACAGGAGTGGGTACGGCCCGGTTTCTGGACCGTGGATTGCGGGCGGCCTGCGGACACAATGGACTTCGCAAAATGGGAGCAGGGTGATGAAGCAGACTGCGGCGGGGAGGATGACGGCGGATGCAGCAGCGGATGCGACAGAGAATGTGCAGGGGAATATGGTATAGAATGTATCGGGAAGCGTGACAGAACTCCATGGAAATACGGACAGACAGGAAATGGGAGTGTAGGCTGGGGATTCTATCAGAACGTGCAGGGAGCCAGGCTGTTATACACACCGGTGGAGGGGGAATATGGAGATATGAAGCTGCGGCTTCTGGCGGACCCGGCCAAGACAGCAGGACAGGGCTTTGGCAGCGCCGGACAGTATATGGATATCTGTATTAAGTTTGATACATTATCGTTGACCGGGTATGGGGTACGTGTCATCAGAACAGCAGAAGCATCGGACGGAGTTCGGTTTGTTCCGGTACAGTATGATCATGGAAAGGTGCAGTACCTGAGTGAAGGCGTTCTCACATCCTGCTATTATACGGGGTGTGAGATAATGCTGACAGCAGAGGGGCAGCAGATGAGGATTCACGGGGAGTCAAAAGCACTTGGAGCCACGGAAAGAAAGTGCGGTTATGAGGCTGTAGTGGATATGGCAGTGGAAGTAGACGATAATCCATACGGCGGAATTGCCATATGGCATACCGGTACACCCGGTACCGGCGGCTGGCAGAACACAACCATGCTGCATTTTTTAGAAGTAAGTTTGAAGGAAATTGTATTTTGAACATGCAATGTCGCATACTATAAATATTAACGATTTATTGTATGTGCCGCAATGTGCGGCCGGAAGCTGCGGTTCATAGTCTGGCATGGAAGCAGGTATTATATCAGAGCATGCCATAGGGGCCTGAACTGCGGCCGGATTGGAGGATGCATGGAAGCATTTATTGTTTTATCAATTCCCTTTCTGGGCACTGCCCTCGGAGCGGCTATGGTGTTCTTTATGAAAGCGAAAATGAATCCGCAGCTGGAAAAGCTGTTGCTTGGTTTTGCTGCCGGTGTAATGATTGCCGCATCTGTGTGGTCGCTTTTGATTCCTGCCATTGAGCTGGAGGAGACGAAGGGCGGAAGAGCCTGGGTTCCGGCAGCGGCGGGCTTTTTGCTGGGGGTGGGATTTCTGCTGCTGCTTGACAGCCTGATACCCCATCTTCATATGGAGGAAGAGAAGCCGGAAGGTGTAAAATCAAATTTGCAGAAAACCACAATGCTGGCATTGGCAGTGGCGCTTCACAACCTGCCGGAGGGCATGGCGGTTGGGGTGGCTTTTGCAGGCGCCATGATGGACGGAACCGGTATGACCCTTGCAGCAGCGCTGGCACTGGCCATAGGCATTGCCATTCAGAACTTTCCTGAGGGAGCCATTATTTCCATGCCCCTGAGAAATGCAGGTGCTTCCAGGCCGAAGGCATTTTGGTACGGTGTGCTATCCGGCGTGGTAGAGCCTATAGGGGCGGTGGTGACGATTCTGCTGGCGGAACAGATTGTGCCCATACTGCCGTATTTTCTTGCCTTTGCGGCAGGGGCCATGATTTATGTAGTGACGGAAGAACTGATTCCCGAAGCCCAGGAAGGAAAACATACCAATATCGGTACCATTGGTGTGGCCGTGGGATTTGTGATGATGATGGTATTGGATGTGGCGCTGGGCTAGTGTGGGAAGAAGTGCGTAGACAGTTGCCGGACGAGGCAGAGGAAATGTTCAGAGGAAGTATAGAACGGTCTCGTAATGGAAGAAAACGGGAGTAATTTTAGATGTGTTCTGCCGTACAGAGACAGGAAGAGGTTCCTGGGAGCAGGAATAGAGCAGGAACATAAAACAGGAGAAAAAATATGAGGATATTGATAATACGGCATGGAGACCCGGACTACGAGAAGGATTCCCTGACAGAGAAGGGCTGGAAAGAGGCGGAATTGCTGGCAGAACGGATTGCAAGGCTTGATGTGGCAGAATTTTATTGTTCCCCTCTTGGCAGGGCAAGGGATACGGCGTCTGTTACTTTACGGAAAATGGATAGAGCTGCAATTATCTGCGACTGGCTAAGGGAATTTCCGCCGTTGATCCGACGGCCGGATGACAGGGAAAGGAAGAAGATATCCTGGGACTGGCTTCCGGAGGATTGGATGGCAGACGCTTCTTATTTCCTGCGGGATCAGTGGTATAAAACGGAAATTATGAAGGCAGGGAAGGTGGGGGAGACCTATGAGGGAATTATCCGTAATTTTGACGCGCTGCTGGCGGAACATGGGTATGTGAGAGAAGGAGAATATTACAGGGCGGAGCGGCCCAATCGGGACACGATTGTTTTCTTCTGTCATTTCGGCCTGGAATGTGTGTTGTTAAGCCATCTTATGAACGTGTCGCCTATGATACTCTGGCATCATACCTGCGCTGCCCCCACGGCAGTGACTACAGTTACCACAGAAGAGCGCAGAAAAGGAAAGGCAGTGTTCCGAATCAATGCCTTTGGCGATATTTCTCATTTGTATGCGGCGGGTGAGGCGCCGTCCTTTTCAGCGAGATTCTGTGAAACCTTTGACAGTGAAGAGAGGCATGATTAATTTTAGTATAATTACAGGAATGCTGCTGCTTCTATCGAACTTGTTCACTTTGAGCAGCGATTCCGCGCACATCTGTCAAAGCTGTTATTCTGACAGCTTTGGATGATTCATGCAAAATACGCATGAAAACGCCTCGCGGCGGCGAGTGAACAGCAGCCTGAACTGTTACAAATTATCATTTGGAAAACTTATATAATTGAAAAAATTTGAATACTATGTTATCATAGTTACAGGTAAGAAAGATAGGGCCGGTGGGGCGGATTTATCTTACTTTTAGTTACGGTATGGGAGGATACTCTTGGTTGATATGTGCGTGGGGGCGCACGGATGGGAGCAGGTATGAGGATAGAACGTGTGGATGACAAGACAGTAAAGTGTTTTCTGTCCAATGAAGAGTTGGAAGAGTATGATATTGATTATAAGGATTTTATTCTGCGCAGTGATAAGGCAAAGGAGATTGTCCAGGAGATTATAGAACAGGCAGAGGAATTGGTGGGGTATAAGCCTCCGAAATTTGCATTTGATCTTCAGATTATGATGCTGCCTGATCAGGGGTTGATTCTGACTTTTTCCGAGAGGGATTCGGAGATTAAGGAAGGGGATCAGTTTATTGAATGTTTGAGAGAAATGAAGCGTATACTGCAGAGAACCAGAGAAAAGCTGGGGCAGACAGGCAATGGGGAAGCAGCGGAACCTGCTGCACAGCCCGGTGCGGATAATACACAGACAGAGGGTAAGTCACCGGGGAATCAGCAGGAAAACAGACCGGGCTATGCGGTATTTGTCTTCTCAAGTATTGGAAAGGTAATGGAGTATGCGGCAGCATTACCTTCTAATCTGCAGGTGGAATCTGCACTGTATGAAATGAACGGACTGTATTATCTATACCTTTTGAAAGGGCGTGCCTCCTATGAACGATACAGCAGAGCTTGTATTCAGGCATTGGAATTCGGCACCCTGTATGCAGCCCATGAAGATCAGGCATTACAGTTAAAAGAGCATGGAGTATGTCTGATTGGGGAAAAGGCAGTGAAAAAATTGCGGGGATAATAACAAATGTAAGGCTTCCGGGAGTTTTCCCGGGGCCTTTTCTGCTGATGCCTTTTTACTAAAGTAACGATTGTATCATTTGTCTTCTGTGCACCGCAGCATTTCACTTGAAGAAATACAGCATATGTGGTAGAATGGCTGACGGGCGGCATAGGACAATATTCCTGCCCCTGAGTTCAGAGAAGAGAGAGGTAATGGGAATGGATGCCTTGGAGGCGGTGATTATTATCCCAGCATATCAGCCTGAGAAGAAGATGGTTCATTTGATACAGGAATTGCAGGAGACGGGATTTCAACGGATTTTGGTGGTGGATGATGGCAGCGGACCGGAATATGCTGAGATTTTTCATGAGGCGGAAGCGCTTGGATGTGTGGTGGTGCAGTATGAAATTAATCAGGGGAAGGGCGCTGCAATCAAGACGGCGTTAGGCGAGGCAGCGGCAAGATGGGGCAGGAACCAGGGATATATTACGGCAGATGCCGATGGACAGCATCTTCCGAAGGATATTCTGAAGGTAGCGCAGGCGCTTGTGCAGAATCCTGCTGATTTGATTATAGGTATGAGAGATTTCAGCGGGGAAAATGTACCGCCTCGCAGCAGATTTGGAAATCGAATCACCAGCGTGTTCTTCCGTCTGATCAGCGGCGTTGCCTGTCCTGATACACAGACCGGCCTCCGCGGCATTCCTGCATCACTTTTGGATCTGGCGCTTTCGGAAGAGGGAGAGCGGTATGAATATGAGATGAATTTTCTCATGGATGCGGTACGCAAGGTGCCAATGCATTTGGTGCCAATTGAGACAGTGTATGAGGAGAAGAACCGGACATCCCATTTCCGGCCTGTGCAGGATTCCCTTCGGGTCTATGGAAGATTTGTAAGGTTTCTGCTGGCCTCTGTGGCAGGAGCGGTGGTGGATTGTCTGCTGTTTGAGGTGTTCTCGCTCTTTTTGCTTTTTGCGCAGACTGTGAAAATTATTCTTGCGACCATCATGGCCAGAGTGTGTTCCGGTATTGTGAATTTTGGGCTGAACCGGCGTTATAGTTTCAGGAGCCGTATGCCGGTGGGCAGGGAGATAGTCCGGTATGCGATATTGTTCCTGGGGCAGATGACAGCCAGCGCTGTGCTGGTTTCCATGCTGGCATACCTGCTGCCTTCGCTTCTGGCGAAAGTGATTGTGGATACAATACTGTTCTTTCTTAGCTTCCGGATACAGAAAAATTGGGTGTTTGCGGCGGATAAATGAAAGACTGTTAATGTTTCTTATGACATGTCTGTGGATTTCTTTCGGAAATTTTAAGTTTTTTCTGGGGGCATTTTTAGAAAGGAATGCTATACTTAAGCATGTTTGGAAGGGCAGACGCCATTTAGATTTGTAGTGGGAATGTATGGAAAGGTAAATGTGCAATGAACATCTTGATATTGACCGGAAAATTCGGCATGGGACATTGGAGTGCCTCTCAGTCGCTCCGACAGCAATTGCTGCACAATTTCCCTGATGCAAGGGTGGAGGTGGAGGACTTCCTCACTTATGCAGTGCCAAATTTCGCAGAGGCTATGTATAAAAGTTTTAATATGGTGGTGACTTATGGAAGCCATTTGTTTAATGCATATTATAAAATGACAGCTATGGGGCATCCTGATGCCAGGCCGCCTTTTGAAGGTATGCTGTTGGATAAGCTTGCGGATCTGTTGTATCAATATCAGCCTGATGCGGTCATTGCAACCCATCCTTTGTGCGCCCAGTTGGTGTCACGTTTGAAGGAACAGGCGCGGGCGAAGGGCGCCCATGGTCTGGATCTGCCTTTGATTACCTGTGTTACGGATGTGAGCTCTCATCCGGAATGGATTAATCAGAACACGGACTGCTATTTGGTTGCCAGCAGAGAAGTGCGTCAGGAGTTGGTGAAGAAGGGAGTGGAAGCTTCACTGATATGTGTTACCGGAATCCCGGTGAGGGAAGAGTTCCGCCGCCTGGATTGCTGTAGAATGACGGAGGAAGATACGGCAGGGGAAGAGCAGAATAGGTTTGTAAGCTGTGGGGAGCCTGAGAGTGAGAAACGGGGAGATGAGTCTGGGGCAGACTGCATCGAAACGGAGCGTGAGAAGCAGGATGAGGGTACTGCCGCAGAGTGCGGGGAACCTGAGAGTATGAAGCAGGGAGACGGCCATGCCATGAATTCTGCCAGATTGGAAAGTGCAAAGCCGGGAGAGAATTTTGTAATGGGCAGCGTCAGCGCAGAAGGCGGAAGGGTAACGGGGAGTTCTTCTATAAGCCGTTATGGAGTGAACGGGCAGAATGCCGGCGATTGTCTCTCCTGGACATCTTATGACAGGAAAGGCGCAGTGGCAAATCAATATATGCTGTCAGGCAGCAGTGGAAAAATCAGTGCACAAATCAGTGAACAAATGAAAGGACTATCTTTATTTTGTACTGCAGGATCAACAGACGGCAGCATAGCGGCATCCATGGAGAACAGAAAAGGGAAAAAGCGTGAAGTGCTGATTATGGGAGGCGGTTTGGGGCTTCTGCCTAAGTCGGAAGACTTTTATGATTCACTCAACCGTTTGCCTGATGCCCATATTACGATTATTACTGGAAATAACGTGAAGCTGCGCAAACGTCTTGAGGAATGGAAAAATCTCGAAATCGAGAAAGGCCGGGATGGGAATGAAGGCCAAAAGGAAAGCAGGGGTTCAAACAGATGCAAACATCAAAATCGGCACAAACGCCAAAATCGGCACAAACGCCAAAATCGGCGTTGGGAGAATATTGAGGTGGTAGGTTATACCAATCAAGTGTGGGAATATATGTCACGAGCAGATTTGATTGTGACTAAGCCGGGGGGAATTACATTGTTTGAAACTATTTTTGCGCAGGTTCCTATTTTGACGTGGCCGCCCGCACTGCAGCAGGAAAAGGGCAATGCATCTTGGCTGACGGAGGAAGGTATTGGCTGGGTAGCAAGGAAGAAGAACTGTGTGGAAGAGATTCGAGAGATTCTTATGGATGAAGAGCGACTGGCCAGAGCAAGGCACCGGATGGGGCAGTTGAAAAAACAGATGCAGGCGGAGAGCTTAAATGGATTGATGGAAGTGATTGCCAACAGCCAGGGCGCAGCAGTTTGAAAGAGGCTGTCCGGATGTGGGCATACTTCTCATTGATTGTTTGTGCCGACTGCGCCGGCATGACGGGAAGTGTGAGGATGTGTCTGCGGACTGCTGGTGCCGGGGGATGGATTTGAACTGGATTGGGAGGTGTAAGTATGATACAGGGTAAGAAAAACTGGCTGGGACTGCTGTTGATGGTGGTGCTTATGGGAGTGACAGGCACAGTATTGCTCAAGGGTCAGCCGGTGAGCTTGTTAGCGGCCAGTATGAAACATTTGAAGCCGCAGTTTTTAGTGTTGGGACTTTTGATGATGCTGGGTTTTGTGGGGTGTGAGGCATTGTGCAGTTATCAGATTCTGGGCAGACTGGGACATAAGGTTTCCTATGGGCATTGTCTGGGGTATTCTTTTGTAGGATTCTATGTGAGTTCTATTACACCCTCCGCTACGGGCGGCCAGCCGGCGCAGATATACTATATGAGTAAGGATCGGATTCCGGCAGCCCATGGAGCGTTGAACATGATGCTGATAGCCTCCTGTTATCAGGTAGCTACTTTGCTGTGGGGCGGAGGAATCTGGTTCTTCGTTCCGGCGGTCAGGGATCAGATGGACGGGGGACTGGGACTTTTACTGCTCTACGGGGCCGGTATGATGGTTGTGCTCACAGTGGGCATGGTGATGGTAATGTTCCTGCCGGGGCCGACCAGGCATATTTGTGAAGGCGTGTTGTCCCTGCTTACCAGAACCCGTATTCTCCGCAATCCGGAAACCGCCCGTGAGAAGCTGGAACATCAGTTATCAGAGTATGCCAGGGGAGCGGACTGTGTGAAGCATAATCCCGGCCTGGTGCTGCGTGTGCTTGTGCTGTGCCTGATTCAGCTGGGCTTGGTTTTTTCCGTACCTTGGGCAGTGTACCTTGCATTCGGGTTAAGCGGGAGCAGCTGGATTCAGATTGCAGGCGTTCAGGCATTGCTGACATTGGCAGTGTGTAATCTGCCTCTGCCGGGTGCGGTGGGTGCAGCCGAGGGAGGGTTTGTGTCCGCATTTGTATCCATATTCGGTGAAGGTATGGTAACACCTGCAATGCTGGTTTCCAGAGGAATCAGCTTCTATACATTTCTGCTAGTGAGTTTTGTGGTGGCAATTGCTGTGCATCTGCGTACCAGCCGTGAGAGCAGAGAGCGTGCGCTGGAGGAAATGATGGCAAACCAGACAGGCACCAGAGTGAAGGCAGTGCGCAAATATTTAAGCGCCAGGGCGGAAGGCGAAGTATAGCGGCCCGCATTGGGCTGTTATGCGTCTGCTATGTGGAATAGCGCGGGAGGGTACTCCATAACGGTTTGGCAGGAACGGAGTTAAAATGCCGTCCCAAGCTTAAAGTCTTGCCGCCGTAAGGTTACTGGAGGAATATCTCCGCAGACCACGGTAGAAGGTAAATACTGCCGCTGTCAGAAGCAGAAGCATAAAGCCAAGGACAATAAGCAGCCGGCCCATGTGAAAATTTACCATAATATGCACCGGCAGGTAAATGGACATACCTGTGGGAATTATCAGGTAGAGGACAAATTTTACCGCACCTTTAAAGATGCCGTCCGGATAGGTGGAAAAGTTCACCATACTGTCCACCAGGTGGCTTCCGACCATGTCCGCCCGCACGAACCAGAAGGATAAACTTCCCATAAGCAGGGCATAGGCCGTCAAAATAGTCGCTCCGGTTACTGTGAACAGCAGGAATAGCAGAAGGTTCCGGAAGCTGAAGCAGAAAATGCATACAATGCCCAGGCCATATAAGAGATCCCCGATGGAGGAAGTTTTGGTAGCGGAAGTCATTATGCTGAGGAGGACATTTTTGGGCTGTACCAGATAAGAGTCCAGTTTGCCGTTTATGATCAGTTCATGGAGGGAAAATACCCGTGCAAACAAAAGGTGCGCCAGTCCATAGCTGCTGGCAGACAGAGCCCACAATAACATAACCTCCCGAATGGTATAGCCGCCGATGTTTTTTTTCAAATGAAACAAAATGTTCCACTGTATGAGGAAAGCTGCATTGTTGAGCATCATAAATATAATATTGGTCAGGAATGTCACTCTGTTGAGCATTTCTCTCATAATATTGTATTTAACGGACAGAATGCATACTTTTAATTGATTCTTTATTGCTGCTGTTTTATTGATATTTGTTCTCATGGTAACTCTTGCGTTCATATCAGCCTCCGTTGACATATAATTTTTTTACCCCTTTTCCATACAGAAAGAACATGAGGATGATACCTAATCCCAAATATAAAAGCTGTGCCGGGAGGATTTCCAGGAGCTTATCCGTCTGAAAGTCCACCAGCAGTTTTGCCGGGCCATAGCAGACGGTGTAAATCGGCGTGAGCTTTAAGAACGGCTGTAGTGCCTGGGGAAATATCTCCACAGGGAAGAGGGTTCCTATCACCAGTATCAGCTTGTCATAGAGCCATTGGAAGGGATTGGAATCCTCAATCCAAAAGGAAATCAGGCTGATACACAGTTTGAAGACACCGTTAATGGTGATGCCCAAGAGGATGCTGGGAATAGCCGCAAGGAATGTAATCGGGTGGAAATCCGGCAGCGGTCCGACCATGATTACGCCAGCCAATGCAGAGAACGCTGCATAAATGGGCAGCCGTATACTCCATTCACCTGTATATTTTGCCATAATGTACAGTGTATAGTGATAAGGCTTATTCATCAGATAGGCAATATTGCCATCCTTGATATCTGTGGCAGCCTGCCTGGTTACGGTGGCAGTCCTTGCGCTGAACCAGATAATCTCAGTTATCATAACATACCATATCATCTGTTGTCTGGAATATCCTGCGATTAAATCTGCAGGACTGCTGTACATATAATTCCAAAGCTGCATAAATATAAAAATAATCATAAAATAGGTGATAAATCCCATGGCAGTATTTATGGCATACTGTAGGTTTTCCATAAGTATGGAGCGGTAAATCACCGCATATTTTCTCATAGATACCCTCTCCTTTCGCTGTGCTTGTACTGTAGGCATTTTTGTTATTTTGAGGCATTGCCGCCGGCGGTAACATTTTCAGCCCGGTAGATTTCCATAATAATATTTTCCAGTGGAACATTTGATATATTGATATCTTCCACATGCTCAATGTCAATATTGCGGAGTGCTTCCTTCATCTCTATTACCGCTGTATCCACTTCCAATTTTATATGGCTGCCCTTTTGCTTTAATATGGTGATTCCCTTTACCTGGGGCAATGCTGTCTCTTCCCGCAGCTTTATTTCCAGGATTTTCTTGTTCAGATAATGATATTTTAAGTGTTCCATAGAGTCATCCAGCACAATCCGGCCGGAATTTACGATGATAATTCGTTTGCAGAGCTTTTCAATATCGCCGATGTCATGGCTGGTCAGGAATATGGTAGTGTGCATTTCACGGTTCATCTGCTTGATGAGGGAGCGGATATTCTCTTTTACCACCGGATCCAGACCTATGGTTGGCTCATCAAGGAACAGTACTTTCGGTCTGTGAATCAGCGATGCCACAATCTCACAGCGAATCCTCTGCCCCAGAGAGAGATTCCGCACAGGTGTATTCAGAAAAGCACCCAAATCAAAGGTATCCGAAAGCATTCTGATACGGGCCTCTATCTCATTCGTGCCAATATCGTAAATAGCCCCGAAAAAGCGGAAATTGTCATAAGGCGTCAAATGGGTCCAGAGCTGCTCCTTCTGGCCGAATACGGTTCCTATCTGATAGGATAGAGCTTTGCGCTTTTTTGTAGGATCGATGCCCAGCACTTCCACGTTTCCGCCATCAGGGTAGAGGATGCCGGTGAGCATTTTTATTGTGGTGCTCTTTCCGGCGCCGTTGGGGCCGATAAAAGCAAGCATCTCCCCTTCCTGCGCAGAGAATGAGACATTGTTTACCGCATGGATTTCTTCGGTCTGCGGATGGAAGACTGCCTTAAGGCTTCCCTTCATTCCCTTTTCCTTCTGCCTGACGCGGAAGGTTTTGTATAAATGCTCTGCTTCGATGACGTTCATGATAGTATCCTCCTGTTCTACGGTTGTATTGATGTCTGCAGCATTTGGTTCTGGCGGTTCGTTTCACATTATTTTGGTATAAAAAAAGAACCGCCCTGTCATATACACCTGGTGTATAATCCTGCGGTTCTCACGTTATCCTGATCACCGCATAGCCGAATAAGACTTTCCTCTTACGGCCATGCGTGGTTCCGGTTCTTATCGGAATTTAAGGTGTGACCGTAATATGAAAAATCTGGGACAATGAAATGGCCGGGATAAACTGTTCAAAATTCTGGTGAAACATATTAAATTCTCCTCTTTCAATACTGTTCCTGCGCTTCTGGCTGATACCGTGCGGATGGCATGTGCTTATACTCACGGGCGATGAAATCTGCCGCAATGACCTTGGCGCATTTCGCTCGCGAGTCGGGATACTTGGCAGGTTTTAGTGACCATCAGTATAAATTGGCTGTGTTACATTGTCAGCCGATGGATTCGGCTTCCATAAATTTCGAATAGCATATCACAAAATTTTATATAATGCAAGAGTTTTTTATTGTAATTTTCGTGAGGAAACGGAAGCGGAGACTCTTTTTCATTTTGCGGAGAATGGTCTGCGGCAGAAGCTGTGGGAAGTTTATATGGAGTTCTATGAAATCAAATCAGCAATTCTGATTACCAGTCCATCAAATATATGACAGGGGATACCGCTGTCAAAAGGATATTGATTTACATATCCCTCTCCGGCAAAAGAGTACACCTGAACGTTTTTCATGACAGGGTTTACAATCCAGTATTCACGGACACCGCTGTTCTGGTACAGTAAAAGTTTTTTCAGATAGTCATGGCTTTGGGTGCCGGGGGAAGTAACTTCAATATAATGGAGATTTGGGTAGACAGAGAAACAGGGGTGAATTATGTATTCCGTGCCAGTGGTTATGCAGGAGGCTTAACCCCTTTGCTTGACCGGGAGGGAAAGCCGGTTGTATCCATAGTGGCAGGTAAGTAATCCACAGTGCAAAAGCAGCCGTAGAAGTATGACGTTCAAATCCATCCAAAGTTCGGAAGGAGCTGTTATGTCTGTTTGACGGCTGCTTTTTGCGGGTGTCAGGAATAAGCTTCTCAAATGCCTTCTTCACGAAGCAGTTCCAGCAGACGGCTGACCGGCATGTTTCCCAGGTCGCCTTCGTCTCTCTTACGGACGGAGACTGTGCCGTTTTCAGCTTCTCGTTCGCCTGCCACAAGAATGTATGGAATTCTTTCCAATCTTGCGGCTCTTATTTTGTAACCTATTTTCTCGGCTCTGGAATCAATTTCGCAGCGCAGGCCCTCGCTGCTCAGGGATTGCTTCAGTTCCCTGGCATAATCGTTGTATTTATCGGAGACAGGTACTATCTTTATCTGTACGGGTGACAGCCAGAGGGGGAATCTGCCGGCATAGTGTTCAATCAGGATGCCGATGAACCGTTCTATTGAGCCGAATACCACCCTGTGTATCATAATGGGGCGGTGCTTATTGCCGTCTTCCCCGATATACTCAGCCTCAAAGCGCTGCGGAAGCTGGAAGTCTAACTGTATGGTTCCGCACTGCCAGGTTCTTCCGATAGAATCCTCCAGGTGAAAATCAATCTTCGGGCCGTAAAAAGCGCCGTCGCCTTCATTGACGGCATATGGCAGCTCCATGTGATCCAATGCGCTCATTAAGGCATTCGTTGCAAGCTCCCAGTCTTCGTCACTCCCGATAGAATTCTCCGGCCTTGTGGATAATTCCACATGATACTTAAAACCGAAATTCGTATACACTTCATCTATCAGCCGGACAACGCCTTTTATCTCGTCCTGTATCTGATTGGGCGTCATGAAAATATGGGCATCGTCCTGGGTACAGCACCGCACACGCATAAGGCCATGCAGTGTACCGGATTTTTCATTTCTGTGGATGAGGCCCAATTCGCCGATGCGCAGGGGAAGCTCGCGGTAAGAATGAGGTTCCATCTTATATACCAGCATACCGCCCGGACAGTTCATGGGTTTTATGGCATAATCCGTTTCGTCGATGACGGTTGTATACATATTTTCCCTGTAATGCTCCCAGTGCCCTGATGTTTCCCAGAGATGGCGGTTCAGCATGATTGGAGTTGATATTTCCACATAGCCCTCTCTGGTATGAATTTTCCGCCAGTAATCAATGAGCAGATTCTTCAACAATAATCCTTTTGGAAGAAAGAAGGGAAATCCCGGACCTTCCTCCAATAATGTGAATAAGCCTAATTCTTTTCCTAATTTCCTGTGATCCCGTTTCCTGGCCTCTTCCAGACGGTTTATATAGTCTTCCAGCATACTGTTGTCCGGAAAGGATGTGCCGTAGATTCTGGTGAGCATTTTATTCCCGGCATCTCCGCGCCAGTATGCGCCGGCAACGGACAACAGCCGGAATGCCTGGATTGCACTGGTGTATGCCGCATGAGGCCCGGCGCACATCTCCAGGTACTCTCCCTGCTGGTAAAAACTGATTTCTTCATCTTCCGGCAGAGCGGCAAGAATTTCCATTTTATAGGGCTCATTTCTTTCCTTCATCAATGCCAATGCTTTTGCCCGGTCTGTTGTAAAATGGCGCAGCTGTAAATTCTGCTTTATGATGTTTTTCATTTCGGCTTCGATTTCCGCCAGGTTTTCCTCGGAAAAAGGGAAGTCAAAATCGAAATCATAGTAAAAACCGTCTGCAATTGCCGGACCAATGGCGCATTTGGTATTGGGATATAATCTTTTCACTGCCTGCGCCAGAATGTGTGCCGTTGTATGCCGGAAGGCATTTTTTCCCAGCTCTTCTTCAAAAGCTGCTTCTTGGATGGAACCATCTTTCATCTTAATCTTCATTTACTTTTCCTCCTGAATGTTTTAGGTATGTGATCTGCATAAGAAAAAGCACTCTTAAAGACACATAATATGTATCTCTAAGGGTGCTTATTGCACGGTTCCACCTTAATGTTTCACTTCAGATTCTGTCAAATCCTAACCTTTAACGCAGGTATACGGCAATGCTTACATCTACTTTCGGCATTACAGCTCAAGAATGGTTTTCGCATATCATCCACATAAGCATCTTCCACCAAGTGATGCTCTCTCTGTCTGCGATTTCTATGTTACTTCTTTCCGTCATCGCTTTTCCTTATGTCAAATCTTTTTTATTGTAACATTGCTGCGGCCGGTTGTCAAGAATAAGAAAATTTGAAGGAAAATAATTAGAAAAAATAATGTCGATCATTGTCGGCACTCTGAAAATAAGATATAATATTTATGTTGTCCTACCGATACCTGGCAATGGGAGGAGGTGTCGTCATGGAAGTTATTACTGCTTTTTTGGTCGCTGTTGCGGCTGGTGTAGCTTGTCACTACATCATCAAATGGCTTGATAGTGACCGTAAGGACAACGAATAGCCTAGTGGGTGCTTTACCACTATAAAAGAAAAGAAGAATCCCCGGACTGTACGCAACTACGGTTCGGGGATTCGTTTCTTTGTCCTCATGGACTTATTACTGCTTTTTGTCTATTGACATTATAGCATATGTAAATGTGGTTTGCAATATACTAAATTCTGCATCTGCTGCCCTGTAAAACGCAATTGCTGCTGTTCACTCCGTTTACAGTAGCAATCCTTCCGCGCACAGCTGAACTGTTACATTTAATTTGTATCTTAAGGGGGATTTCATACATTTTGCTCTTTTATTCTGCCGTAAAATATATTATCATAAAATTGTTGGAATGTCTGCCATAAATATCATTATCAGTGCAGAATAGTTTATAATTGGAGAAGGATGGAGAAAAGTATGCTGCAACAGGAAAATGTAGAAAAAATGGAACGGTACATTGAGGACTTTTACAAGGATTTCAGCAGGGTAAGGATGGATAAATGGAATTATGAGGATGGATGCATTATGATTGCCGCCATACAGCTCTATGAGGCTGTGGGAGATGTACGTTTCCGGAATTTCGTTGTGGAATATATGGATAGATATGTGACAGAAGAGGGGGAAATTCTCCATTATAAGAGAGATGATTACAAGCTTGATGATATAAATCCGGGCAGGGCAGTTCTGTTTGTTTATGAACAGACAGGGGAGAAGCGGATTCGAAAGGCAATGGAGGCACTGCTTCGGCATTTGGAGGAACAGCCAAGAACAGAGGCAGGCAATTTCTGGCATAAGAAGATTTACCCGAATCAGGTATGGCTGGACGGATTGTTTATGGCGCAGCCTTTTTATATGGCATGGGCTACCAAGTTCGGCAGAAAGGATCGTTATCAGGATATCTGTGGGCAGTTTGAGGTGGTGAGAGAGAAGATGCTGGATCGGGAAAAGGGGCTTTATTACCATGGTTATGATGCATCCCGCAGTATTTTCTGGGCAGACAAAAAAACAGGGTGTTCCGCGAATTTCTGGTTAAGAGCCATTGGATGGTTCCTGGTTGCGCTGGTGGATACCATGGAAGAGATGGATCAGGGGATGTGTGAGTATTTTGCGAAATTGAGCGGGATTTATAAGGAGGCTGTCAGCGGAATGCTCCGGTATCGTGACCGGAAGAGCGGTTTGTTCTATCAGGTGGCAGACCACGGGGAGGTTCCGGGGAATTATCTGGAAACTTCAGGTTCCGCTATGGTGGCGGCATCCATTTTGAAAGCCTGCAGACTGAAGGTATTGTCTGAAGAGTATGTATCTGTTGGTGAAGAAATTCTGGATGCGGTGATTGCGCAGAAGTTAGTGGACGGGCATCTTAAGGATTGCTGCAGTGTGGCAGGGCTTGGGCCGAAGGAAGGCAGAAGGGATGGGAGCATTGCGTATTATCTGTCGGAGCCAGTTGCTGCAGATGATGGCAAAGGGGCTGCAGCTGCGTTTATGGCATATGCACAATATTTGAAGCTGCAGCAGTAAAGTCCAGCTAAGAAATGTCAATCCATTTATTAAAAATGTTTGCTGGATAGGCGAGGTTATGAAGGTGCACGAGAGCAAATTCCATGAGATTACTTACGAATGAAATTTGTCTCTCCCATGTGTGCGCCGAAAGAACCTCACTCTTTAGTGCCATCGCGCAGCGATTTAAAAATAGGAGGGAGAGCAGAAAATGGCAATAGACAGATATGCGTTAGTGACCCGGCACAATCCGGTTTTGGAGGCAGTTGATGTGGATTCGCCGCTGACGGTGGGCAATGGAGAGCTGGCGTTTACGGTGGATGTAACGGGCCTTCAGACCCTGTACCGTGAATATTTGGATACCTGTCCCCTGTGTACTATGTCCCAATGGGGATGGCATACCAGGCCGGTAAGCGGGGAGCGTTATAACTATACATTAAAAGATCTGGTTATGACGGAGTTTGATTATAACGGCAGAAAGGTAAGTTATCCAAAAGAATCCAAGCCGGGCAATGAAGAGGTTTATGAGTGGCTGAGGAAGAATCCCCACAGGCTGAATCTGGCCAGAATCGGCTTGGAATTGGATGAGGGGGAAATCGGGGCGGACAGGCTTAGTGATATCCGCCAGGAGCTGGATTTATACAGCGGGGTGATAAAGAGCAGGTTCCTGCTGGAAGGAGAGATATGCCAGGTAGAAACTGCCTGTGATAATGGGAACACACCCAATCGAAACCACGATACCATAAGCGTGAAGGTGAAGTCAGCGCTTCTGAAAAACGGCAGATTATCTATTGGAATGACATTTCCTTATGGCTCCCATCAGAAGAGTGCATCCGATTTTGAAAATCCCAACTGCCATAGTACGGAAATCCTGTGTCAAAATGACAAATGTCTGGTGCTGAAGCGTACTTTGGACAGAGATGTCTATTATGCGGCGGTTACTATGGGAGAAGGAGCGTATGCGCTGGCTGGCGCTCAGAATCAGAAGGAAGGAACAGGGAAGGGCAGCGGTTTATCCGGTTCTGAAGCACAGAAGGAAGAGACGGCGGAAGTGGAGGGGCATAAGGTCAGATTCTATACGAAGGAGGATACGCTGGAACTGAGCGTCTGCTTTTCCAGGAAAGCACCTTCGGAAACGGAAGAAATTCTCCCGGCACAGCAGGTACAGGAGCGCAGCCGGATGTATTGGAAGGACTTCTGGGAAAAGGGCGGCATCATAAGGCTTCATAATAGTCCGGATGCCAGAGCGGAAGAGCTTGAGCGGAGAATTATCCTTTCCATGTACCTGCTGGCGGTAAATTCCTGCGGTTCCGCGCCGCCCCAGGAGACAGGACTTACCTGTAACAGCTGGTACGGTAAAATGCATTTGGAGATGTACTTCTGGCACTGTGCATGGGCTCCGTTATGGGGGCATACAAAACTGCTGGAGAGAAGTCTGCCCTGGTATCTGGAGCACTTGGAAGCAGCCAGGGAGAATGCTGCGCGGAATGGATACGTGGGTGCAAGATGGCCTAAGATGATTGCTTTGGATGGCGTGGACAGTCCTTCAGGGATTGCACCCTTACTGCTCTGGCAGCAGCCCCATATTATTTTCATGCTGGAATTATGTTACAGGGAGAATCACAGCGAGGAATTCCGCAGGAAATACTGGCCCTTAGTGAAGGAAACTGCAGATTTCATGGCAGATATTGCGGTATATAACGAAGAGAAGGATTGTTATGAGCTGGTGGCACCGGTGATTCCGGTACAGGAATGCCACAAACCGGAGGACACATTAAATCCTGCATTTGAGGTGTCTTACTGGAAGTATACGCTGGAAATTGCAGTGCGCTGGGGGAAGGAACTGGGAGAGGAATGGGATGAGAAATGGGAGCAGACGGGGAGCCAAATGGCGGCTCTCACGGCAGAAGACGGGGTTTATCTGGCACATGAGCAATGTCCTGCCACCTATACGGTTTATAATCACGATCATCCCTCCATGCTGATGTCTTATGGAGTTCTGGCAGAGAAACGTCTGAATCCGGAAATGATGAAAAATACACTTGAGAAAGTAATGGACTGCTGGAATTATCCGTCGCTGTGGGGATGGGATTTTGCAGTGATGGCAATGACTGCAGCCAGGCTGGACGAACCGGAAAAGGCAATAGACATTCTGCTGAAGGATACCCCTAAGAATGATTATGTGGTAAGCGGCAATAACCGGCAGAAGCTGAGATCGGATCTGCCTCTGTATCTGCCAGGCAATGGTTCCCTTCTGCTGGCAATTCCCATGATGGCGGAAGGGTATGAGGGGTGCGGCAGAAAACACCCCGGCTTCCCGGAGGATTGGGTGGTAGAAACCGAAGGACTGCAGAAGTATATTTGAAATCTGCCGCAATCCCATTGGCTTTAGCTGTCGGGTTAAGGTAGCCAAACACGGAGGTTTGTGTTATACTTGCGTCATGGGAACATGGAAATCAAAAAGCAGACACAGGAAATAAATCGGCCTTAGACAATGGGTAGTTCACGGCGGAACAATAGACAGCGATGGCTGAAGCAGCCGGAATGTGGGAAAGGATGGAAAAAAGATATGAAGAAAGTGATATGGGTGGGAGATTCCACGGTGGCGTTTAATGGGGCGGATACTTATCCGCAGACCGGAATCGGGCAGGAATTTGACAGATATCTGAAAAGAGAGTATGTGGTTTTCGACTTTGCAAAAAACGGGGCAAGTTCCAAAAGCTTTTATCATGAAGGAAGGTTTGCTGCCGCAGAAGAAGTTATGGAGGAAGGTGATTTCCTGTTTATTCAGTTTGGCCATAATGATGAGAAGCCGGATGAAGAACGTCATACAGACCCGGATACCACGTACCAGGAGTATTTGATGCGTTATATCAGCTCTGCAAGAGAAAAGGGAGCTGTGCCGGTGCTGATTACGCCGCTCTCCAGAAGATTGTTCCAGGGGGATGGAACGATACAGAACAGTCATGGCGCATATCCGGCTGCTGTAAAGGCATTGGCGGAAAGAGAGCATTTGGCTCTGGTGGATCTGACGGAGAAGAGCAGGGTGTTGTATGAGAGAACCGGCGATATGGCAAGCCGGAAATGGTTCATGTATTTCCCAGCAGGGACATATGAGAATTATGCCGAAGAGAAGACAGATAACACCCATCTGCATTATGAGGGAGCAGTGAAGATGGCCGGACTGGTGGCAGAGGGATTGAGAGAGCTGGGCGGCATGTATGCGGAGATGCTGAGTGTGTAAAGATTTTCTAAGCTGTCAAAGAGGGGTGTTTACACACCCTCTTAGTACGCCGGCTAAGAAAATCTAAGTTACACACTGAAGAATGCCAAGCGAACGAGTTCGCTTTGAGCAGACATTCTTCTCACGGATTGTTTGTGCCGCCGGAAGCGACATGTCGGAAAGCGTGAATGGAATGAAGATTTTCTAAGGTCGGAAGGTGTATAAGCCGGCAGAGTATGGCTGACAGAATAGATGAAAAACAACAGGAAAGAGAGGAAGGAAAATGGAACAGGAACGTGTGAAGGCTGCAGTAGAAAAGGCAGGAAACTATGTAGATCGGCTGACCATCGGCTCCATTGAGAATGTGCCGAAGAAGATGGTGCCATCGCAGCATAGGTTTTTTACATGGGACAATGAGAAGCGGACCCCTCCCAATAAGACATTGCTGTTTAACTACAGCTATTTTACCGGAGTTGTCATGGAAGGGGTGTATGACATCTATGAGGCGAACCCGGAAGAGGGAAGGGTGTATTATGACTATGTGAAGGAGTATCTTGACAGCCTGATAAAGCAGGAAGGGGACGGAAGATGGGTACTGGATTTCGACATGGCGGGATATGTGGATTATCATGGAGCAGACTGTTATAAAACGGCGGCTTTATTTGAAAGGTTCTCTCAGGGGGAGGATGCTTATGGAGAGATTGCGGCGGAGCTTTACAGGCATCTGACAGATGAGACTTATGTGAACAGTCAGGGGGTTACACCCTGCCTGGAGAAAATGCCGGAGGAAATGGGGCATAACTACCGCCATAACTGGGCAGACGAGGCGAGATATAAGATTTGGCTGGACGGCATATATATGCTGCAGCCGTTTATAGCACATCATGCAGCCAGAATAGGGGATGAGAAGCAGCTTGGCCTGGTGCAGGAGCGCCTGGACTGGGTGGCGGAGACATTATTGGCACCCAATGGTTTATATTATCATGCCGGTAACAGCAAGGAGGACGTGTGCAATTTCTTCTGGACCAGAGCTATGGGCTGGTACGGCATGGCAATGGTGGATGTAATGGAGGTGCTTCCCGAAGAATATTTAGAGAAGAGGAAGGCGGCGCTGAAACTGTTTGTGGACGGTGTGCTGAAATATCAGAGTAAAAACGGCTTATGGGCGAATCTGGCAGATCAGCCGGCCACGGAAACCAATCGCCAGGAGAGCAGCGGTACGGCTATGATGGCCTACATTATATTGAAGGGCATCAGAAAGGGATGGCTGGACAGAGCTTATCTGGAAGCAGGTCTCAAGGCGTTTGTGGGACTGACGGAAGAGAAGCTGGATGAAGGCGGATTGAGAGATATCTATATGAGAGCGGATGCCAGCGGTAAGAACAATTATGAACTGACAGAGTTCTATTGTACGGATGAAGGCAAGGGAAGCGGGCCGTTTATTATGGCTTACTCGGAGATGCTGTACCTTTAAGAGGCTTCAGCTGGTTTATACGCAAGACCGCCGGAATTTGCCGGTCTGTTCAAGACAAATGTATAGCTGACGGTCTTTTGTTATACATTTAACCTGGTAAATGGTTTCGGTCACATTTATAAATTTCCGGGTGCTGCCGGATGCAGCTATATTTTATTGGTAGAAGAGAAGCGTTATGATGCATAAATTAGTAACCAAAATAAAGGAGCAGAAGATTTTAAATCATAAAACCTTTTCCGGTAATATAGATGATTTATTGGACTTAAGAGATGAAGTGGAATTTGATTCGGAATGGATGAGGGTATATGATGTATTAAAGGAACACTCTATGGATGAGGAAACGGAAAAAGAGATTGCCGAAGTGCGGCAGACAGCATTTCAGACAGCCTATAACCTGTCCGATTCCAGTGATATTGCGGCCTGTGTTTCCGATGATTTTGAAATCATATGCAAAGCATATGTCATTGGCCTCAAAGACAGGTGGATGAATGGGCTTGTGAAAACATATGTGCAGCATGGATTTCCCTGCTGCGGCAGGATGGAGGTATCGGAGGCGGATGTGGACACTGCCTATGGCAGCCTGTTTGGTGATGATTAACATTTGCGGCGGAAATTGATAGTTATCTGAAATCCAGTGATGGACGAAACAAAGTGCGGCCGCTGATATTATGACATTGGATGTAACAGTTCGGTACCCTGTCTGAACTGTTGTCATTGGACAGTGATGCGGCCTTTGGAAAATTGTATTTGCATATAAATATGTGCGGAAAAAGGAAATGATGTGAAAGAGAGGACATACTATGTATGGAGAGAAAGAACATATGCCCCATCTGCGGCGGAGGAAGGCACAGTATGGGAAGAAGCTGTCGGCGCTGATGGCGGCAGTCATGCTTACTGCTGCGGCCTGTGGAAATGGGGCTGATGATGCGCCCAATCTATCAACGCAAATATCGGAAGGAAACGGTACCGGACAGGATGGAGCACCAAGCGCTTCTCCGGAAGCCAGTGCCGTACCCACGGCAGAACCGACTTCGGAACCGAAAGCGGATTCCACTCCGGCACCCGATGCCGCATCGGCCGCCGGTTCGGAGCAGGAGACAGAAGACACAACCACTTACGGAGAGTTGTCTTCAATCGGTACATATGCGCCTGCGGAGGTTTATTCTGACAGAGCATTGGCAGCAGTGAAATCGGAGGAAGGAATCTTCGTCAGCTGGCGGTGCTATGAAGCGGATTCAGCTGAGATTACGTTTACCCTGGAACGAAACGGTGAAGTGGTTTATACAGGGAACCGCACATCTTATCTGGACAGCGCAGGCAAGGCCGGGGATACCTATCAGCTGACTGCCAGTGAAGGTATTTCCGCCAAGGGAGAAACCACAAAGGCATGGGCGGATGTATACCAGGAGCTGACGCTGCAGGCGCCGGAAGCGCAGACCATGCCGGACGGGGAAGTGGCGGAATATACATCTAACGACATGTCAGTGGGCGATCTGGACGGGGATGGCCAGCTGGAACTTATTGTAAAATGGTACCCAAGCAATGCCCATGATAATGCCCATGACGGTTATACGGGCACAACTATTTTGGATGCCTATAATATTGACTTGGGAGAGGGAACGGCCAGCCTGATGTGGAGAATCGACCTGGGGCTGAATATTCGTTCCGGCGCTCATTATACGCAGTTCCAGGTATGGGATTATGACGGGGACGGAAAAGCGGAGCTGATATGCAAGACGGCGGACGGCTCCACCACTTTTGACGCAAATCTGCAGGAGACAGGCCATGTAGGGGAGGTCAGTGTGAAGGACCTTCCCACGGAAGTCAAGGGCAAGCCGGAAGGGTATGATTTCAGGCAGCATACAGGAAGGCTTGGCAGGATTGTGCTGGGACAGGAATACTTGACGGTATTTAACGGAGAGACAGGCGAGATTATGGATACGGTCAAGTACATTCCGGAAAGAGGCCCCTATGATGAGGAAAAAGGAATCTATGATACCAGATATTGGGGGCTGAAAGGCAAATCGGCAGCGGAAAGAAATGACGGCTATGCCAACCGGGCGGATCGTTTTCTGGCAGGCACCGGTTATCTGGATGACGGAAGCGCCAGCGCCATTTTCTGCAGAGGGTATTACGGCAGGTCAGCTCTTACGGCATGGAAATTCATAGACGGAAAACTGCAGATGCAATGGGCTTTTGATGTGCCCAGCGGAACGGAGTATGCGGCCCAGGGAAACCACCAGCTCTCGATCAATGATGTGGATGGGGACGGTTATGATGAAATCATCTATGGTTCTCTGGTAGTGGACCATGACGGACAGGCGATGTATACCACCGGCTTAGGGCATGGGGATGCAATGCATATCAGCGACTGGAACCTGGACGGCAGGCTGGAAGTATTCGGTGTGCATGAAGAAAAAGCAGCGGAGTATGGGCTGGAGCTTCACGATGCGCTCACAGGAGAGATATTGTGGGGATACTTCATGGGAAAGGATATCGGCAGGGGTATGGCAGCGGATATTGATCCCAGGTATGAGGGCGCGGAGATGTGGAGCGCAAGCAATGAGAACGTATATGACTGCAAGGGAAATCCCACGGATATCATCCGCCCCAGCATTAATTTCTCCATCTATTGGGACGGAGATCTGCTGATGGAGCTGTTTGATTCCAACAATTCCGATGAACTGGTGCCCCGTGTGGAAAAGTGGGATTGGGAGAATCAGAAAAACATGGATATTCTGCTGGCGTCAGGAACCCAGCTGAACAACGGCACCAAGGCCAATGCCGGAATCGTGGCGGATATCTACGGCGATTGGAGAGAGGAATTCATTGTGCGTGATGCACAGGATAATACGAAAATCCGTATTTACAGCACCAATATTCCTACGGAGTATGTATTTCCCTGTCTGCTTGAGAACAGAACTTACAGAGAGGGCATTGCATGGCAGAATACCGGTTATAACCAGCCGGCAAACCTTCCTTATCTGCTGACGGAGGAGATGAGCCGGTAGGGAGATGATAATATTTGGATTGACGGCATTGTGATTATATAAGGGTTTTAAGTTGTGATTACATAAAGGATTTTAAGATTTCCGGTTATAAGGTTTCTGATTATGAGTTTAACGTCCCTGTGACCCGGTGGAAGGCTGCGCGGCGGCACCTTTCGCTGGGGGCAGGGGCGTTTGTATATTGTTTGCGATACCAATGTGCCATTTAACTTATTCTGATAGGTTGGATGTTATGCAATAAAGGTTATTTCCTTGAATCTACATTAAAAACTTGTCCGCTTACACTGTGCATTTTATCAGAACTCATATATAGTATAAAATTGATTAAGTCATTCAAGTTATGTTCTATAGACATTAAACTTCTTTTTTCTGCAAGCATTTTCTTTATGTTGTTATGTCTGTTTAAATCCGTAACTATAAAACCAGGACAAATAGCATTGACAGAGATATTATATTTTCCCAATTCTTTTGCCAGAGCTAAAGTAAAACCTATTACACCGGCTTTTGATGCAGAGTAATTTGTCTGTCCTTCGCAGCCTTCCTGTCCTTTCAGCGATGCAATGTTAATTATTTTCCCAAAACTTTGTTTGATCATTAGTTGTGAAAAAGTTTTGCAGCATAAATATACTCCCATAAGATTAACATCAATTACCCTTCTCCATTGTGCATCTGTCAGTTCCTGAATTAAATTATCATCGCAGATTCCAGCGTTATTGATCAGTACATCAATTTTTCCGAAGTTTAGTATTGTTTCATTATATAACTTTTTTATATCATCTATACTTGTTACATCGGCTTTTATTTTAATACAATTTGGATTATGTTGTATTATTTCGTTGTATAAAAATTCCGCTTCAGTTTCACTACTATTATAGTTGATTACAATTTTAGCGTTTTCTTCCGAAAACGCCTTAATTAATTTACTTCCGATTCCCCATGAAGAACCTGTTACCACTATCACTTTATCTGTCAAATCTATTGTCATCTCAGTTCCCATCCCATATCAGTTATATTTGTCCGCCTGTAAATCGAAAAGTTTTCTATACTTTTCATTTTTGGCATATAAATCCTTATGGCAGCCGATTCCGCTGATTCTGCCGCCTTCCATAAATATAATTTTATCCATTTTTATCGCTGCAGACATCCTGTGGGAAACCATGATTAAGGTCTTATCCTGATACAGGCTGTTGAAAGCATCTAATATCTCGCTTTCTGACAGCGGATCCAGCGAAGCTGTAGGCTCATCCAATATTATCATCTGAGCATTCCTGATGACAGCACGGGATATGGCAAGTTTTTGTTTCTGTCCGCCAGACAATTCAATTCCATCGCTCTCAAAATTTCTATTCACATATAAGTCGATATCCCCTGTATCAAGATATCTGTCGTTATTAAAATTGGAGAAGAGCAGAGAGTTCCTGATTAAACTTTCATTACGATACTGGGCCAAATCCCCTATTGCAACATTTTCTCTTATTGTAAATGAAAATACATTGAAATCCTGAAATACGGCTGCTGTTTTTTTTCGTAATTGTTTTAAATTATATTTACTGATATCTATTCCGTTAATTAAAATAGTTCCCTGATCAGGCTCATAGAATCTTGTCAGAAGCTTAATCAATGTAGTTTTTCCGGAACCGTTGCAGCCCGCAAGCATAACCTTTTCATGCATATCAACAGAAAACGATACCTGTTCGAGAACAGTTTCCGAATCAGGGTAACCGAAGGAAACATTTTGAAATTCAATTGTATGTATTTCTTCCACAGGCAGATCGCCGCTCTGGACAGTGCTTTCGCAATACATAAAATACTTCTTAAAATCATTGATTCGTTCATTATAACCGACCAAAGCCGCCGCAGAATCAATCAGCGAAGAAAGACTTGCATTTAAATTTTCATAAATTCCTGTCATATATGTATAATCACCGAGTGTATTTTCACGAATCAATATTCTATATACCACATACAATTTAATCAGAATCTGAACCGCCGCAGAAGGAAATCTGAAGAGAATCTCCTGCAAGCTTCTTTTGTTAAAATACTTATTTCTTTCATTGGTTACTTTATGCTGGGCGGTAATATACTTGTGAATTAAGTAATCTCCAATGGAATACAATCGTATTTCTTTTGCGGCAGTTTTATCAAATAACAGGGAAGATAAATATCCGGCAAAACGAGTGTCACGCTGCTGGCTTTTCTCGAAGCTGTAATTCTTTTTTTCCAGCCTCCCTTGGAAGACATATTTGGGAAGAGCAACGATAATCACTATCAGGCTGATCAGCCAGTTTATTTTTAAGGCTAAAATGATGTTTGCCGTAAAGAACAGAACAGAGGATATGGTGTTCGCAGTCATAAACAGCATTTGATGCATTGCGTGGGCATTCTGCCGGCTCTGGTTCAGTTCGTCAAAATTCTTCGGCATATCAAAATACGAAATGTCGATCTGAAGAGATTTTTTCATAATCTGAAGGTTAATGTATGACAATAAGTTCTGCATCTGCAGATCGTTTAGTTTTGTAATATAATTCTGTAGGAAATCCAGAGAGATTTTTATCAATGCAAAAATGCACAATAAAAACAGTATCTCTTTCAGCGCCCTATCCAGGCTCAATTGATCAGATAAAAGAAATGCCAGTTTATCAATGATAAACTTCATAAGATACATATTGATAAAAGGACATATGGAAACAACGGTCTTCGCCAGCAGTAGGAAGATAATTCCTTTTTATCTGATTGGTATAGTAGGCGAAAGCAGAATGCAAAATTCAGCAGAAAAGCTTTTATAGTTTTCATCATATGAATCACCCCCCGGTCCGGTATCTTTCTGCCTGCACAGTATACATATTGTAATATTGTTTTTTGTCATGTAACAGCTTATTATGAGACCCTTCCTCAACTACTTTTCCGTCATTTATAACCAGTATATAATCCATCATTTTCATATTGGACAGCCTGTGGGAGATCATAATCAAACCCCTGTTTTCATACAGTTTATTTAACTTGGAAATAATGCCGTATTCTGCTTCAGGATCCAGAGATGCAGTAGGCTCATCCATAATAAGTACCTGGGCATTTTTGAATGCGCATCTTGCAATAGCTGTTTTCTGCTTCTGTCCTCCAGAGAGTTCTATTCCGTCCTCGGTAAAATCCCGTGATAAAAATGCCTCCAGACTTGAGGTTCTGCTGCATATATCATCTTTCAGTTCTGCAAAATCCAATGCATTCATAATACGTGCATCATTATCTTTATCAGAATAATCCGAAAAAGAAATATTATCCCGGATACTTAAAGAATAAATGACATAATCCTGAAAAACAGCACTGAAAGCCTGCCTCATTTTTGTAATATCGTATTCTTGTATATCTACATGATTGATGAATATATTTCCAGAATCAACATCATAAAACCTTAATAGCAATTTTATGATTGTGGACTTCCCGGCACCGTTGATTCCCACAATTGCATTTTTCTTCCTGGCATCCAGCTGAAAACTAATGTTATTTAAAACCATTTTTTCTGTCTCAGGATAAGTAAAGCAGACATTCCTGAATTCTATGGTTTCTATTGTTTCTATCGGCAGCAGACCTTTATAGACGACGTGGGGTTTTGTCGCCATAAAGTCATTATAATTCTGTATTGCTGCTTCGCTTTCGCTCATTTTTGCCAAATCCTCCACCATGCTGAGAAAAGAACCGGAAAGGCTTGAAAAAACAGAAAATAAATATGCAAAGTCTCCCAGGCTGGCATTCCCTTCCCCTATTTGACGTACAACAAAGTACATAGAGAACATGATTCCGATAACAGGAAATACTGTAAAAAGTGAATCTATGGCCCCTCTCTTTACAATGATTTTCTTGACACCGGAAACATATTGATTCCACTGGTTTCGATACTTTTCAGAGAGGAAATCTTCCATCTCATAAAAGCGAGCTTCTTTTGCGGACTGCTTTCCTAAAATTAAACCTGCCAGGTAGCTTATTTTTCTTTTTGTACTTTGCTGGCTGTTTTCATACTCAAATAACTGCCTGTAATAGTTACCCCTGGTCAGCAGGGCAGGAAGCGTCAAGGTTAAGATGATAACCGGAAATATGAAATGGGATAGTGATAACGTAATCGATAATGCAGTCAGAAATGATGCTATATTTGCTATAAAAAATATAACCCTGTATACAACAAAATTTAACCAGACTTTGCCTTCCTGCGCTCTCTTTATTTTATCCTGAATCCGTGAAACTCATTGTTTTTATATGCCAATCTACAATCAGATTGG
>CAJUAP010000019.1:0-9498 GCA_910584435.1 uncultured Acetatifactor sp.
TCATGGGCATAGATAAAAAAAGAGCCATCCGGGGTGCCTGGCGCATCTCGGAGGCTTCTTTGTTTCTGACCGCCTTTCTGGGTGGGGCTTTGGGATGTACATTGGGTATGCGGCATTTCCGCCACAAGACAAAACATTGGTATTTCAAATATGGAATGCCTGCCATTTTCATTGCAGAATTGTGTCTGGGTCTTTATGTATCATCCATATTGTCTTTCTCATAAACCCACTCTATCTGGTAATCCACCCCTGATAATTCACTGATCTGATGAATATAATTTTCTATCAGCTTCCGTGCCCTTTCCTGGGCTCGTGCCAGCATGGCATCATCGCTCTCAAAAAGCTGTCTCATATCTTCATTTGCCGCCGCCACTGCTTCTGTCTGGTTCTCTGCTGTAATGGGATTCTTGTTCAATCCGTCATCAGAAGAAATATAACTGTCTTCCGTAAAAGAATAATCGGACAGACCCAAAAGTTTCGCCTTGGGAATGGTTATGATAATCTTCTCACCGGACATTTCCATCGTCACCTTTGACATATCAATTCCCAGCTTTGCAACACCGCTGTACTCAATCCAGAAAACCCTTTCCACCTCTCCGATGTGAAGAAGGCCGCTTCCCTTTTCTTTGACGGATTTGGCTACATTATGATAGTAGCATTCCAATGTTGCCAATTCACATATGGTTCTGATCTGCGCTATGTCCGGGGCATTGATTTTCGCGTTTCCGGCTGCGGCTTCCAAAGCAGTTTCTACAGGTGATGCCTGGGATTTGTCTTCCACAGACAATGTCTGATTTTCGCCTCCCACAGGCAATGTCTGGTTTTCGTCTTCCACAGGCAATGTCTGGTTTTCACCTCCCACAGGTAATGTCTGATTTTCGCCTCTTACAGGCGGTGTCTGGTTTTCATCTCCTCCGGAACATGAAGACAATGCCAGGAGCAAAAGGATGCAGCCCATACAATTGACAAGATTTTTCTTCATCTGACCCTTTCCTCCATTTGAATTTTCACTGTGTAGGATTCTTCCGCCTGTTCTATCCAGGGTGTCACAAGTGCTTCCACCACAGATTGGGCGTTGGTTCTTGCCAATGCCAGAAGCTCTTTTTCTCTGTCCGCCTTCTCGTCCAAATCCCTTTGACATAATAGAAATGCTTCCTGATGTATCTGTTCCGTCTCACTCTTCTTATCCTTGAATATAAATTCTAATGTACCCGGATCAACCGTCTTCTCCTGAAATTCAATATCGGGAATCGTAATCGTTATCACTTTGTCTTCTTCATTCATGGCTATCTCTATTTTACTGAAATCAATTCCGACTTTTACCTTACCCTCATATGCCACATAATATTTTACGCTGATTCCATCTTCCGCATACGCTCTTGCAACGGCATTATATGTATAATCCGCCGTTGACAGTTCACTGCTTTCAAATACCTTCCTGATAGTTGCCTCGCTGAGAGTAAACGTTTCCCCCTCTTCTCCTATGACCGCATCTGCAACGGCCTGGCTTGCATTCTCTATCAGTCCGGAACCGTTCTTACGCAGGATATAAAATAAAGCTGCCAGCAGCATTACAATAAACACACACAATACTAAGATGGCGATTCCCTGCTTTAAAATTTTTATTCTCTGTTCATTTATCTTCTGCTCATCCCCGGAATCCAACAATATCCCCCTCCCTCACAATATGGCTTCGTCCTGGTCATCTGCCGCATCATTTTCTTATGGGCTTATCATCTCCCACCGGCAATCGCCCTATAAACTTATATCGTCCGATATTCCTTTTTATATTTCTTCAGCAAATCTGCCCTATTCCGAAACCAGAATAAGGCAGATTGTAGTTCTCAGAAATTTATACTGCACACCGGTAAAGCCTGCCCTGAGTCCCGACTGAAGACCACCCACAAGATACCTTTGCTCATTTTCCTACTGTAAATTCCGGCGGTCTGCAGCATATCTTTCTTCCGGCAATAATTCCTGGATTAGCCCCTCTAAAAAAGACCTGTCCGCTTCTGCCCTTTTTAAATCGTCCATTCTTCCGGCAGAAACTAAAATATTGCTTAATTTTATAATAAGATCCATGCCTATACCTATCCCTTTTTCTATCCCTTTTTCTATCCCTTTTTCTATCCCCTTTTCTATCCCCCTGTTTTCAATCTGATCCAATACTTCACACATGGTCGCAGCCTCCTTTTTCACAATACTACAGGCATCCATAAAACGCTGGTCATCTGTAAGGACAGTCATTAATTCCAGTAATTCATGCACATGTTTTATAGTTTCCGGTTTTGCTGCATAACAGTTATTTTTTCTCATCTGCACAAAATAATCAGCAACAATCCGGAAATCACTTTTAAATAAGGACACCTGTTCCTCCGTTAAATAAGCTATCTCGAACAAATTAATTTTATAATTATTTACATAAGGTTTTAACCCTTCTGGAATATCCAGACATTTATGCAGTTCCAGCGGTTTATCCCAGTGTTTTTTATAACCAAAATATAAAAATAAAGTAACAACCGGATAACGGAGTTTTCTTTTCCTGATTATCTTTTTTGTCCCATCTTTACCTGTAATTTCTTCATAATCTGCCAGCATCTGTCGGCGGTATTCAGAACCGTCATAACCTGCACCACGCAGCGGGGCATCTATATCTGACTCTGTCTGGTTTTCATAACCAAAACATGCAATCCTGATATTGCTGCTTTTCCAATACTTTGCAGCATCACGCTCCATTTCGTGTAGTTTTCCCTGGTCGGCTTTGTAATGGTAACGTACTATGGCATCTTCCAGTTCATTTTCTCTGACAACCTGTTTTCCGTCAAATAAAAGCACATTAATAATATCAGCAAATACATCATTATAAGCTTCCAGCGTCTTTTCTGTAATATCCTTTTCTCCCATTCACAAACCTCCGTTTTATATAGTATAATCCAGAATAAAAGAAAACTCAAGCCATTTATCAGAACCTTCAATAAGTCTTTTCTAAGTCATGAAAATCGAATCATGAAAAACCCTGGCAATAATATTAAAGCTTAAAAGCATTTATGATATATTCACAGGAGATTATGAGAATGTAAAACAGCATTCGGATACAGTCCGAAACACTGACAGGAGACAGATAAAAATAGAAACATTCGGCACAGTTTTATCTAAGAGAGCAATACAAATTTTAAAAGACCACGAATATGATGAAATGTCAATTTCCTGCGTTAAATCATTCTTATATGGTTTGTGTGCATCCCAGTGCGCCAGGTGCAGACACACGGTAAACCGCCAGGCAATTCCCTTTATTGCCTTACTTTCATGCATCCCGGCGCAGCCCGTTACATGGAGAGTACTTTAGCTTGCATAAAAGGCAGACGGTTGCTCCACAGGAACGTTTTGGCATACTATGCCCTCCCCTCAAGTAGTCACAATAACGCCTCCATCGTTGGCATACATGCTGCTGATGCCTCTGGTATCCATGATAATGCATTCTTTAAATTCCGCTCTCTCCAGTACCATATCCCGAACCTGCTCCGCCCGGTTCAGTGCATTACAATGTGTAATAATTAATCTCCGCTCCTGAGGCTTTGACGCTTCGCAGGCTGCCAGTTCCGCCATTTTACTCAGTGCTTTTTTGATTCCTATGGTTTTGCTCCGCTGAATAATCTCTCCTCTGTCAGCTCCCATCACAGGCTTAATGTTCAAAGTAGAAGCAACCAGCGCCTGTACACCCGTAAGGCGTCCATTCTTCCGAAGTGTCTCCAGATTATCCAGTACAAAATACGTCTGGACACTGTCCCGGAATTGTTCAATCTGCTTTACAATATCTTCAAAGGGAATCCCTGCTTCTTCCAATTCCATCAGCTTCAATGCAATCTGTGTCTCGCCCCCGCTGGCCGACTGGGAATCCACCACATGAATCTGCTTCTTCCCATGCTTATCAAGATACAGCTTTTTTCCCAGTTCCGCACTATTATAGCTGCCGCTCAAATGCGAAGAAAGCGTCACCACATACACATGATCCACCGGTGCAAGATAACTTTCCACGAAACGTTCCGGCGACGGGCAGGAAGATTTGGGACATTTAGGATATTCCGCTACCTTTTTCAGGAATTCCGCCTGGTTAAAATTCTCGTCATCCTGCACACAATAGTCTCCCACTTCCAATCCCAAAGGCACCCTTTCAAATCTTGCATCCCCCAGCAGGCTTGCCGGCAATTCCCCACAGCTGTCCAATACTATCTTATAACTCATACTATACTCTCCTATCCATCACGTATTAAAATTGAAAAGTCTATTTCATATAGTTTTCATTACTAGATATAATAGCATATATTACCCATATATGTAAAGCATATTCTGAGTTTATAAGAATCAACTTATAGCAGCTCGTAAAATTTGGACAGCTTTTGCCGTAAAGTCAAAATTGCGTTCCATAAAAATAGAACCCGTACACTCCGGGTTCTATTTTTATAAAAAATTGCTTTCAATTTCAGTTCAAAACCTTTTCAAAATCACATTCCGCCAAAAAGCCTCAGCACAGAGGCATCATCCTGCATCTTCTTGCGCATCATACTCATACTGTAATTCTGCAGCAGTCTGTTCTTCTCTTTCTCGGACACAGCCTTCGGGATATCCAGATCCTCAATCCGGCTCCTGGAGGCCACCAGATTCAGGGATGTGTTCGTATTGCTGTTATAAGCATGCTCTAAGGAATTTGTCGTTGCCCCTGTCTTACTTCTGGCCGAATTAATCTGCTCAATGGCAGCATCAATATCGTCAATATTGAAATTCTTCGTGACATCATAACCGTCAATTCCCAGAGACTGCAGGGTAACATTCTCCATCCCAATCTTCATTCCGGTGCCGTCCGCATTGGATGCAATATGCATATCCGCCATGCTGCCGTCCATCAGCTTCATTTCATTATATTTGGTTCCTACCGCGGAACGCTCCACATCCTGCAGAAGCTGATCAATCTCGCCCTGTATCATCTTCTTATCGGATTCGCCATAGAGGCCGTTGGATGCCTGAATGCTGAGTTCCCGAATCCGCTGCAGAGAATCCACCATGGTTCCCATTGCGCCGTCCTTGATATTGGCAACACCGATACCATCCTTGATATTGGCAGCGCCCACATCCAGGCCATTGCTTTCCTTCTTCATCTTATTGACAATGGCAAGTCCTGCCGCATCGTCTTTCGCCCTTTGGATTCTGTTTCCGCTGGCTATTTTCCCATAGATGGATTTGTTCCTCTGAATACTATGCATTGGGGATACGGAATATGCGCTGCTTACTGCTCCTACCCTCATACAATACTCCTTTCCTGCACAACCTCAAAAACGTTTGTGCATATTATTTTCCTCTTATCTTTAGTATAATACAGCTCAAACCAAAATTCAACATTTCCGGGAAAATTTTCCTGAAATCTCATCCCCCAATGTCTCGCAATAATTGCAAAGGGCGGCATGCCGACTATGGAGAGCAATTTTGACTTCGCAGCAGGAGCTGTCTGAACTGTCACCCTCCGATGGCATTTCCCGTATAGAGCTGGTAATACTTACCCTTCTGGTCAATCAGCTGATCATGGGTACCCCGTTCTATGATCCGGCCCTGTTCCAAGACCATGATGCAGTCGCTGTTTCTCACTGTGGAAAGCCTGTGGGCAATGACAAAATTGGTACGTCCCTTCATCAGTGCATCCATGCCCTGCTGTACCAGCTTCTCTGTTCTGGTGTCAATGGAGCTGGTTGCTTCATCCAATATCAGCACCGGAGGATCTGCAATAGCCGCTCTGGCAATGGCAAGAAGCTGCCGCTGCCCCTGGCTCAAATTGGCGCCGTCCCCATGTAGCATGGTATTGTAGCCATCCGGCAGTCTCCTGATAAAGCCATCCGCATTTGCCAGTTTTGCCGCCCGGATTACTTCCTCATCCGTTGCGTCCAGCTTACCGTAACGAATATTCTCCATGACAGTATCTGTGAACAGATGTGTATCCTGAAGCACAATCCCCAGAGAACGTCTCAAATCGGCCTTTTTAATCTTCGTCACATTAATAGCGTCATATCGTATCTTACCGTCCTGTATGTCATAAAAACGATTAATCAAATTGGTAATGGTTGTTTTCCCTGCGCCGGTAGCACCTACAAATGCAATCTTCTGGCCCGGTTTTGCATACAGTTCAATGTCATGCAGAATCATCTTATCATTATTATATCCAAAATCCACATGATCGAATACCACATCACCTTTCAATTCCACATAAGTAGTGGTATCGGTTGCCTTGTGATAATGCTTCCAGGCCCAAAGTCCTGTACGATTGGCACTTTCCCCAAGCTCCCCATTGGATTTTTTCTCCGCATTAACCAGCTCAACATAGCCTTCGTCCAGCTCCGGTGTCTCGTCCATCAGCTTAAATATTCTGTCCGCACCGGCCAGGGCCATAATAATACTGTTGAATTGCTGGCTAACCTGGTTGATAGGCATATTAAAGGATTTATTAAAGCTTAAGAAACTTGCCAATCCTCCCAGCGTCAGTCCTGACACCCCTGTAATGGCAAGGATGCCTCCTGCCACGGCACAGACCACATAACTCAGGTTGCCCAGCTGCATATTTACAGGTCCCATCATATTGGCAAATTTATTTGCCTTGTAAGCACTGTCAAACAACTGCTCGTTCAGCCGGTTAAACTGCTCCAGACTCTCCTGTTCATGGCAGAACACTTTTACCACCTTCTGCCCCGTCATAGTCTCTTCAATGCAGCCGTTCAGCGCACCGATGGACTTCTGCTGCTGGACGAAATACCGACTGCTTAGAGATGCTATTTTCTTAGTAGACAACAGCATAATCCCCACCATCAGCAATGTCACAAGGGTCAATGGAATATCCAAAATCAACATATATACAAATACGCCCACAACCGTAATCACACTGTTAAGCATCTGGGGAATACTCTGGCTTATCATCTGACGCAGCGTATCAATATCATTGGTATACAGGGACATAATATCTCCGTGAGCATGTGTGTCGAAATATTTAATTGGAAGGTTCTCCATTTTCTCAAACATATCATTTCTGATATTTCTAAGTGTTCCCTGTGCCACGTTAATCAGTATCCGGGACTGGGTAAAGGAAGCAGCCACACCTAAGGCATAGAAGATTGCCACTCTGCCTATGGCGCCCGCCAGAGGGCCATAATCCGGATTCACTCCGCCTATCATAGGCACAATATATGAATCTATCAATGTCCTCATGAACATGGTTCCCTGAAGGCTGGAATATACCGATACGAAAATGCAGATTACCACAATCACCCAGCATATTCCGTAATCTTTCAGCGTATACCCCATGACACGTTTAAAAAGTTTACCGGGATTGTCAAGTTTGGGTCTGGGTCCTCTTCCCCTGGCACCCGGTCCTCCCGGTCCGTGTCCTCCAGCCGGTCCATGTCCGCTGCCGCCGACTCCCTGATTTGCTGCAGGCTGCCTGTCTTCTGCCATATTAATTGCCTCCCTTCTCGTCAAAGTCACCGCTGCCGCTCATCTGCGCGTCATAGACTTCACGATATATTTCGTTGGTTGCCAGAAGCTCCTCATGTGAAGCAAATCCGTCAATCTGTCCGTCATTCATTACAATAATTTTGTCAGCATGTTCCACGCTGGATATTCTCTGGGCAATGATAAGCTTTGTGGTGCCGGGGATGGCCTGGGCAAATGCACTTCTAATCCTGGCATCTGTTGCCGTATCCACAGCACTGGTGGAATCATCCAGAATCAATACCTTTGGCTTCTTCAAAAGCGCTCTGGCAATACAAAGTCTCTGTTTCTGTCCGCCGGATACATTGGTACCACCCTGTTCTATGTAGGTTTGATACCCTTCCGGCATCTTCTGGATGAATTCGTCCGCGCATGCCATCTCACAGGCATGCCTGCACTCTTCCTCCGTTGCCTCCTTATCACCCCAGCGCAGGTTCTCCAGAATTGTTCCGGAGAACAGAACATTATTCTGCAGTACTACCGCCACCTGATTACGCAGTACTTCCATATCATAAGCCTTTACGTCAACGCCCCCTACCAGCAGCCGTCCTTCCGTAACATCATACAACCGGCTGATTAAATTGACCAGACTGGATTTCGCGCTTCCGGTACCGCCGATAATTCCAATGGTCTCGCCGGACTTAATCTCTAAGTTAATATTTTTCAACACCGGTGTCTCCGCATCCTTCTTATAAGAAAAGGACACATGCTCAAACACAATGCTGCCGTCTCTGACCGCCATAACAGGTTTCTCAGGATTGGCCAGATCCGGCTTCTCTTCCAGCACTTCACAGATACGTCTGGCGCTTGCTATGGACATGGTTATCATAACGAAAATCATGGACAGCATCATTAAACTCATCAAAATATTCATACAGTAGGTCAGCATACTCATAAGATGTCCTGTGCTCAGGGTATCCTGCACCACCATATGGGCGCCAAGCCAGCTGATCAGAAGGATGCATGTATAGACAGTAAAATTCATCACAGGATTATTCCACATAACGATTCCCTCTGCTTTGCAGAATATCTTATAGATATTGTTGCTGGCATTTTTGAACTTGTGAATCTCATGCTCTTCTCTCACATATGCTTTGACCACCCGAATGGCGGATACGTTTTCCTGGACGCTTTCATTCAAAGCATCGTATTTCGGAAACGCCTGTGTAAAATGCTTCGTTGCCTGACTCACAATCAGTCCCAGAATACATCCCAGGAAAATGACTGCCACCAGATAGACGCTGGCAAGCCTTGGACTGATAACAAAGCTCATAACCATGGCACAGACCAGAGAAGTAGGCGCTCTCATACACATACGCAGAATCATCTGGTACGCGTTCTGCATATTGGTTACATCTGTGGTCAGCCTGGTTACCAACCCCGATGTACTGAATTTATCAATATTGGAAAAGCTGAATGTCTGAATATTTTCGTACATGGCCTTCCTGAGGTTCCTGGCAAATCCCGCCGATGCGCGGGCACCGTATTTTCCTCCCATAATGCCGAAGGTAAGTCCAATCAGCGCCGCCGCCACCATCAGTATGCCAATTAGATAAATATGCCTCATATTGCCCGCTTCCACACCATCGTCAATAATGGATGCCATAAGCAGCGGAATCACCGTTTCCATAATAACCTCCCCGATCATGAAAAAGGGCGTTAGAATGGAGTCTTTTTTAAATTCTTTAATCTGTGCTCCAAGTGTCTTGAGCATCTTACTTACACTTCCTTTCTATTTAGAGTTCCGTCTCTCCACTAAAGCTCCACTTGTGGGGGAGCTTCCGTTCCGAGACTGTTTTAAATTTCCTCTTGACATTTCTCAGCTGGACTTATTTTATTTTGTTTTTCTATTTTCTTATTCTATTTTCTTATCCTGCTTTCTTATCTTACTTTCTTATCCCGCTTTCTTATCTTACTTTCTTATCTTACTTTCTTATCCTGCTTTCTTATCTTACTTTCTTATCCTGCTTTCTT
>CAJUAP010000019.1:9598-66995 GCA_910584435.1 uncultured Acetatifactor sp.
CTTATCTTACTTTCTTATCCTGCTTTCTTATCTTACTTTCTTATCCTGCTTTCTTATCTTACTTTCTTATCCTGCTTTCTTCTCCTGTTTTCTTCCCCTGTCTTCAAATCCCGAGCTTTTCCTCATCATCCGGGAATTCAGTAACCACAGGATTCTCACTGAGTTCTGCCGCATATTGTTCCAAATTCCACAGCACAAGCTTCAGCAGCCGATGCAGCTCTGCCGCTTCCTCTTCCGACATTCCCTTAAGCATCCTCCTATCCAGCATCCGCATATGCTTTTCAATCTCTTTATGATTGGCATATGCCTCATCTGTCAGCTGAATCCGCTTCAGCCTGGCATCCTTATCCATGGCCTGCCGTACTACCAGCCCGTGCCGTTCCATCACCTGCAGCGTATTGGTGGCGGTGGCTCTGGAAATACGGAATTCTTTTTCCAGAGCCTTCTGATACACCGGCTGATCTCTATGGTCAAATAAATATCCCAAAATGCCTCCCTGCAGCTGGCTCTTTGGTCCTTTGTCAAACCTGGGCGCATTCTTATGAATAATATCCCTGATTTGATTGTGAAGCACCCTCAAAATAAATGAAATTCTTTTCTCTTCCTCCATTATCTCCTTCCTTTTCCATCATAAAAAATATTGTTAGCGTACTAACATTTCTGTTAGCACACTAACAATATCCCTTTTTTACTTATTTGTCAAGAGTTTTTTCAATTTACTTTGCATTGATCTTCATGGTCAGGCTTATCCTCTTTTTTGCCTCATCCACTCCCAATACCTGTACTTCCACAATGTCTCCCACACTGACTGCGTCCAGCGGATGCTTGATGAAACGGTCTGTAATCTGTGAGATATGTACCAGCCCGTCCTGGTGCACGCCGATATCCACAAACGCACCAAAGTCAATGACATTGCGCACAGTTCCCTTCAGAATCATACCGGGTTTCAAATCTTTCATATCCATTACATCACTTCGCAGAATCGGCCTGGGCATATCATCTCTGGGATCACGGGCCGGCTTCTCCAGTTCTTTCAAAATATCCGTAAGAGTAATCTCACCAATGCCAAGTTCCTCGGCAAGCTGCTTCTTGTCCCTGATTCGTTTCCCAAGCCCGGCAGACACCTCCGGGCTGCCGGTGGACACATCTGCATTTTTTCCTTTCGCTTCAGCCTCCTGCGCGGTTCCCATGGCAGCAGCCAGTGCCTTCCCCATGGCCGTATTGGTATTCGCAACCCGTATTGTCTTCTGTGCCGTTTTCTTCTGTGCCGTTTTACCTCCGCCTGCAGAAGCCGTACCAGTACTTTGGGCAGAAGCGCCGGCTCCGTTTTTTCCTGACACTGCAGCAGACTGCTTCCCTGAGGACATAACCGCGCCCTTTTTCTGTGCGGCGCGTACATCCTCCATGGTAAGGCCCAGCTTGTCAAGCAGCTTCATAGCCGCCTCATAGGATTCCGGATGAACGCTTGTGGCGTCCAGAGGATTGTCCCCGTCCAAAATGCGCATAAAACCTGCACACTGTTCAAATGCCTTAGGTCCCAGCTTTGCAACCTTCAACAGCTGCTTTCTGTTGGTAAACCGTCCGTTCGTCTCCCGATAGTCCACAATGTTTTTCGCAATGGTCTTATTAATGCCGGATATGTATTCCAGCAGAGATGCCGATGCGGTGTTCAAATCAACTCCCACCTTGTTCACGCTATCCTCTACCACACCGCTCAAAGCGTCACTGAGCTTCTTCTGGTTCATATCATGCTGGTACTGTCCCACCCCAATGGATTTGGGATCAATCTTCACAAGTTCCGCCAGAGGATCCTGCAGTCTTCTGGCAATGGATGCCGCACTTCTCTGCCCGACATCAAAATTCGGGAACTCTTCCGTAGCCAGCTTGCTGGCGGAATAGACGCTGGCACCGGCCTCGCTCACGATCACATACTGTACGGGCCTGTCCAGTTCCTTCAGCAATTCTACAATAATTTGCTCGGACTCCCTGGATGCCGTACCGTTCCCCACGGAAATCAAATCCACCTGATACTTTTGAATCAGCTTTTTCAATTCCTTCTTGGCTTCTTCCACCTTATTCTGAGGGGCCGTGGGATAGATTACCTTCGTATCCAGCACCTTTCCTGTGGGATCCACCACTGCAAGCTTGCACCCCGTACGGAAAGCCGGATCCCAGCCCAGCACCACCTTTCCGGCAATGGGCGGCTGCAACAGCAATTGTTCCAGATTCTTGCCGAATACCGATATGGCGCCATCCTCCGCTTTATCCGTCAAATCATTGCGAATCTCCCGCTCAATGGCAGGCGCGATCAGACGCTCATAACTATCCTCGATGGCTTCCCGCAATACGGAATCGGTGTAAGCATTCTCCACAGTGATTGTCTGTTTCGCCAGATACCGCAGAATACGCTCCACCGGGGCATTCACCTTCACAGTCAGTATTTTTTCCGATTCTCCGCGGTTTAATGCCAATACCCTGTGGCCGGCCATTTTCTTCACCGGCTCTTCAAATTGATAGTACATTTCATAGACGCTCTGCGCCTTCTCATCTTTGGCCGTACTGGTAATGATTCCTTCTTCTATGGTAGCCTCACGGATATAGCTGCGGTAATCCGCATTATCGGAAATACTCTCCGCAATAATGTCTCTTGCTCCCTGCAGAGCCTCTTCCGGAGTCTTAACCTGCTTCTCCTCTTCCACCTCTTCTCCTGTGACATATTTTGCTGCTTCCTCTATCACAGGCGCCTGCGCATTCTGCGCCAGAATATACTCTGCCAGCCCGTCCAGCCCTTTTGCCTTTGCCACACTGGCTCTCGTCTTCCTCTTAGGACGATAGGGCCGGTACAAATCCTCTACCACTACAAGGGTCTGTGCCTCCAGAATTTTCTCCCTCAATTCCTCCGTCAGCTTACCCTGTTCCTCAATACTGCCCAGCACCTGCTCCTTTTTTTCCTCCAGATTGCGCAGATACAGCAGCCGTTCATGGAGATCTCTGAGCTGTTCATCATTCAGGGAGCCGGTGGCTTCCTTTCTATACCTGGAGATAAAGGGAATGGTGCTTCCCTCATCTATCAGCTTCACCGCAGCCTCCACCTGCCATTTCTGCACTTTTAACTCTTCCGTAATTTTCTGATAAATGTCCATATGAAATAATACCTTTCCTTTCACTGCTGCCATGTTCCAACACATGCTGCCGGATAATGGCCTATTGTCTTATTTTTATTATACTGAAAAAAGCAAAGAACCGCAATGAAAATGTTTCTTTTTATGGTACAATTTTGACGAAATGTGCAGGGATTACGAAAGGTTTTGCAAATTCTTTTTGACAGAAACCTGTAGAAATGGTAAAGTATAGAAAAGAATGGAAAAACCATTTCCAACCGTAACAGATGTCAGCAACGGACAAGAGGATATGCAATATGAATGATAACCGCAACAGCCAGAATAACAATGACCAATGGGACAGATGGAACAGCAATGCTTCCAACAGCAGTTATTACAACCAGCCCACACACAGACCCTATGGTCAGGGTTTTATGATTGCATCCGGTATATGCGGAATAATGTCTTTGACGGCATGCTGTATGGGCATCTTGTCCCTGCCGCTGGGCGCACTGGGCATCCTTTTCGCTGCCCTCACCTACCGCAAAGGCAGGAAAATGAACTCCACCTGCCTGATAGGTGTTGTATCATCCTGTCTGGGTATTGTATCCGCTGTCGTTCTAATGATTAATTCTTTTGCCATGCTGCCCACACTTATGAAGGATGACGCCTTCCGCAGCCAGCTGGATGCGGTAATACAGCAGATGTACGGAATGGATTTCACAGAATTTATGGAAGAATACGGATATACATTTGAATAATCATAACAGTTCAGACAGGTTACCGAGCTGGTATGAATCATTATTTATATAAGCACTATAGGAATTACAGAATTGGAACAGGAGGTTTTATATGATGATTTCCCCAATGAACAATTACAGCACTAATTACTATCTGCCCTCTTATGGCAGCGGCTTACAACAATCTGCAGACAATTCTGCCGCGTTCGTTGGTTTTCCCGGAAACGGCCGGACAGTGGATGACCCCCGTTTTCCCGGCATGGAAGAGGATAATGAGAAATCCGGCATTCAAAAAGACCCTTCCGAGGAATGCCAGACCTGCAAGAAGCGCAAGTATCAGGACGGCTCCGATGAGATGGTTTCTTTCAAAAGTCCCCAGCATGTATCCCCCGAAAGTGCCGGAAGTGCAGTGCGTGCCCATGAGCAGGAGCATGTATCCAATGCCTACAAGAAAGCCGCCATGAACAACGGCAAGGTCATATCCGCTTCCGTATCCATACACACTGCTGTCTGCCCTGAGTGCGGACGCACCTATGTTGCCGGCGGCACTACGCATACCCAGATAAAATATTACAATGAAGATAATCCTTATCAAAAAAGCTTAAAATCCGCCGACAGAGCAAAATATGAGGGCATGAACCTGGATTATGCAGTGTAGCGCGCTGCATCCGGGCGCATTCTCTTTGCTTTTTATATACTTCCATTTTCGGCCGTCATTCATATCATGATGTAACAGTTCAGACAGGTCACCAAACTGTTACATTATTACCACCATATTTCAGGGAGAATCTGTAAATGAAACGATACAAAGAGAATTATGAACTGAAAAATTCTGCCAAGGATACGCTGGATGGAAAATATGGCGGCGCAGTGCTTATCATTTTTTTAAGCGCCTTAATCTCCCAGACAGCACGTTTCTTTATCAGTTCCATTGCTGTCACTACTATGAATACGGTGTATTACAGTACGGGCTCCGAAAGCGTCTCCACAGCCATATCTTTTGTGTTTGACCTGATATTGCTTGCAGCCAATGTAGTCCTGGGTGTCATGAATGCAGGGATTACATTGTATTTTCTGAAGATTGCCTGCGGACAGCCGTATGCAGTCCGAGATTTATTCTATGGTTTCCGGACGGATTCTTCCAAAATTCTTACCATCGAAGGCGCTATGGTTCTGTGCCAGACCATCTTCCTATGGCCTTGCCAGTACCTTGCCCAGCAATATCTGTCCACACAGGATGAAAAATGGCTCTTCTATGCATTGGCAGCTATGCTCATTGGTTTCTGCATTTATATACCGATTTCTCTGGGTATTGGAATGTCCTTCTATCTGATGCTGGATTTTCCTGAATATTCCGCCCGTGAAGTCTTATCCATATGCTGGCGACTTATGAAGGGACAGCGCGGCAGATTATTCTTCCTGGAGTTAAGCTTTCTGCCCCTGATATTATTATGTATCCTCAGTTTCGGCATTGGTTTTCTCTGGCTGAATCCCTATATGCAGATGACGTACACATGCTTTTTCCTTGATTTGATGAATCCCCGGGAACCCCGGCAGCAATGATGCGGAATACTGCATTCATAAGCTGCCGGTATCCCTGATTGAAAGTGAAATAAACACGCAGCCAATACAAAAAATTCAATACAAAAAGCGATTACATGCCCCATGGACAGTAATCGCTTTTTCTGTTTCATCCTCCCTGCGTTTGGAGGCCGCCTTCTCATGCTTCATCTGGCGCTGTTTTGGTATTCCTCCACCTTAAATATCCGTTGATGAAGGCATCCAATCCGCCGTCCAGCACGGCATCCACATTTCCTGTCTCAACATCCGTTCTGTGATCTTTCACCATGGTATAAGGCTGCAGCACATAAGAACGAATCTGATTGCCCCATCCAATCTCCTTCACTTCCCCACGGATATCGGAAAGCTTCTCCACATTTGCTTCCTGCTTTAACAGATACAGCTTTGCCTTCAGCATCTGCATTGCCTTGTCCTTATTCTGGAACTGGCTGCGTTCATTCTGGCATTGCACCACGGTTCCGGTAGGAATATGGGTAATTCGTATGGCGGAAGAGGTCTTATTGATATGCTGTCCGCCCGCACCGCTGCTTCGGTAGGTATCAATGCGCAGATCTTTTTCATCGATCTCCACATCCAAGTCCTCCTTAATATCCGGCATGACATCCAGCGAGACAAAAGATGTCTGACGCTTTCCCTGGGCATTAAAGGGAGAGATCCGCACCAGCCTGTGCACCCCCTTCTCGGATTTCAGATAGCCATAGGCATTGAGTCCATTGACCTGGAACGTAACAGACTTAATGCCGGCCTCGTCCCCGTCCAGGTAATCCAGTACTTCCACACCGAATCCTCTCCGTTCCGCCCATCTGGTGTACATCCTGTACAGCATACCGCACCAGTCGCAGCTCTCCGTACCGCCTGCACCGGCATTGAGTTTCAAAATGGCATTATTTTTATCGTATTCACCGGAAAGCAATGTGCTGATACGCAGTGTCTCAAATTCACTGGCAAATTCATCCAATTCCCCGCGAATCTCAGGAATCAGAGAAGCATCATTTTCCTCATACCCCATTTCTATCAATGTCAGAATATCATCATACTGGCCGGAAAGCTTGTCACAGACTTGTACGGTATCCTTCAAATTCTTCAATTCTTTCATCTTTTCATTGGAGCGGTCAGGGTCATCCCAGAAACCGGGGGCTTCCATTTCCATCTCCAATTCTTCTATCCTCTTTGACTTGTTCGCCAGGTCAAAGTGAATCCCTCACTTCCGCTAATGGAGTTTCATAAGATAAAATTTCTGTCTTCATCTGGTCTAATTCTACCACTTAACGTCACCTTCTTTCTATATTTTCGTAATTTGATACTCTCACTCCGTTTACACCTTACGCCCGCAGCATTGCTTATATTTCTTGCCGCTGCCGCACGGGCAGGGATCGTTGGGATAAACTTTTACATTGCTGCGCTTCACAGGCCCCTTGGGCAGAGAATCATCCTTATTGGTGCCTGTGACCTTTGCCACCTGTTCTCTTTCCACTTTCTGCTCTACTTTGATATGGAACAGAAGACGAACCGTTTCTTCCTTGATATTCTGCGTCATCTCGTCAAACATATCATAACCGTTCATCTTGTATTCCACCAGCGGATCTCTCTGACCATATGCCTGCAGGCCGATTCCCTGGCGAAGCTGCTCCATATCGTCAATATGATCCAGCCACTTCCTGTCAATCACCTTCAGCAGAATGACACGTTCCAGCTCACGGATGGCTTCCGCATTGGGGAATTCCGCCTCCTTGCTCTCATAGAGCCTGACGGCTTCCTCTTTCAGCTGCTGCTTGAGGCTGTTCTTCTTAGGCTTCTGCACCCGCTCCGGCGACAAGGGCTCTAAGGGAATGGTCGGCAGCAGAAGCGTATTCAATTCCGCAAAATTCCACTCACCCACTTCTGCATCATCATTGATACTGATGTCCACACAATTCTCCACAATGTCCGTGATCATCTTATAGATGAAATCCCTCATGCTCTCACCGTTTAAAACCCTGCGGCGCTCTTCATAAATGATCTCACGCTGTTCGCTCATAACCCTGTCATATTCCAGCACATTCTTACGGATGCCGAAGTTATTGTTCTCTATTTTCTTCTGGGCAGATTCAATGGCATTGGTAAGGGCCTTGTGCTCAATCTCCTGCCCTTCCGGCACTCCCATAGCATTAAACATACCAATCAGCCGTTCGGAACCAAACAGCCGCATAAGATCGTCCTGAAGGGAAATATAGAACTTGGATTCACCGGGATCTCCCTGCCGTCCGGAACGGCCGCGCAGCTGATTGTCAATACGTCTTGATTCATGACGCTCCGTACCTATAATCTTCAGGCCGCCCGCTGCCCTGGCCTCTTCATCCAGCTTAATATCCGTACCACGCCCTGCCATATTGGTAGCAATGGTAATCGCGCCGTGAATACCGGCATCCGCCACAATTTCCGCCTCCAGCTCATGGAATTTGGCATTCAGCACTTTATGCTGCAGTCCCCGTTTCGTAAGCATCTTGCTCAACTCTTCGCTGGCCTCAATGGTAATGGTGCCTACCAGCACCGGCTGCCCCTTGGCATGTGCCTCTTCCACAGCTTCCACAATGGCTTTTAATTTCTCAGCCTTAGTCTTATACACGGCATCCTGCTGGTCAATACGGATTACCGGTACATTGGTGGGAATCTCCACAACATCCATGCCGTAAATCTCACGGAACTCTTTCTCTTCCGTAAGGGCAGTACCTGTCATGCCGCACTTTTTCTCGAATAAGTTAAAGAAATTCTGGAAGGTTATGGTGGCAAGGGTTTTGCTCTCCCGTTTCACCTTCACTTTCTCCTTCGCCTCTATAGCCTGGTGCAGACCATCGGAATAACGTCGTCCCGGCATAATACGCCCTGTAAACTCATCCACAATCAACACCTGGTCGTCCTTCACTACATAATCCTGATCTCTGAACATTAAATTATGGGCACGCAATGCCAATATAATATTGTGCTGGATTTCCAGATTCTCCGGATCGGCATAGTTCTGGATATGGAAGAACTCTTCCACCTTTTTCATACCTGCCGCGGTCAAAGTCACTACTTTATCTTTTTCATTTACAATAAAATCCCCTGTCTCTTCCTGAACCACACCCATAATGGCATCCATTTTGGTCAGTTCCTGCACATCTTCGCCCCGCTGCATACGGCGTGCCAGCAGATCGCACATTTCATAAAGAGCAGTGGATTTGCCGCTCTGTCCGGATATGATCAGCGGCGTCCTGGCCTCATCAACGAGAACCGAGTCCACCTCGTCAATGATGCAGAAATGCAGATCACGCAGCACCAGCTGTTCTTTGTAGAGTACCATATTATCACGCAGGTAATCAAAACCAAGCTCATTATTGGTTACATAGGTAATATCACACTGATAGGCTTTCTGCCGTTCTTCGGAAGTCATACTGTTCAGCACCACCCCCACAGAAAGTCCCAGAAATTCATGTACCTGGCCCATCCATTCCGCATCACGCTTTGCCAGGTAATCATTCACCGTCACCACGTGAACGCCCTTGCCCTCCAGCGCATTCAGATAGGCAGGCAATATGGCGGTCTGGGTTTTTCCTTCGCCTGTACGCATCTCGGCAATACGTCCCTGGTGAAGAATAATCCCGCCTATGAGCTGTACACGGTAATGCTCTGAATGCAGTACACGCCTGGCAGCTTCACGGGCAGTAGCATAGGCTTCCGGAAGCAGCTCATCCAATGCGGCTCCTTCCTCCAGCCTCTTCCTGTATTCTGCCGTCTTCCCACGAAGAGCCTCATCGGAAAGCGCCATCATCTCCGGACGCAGCGATTCAATTTTCTCTACCAGCGGCATGATACGCTTTAATTCTCTGTCGCTGTGTGTTCCAAATATTTTATCAATTACTTTCACGGATTTCCATACCTTTCTATGGCCTGTTTGTAAAAAATTCTCTCCGGTTACTGTCCACCGGTAACCACAAACTTACAGTCTATTGTAACAGATTTGTCTCATAGATTCAACACCCATATTCCATATAGTCCTGAACTTTTTATGAACTTTTTCGTAATAACTATGCTGTCTTTCTCTTTTGCTCCTTGTATTTTATGAACACAGCGTATAAAATAGTATGATAGCAGAGAATCGTGCCATGGTGTAATCAAGCAGAAATCGTACTATGGTGCCATGAAATGCATATTTGAATATTCAGAACTTCAATCATCAGAACAAGCGAGGTAGCACTATGAATGAGACAACAATTCATCTTTATGTAAACATGCCGGAAAAACTCCCTGCTTTCCAGACCATTGCAGAGGCATTGGAAAGCGTCACCTGGGAGAGCGCGGAAAAGGTGTATCCCGCACCGGAACTCGACTTATCACCCGTAATCATACATATCGGTAAGGGCGTCTATCGTGAGAAGCTGGTCATCACCCGCCCCAAACTGACCCTCTCGGGTGAAGGTGAAAACCGTGAAGATGTGGTATTAGTCTATGGAGACGGAGCAGCACATTTGATGCCCGATGGCGAGAAACGCGGCACTTTCCGCACTGCCTCCGTCCGCATTGACACCCACGATTTTACCGCCAGACACCTGACATTCCAAAATGACGCCGGTTATGGTGCGGAAGCAGGACAGGCACTTGCCCTTTATGTGGACGGGGACAGGAATTATTTTGAAGACTGTGTGCTGCTAGGCCATCAGGACACTCTGTTTACCGCGCCTCTTCCCGAACAGGAAATGCAGCCCGGCGGATTCAAAGGCCCCGGTGAAGCCAAACCCCGCATCATGGGAAGACAATGCTACCGCAACTGCTATATCAGCGGAGATGTTGACTTTATCTTCGGCAGCGCCATCGCCTATTTTGACAATTGCATTATTTTCTCTGCAGTGCGCGAAGACCAAAGGGCAGCGGCAGAGGCCGGTGAGCATGTCAACTGCGGCTATATCACAGCGGCTTCCACACCAAAAAGGGAATCCTTCGGATATGTATTCAAGGATTGCAGGCTGGAGAGCAATTGTCCTCCGGACTCCGTTTATCTGGGGCGTCCATGGCGTGAATATGCCAAGACCGTCTTCATCCACTGTGAGATGGGCGCCCATATCCATCCCGAAGGCTGGAATGACTGGAAGAAACCCCATGGCCATTTCTACTATGCGGAATATCAGTCCTTCGGACCTGGCGCCAACCCGGAGGCAAGAGCTGATTTCTCCTGCCAGCTTACGGATGAAGAAGCCGCCGGGTATACCCTTGAAAACGTACTTCAGGGCTGGAATCCTGCTGTGATTTAACAGTGCCTTCCCTGCAAATTCCCCCAGCTTAAACTTCCTTCTAAAACAGCTGTAAAACCTGACGGCTTTACAGCTGTTTTCACACCATTCTGACAGCCTACTCCTCTATTCCAACATATTTCTGTATCATATCCGCAAACCGCAGGATATATTTCCCCGGAAGAACGCCCTTGGGAATACAACATTCACTGGTATTCCCCTGCATATCCACCAGCACGGCCCTGACATGCTGCCGCTTAAGCTTACTTCCATTGCCGATATTCACATAGTTAATATAGGGGAGTAATTCCTCTATTTCCGCCCGATCCGTTATCTGAAGCATAGGCGCCGTTCCGGATTCAGAATTCCATGCCAGAGCAGGCACATCATACATTTCCCCGGATACCGAATCCGGTTCTTCCACTCCCTGTTCGTCCGTTTCCGGCACTGCCTCCACACCATACAGTTTCATTGCCATATCCACAATATCTTCCCTTGTCTCCTCCCCGCTCAGACTCACATACAATCCAAGCCTGACAGCAGCAATCGATGAAATATTCCGAGGTTTCACCCATTCCTCATAGCCTGCCTGTTCCAGTACCTCTGTCATATGCTCCATAACCGAATAAACATCCAGTACATATTCCTTCTGCTCCTCACTGCCGTATTTTGAATCAACTCCTTCCAGCCGCACCCGCACCAGAAGCTGTCCCTCTCCAGACAGCATCTCCTCCGCATGCTCCCTCAGATCCTGATGATATGCCCTGACCAGATCAGCCACCAGCTCCGCATTTTCCGCGGACAGCAGCCTCCCTTCCCTGTTCAGAATCACCTTCTGCAGACCCTTTATTTCCTCGTCACTGATTCTGTAGGCAGCCGCCAGATATTCTTCGCTTGTAAACAGCGGCCAAAGCAGCTCCTTATCTGCCGGTACGGTGTAACTGCGGTAATAACTCCTGCCGCTTTTTAATGTCACCCTGGTATCCACAGTCTCATTCCCCGCAGCCCCGATACCTCTGCCCGCACTGCTTCCTGATTCCACATTTGCAGCACTCTCCAGAAATGCATATATGATATCCGCATCCTGAAACTGCATCTGTTCCAGCACTTTCTCAGAAGCCTCACTATACCCGCTGTAATCATTGGTAAACTGACGGTCATAGACGGCTATGTATGCAATCTCATCTTTCTCCGGCAGGTAAGTGTCATAACCAAACCAATCACAACAAAAGGCAAAACAAATCACTAAGGTGAGCGCCACCGTCCCGGCCATCTGCAGCTTATGTGCAAAAAAAGCCCCAAACTCCATATGAAAAATCACATCCAGCACGCCAAACATAAACACCGAAAGCAGTATGGCGCCAAAGGATTTCCAGGCAGCCCCCACAATGCCCCCTATGTTATCCGTCACCAAAAGGAACAGCAGCCATCCCGCCATACCTGCCGCCATACCCATTACCACTCTCAAAACCGCTGCCACCGCTCTGCAGCGGACTCCCTGCTCCGCAAGCTCAGAATCCCTCCTTTGATACATAACCCGTCCGCATACCCCTAAAACCGCTGTCACAATCATATTGATGAGGATTGCCAGCCACAGATTCCAGGTTCCATCCGATTCATATACTGAAAACAGAAAATGAAATACATTAAAAAAGGGAGAGGCATATATCATTATCTCTTCATGGGGAAAGCTTCTATTGTAATATGTCACCATATAATACTCGAAAAACACCCTCACCATAAAATAGACCACTATCACCCCAAACCCCATGAACAGCATATTAACCAGCGTATTCAGAATATTGCCGCTCATCATTATGGCAATTAACACCACATGGTACACCAGCAGAAAGACAGTCAGTATCATCAGTAAGCTTCGTCCTGTAAAACCACACATCCTGACAACCGCCTCCGTACCGCCCAGCTTTCCCACAAATCCGCCCACGAAAACCATTGTCAGCATAACGCTTACCGTAAATGGTACCAGCCATACCAAAATACCGTTCACATAACAGACATGATACAGTGTTCCCCGTTTAACAGGCAGGCTGTGGTAGACATCCACCCTGTTCTTATGGAATAAATACCGGAAACCGGATAATCCTGTCACCAATCCGGCCATAATACCAACCATTCCGCCCATGGTAAGCAGATAGTACCTGCAAAAATCCAGAACACTGTCAATCTCCTCTTTTATCACCTTATCACTGTAATAAAAAGCATCTCTCCAATTCACAGACATATTACTCCTGATTAACAGCCATACCATGGGAACTGCAAGAAAACTAACCAATGAAAATAAAACGATCATCCAGATTTTATGCCGCAGATCCTCTCTCATGGCCTTAAAAAATAAGCGACTTGACGTCATAACCCTTTACCTCCGTTTCACTGATGAAAATTTCTTCCAGAGACAGCGGCAGCAATTCATAAAATATCAGGTTCTGCTGTTCCATACAGGACTCCACATCCTCCCGTTTTCCCCTGACCGTCAGTGTATAGAGCGCCCCTCTGTTATCCATCGTTACCACTTCCAGGCCATCCTTTATCCGGGATAACTGCTCCTTCTCCCTGACAATACATTGTATCTTATGGATATTCAGTTTCATCTCGTCCAGATCCTTCTCGAACAGAATGCCTCCTTTGTGAAGCAGTCCCACATATTCACAGATATCTTCCAGTTCCCGCAGATTATGGGAAGCTATCACAGGCGTCAATCCTCTCTCATCTATTTCTTTGACAAATAAAGACTTTACCGCCTGGCGCATTACCGGATCTAATCCGTCAAACGTCTCGTCACAGAGCAGATATTTCGTGTTTGCACAGATTCCACAGATAACAGAGAGCTGTTTCTTCATACCTTTGGAAAAGGTATTTATCTTGCGTCCCGTCTCCAAGCCGAATTTTCCCATCAGTTCCTTCCATTTCCCCGCATCATAACCGGCATAATAAGTCTGATAGAAGCGAAGCATGTCCTTAGGCGTACCGCTCCTGAAGAAATACTGTTCATCGGATATGTAGAACAGCTTCGCCTTCGCTGCCGGATTGTCATAGACAGGCTCTCCATCCACGATTATCCTCCCCTCATCGGGCTTAAATATACCGCAGAGCAGCCGCATCAGCGTGGATTTTCCGGCTCCGTTGGTTCCTATGAGGCCAAATACATGCCCTTCCTCAACCACAGCGCTGATATTGTCAATGGCCTTCACCGCATCGAAACTTTTGCTTACTTTCTGAAATTCTATCATGGTGTATGTGCCTCCTCATATATCTGATGCAGATATTCCGCAAGCCGTTCTTCCGCCACTCCTGCTTCTTTCGCCTGCCGGGTAATATCCTGCCATTCCTTCAGCACTTTGCTCTGTTTATTCTCCCGCCACTCATTCTCCGCCGTCACATAACTGCCCCTGCCGGAGACTGTATAGAGATAGCCGTCCTGTTCCAGCTGTGTGTAAGCACGCTGGATTGTATTGGGATTCACGGACAATTCCATGGCAAGACTGCGCACACTGGGCATTCTGGTTAGCGGTTCCATTCCGCCGCTGATAATCATCTTCTCCAGCTTCTCCACAATCTGCTCATAGATAGGGCGTTTATCCCGATAATCCAACAGAATCATAGCAATCTCCTTTCTTTTCGCTTAAGTGTATTAGTCATCTTAATACACTTATAACATTTTTAAACCTTACTGTCAATAAAAATGTAATAGGAATTCTATAAAAACACCACAAAAAAGTAACAGTTCAGGCAGGTTGCTGAACTGTTACCAGAATGCACACAAAAGGCAGCAGCATACGTTTCGGCAAACGCAAGTATCGCAGAATTGCAGGACGGCACGCCGCCCTTTGCTCACAATTTTGACTTCACGGCAGAGGCAGATACTTTACAAGGGCAACTACTTTAACAAGAAGGAAATGGCTTTCCATCCAATACGGACTCCACAAGCTTATCGCCTTTATAACAGAGCTTCAAAGAGAAAAACGGTGTGTCCGTTTCCAGCAGCCGGAAAAACACAGCGTCTCCCTCCCATATGGGCAGTCCGTATACCTTGGATTTCTCCACCCACTCCAGATTGCCCTCATCACAATCCGTAAGGTTTCCCTCGTAAGCGTCCGCAGTGTAGAGAAACAGATATTCCACAGGCACCGCATCCGTGCAGAAGGTAATGAGCCCCCTGAGCTTCCACGAAGTCAGCTCCAATCCTGTTTCCTCCCTCACTTCCCGCAGCAGGCATTCCTCCGGCGATTCCCCCTCTTCAAAATGGCCTCCCACTCCAATCCATTTATCCTTGTTGATATCCTTCTCCTTTTTCACCCGATGCAGCATCAGGTAACAGCCGTCCCTTTCTATATAACATAGCGTATACATATTGCTGCGCATGATCCCTTCCCCGCTTTTCTTACAATTGTATTTCCCAATAATACCGGAATGCCGACATTTAATAAGATTTCCTTAAATTCCTCTGAAAGGAAATCCGCAATGGTATTGGCAAATTTCTCGTGTATATCTTTTATAACAAGCTTCTGCGGTGAATTCACATTCTTCATTTCAAGAATATACAAATTATAGGAATCACAGGAATTATCAACCACTACTACATAATCTACAGATTTTGGAACTGTCGGCTGATGCAAGCCGTTGTAATAATCATCCACTTTAACACCGACATATTCATTTTGGCTTAAATTTCCGTCAATTACGACTTCTATTCCCTCATCCTCTATCCTGTCTCTCAAATAAATCCGCAGACGTGGATTGTTTCGTATCTTTGCAATCATTCATCATTCTCCCAAGTTGAAGTTCTGTATGATAGCTTCTCTTTCCTGGTATAATTCCTCGCTCACATCCATAAAATTTTCATCATCCGCCCCGCATTCATCAATGGGCAGTACCCTGGAGCGGCTTCCCCCATCTCCCTCTTCCAGAAAAACAGGCTGATAATTATGATAGTCCAGTTTTTTAGACAACACTAAATTATTCAGCTTGTTAAATACATAATTACTGTGAGAGGACATTACCAAAGTTACATCCTCCGAAATCAGCTCAGCAAAAATTTCCACAAGCTTCACCTGGTTCGCCGGATGCAGATGCGCTTCTGGTTCTTCTATAAATAAAATCGCATTATTACGCACTGTTCTCCTGCGGGAACTCATAATATATTTCAGAAACGCCACAATTGGAGAAACTTCCGACACCATGGAAGAAACTTCCGTCATTTCAAAAGCAGTATCCAAATCGTCCGGAACATATATCAGTGCATTTCTGCCCTTATCAAACTGAACCTTTCCCTTCAAAATAGTGTCTTCTATCTTAGCGCAATACTCCCCTAATCCTCCGGCATTTTTCAATTTAACATTTGGAAGATTGGCTATATTTGACAGAGAGATAAAATAATCTGAAATCGGCTCAGATAAGCCCGGCAGCTCTATCTTCCTTGTCAGAACCGCCCGGTTCCTGGATAATTCCGCCACGATGGCTCCAAAGGCATTCATTCCGCTGTAAATGCCTGACCGGGATGCAGGCAGAAAATACACCTGGCTGAATTCCCATGTAAGTTTATAAATCATTTTTGACAGCAATTGGCTTACCCAATTGAACAGCACCTCTATTGGTCTCTGCATCTCCTTATGATAAACATAAATATCAAAATGGGCGCTGCCCTTTCTGGATGCATACATATTGCTCTCTGTCTTTTTCAGGCGGACAGGAAGTAATTCTGTATCCCCTTCCACCTTTTCCTCTGCCAGGTCAATATCCAAATGATATTCTTTGTATTCCAGATATATATGGGGATTTTTCTCTAACAGCTTTTGAAAATTTCCAAAGGTATTCCCACAGGCATTCATAAAATGAGGCATAAACATTTCCGAAATCGATTCATGTAATATCTGTCTGACCTCATTCGTTATGTCCTTTTCAGCCATATCTGTTTCTACAAAACTCCGCAATAATTTCTGCAATATTTCGCCAATATCATGAGCAGACATACTTCTGCCCGGATATGGCTGTCCATTTACCAGAACAGCAGAAGAATTCCTGAAACCTATAAATGTTTTTAAGAGCAAGTACACCGCTTGCATGGAATATGATTTTCCTATATTATTATTTCCGTAAATGGCAATGAATCTTTTAGACAGATCAAATTCAAATTCCTTCAGCGGTCCAAAATTTACGATCTTTATCTTCATCTGCCCCTCCATTTTTCCTGACCTGCCATCGGCACACCGCCTGATTCCTGACTCGCTGCAGACACACCGCCTCATTCCCAGCCTGCCATCGGCACACCGCCTGAATACATATACGGCCTCAGAGGGCTGCTACCCATATTTTATTATGTTATTACCATTTTGGCAATACATATTTAGAAAATGTTACTGTTATTTCTCCTCCTCTTTTCCTGTTCCTTCAGAGATGAGTTGTGAACTTCCCTCTTCAGGCTCTTCGATTCCTTCTGTCTCTTCCCCTTCTTCCTGCAGCTGATTGCCAATGCTTGCTTCCGTATCTTCTATCTCCTTCTCCGTAGCCTGAAGCTTGGTATCCAAAGCAATGGCACGCATAATCAAATTCAAATCCTCCGGCGAAAACATTCCCACAGCCTTCGATAATAGTCCCAGGCTTGCGCGGTTGACCTTCAAATGTCCTCCGCCGGATAACGGTATATTCAGCACATTTTTTTCATCCGTCATATCTCCGAGACAGATACTGTTGGTTCTCTCATCGCATACGAAACAGACTCCGTTATAGATAATCACACCATCCTTGGCAAGATGTCCATAAGGAACTTTGGACGGTTTTCTTAACTCTTCAATGGGATTCTTTCCCCCTGACATAACCGCCTGTACTATTTTCAGCGCCTCAGATCTGTCCTCTGTTCCTTCCTCTTCCTCCAAATCGCCGTCTGCCTTTTCTTCATCGCCGGCAGATTTCAGTTCTCCCAGTCTGCTGCTCTGCATTGTCCATGTTCTGTCACGTTCCGCAGTCTGCAGATAATTTCCTTCTGCAAACCGTCTGTCCGGCCCCTTTTGAGATTTGGGCCTTTCCAACGACCGTATTGCGGCCATGTATGCGCCAACCTTCACTGCTCCCACTCCCTTTCCCGGAAAATCTTTTTCATTTCCAACGTTCTCTTTACACAGCATTAAATTACCTGCACACAATAATATCAAGATAAAACGCGCACAGGATCCCCTTGCACTAGCCGCGATAATTGTATTTACTCAGATAGGAATTCGTCAGGTTGCCGCTGGCATTATACCTGCTGGAAGCGCTCTCCATACTTGCTGCTGCATTATCGGCCACTCTGGAAGCTACAATGCCCACTCGTTTTACGAAGACTCCCTCCGACCCAAGAAGCGCCTTGACTTTCTCCCCTTCCACACTTTCCAGCTTATCCTTATCTAAAACAAGTGTGCCATCCGCTCCTACTGCAATTCCTATTTCCGATAAGGCCTTCTTATTCGTCAATGCAATTTCCTTCATGGATTGCAGATAATAATCATTCAATACCCCGGAGGAATTCCTCAGATTTTTCATTGTCTCATTAAATTTGTCCACAACGCTGGAGGCTGTAGAAGTAATCGTACCGCTTCCCTGGTCAACCTTCTCGCCCAGCAGCTTCGCCTGCTGCTCTAATAAGCCGGAGGAACTCTGCAGTTTGGCTGCATTGTTTCTCTCTGTCATATTGGACTGGATGCTGTTGGCATTCATGGCTCCGAGTCTGGAACCGAATCCCAGCCCATCCTTCTGCAGATAATTTACCAGCGAATTACGGCTGCTTGACCTTCTGGACGGAATCCCTGCCCTTCTCCTGCTATTATTGACCATTTTGGTGGTGGTTCTTCTGCCCATCATACTTCTGATTCTCATATTTCCCTCATTTCTGTGCTGTTCTGCTATCATATTGTAAAATGTATTAAAATCTGCGAGCACAGCGCTGCCGCAGACTTACTTCCTGTGACTAATCATCTGCAATGTCTGCCTGTTACACATGGCCGGCTCTTCCTGCATCCACTGCCCGTTACACATGGCCGGCTCTTCCTGCATCCACTGCCTGTTACACATGGCCGGCTCTTCCTGCATCCACTGCCTATTTCCCATGACCGGCAGCCTTGCCGCTTCCTGTCCTTGCCCTATATTGTGTATACGCCTTCACAAATTCAGAATATTTCTCCCTCGCCACATAAATAGTTTCTCCATTCTGCAGCCGGATCGTTCCTTCGCCATATTCAGACACATATGCCAAATTTACCAGATATCCCCTGTGGCATCTGTAAAAATCCTCGCCCAGCCGTTCCTCCATAGACTGCATGGTTGCATATACTGTATGCGCTTCCCCCGATGTGTGTATGTCCACCTTGCGCTTCCTGCTTTCCACATACAGGATATCCTTTTTCTGCAGAGTAAAGCTTTTGGTTTTCGTATGAAAAAAAAGCTGCCCTTCCTCGGAAGATTCCAATCTATGTACCTCCTTGCAGGCATTTTCAAACACCTTGCAGAATTTCTCCGGCACAATGGGCTTTAACAGATAGTGGAACGCTGACACATCAAATGCCTCCGGCACATATTCCTTCAGCGCTGTGACAAAAATGAGAATGGTATTGTCATCTTTCATGCGTATGGCTCTGGCCACCTCAATTCCACGCATTTCTTCCATCTGGATATCCAGCAGTAAAATGTCAAAATGCTGTCCGGATTCCAGAAATTGTCTGCTGTTGTGGAAACAAACAACCTCACACTCCGGTTCCTGCTGCTGAATCAAACAGACCAGCAGACTGCTGCTTTCTCTTTCCTCATCACATATTGCCACCTTCATGCCCCACCTCACTGTCTTCTCATACTATTTCGGCCCAAACTGCATCTGACTTTTGCATCATGTAACGAAATGTGGTTTCTAATGTCATGAACCGTATGTTGTATGTGACTCCCATCCGGGAATTTGTCTGATGTACGCAAAAAGACAGCATAACACGATTTTCCATCTGTCTGCTGTCCTTAGCTTTCCACCTGTCCATATACTATTATTTCGGCTGATTTTCCAAAAAATTAACACTTGAAAACACGAAAACCTTATTTGTCTGAATTCAGAATGGAACTGGTCTCCTGAATCACACCCTTCACATCCTCTGCCATTTGAGCCACAATATCCATGGATTGCTGTATGATACGTCCGTTTTCCGAGGTCATATTTACATCTGCAATAGCATTTTCTACTGAATCCAGAAGTTCCGAGATCGTCTCATGGAACCTGTCAATCACATCCGAGATTCCATGAATCGCCTCCCTGATGGCACCGCTGTTTTCCTTGGCAGAAGCCACGGAGGATTTGGAACTGTCTGAAAGCTGGCGAATATTGGCGGCCACTACCCCAAAGCCCCGTCCTGCCTCTCCTGCCCTGGCGGCTTCAATTGCGGCATTCAAAGACAGCAGATTAATCTTACCTGCAATACTCTCCACATCCTGCGTCATCACATTATAACTCTCAATACTATTACTGATGTTTTCTGCAGACTTTTTAATGCCGTCATTCAGTTCCACAAGCTTATTCATATGCTCTGTCAAAATGTGCATTTTATCTGTGGTATGTAATCCGGCTTCCCGAATCTTATCTGCTTCCTGTTTTACATCCTGAATATTGGTACTCAGCTTCCTGAAGATTCCCATCAGTTCTTCGTTCATCTCGCAGACCTGCCGGTTCACACTCTCAACCTTCTGACGCTCTTCCCGAATAGAACGCAGCATATATTGATGGCAATTCTCTTTCTCATTGATTCCCTTTGCCAGCGCAATTGCCATGTCCCGGCAAGTCCTGAAACCACAGGCATGACAATCAAAATGCTTCTCCTGGTAGGTTTCCTTGCCCAATATTTTATAAACTCTCTCAATATCGGCTTCCGTCACCTGGACATTCTTCCTTGGACGCGCCTCATAGGTGCGTATATAGTCCTCCAGATGCAGTTTCTTGTCAAAATCTTCAAACTGCAGATCCCGCCCCTTCCTGGTCTTGGTCTTCTTCCGCACATTCTTTGCATATTGTTCCACATCATACATAATACTGTTCATGGCAAAGCAGTGATAATCCACTCCTGTTGCAGGTCCGCCATTACATCCGTCCTTACAGCTCAACACATCGAAAACCGTTGGAAGGTCGCTTTTTTTCTGCTGCAGGTACAAATTCAGATCTTCATAGAGCCGTTCCGTTCCCTCTGAGGTAATCACCTGCATGTCCGGATCATGGAACTGAAGATTCTTCATCAGTCCGCCGGGTCTGGGATAAATGGCTCCCTCCAGACCTATGTCCCCGTCAAATTCAAATTCACTGTATACCTTTACTTTAGGAAGCTCTACACCATTTTCCTTAAAATAGTCTCTCAAATGCTCCATTGTGACATTATAATCAATTATCTTAGTGTCATGAAACTCATCCGCCTTGGCAATACAGGGCGAAATGGCAGCTATTTTCCCCCGGTATCCCAATACCTTCCTGAGATATATTCCCAGGCACAGCATAGGACTATGTATCGGCGACAGGCTGGGAATCAATTCCTGCCTGTTCTTCAGCGCATAATTCACAACCGCAGCACAGGGCTGTGAAATTACCTTTGCCTCCGGATGCTGCTGCAGATACCGCAGATGCGCCCAGGTACAGATATCGGCGCCATAGGATACATCATATATTTTCTGAATCCCCTGATTGCGAAACCATTGCAGTGCATGCCGCCAATTCCCATCAAAAGCAATTTTGATAGAAGGCGCCGCAATCATGATCATCTCCTGCCCAGCCTTCAAATCCTTCAGAAACATGTCAATATCATCCCCATAAGTTCTTGCATGATGAGAACATGCCCGAATGCAGGCACCGCACTTAATACATTTCTCTTCATCAATATGGATAATCAGCCTTCCATTCTCATCCGTCCTTGCCACATTTGCATCAATCACCGGACATGCTCTTACACAAGCATTACAACCCACACATTTATTCGGGTCTAAATAAATTGCCCCCATAAGCCTCCTCCTATTAGAGTTCCCGCTTGCGGGAACTTGTTCCGGTCTCTCCACTTCAGCCCCCTTGTGATGGCTTCCGTTCCGAGACTGATTTCCTCTTGACATTTCTTAGCTGGACTATTATAGTTCCGCATTTCCCGTCATGCCGCTCAAAGCGAGCTTGCCCGATTGCTCATATTCAACTGCAAAGTCACCGGCCGCCCCTCTGCAAGCCCCATGTAAATCGTTCCGTCCGTATACCTTTTTACGCTGCCCTTTCTTCCTGAATAATGATCTGACCTTCATTCCGTTCACACTTCCGCATACTTGCGCAGAATGAAGTCTCTCACCTGCTGGTTGTTCTCAGGGGTTGTATTTTCAAGTGTTGCCTGGATAAATGGCTTTCTCTCCTTCATAAATTTCAGAATCGCAGTGTAATCCATCTCGCCCAATCCGCAGCCCATGGCATTCAGTTTTCCATCCTGCAGTGCACAGTCCTTCAAATGCATGACAGCCACATCCTCTCCAAGCAAATCAATGGCTTCCTCTATGACAGCCTGCCGCTCTCCGTAATTTGCCTCATCCAGCAGATTCACCGGATCAAATATAATCTGCAGGTTCGGAGATGCAATCTCATCCAATACCCGTCTTGCACGCTTAGGGTTACACACAATATGTTTATACACCGGCTCAATTGCCACTACCACCCCCATCTGTTCCGCATACTTTACAATCGGACGGAAATTGTTGATAAACAGCTGCAGTGCTTCTTCTGTATGACATTCCGGCGTAAATCTGTATTCTTCGTTGGGTGCGCCGGTCTCCGTCCCCACCACGCCGCATCCCAGCCAGGAAGCAAAACGGACATGAGCCATATAGCGATGTACCGTCTTGGCCAGCTGCTCCCTGTTAGGATCTGCCAGGTTCAAATAACAGCCAAGCACAGCAATATCCACCTGATTTCCGGCAAATACATTCTTAATATACATGGCCATTCCCGGCGTCATGGCCTCATCCGTGGTGGGGAATTCCTCAATGACCTTAGCCAGTGCCAGGTGTCCGCAGGCAAACCCCAGCCGATGTACATCTGCAATCCGCTCTTCAAAAGGAAGCTGTGTGGTATCGTGTAATCTAATTCCTATCTGCATATTTTTTTCCTCCTATTCCGGTTCCCGCTTGCGGGAACTTGTTCCGGTCTCTCCACTCCGGTGCCCTAACCAGGGAAGGACATTTCTTAGCTGGACTATTTTAAGTCGCTGCCAGGCGGCACTAAAGGGTGAGGTTCTTTCAGCGAAACATTTATTTCTGAATCAGTTCGTCCACGCCGATCAGTTCACAGGGATCTCCCTCCTGGCCATGGATGGATACGTTATCCAGTGTCAGCTTCGCCACATTTCTTGCAAAAAGCCCTCTTCTGCTGCTCTTGGGCACACCCTCTGACATAGCAGGCGCACCGGTTTTCGGATGCTCCGCATAAGTGACGGAAATATTCTTCATAACAATCTCTTCAATCTTCTGTTCCGGAAGACCGTCAAAAAATGCTGCTGCCACATGGCAATTGGTACATTCCATATTTTCAAATACCATCTTCTTAATTGAAGGTGTCCTGTCATCAACCGGGCAGACCTCCCTGGACTGCACATAAGAAGTCCTGCCGTCCGGGTCACAGAAATAGAACGAATTTACCACCAGGGGCGTCATAACATGATCCAGTGTCAGATTTCGGAAAGTAATATTGCTTAAGACGGCATCCTTCCCCCTGCCCCGTCTGGTTTTGATGCGCAGTCCTCTGTCCGTATGGCGGAAAATGCAGTCCTCCACAGTCAGGTTCACAACCCCTCCCGCCATCTCACTGCCCAATGTCACCGCCCCATGCCCGTCTTCCATGAGACATTGGCGAATCCTGATATTCTCAGAAGGCGTCTTGTGCTTCTTCCCCATATAGATCTTGCCGCTCTTCACTGCAATACAGTCATCTCCCAAAGAAAACCTCACACCCAGAATCTCCACGTTCTTACAGGACTCCGGATCAAGCCCGTCCGTATTAGGGGAATCACTTGGATTCAAAACCTCCAAATCCAGGAAGCTCAGATTCTCACTGAAATAAGGATGCAGCGTCCATGCCGGAGAATTACAGCAGGTCACGCCCTGAAGCGTAATATCCTTGCACCTGTTAATGAAAAATAACCTGGGCCGGAATACTTCCTTATAATCCTTGGGCGACTTCCACCAGTTCTCCTTGGATGCGTTGCCGTTAATCCTGCCCTTGCCATAGATTACCACATCTTCCACACCCACTCCGCAGATAATGGAAGTATACATGGGCAGAGGATTGCCCTCCCAGCTGCCTAAATTATAATCCTCCGTCTCATCATAGCTCTCAATGGTTCCCGGAAAAACCGGGAATTTCTCCGGCTGCGTAAATGCTCTTAGCTCCGCACCCTCTGCAAGCTCCATACGGGTATGACTCTTTAAGAATAAACTTGTAATACGGTATATTCCCTCCGGAAACAGCACCCGGCTGTTTTCAGGACAAGCCAAGATGGCTGCCTGAATAAAATGTGTGTCATCCGAGACACCGTCGCCCTTAGCCCCGAAACGTCTTACATCCAGTGTCACATACTCATAATCTGTCCTGAAACGAACTTCCCCTGCCTTTTCTTCGCCGTCAAACACCTCCACATGCTGTTCGGCGTCAGGTTTCAAAGAAAACAGGGATGTAATTGTTTTCTCTGTGGTAAGCGCTTCCCGGCCATTTACGAGAATACGATAAGGGTGTTTCGTGAAATAACGTCCTCCGTCTCTGATTTCTATCACAGCGCTTCGGGCTGTATTCATAATATGTACGACTTCCATAGCTTCCCTCCTGACAATACTTGTCACTGAACATTGCTGGTAACAATTCAGACAGCCCCTGCCGCGAAGTCAAAATTGCGCTCCAAAGGCGGCGTGCCGCCTTGCAATTTTGCGAGACTTGCATGCGCCAAAACACATTCTTTTCGCGTTTTGTGTGCATTCTCGTAACAGTGCAGTGACCTGTCTGAACTGTTACTATTGCTGCTGGCTGCCGAGGCTTTCCTGCCCCGCTCTGCACAATACTGCCTATTGATATTCCTGATACTTTTCCCCAAGCAGTACATAGTTTTCACAGGCACGTCTTACCGCACTGCGTATCATGCACTCAGCTTCCTCCTGCACACTGCCGTCTCTGCCTGCGAATCTGCCGTCATGATAATATGTCCGGATTGCCTCTCTCAGCCTTGCCTTGAAAATATCTGCCAGCTCCCGGTAATACTCGTACAGCTGCGGGGTTACATTATCTATTGTATGTATGAGCAAGTCCAGATATCTTGCAGTATCGGGCAGATTCCCCGATTCCTCCCCATACTTCCTGTCAATCAGCCTCATTTGATGCAGCAGGTCGGGATAGCCCTCCTTCTTATTGCACTCTGTCTCATAAGCCGCATAGACAGGATATACCCATCTGGCAGCCTCATAAAAGTCACTGTCCACCACACTTGTGTCAAACAGACCCTCCGCCGTTCTGGGAAGTTCTTTCAACTGTTCAGCCGTCATTGCAATGGATGAGGATTCACCCTCCGCAATGCTCTGCATCGCAGCTTTTAGCCGTTCTTTCATGCTTTGCCATCCTTTCTGTCATTGTATTTTTACAGGAAACCATCATACATCCGGCTTCTTCTACATGCACCAATCCATGGGGGGATTCCTGTGGCTTTTTCGCTCATCGAATGAAATTGGTTGCCTGTTTCGGTTCATATGCCGGAAGCGCAATCCCCTGTTTCTTTCCCGCTTCAATGCATTTTATCAGCCATGCCATATTCTGCCCTAAAGTGCGCATGGTCTGAAGTCCTTCCGCATCCTGCAATACCTCTTCCGGCCGATTGCCATGAACCTGATTCCAGTATTGGGATGTGGCAATGACCATGTTGCTGATGGAAAAATATTTGTTCAACCGGTCAAATGCTGCTGATGCGCCGCCTCTTCTGCATGATACCACTGCTGCCGCCGCCTTGCCGGCCATCCTTCCTCTGGACGCATAGAACAGCCTGTCCAGGAATGCACAGATCTGTCCGCTGGGTCCTGCATAATAAACAGGGGACCCCACCACCAATCCGTCACAGGAATCCAGTTGTTCCAACACGGCGTTTACACCATCATCAAAAACGCATTTCCCGGTCTGTGCGCATTTTCCGCAGGCAATGCAGCCCGCCACCGGCTGAGTGCCGATATGGAAAATTTCCGTCTCCACCTGCAGGTTCATAAGAAAACATGCATTCTGCCGCATATTATCTTTATTTTACCTTACTTTCCTCCATAATACAACCAAAAGAATCCCATTCAACCATATTCCGGCACCAAAAACAATCAACTGGTTAATATGTCGCGGTTTCCGCAACTCCGGTTTGGAACGTTCACAGTAACTTTAATGTTTTACGGAGAAATAGCTCATCAGCACTTCTTTGATATAATTATATCTTCTGGCGTAGGAATTTTCCACCCTGATCAGCTGTAATTGATGCAGACGGCAGATTTCGTTCTTCTTACGGTCACGCTGTTTCACCACTTCATCCTCAAAATGCTCCTTCCCGTCCAGTTCAATGGCCAATACCGGAATTTCCTGCCTTCCCATCCGTTCATAGACAACGAAATCAAAACGCCCCGTATAGAACAGGTCGCAATAGTTGACATTTTCCTGAAACACCTGGGAAATTGCCACTTCCTTGCGCACCGTATGGCGGTTCTGGGACAGCCATATATTGCCCAGGGCATGGTTGAGATTCTCCATAAATGCTTCTTCCGTAGCAGTGCTGAAGGGCTTGACTCCCAGGGCTCTGGAATATGCCTTTTTCTGCGTCACCTTTGATTTCCCGTTCTGTTTCACATAATTCACCAGTTCAAACAAATCATCATCCCCGTCCTGCCCATGCAGCCTTGCAAGATTCTCGGAATCCGCCAGAAGGATGAACTTATCCCTGGCACGGGATGTAGCCACGTTAATCAGCTCCTTATTATTCTTCAGCCACTCATATGTTCCTGCCTGGGTCAGAGATGTCAGCGCTGTGGAAAACAGCACCACATCCTTTTCATCTCCCTGAAACGCATGCACTGTCCCACAGACTACATTCGCCAGCTTTTCCCTTTTCAGGGCCTCTTCCATCCGTTTCCTCTGATTGACAAAAGGGGTAATGACAGCAATACTCTTATCCTGATTGGCCTGGGCGTACCGGATCACCTCTTCCACCTCCGCCGGGGCGGTGTTCTTCATATAGTTATCCCCATTCCTCACATCCACGTACACCAGGGGATTTGTTTCATGACTGTCAGAACAGATTTTCAGTTTGGAATTATAATATTTCCTGTTGTTGAAATCTATGATACTTGGATTACAGCGGTAATGATGACTGAGCAACACTTCGTCACTGACCGCATCACAGGCAAGGAATGTTTTATAAATGGAATTCTTACAGTAATCATATTCATCTGCCACATTGTACTTTCTGCGCAGTTTCTCATTCACCTGTTCGTCTAACAGAATCACCGGATTCAACTGCTGGGGATCTCCGACTAACATCAGCTGCTCTCCCCGAAGAATGGGCACAAGGGAAATGGCAGTATTGCATTGGCTGGCCTCGTCCATAATCACCATGTCGAACATCGGGGCCGGTTCGCCTAATTTATGGGCTGAAATACAGGTGGTAATGATAACGGGAAATACCTTCTGAAGCTTTTTGATATTCTTCTTATCGCTTAAATATTTATTGAATTGAACAACCTTTTCTTCCTCCGGCGCTTCATACAGAATATACCGCAGCTCCTCATAGGCTCCTTCCCCCAGCTTCTTAATATATCCTGCCGATGTGTAGAACAAATACTGATACAGATTGTCCATATCATGGTCTAAAAGCAGAAGCGCATCCGCATCCGTGATCACTCCTGCCTCATCGATTCTGTTCTGTATCTGCCTTAGCTGTCTCCCCTGCAGATCCATTTGGAAAGGAATCATCTCCATGGAGGCACCGTCACGATTCTGGTATTCCATCATCTGATCCAATGTCTCCCTGCGCTCCTTTAAGTCCAATATCTCCTCATACCTCTTCAGCAGTGCAGAAAGCCTCCTGGCACGTTCAATCCTGTCATCCTTTTTCCGCTCCAGGGCAGCTTCATAGACCTGTATTGACTGCACCTGTTCATACAATGCCCTGATATACTGTATTGCCTCACGCACCTTTTCCATATTCCCCAGCCGGAGCACCGGAAACGGAATTCGCTTTCCCCGATAGGTGAGATGCGTCAGCTTGTCGAATACGCCGTTGACCGGATGATTGTTATAAGAGGCAAAAAGAACCGTCTTCCCGTTGAAAAAGGATGTGACTATAGTGTTAATAATGGTGCTGGTCTTGCCCGTACCCGGCGGCCCCTGAATATAGGCCACCGGATATTTCTCGGCATTATGGATTGCCAGCAGCTGATCCAGATTAACCTTGTCGTCCAGCAGCACAATCGGATACTCTTTTCTCCGGATGGGGCGGCTGACCAAATCACCGAAAAATGCCTTCACAGGCACTGTTGCCTTCCCCTCCCGGTACATTTCCATAATTGCCTTATATTCCTTGTGCAGATCCAGCACCACATCCATCCCCAGACCGATAATGTAGGGAAGATCATCCACACTGATATTCTGTCCGGCGCGTTTGGTGATGCAGTCCTTAATCATTTCCTGATTTTTCTCAAAGTCCCTCAACAGCTCATACTCATCCGCATCAAGATATCTGCGTATATTCTCCCTGATATTACCGCAATTGAATTCCGTACATATGGTAATTTCCTCATCAGGCCGAAGAACTCTGCGCTTCACATCCAAAGCAAGCTTTCGATAAGCCAGCACATACAGCCCCTTCTGTGTATGAATGCTGAGTACATTCATCCCCAATCTCTGCATTACAAGCTTACCGTCAGAGCGCTTCTTTTCCTCTGTTTTCTTCTGAAAATACTTCACAATGGTCCGGAACTGCTCCCCCGTGAGCTGATAACAGTCTCCCTGAAAACTATCCCTGTCCAGATATTTGACCAGTTCAAACTCGGAATAATAAGGTGTGACATCCATCCGATGACACATTTCCAGATAATTTAATATTTTCAGATTTGCCACATTGTCAAAAAGGGATTTATATTTTTCCGGATTCAGGTAAATGTCCTGTACCAGCTCACGATTGACAGGGTAATAGGTTCCCTCAACCACCTGCGAGGCTATGATAGAATCAATATCGATATAATTCAAGGCTTCCAGCGTATATCTGCTTAAATGCAGACCGTCTGCGGATAATTTCCGTTTTCTTACATCTATGCTGCGGATTCCAATCCAGAATTTCGTCACCTGATTTTCCTTATTCCGATATTCTATTTTCAGCCATTTTCCCTCATGAATCGCCTTAAAAATATCACTGTATACGCTGCTCATGATGCAGTTCCCCCTGATGTATTTCCGGCATCTAATGGTGTATCAATCTCCAATCCCAGGACAGAAGTCAGCATTATGCCCTTCCGCAGCACTTTTTATATTTCCTGCCGCTGCCGCAGGAGTCATTCCGCCCCGCTTAAGGCCGCATACACACATGCGGCCCTGCTTCAAATCCGCAATAACATCCGTCAGGAATTGTTCTTCGGCTGCGCCATGTTTATCCGCTGCAAACAGCATGTTCCGCTCTCCTAAAAATTACTGCCATTCCAGCCCCATTTTCCAGCCTCTTCGTATTTTACATAAATGCGGTCCTTCTTCACCTGCAGTTCTGTCTCATAAATGCCGCAGATTGTCTCGGTCAGCTTATCCAGACAGCTCTCCGGAATACTGCCGAATACTTTGACCTCTATAAAAGCCGTGGGTTCCTTCTTATTTCCCTGAAAATACAGATTGCAGCCATCGGCAAATTCAATCATCAGCCATTGTTCCGATTTCCCCGGAATGATGGAAATGGCCTTTCCAAGCTTTTCTTTTAACGCCTCTTCCTGTTCTTTTGTTACCTGCACACTTACCCTTGAATTAATAAACGGCATAACACTCCTCCTATTTTTAGTCGCTGCGCGACGGCACTAAAGGGTGAGGTTCTTTCAGCGCACACATAGGAGAGACAAATTTCATTCGTAAGTAATCTCATGAAATTTGCTCTCGTGCGCTTTCACAACCTCACCTGTCCAGCAAAACATTTTTAATATGTGGCTTGACATTTCTTAGCTGGACTATTTAAATTTTCAGCAACGATTCATTCTTAACAGCTCCTTATTGTCTCTGGTTCAGTATTTCTGCTATTTTCTCTATCATCTCGTCTTCCTTCAAACGGAATTTAATCTCCACACGTCTGGAAGCCGCCATATCTACCTTATCCGTAGGCTGCCCTGACGCATCCGTCTCATAGATGGGCTGGCTGAACGAACGGCCGTTGACCGTAAGCAGCACCATCAATTCTTCAATTTTTTCCTCGCTGAGTCCATTCTTTGCGTTCAGACAGAATTGCGCCACGGAATATGCCCTTTGATAGGATAAGTCCATATTCTCCTTGTAAGAGCCATCCGTATCCGTATGGCCTTCGATAATAATTTCTGCTATGTAATCACGGAAACGATCCTGCAATAACACATCCAGGTACATGGGAATAATTTCTTTCAATGTCTTCTGGCTGTCAGAAGAGAGTGTCGCACTATTATAGCGGAACAGCAAATCCGATGAAAAAGTGATAGAACCTGTTCTGGAATCCACACTCATGCTGGAATTGTTAAATGTCGTCTGAAGAGCTCCGATAATATCTGTCCGAATACCGACAATATTTTCAAGCTCCTGTTTGGTGGTACTCAATTCCTGCTGCGCTGCATTTAATTCACCCTGTGCTATGCTCAATTCCTTCTGTCCGTTCTCAATTTCCAGATAAGCTTTATTCAATTCATCCTGTGTCAACGCCGCATTTGCATACGCCAGCTGAAGCTCCGCCAGGGAATTGGCCAGCTCTTCGTTGGACTTATCAATGGCAGCTTTATACTCTTCCAAATCCTTCATTGCACCGTCCAATTCTTTCTGCGTTGCACTCAGATGATCCTGCGACTGTGCCAGATCCACCCTCGCCTGATCCAGATCCGTTGTCTTCTGCTTATAAATGGCAAGTGTAATGGCAATAATCAGTACAAATATCAGCAGAAGCGCCGCCATCATATCCGAATAGGACTGCCAATAACTATGTTCTGCAAATGCCTCTCTGTTCTTTCGTTTTGCTTTCATATACAACCCCCATGCCGCGCCTCCCGCGGCATAAATCATCACTGAGAAGATCGCTGTCCAAAGCGGACAGGTTTCACACCAATTCTTTCATCTGCTCAAAGGTATACAATTGATTGCTGACATCACGGCTGATTTCATCACATGCCGCTGCAAGCGTCTCCTTCTGCCGGGCCAGCTCTTTTGCGAACATTTCCTGTCTGTCCAGCATAAAATCCAGAGAATCCTGCATTTTCCGATTGGACTCCACCAGGTTCCGCGCCGCCTCCAGCACAATCCTGCTGCTCTCCGTTTCCATATTCTGTGCCCGCATGACAGCCTGCAGCGTATCTCCAATTCCTCTCAGCTGTGTTCCTGTAACATTCTCCAGCTCTGCAAGGAAATGCTCTGCCATCTGCTGCAGCGCCGCTGCCTGAAGCTCAGACTGGCCCTTTGCCATATCCAGAAGCTGCTTCATATAATTTGCAGTATTCGCCTGATACACCAGCATGGCAGCGGTGTTCTCATCGCCGGATCCGGCCGGGGGCATAGCGCACTGTCTGAACACATCCAGAAAGGAGTTCAGCTTCCCGTAGGCATCCGCCATAATACTGCGGTAGACAAAATTAAATATCAATGAGAATATGATACCGTACACAGAGGTGTGAAATGCCACTTTCATACCGGACAGCAGGGGACCGACGTTATCGGATATGGTATAAATATCGTCCCCGCTGAAGGAACCCAGTCCCAATGACAATCCTATAAAGGTTCCCAGAATACCCAGACCCGTCATAGTACCGGAAATGCCGGAATTAAAAAAACTACACCCTACTTTATCCAGCAGTTCCTCGTTTACATAATCTTCAATGTCACAGGTATTCGCATACCGCTTTCCCACACGGCTGCTGCGCACCCTCATACGATACTTTGCAAAAGCAGTCCGGAGGTTTTCCTCTTCAAAAACGTCCTTCTTATCCTGCAGGGAAGCCCAGATATTCTTATTGCCTGCCTCCTTATATTCTGTCTGCAATACGCCGCTCACTCTCTGCAGATCATCCGTCAGGCGGTTCAGCTGCAGAAAAGCAGCCGCCGATATTACGAACATGACCCCGATGACAGCCAGAAAGATACCGTTGATGAGCAAATTGCTCAGAGATGCCACATTCCCTGCAAACACCCCGTTGACATAGAGAATAAAGACCACCATAATGGCATACACAACAAACAATCCGTAAAATAATTTATTTTTCATTTTTCTCCACTTCCTTATTGTCGTACAGTAATTTCTTTCACTTCATAGCCGGCCTCTGTCACCGCTGCTGACAGCACCTCATCTGCAACCTCTGCTGCAAGCGACACCAATGCCGTCTTCTCCTCCAGGCTCATGGCCACGGCGCTGACACCTTCCACAGCTTCCAATGCCTTCTGTACCCTTCCTGTACAATGAGCACACATCATTCCCTCGATTTTCATTAATTTTTCCATCTTTTTCTTCCTTTCTGCTGCTATTGTTTTTGTCGTTGATTTCTCGGTTGAAATTACAGACTGTACATCTTCTGCGCTCTTCCCGCCCTTTCTGTCGCCGGTCTGCCTGAAAGTACTCTGGAATCCCTTCAGTCTCAGTGCATTCCCCACCACGAATATACTGCTCAGGCTCATGGCAGCCGCACCAAACATAGGATTTAATTTTATCCCAAACATAGGATACCACAAACCGGCCGCTAAGGGAATACCTATTGCATTATAAAAAAATGCCCAGAACAAATTTTGTTTAATATTGCGTATGACGGCACGGCTGAGGCGCACTGCTGTCACCGCATCTCTCAGATCACTTTTCATCAGTATAATATCCGCGCTTTCTATGGCAACATCCGTCCCGGCGCCTATGGCCATGCCCACATCCGCTGCTGCCAATGCGGGTGCATCATTAATGCCGTCTCCGATCATAGCCACCTTATGCCCGGCCGCCTGAAGAGCGCTGATCTTCTTCTCCTTATCCTGCGGCAGCACCTCCGCAACCACTTCCTCAATATCCAGGCGTTTTCTGACTGCCTCGGCAGTCCTTTTATTGTCCCCGGTCAGCATTACCACATGGATACCCATTTCTTTCAGCGTTCGTATCGCCTTTCTTGATGTGGACTTCACCTCATCCGCCACGCCTATCACGCCTAAGAAACGGCTTTCCTCCGCCACCAGCAGCGGCGTCATCCCTTCGTCTGCAAGCCTTTCGATTCCCTGCACCACATTTCTGTCAATACCTATGCCGTTTTCTTCCAGGAAAGACTGATTTCCCACAAAATATTTCGTTCCTGCTTTCGCACCTGCATCCCTGTGTGCCGATACAGCCTGTTCTTCCCTGGCAGACACGTTCCGGCAAGCCAATGTGCACTCTGAACCTGTCTCAATATCTGCACATGCTTCCTTCCCCATAAGCGCCGTAATTGACACAGGTCCGTCCTGCCTCCCCCTTCCATCATCCGCTGCCCCGGAATATGCACAGGCATCCGAATCCTGCGAAGCCTGTGCTCCTTCCGCACCAAACGCCGCCACAGGCTGCGGCGGAATATCCTCTGCCAGCACACCTTCCACGCCCCGGCCGAATACCGCCCTGAAATCCTGTACCTCCGGCAGGGATAATTCAAAGGATGCCGCATATGCCACCACCGCTTCCGCCAGCGGATGCTCGCTTTTTTTCTCCAATGCCGCCGCAATTTTCACCATACTGCCAAGAGCCATATCCGGCACAAAGACGCCGGCTTCCATTACTTTTAATTTTCCCGCCGTAATGGTTCCCGTCTTATCCATAACCACTGTATCAATCTCTCTTGCCTGCTGCAGCGCCTCACCGGACTTAATCAGAATACCTGCCCCGGCCCCCACTCCGGTTCCCACCATAATCGCCACCGGCGTTGCAAGCCCCAAAGCACAGGGACAGGAAATCACCAGCACCGCAATTGCAGTGGAAATAGCAAATTCCGCCCCCGCTCCTGCCAAAAGCCATGCACAAAGCGTCACCAGCGCAATACCGATCACCACCGGCACAAATACCCCTGCCACCTTATCCGCCAGCTGCGCAATAGGAGCCTTGCTGGCGCCGGCCTCTTCCACCAGACGGATAATCTGAGATAATGTGGTATCCTCTCCAACCCTGTCGGCTCTGCACTTCAGGAATCCTGCCTTATTTACCGTGGCAGACACCACCTTATCTCCCGGCTGCTTTTCCACAGGAACACTCTCTCCCGTGATGGCCGCCTCATCCACACTGGAACTGCCCTCCACGACTGTTCCGTCCGCCGGCACCAGGCTCCCCGGCTTCACCAGGAAAATGTCTCCTGCCAGAAGCTCTTCCGTAGGGATTTCCACCTCCTGCCCCTCTTCCGTAAGCAATATGGCCGTTTTAGGCGAAAGATCCATCAGCTTTATGATTGCTTCGCTGGTCTTACCCTTAGAGCGGCTCTCCAGATATTTTCCCACCGTAATCAATGTCAGAATCATTCCTGCGGACTCAAAATACAAATCGTGGGAATACTGCTCCACCAATGCCATGTTCTCATGCCCCAGCCCATAGCTGATGCGGTACATGGCAAAAATTCCATAGCCGACCGCCGCCGATGCCCCCAGCGCAATCAAACTGTCCATGTTAGGAGACAAATGTCCCAAAGTCTTAAATCCTACTGCAAAAAATTTCCGGTTCATATAAAGAATGGGCAGAAGCAATATGAACTGTGTCAGGGCAAAGGTCATGGCATTTTCGGTGCCATGCAAAGTTTTGTGTATAAATTGGGGAATGGGAATTCCAAACCATTCATAATACATATGGTACATGGCAACATACATCAGCGGCAGCAGGAACGCAATGGATATTCCCAGCCGCCATCTCATGGCTCTTGCTTCTTCCCTTGCCTTACTCTGCAGACTGCCTCTGTCTGCTGCCGCCCGTCCACTATTATCTGTTTTCCCGTTATGATTTGCTCCTGACCCTCCAGTATTCACGTCCCTATGGCCGGCAGGGGTTCCTCTCTTCTCGCCGATCAGTTCCGCACCATAACCTGCCTTTTCCACCGCCGCTATGATCTGCAGTGAACTCAATGCGCCATCCTTGTATACAGCTTCCATGGTTTCGGTCAGCAGGTTCACGGAGGCCTTCTCCATCCCCTCCAGCTTGTTCACTGCTTTCTCCACATGGGCAGAACAGGCAGAACATGTCATGCCCGAAATATGATAACGTTCCTTCATGGTATCATCCTCCATAATCATTGCCTTTTCCGGCAGTTTCATTTCATAAAATATCTATCCCGCTTCACATAAACTATTTCTATTCTGTTTCACATGAATTTCTTCACCAATTCCACTACCTCCTCTACCACTTCAGTATTACCTTTTTGTATCTCATCCACCACGCAGGTTTCCATATGCCCCTGCAGAACCAGAGATGCAAAAGACTTCAATGCGCTCTCCACCGCTGCCACCTGAATGAGAATATCTCCGCAATAACGATTTTCATCCAGCATTTTTCCGATGCCGTTCAACTGTCCAACCATTCGGCTCAGACGATTTTTCATTTGCTTCAGCTCCTGCTCTTCCCTGGGCGCTGCCTTTTTATGGCGGCAGCATGCTTCTTCTGAAGACTGCTTTCCGTTCCTCGATTCCTGATTCGCAGCATTTTCCATCATATCTTCTGACATGTTTTCTCCCTTCACTAATAAATGTAATATACCCCCTGACGGTATTTTTACTCATCTTATACCCCTGTGGGGTATTTGTCAAGTATTAAAATTTTAAGCATTGCCGGAAATATACATGGCGCGAAAAAGGAGGCCGCGCTTTTCCGGCTCTTCCGTTATACATACTTTTTCAATCGTTTTGAGGGAAAAAAGCACAATGTTAATTTGCGTTGCTTGCGGCAACAGCACATTTAGGCTATAATATGTGCAGAACAGAAAGGAGTTTGGACATATGTTTAGTGAAAATCTGAAAAAGATTCGGAAAGAAAAAGGGCTTTCTCAAGAGGCACTTTCAGAAAAATTGAACATTGTACGGCAGACCATTTCAAAATGGGAGAAAGGTTTATCAATACCAGATGGGGATATGCTTATTACACTATCACAGGTTTTGGAAATACCTGTGGAAACTTTGCTCGGGACTAATGGCACACTGGAAAATAAGGATGCTGTCAATCAAGCAATCCAACTCCAAATAATAAATAGTCTTTTAGAAAACTCTAATCGCGGAGGTGCTAAAATGTCTGGAATGATGCTGATAGGTGTGTTTATCTCAATAATTGGTACATTCTTTTCCGTTGCTCTAATGACATTAGCAACGGTTAATGATGTAAGAATGAATGGAGAAGTTGGAATTTGGGGGTTACTTAGAGGATATGGCGTAATGGACTTTTTTGTTATCTCCATCGCTGCTATTATTCTCGGAATTATTATTCTCGGAATTGGCATTTACCTAAAGCAGAAAAAAGAAAAGCAGTAAACATGCTGCCATCCAACGGCATATAAAAAACCCGTTGGATGGGCGGCTGTCTATTAACGCGCTCCAAACGAAAATGAACACCAAACGGCGGTTTTGAAACAACGGATTTCAAGACCGCCGTTTTCTTATAACTGCAAATATGGTTCATTGCGCAGGAAAAACAGCATGCCTCTTCTTCCGGCTGTTGTCTGTTATAAGAGAATTATACTTCAACATCGTATTTTATTATCCACCCAGTCAAAAACCGGGATTACACTAATGCCGGTAAGCTTACATTTGGTATGCAGCCTTGGCACAGAACGGTTCCCTCACCTGAAGAATTTCTTCCCCTGTCTTCACCCGTTCCCCTGCCATCATCTGCACAGCTCCCCCATAAGCACAGCTTTCCACACAGATAGAAACCTCTGCGGAAGCGCCTTCCGCCTCTAAGCCTTCCCTGTCAAATTCCAGAAGCAGTTTTCCTTTGGCCACCACCTCATTCTGAACTATTCTGGGACGATAATGACGCACCGCCAGCTCATCCTTTGTGTCACCGACCTGAATATAAAGTTCTGTCCCAAATTCTGTGATAAACATAAACGCATTTCCCATTGGAAACAAACGGGTGATTTTACCTGCTGCAGGCGCATACAGCTTATCGCCTTCCGGATGAATGACAATCGTTGAATGCTCTCCTTCTTCACACGCTGTCACTTCTCCAGATACAGGGCTGCCCACAGACCATCTCCTCATATCTTCCATTATCCGTCGGTTCCGTCCTTTACGTCCTCTTTTCATGCCCTCTTCTGCAGCGGCATCAGAATTATCCTCCGCTTCTCCTGCTGCTTCCGAATTCTGTCCATACATGGATACCCTGCCCAGCATAAATCCCAGCATTGCAGCTGTTACCGCCCACATAACACCCAATACCATACAAACTACCTCCGCTTTCTTCTAAAATTTATTCCAAGCATTCCCTTTTTTGAAAATAATATACAAATTTGCCTAAAAAGTAATAAAAAAATATTGACAATTATCCAAAGATAATGTTATACTCTTATCGTATTCTAAAAGAAAGTCATTGAACTCGCATATTTTTGTAAGTCATTGTCTTGATAATGATTTACAAAAATATGCGATTTTTTGCCTTACGTTTTAGAATCAGCAACAATACTATTTTAACACACTTTTCTAAAGGAGGTGCCAAATGAACAACGGTACAGTCAAATGGTTTAACGCACAAAAGGGCTATGGTTTCATTACCAACGATGCCAATGGCGAGGAAGTATTCGTACATTTCTCCGCAATCAATGCTGATGGCTTCAAATCTTTGGAAGAAGGCCAGAAGGTTACTTTTGATACAGAGTGTGACCCTCAGAACAGCAGCAAGATCAGAGCTACCAATGTTACTGTAGTGGCTTAATTGCGCTTGACAACCAACACAAATCAAATAGGAGACCGGGGCTGAATAACCGGTCTCCTGTTTTTTTATTGCCATAACTGCTGCATATTTACAGCTCCTCTGCCGCTGGCTGACACCCTTCCGGACATGACGCGAACCGGATGCTGTAAACCATTCTATCTTCACATTGCCCGGCAGCCAGGAATTCATACATCCCCTCTGCGTCTGTGCATTACCCGCTGACCAGGAATTCATTTGCCTTCTCCCTATCATACTTCCGCGAATCAGTCCTGTGCATTACCTGGTCACCAGGAAGTCATGTTCCCTCTGCGCCTGCGCATCATCGGGATAATTCTTCAGATAATTCTCTATCAGTTCAAGCGCCCGCTTATATTCCCCCAAATACTCATATGCCACGATTTCATTAAAGGACAATGTCTGCATCATGGTTGTATTTTCAAGCTGCATCCCTGCCTGAAACGCTTCCAATGCCTTCTGGTAATCCCCTCTTGTCAATTCACAAAGCCCCAATTGATTATACATTTCAGCATTGCCCGCATTATTAGCCAAATAGCTGTTATAGACATTCGCGGCATAATTATAATCGCCGGTTGCCTCATAAGCCCTGCCCAGATAAAGATAGCTTTCCGCACCTCCCTGCTCTTTCGCATCTTCCAGCGCAATATACGCATTCTGATAATCCCCCAGATAATAATAGATACGGCCTTTGACATACTGATTCATCTGTTTGTCGTCTGACAACAATGCCGTTCTCAAATACTCCTGCCCAATATCACGATACCCTGCATAATCAAGCACCTGGTAAATCTGTATCAGCCTGTCATAATTCTTCGGTTCCATGGCAATGACCTTCTCGAAGTCTTCCTTGGCTCCCTCATAATTACTTAATGCAATTCTCACATTTCCCCGCAGGAAATAGGCGTCCACTTCTTCGGAACGCAGCGTCAGAATAGCATTATAGGCACTTTCCGCCTCCACAAACATGCCATTCTTACTATAAGCAGCCGCCAAATAGTAATTCAGGTCGAAATCCACATTCTCCACCAGCCCATTGCTTGCCGCCAGAGAAGCCTCCAAAAAAGAAATCGCCTGGTCATAATCCGTCAGCCCCATATAGGCAATTCCTCTGGCTCTGTTGATTAGCCGCATATTCTCACCGGCCTCTTCCGCACTGTTTAACTGCTCCAGCGCACCTTCGTAATCCAGCCCCTGAATCTTAAGCATTGCTTCCTGCGTCTTCTCCCCCGTCCCGCCGCAGCCTGTAAGCAGCATTGCCAGCAATAAGCCTGCTGCCATGCAGTTTCTTTTGTTATTCCTAATCAATGAGTCCGCCTCTCCTTCTCTCGCTGTATTTCCTGCAGAAATCCTTCTCTTTTCCTATTTTAAGTCCCGCACCTGCTGTTAAAATTTCCTCTTGACATTTCTCAGCCGGACTATTCCGCCTCCACGCAATCCTCTGTCTTCTCATCCTCATCCAAATGCGATGTGCAGTGAGGACATCTGACGGCTTCCAGCGGAATATCGCTGAGACAGAAAGGACATTTTTTCGTAGTTGGTTTCGCCGGCGTCTGTTCCTTTGCATTTTTTTCTTCCAGCTTCTTCATTCTGTCTCCCACGGCATTAATACCTTTGATCAGGCAGAAAATAACCAAAGCAGTAATCAGAAAATTAATTACTGCAGTAATGAAATTTCCATAACAAAGCACCGGAGCATTTTCTCCTTTGCCCAAAGCCACTGACAGGAACCCGAAATCCGTCCCGCCAAACAGTCCCAATATGGGTGTCAAAATATCCTGATTCAGGGATGTCACAATTGAAGTAAAAGCGCCTCCCACAATCACACCAACTGCCATATCCAGCACATTACCCCTGGTAATAAATTTCTTGAACTCCGCTATAAATCCCCTGCCTTTCTCCACATTCTTTCCCATATCTCATTCTCCTCTCTTCTGCTTTCTAAGATTCCTTTCAGCTTCCTTACTATAAAAATCCCACCGCAATGACGGCATGGCAAATTTTCTCATACCATCATATCACAGGAAATCTCCAACCACAATACATTTATGTACTTGCCCGTTGAGAAAATTTAGTATATACTGTAACAGTTCAGACAAAAAAGCACAGAACTGTTACAACAAAATACAATCCGGCTGCTCCATACAGATTTCCAAATACATGGAAGCAGGCCAAATGAGGTATCATTATGACAAAACAGGAAATAGCAGAACTCAAAAAACTTCTGACACCAAAGAACTGCTCCCTCACCCGCATCTGCGGCTGCTATGTGGACGGAGAGAAAAACAAGAAAACAGAATTTAAGCAGGCATTTCTGGCGCTTCCCGAAGAGGAAATGTTCAAATATTTTGAAATTCTCAGGAAAACCCTCTCCGGCTCCCTGGGCAAAAATCTGCTGACCCTGGAATTTCCTCTGAAATCCAGTGCCATATTTGACGCCGCTCCCCCTGCGGAAGCAAATAACCCGGCCGATTCCGGCAGCAGCATTGCGGATTCCCCTTCCACAGAACCGCCGGAATCCCCCCAGGGATTTCTGCTGCGTTTACGGGACAGCAAACTAAAGGACGATGCCTTGCTGGAAGAATTCTATGACAAAGTCATTGAAAGCTATGAATACGTGGGAAATTATCTGATCCTGCTGGTGCATGACGTCTATGATGTGCCGGGCAAGACTACTGACGGAATCGACATGGAGGACGCCTCCGATGAAGTATATGAATACATACTATGCGCTATCTGCCCTGTGGAACTGTCCAAACCGGGCTTAAGCTATAATCCGGAAGAGAATGCCTTTCAGAACCGCATCCGGGACTGGGTGGTCTCCCTGCCTGAGACAGGCTTCCTGTTTCCTGCGTTTCATGACAGAAGCACAGACATCCACAGCCTCCTCTATTATGCCAAGGATGCCGAAGAATTGCGGGAAAGCTTCGTGGAACCGCTGTTTGGCTGCCCCCTCCCCCTTTCTGCAGGCAATCAGAAGGAAACATTTCAGGCCATCATAGAGGAATCCCTGGGAGAAGACTGCGATATTGAGACGGTGAAAAATATCCACGGCAGACTGAACGAGCTTGCGGAAGAACACAAGGAATCGCCCGAACCTCTCATTCTGGACAAAAACGAAGTCAAGACCATTCTGGCCGACAGCGGTGTTGCCAATGAAAGGCTCTCTGATTTCGACCAGCTCTATGACAATACTGCCGGAGAAACCACATCCCTGCTTATGAACAATGTAATCAATGCCCGCACCTTTGAAGTGAAAACGCCGGATATCGTCATCAAGGTAAACCCGGAACGTACAGACTTAATCGAAACGCGTACTATTGACGGCCGGGAATGCCTTGTCATAGAATTAGACGGCGATGTGGAGGTAAACGGCATCTCCGTACATACCGCCGCTATCTCCCAAGCCGAATCACCTGCTTGATATCCTCCAGTACCCAGGGATAGTATGAAGTCAGATTGGAATCCCTGGGTACTGCCCATAACAGAAAACAGACAAACATGGTTCCCAGCGCCCCATATGACAATCCCCAGCTCAACCTTCGCCTGAATTTCACAGAGGCGCTCTCATATGCCGTTCCCATGACAAGAAAGCAGAGCAGACCCATCAGCCAGTAAATATCCATATGATACCTTTCATTGACAATAGGACTCCACAAAATCTCTATTACGGTGATTAGAAACGGCAGAACCGTCAAAACAATGGTAAAATTCCACAATCCCTGGCTCTTCAGTTTTCTTCTGACTTTTTCCTGCGCTAACCCGAAGAATCCGCAGAAGAACACAGGAAAATTAATCAGCACGCCATTGTGTGAAAGGTAAGGAAATGCTTCATCCAATGGTGCATATGATATAAAGCTGGTAAACACGCCGTTTATCATTTCAAACAACAATGACTTGGAAAATCCAAACCCATAGGCAGTCTGATCATTGGTGGTGAGCTGGTACGCCTGTCCGAATTCAAAAGGATTGTCAAATCTGGCATAATTATAAGCCATGAGCAATCCGCCCACAACAACATACGGCAGGGCGGCAAACAGGAGCCTGCCAGCCAGCTTCCTGTTACATTTTCTGCTGTGCAGATATTGTATTAAGAGAGGAACCGCCAGCAGATTCGCCAGCGCCACAGGCGGCCTGCAGCCGAATGCCAACGCCCCCAGTATACTTCCCAGAAACGCATAGCGTATACATTTTCTGTCATCCTCCCCATCCCATACACTCTTAAAAAAGAAGTACAGGCTCCATATCTCCATGCACAGCCCCGCCGTGATAGCCGTTGCATATAACGCCGGCGCCGCAATGCTGTACCAGATGCTGGCCATTGCAAATGCCGCCGACAGCATCAAATACAATGCAAGCGAAATCCTGGGGAAGAATTTCTTAGCCAGCAGATAAAATAACGCAAAAATTCCTATGATAAAGACTGCAACGAATATCTGCGTTGCATGATAGGTAGTCAGACTCTCGCCCGTGATCACCCGATAGGGCAGGAAGAGCAGAAAAACAGGCACAACTCCAAAATACATATAGTAATGCCCCTGATAAAATGCATGATCCCAGTGATAATCCACTCCCAGTTCATCCCTCATGTCACGGTCATAAGGATTGTCCATGGCAAGCAATTTGGGATCAACCTCGTAATCCATATAGAGATGCCCCTGCAGAATGGATTCTGTCAGCACCTCGTATTGGTTTCTGTGTTCGGGAATATCACCGTTCCAGACAGGACAAAGCCCCATGGGAAGAATGCATATCATAATAATTCCCAGCAGCACAGCCACAGACAGCGCCTTTTCGGGAACTGCCATTGTCTCTATGGACAAAGTATGTAAACGCGACTTAAGGCGCAGGGAATACAAAACAGCAAAGATAACTCCCCAGCATAAAACACCCAATATCAAGTATGCCATAATTCTTATTTCCTCCCATACCGGCCCAGGCTTATACTGCAGACCGCCAGGATTTACAATGATGCTTCTGGAAAAGTACCCGGCTAGCGGTCTGCAGTCAGAATGGACTGTAAATTTAACCGATGCGCAGTATATATTATCATCCCTGCCCTGGCACCGTCTGCTCTCCCAGCGTCTGCCTGGACCACAGTGCAAAAAAATCCTCTTCCGGCATGGGCCTGGCATAATAATATCCCTGCACCTGGTCGCAGCCAATGCTTTTCAATAATGCTATCTGTTCTTCTGTCTCCACACCCTCTGCCAGAAGCCCCAGCTTCAGCTTATCAGCCATGGACACCACCTGTTCCAGAATCAGCCTCCCTTTCCCCGATACCATCATATTCTCGATAAATTTCTTATCCAGCTTTATCACATCAAAAGGTGTCTCCAATAAGATATTCAGTGAAGAATATCCGCTGCCGAAATCATCCATTAAAAGCGTATATCCCTTTCCCTTCAGCTGCAATGCCTTCAGACTCACCTGCTGGTCGTCCACAGTCTCCGTAATCTCCAGTTCCAGCAGTTCCTTGGGAATCTCATTCCTTTTTATCATATCATCCAGCACTTCAATACAGTCATCATCCCTCAGATGAATTCTCGATACATTGACAGAAATCGGACAGGAGGCAATCCCTGCCCTCTCGCATTTCTTGATAAACCGGCAGGCTTCCTCCCATATATAATAATCCACCTTCTTGATAAACCCGTTTTCTTCAATCACCGGAATGAACTGATCCGGATAGATCATCCCCCGCTCAGGATGCCGCCATCTGATCAATGCCTCCGCACCAATGATTTTGTTCTGCGCAATACTGTATTTGGGCTGAAGGTACATCAAAAACTGCCTTTCCGCAATGGCGGCCTGCATATTCTCTTCTATAAATTTTCTGTTATACAGGGATTTCTTAAACTGTTCCTGGTAAACCAATACATTCGTCAGGACATTTTTCTTGGAAGCTTTTCTGGCAATCGCCGCCCTGTCTTCCATCTGACGCAGTTCCATTTCCCTGTCTTCCACAATATATACGCCATAGGACATCTGAAGCTTCACATCTTTAAACGAACTGATACCGGCATCCAGCGCATGGATGAACTCTGAAAGTTCTTCTTCACTGTCATACTCCGTTACCACCATGAACACATCACTGCGCAGATTTATGAAGAACTGATCCTCACGGCAATATTCTCCCAGTTTTGTATTTACAAAATCCAATACCTCATCCCCGAATTTCTCCCCATAGAGATCATTGACAATCTTAAATTTACGGATGTCGAACTGGATAAATGCAATTTCTCTTGCGGAAGAAAACAATAACTGGTTCACCTGCCGCCGGAACCGGCGCAGCTTACTGATACTATTTAATAAACTCTTCAGTTCGTCATCTTCCGGAATATCCGCCAGCCCGATACTGTTTTCCCTGATATTCTTAAAATGCGCTGCCAGCATATCCTCCAGTATCTCAATACTGGCGTTCATGGCCCTGGGACACTCCTTTAGAATCAACCCTTCCCTGCGTATAACCGCCATCTCCTCCGGCCTGGAGATATCTTTTCCCAAAATATCCCTGCAATTACATTTATCATCCATTTCCTCCCTGAAACGATGAATAAATTCATCCGTCTTCTGGTTGCCGTACACCTCCAGTTCCCTGTCCTGAGCATCATAAAAGCCGATTGCCATTCCCAGCACCAGCAGGGATGCAGTGATACATCCGCAGATGCCGCCCTGGCGCATCCCGGCTCCAAAGCATGTACTGATTTTAAAAGCGGTCTTTAAATCCAGCCCGAGCTCTTCCGCAAATGCACCGAATAATGCCTGAGAACAATGATACTGCTGATGCAGCAGTTGATTCGCCTTTTCCTTATGCGTCATACTTCCCCCATTTCCGCAGCCGTCAATCCCAGCCGCCGCTTCCACAGCCTTCTTATCCAACATTTTATCATATCCGTTCCCAAAACACCAGACAAAAAGAAGCAATGCAGAACATATACGTAACAGTTCAGCCATGCGGGAATGTTACACATTTACGGCAATTGAAAAATTTCTTGACAAGCATACCTTTTTGGAAATAAAATGTAAGTGGATTGACAGAAACGATTCTAATCAAATAACAGACAATATGAAAAACTGCAGAAGGAGAAAAAAATGGATTCCTTGTCATCAAGCCTTTCCATTCCCATTGTCATCATCCCTTTATACGGAACGGAAGAACTTTCACAGAAAATTGAATACTATTTAAAAGAAACCTATAATTCGGAACAATGTCATGTGATTAACTCCAACATTATCCGTTTCTCCACCGGCGATGCCAAAGCAGTCCTGGAACAAACCGTCCGGGGCGCCGATGTGTATATCTTAATGGACGTGGGAAATTGTTCCTGCTCCTATCAAATGTATTCCCAAACCGTCAATATGTCCCCTGATGAACATTTTCAAAATCTAAAACGAACCATATCCGCCATCGGTGGAAAAGCATACCGTGTCAATGTCATCTCCCCCCTGCTGTATGCCAGCAGACAGGACAGGCGAATCTCCCGTGAATCGCTGGATTGTGCGATTGCACTGCGGGAGCTTGAGAACATCAGCGTTAAAAATATCATGGCTTTTGACGTGCATGATAACAGGGTGGCAAATGCCGTCCCCTACATGGGATTTGATGATTTATTTCCCATCTATCAGGTCATCAAGGCTGTAAAACGAAATTACGAAGATATGACCTTTGACGAAGAGCACTGCCTGTTTATTTCCCCCGACCTGGGCGGCACCAACAGGAACTTCAAATACACCAGCGAATTAGGGCTGGATATGGGTATTTTTTACAAGCGCAGATCCCGGACGCGTATGACAGACGGCCATTACGCAGTAGATGTACATAAATACATCGGCCCCCAAGTGAAAAACAAAGACATTTTCATTGCAGATGATATGATATGCTCCGGTACTACCATGCTGGATGTGGCAAAATACTGCAAAAAGCAGGGCGCCAGACGGGTATTTGCCATTTCCACCTTTGCATTGTTCACTGACGGCATTGAGGATTTCAACGAAGCATACGACAATGGCATCTTAGAAGCCGTCTTCATTACCAATGCCTCCTACCGCCGGGACGAGGTCAGGAGAGCACCCTGGTACCGGGAAGTGGATATCACAAAATACATTGCCATATATATCTATTCCGTAAACACGGGGAAGTCCATATCAAAACTGCTGGATCCCCATGCGAAAATACATGCTCTGCTGCAGATACCTGAAGGCACGGAGCAGCAAAATTAAGCTCTCCTGCTGATACCTGAGGCCGCACAATGTGAGCAGGCGCTGTTCTTGCGCCGTAGAAAATCTTCGCGAAGCGGCCTCTGCCGCAAGCGATTAGATTTTCTTCTCACACTTATCTCCATACAATAAAGCTCTTGTCCTGTTCACTGAGCCTCATCATCTTTCTGCAGCAGAGAGCTTTTTTCCCCTGCAGCCAGTCCCTCCAGATGAAATCATCACCCATACCTGCCTCACCGCTTTCCGCCAGCAGCTTCTCTCTGCATTCGTTGATATACCCATGATCGGTACGTTTCAGCAGAATCCATGGATCCCTGGCACAGGCCATAAATATTTCATAATCCTTCAGCTCCCCATTGCTCAACACTGCCAGCCTCTTACACGCTTCCACCACATCATCATCGGAATAAGCATAAAATACCTCATCATCCTCCAGCCGGAACGCAGCCAGATTCCCCCTGTTGGCAAGACCCATAAAACAGCCGCAGTCCACATTGATATTATTTCCCATCTTGTATATCCTGGTTGCAATATTACTGTATTTCTCCGGGTAATCGACACATTTGCTCACCACAATCGTATGCCCGTGAATTACCCTTACTTCCTTTGGATCACATGATAAGCTCCATTGTCTGTCCCAGATAGATTCCCTGATATCATACCCGCCGTCCGTATCCGCTCCAATAAAATAGGGCACATATCCCCTGTCCACCAGCCAGGAATGTGTCACAATATTCCTGACGCCATGAATGATATATTCATGATACAGAGGCAGTCTGCCCAATTTCTCAGCAAATTCTCTCATGATTTCCACCCTGTTTTCGTTCGGAAATACAGTCATAAGCAAACCCATGCCGCCGTGAAAGGACTTCATGGCATTGTAAAAATCATAATCATGGTTGCCTATGGCCGAACGGAACTGCCCATCCTCCGTAATATTTTCCATAAACCAGGATACCAGCTTATCATATTGCTCCCTTGACGGCTCTCTGTCCACAAAATCTCCCACAAATGTCACAATATCTTCCTGGGTCAAATTCAATTTTCCAAGCAATCGCATCAATGCATCAAAGCATCCATGAACATCGCCTATGACATAATGCATTTTCATTGCCTCCTATCATCCATGCCGGTTTTTCCCCGCATATTTCACTCCATACATTCCATGCCGACATCCGGCATTCATTTTGACTGCGCCGTTTCTGCAAGGCAGGTTCTAATACTTTCATTGTAATCCTTCATTGTAATATAGGTCAACCGCAGATATGTACTTTATGAAAGGCAATCCACTCCTGCATGCTTTCCACTTTATCAAAACATGCCTCTTTCTGAAGCAATTGGTAAATCGCTGCCGAACGTGCCTGGCAGTTAATTGACTTTTTCGGATTAAACTCAATATCCGTAAACCAGGCATATGCTCCCAAATCCAGATTTTCTCCATATTGCTCCGTGAGCGCTTTTATATAGACATAATCGTAAAATGCTGTCATGGGATTTAAGGGCCATTCCACCCCGTCCATCACAAAAGCAGTCAGTTTTCCGGAATTAAGATGTCTCTCATCCCGTTTCGCTTCCCTGGGCGCTGCCTCCAGTAAGTCCGCAAAAGGTCCTCCGTTTTCATATTTCTTCGCCGCCTGAAAAATATTTTCTATATAGACGCCGTTTCTCTTCAGACTGAATGCACCTATATTCCTGCCCAGTTCTTCCATGCTTTTAGAAGAAACCTCCAGCGCCTTCTCATGGTACTTTTCAGTTATCTGCTCATGCAGCGCCGTGATATTTTTCTGTTTTTGTACAACCGCAAAGCCCCCATTCCACGCAAATTCAAAATATTCCACAATCACTTTACCGTTTCTCACGGTCCATGCCGGTCTTGATGCCATTTACAGCCCCTCCTGCCTTTTATCCTGTATTTTTCAGCCTGTCATTTTCTATTTTAACTTATTTTTCTACCGGTGTCCATGGGAAAAATACATTCTTACACGGCATCGACAGCCATGGACTTAATTTCTACTGCAGCGGACAAACCCATGTCTGCAAAACAAGACAGCGTTCTGAAAGAACTGATTGAACATTATCCGCTATTGTCAACAGTATGGTGAATGGATGCGCCCTCAAGCTTTCTTCAGGATATGCAAATAGTACACGGTACTGAAAACAGAAAAAGATATGCGGCGGCAGATGAGATTGATACACCGGAAGTTACACGCTAAAACATTTTAACCTTTCGTACATCCAACACCGGAGGAAACGCCGCAATGTCAATCTTATCAATCACAAGAACCGCATCACTGAATATTTCATTATCAAACAAATACCTCGCCAAGGGATTAATCAGATAATTTTCAACCACATTGCCAATGCCCCTGCCGCCATTTTGCAGGTTGCCAAGCGCCTCCTTTGTAAGTGTTTCCATCGCATTGCCGGAAAAAGTAAGCGTAATATGCTTTTCATCAGAGAGAATCCTGACAATCTTGTTGACCTGCGAACTCAGGATCATCCTGGCGGCATCGGGACGAATATAGTCAAACACAACAATATTTTCACCGATTCTGTTAAGTATTTCGGGACGGCCAAGCTGCAGTTTAAAAAAATCTTCAATTGCTTTCCTTATATGAGCAGACATTTCCTGGTACGGCATTTGGCTCGTTACATTAACCTCCCTCTGTCCATTCTCATTCACTGTAAAAATACCCAGATTACTTGTGAAGATAATAATTGTCTCGGAAAAGTACACCGTATTGCCCTGGCCGTCAGTCATTCTGCCGTCGCCCAGAATCTGCAGGAACTTATCGAAAATGGAGGGATGTGCCTTCTCTATCTCATCAAATAGAAGAATTGAAAAAGGATTATTTTTGACAGCATTTGTCAACTGTCCTCCTGCTTCATATCCCACATATCCGGGAGGCGCTCCCAGCAATTTCTGATCGCTGTGACTCTGAGCATATTCACTCATATCAAAACACTTACAATAGCTTTCATCACCAAAAATAATTTCCGCAAGTGTTTTGGCTGTTTCCGTTTTTCCGGTGCCCGTTGGACCGGCAAAAAACAAAATACCTTTAGGTCTTGTATGAGAAGCCCCCTGCAAGCCCGACATTCCTGTAATTGCTCTCTTAATCACATCAAGCGTTTTGGTAATGGCAAAATCCTGACCCTTCACTCGATTATCAAAAGCAGCCTTTGCATTTCTTATTTGTTCAGGCCGAAGCTTTTTCCAGGGATTCTCCCTGATTCCATATTTGTACAAATCAATTACATCACACAAATCCTGCATACGAATCTTCTCGTTTTTACATAACCTGCGCAATCCGTTAATCTCAATAAAACGAAACCCTTCTGTCAATGCCACAAACTTGTCCTGAATTTTCTCAAGCTCATCCGGATGCTCATTATAATAAGGACTATCCTCCATATACACCTCACCGGCAAAGAAACTCCGAAAATTCAAACTTTTTACCAATGCTTCTCTTTCTTCCTTTGAAGGAGCGGATATCGTGAGAATTTTAACATTTGGATTCTGCAGATAGAACCAGGCCGGAATATCGTTTGCCTTGTTAGTAATAAGGATCAGCAGATTCTTCAGAATACCATTGCTTTCTGTTTTAATATCCCTTGCTTCAATTGCTGCCTGCAGAAGAACAGTAAAACTATCAACCTCGCTCTGGTCCATATTGTCAGGAGATGTAATATATCGGGAAGCATAATCCATAATAACGACTGTTGCTTCCGCATTCTGTGAAAGGACCTTGCGGATTATGTCAGCTGCCCCATTTTTTCTGCTGCCGCCTTTAAACTCCGCCTTTATATATTCCTGAGAAGCCACGCCCCCTGACAATTTGGCAAATCCTTCTAGATACCCCTCCTCACAAGTATTATAAAACCCGCGAAGGCTGTCATAGAAAATAATGTTCTCATAACCCATATCTCTATAATAAAAATGTAAATACTCCGGCAGCCGAAGAATACTGCCTTTCGGCATGCTTCCTTCCTCCGGATATTGATAGGAATCCAGAATATTCCCTTCTAATATAATCACTGGCTTAATCCTGGAAAAAATACCTAGTTCCTTATGCCATTTTGAAATGTAAACACTCATTATCCGATCCTTTCAAAAATCAGGTCTGTGTATTCCCACGGAAACAACTCCGTCCGCAAGAAAAAAATTCTGGATTCTATTTGTTTCTCTCTGCAAATAATATTCATATCTGCTCCTCTGTGTTTCATCCAGAATAATAATGTTTTGATTTGAAGATCCTCTCAATAAAGAATTGTCGTTCCATTCCTCCCTGTATTCTCCATCGATCAGAACACTGATATTTGCAAGCGCATCCGGCTCTAGGTCTTTTATATCGTATCCGGTATACACAATGATATCATTGGAAATACTTTTTAACAGCAAAAGCAGCTGCTGCAGCGCCTCAGGCTGGTACATGGGATCTCCGCCGGTAAGCGTAAAACCGTCAACAGGATTGTCTTTCGCAATTTCCTGTACCAAATCGAATATTGTATAGGGAGATGTCTTATACCGCTCCTGAAACTCCCACAATTCAGGATTGCTGCACCCTTTACACCTGCGGGGACAGCCGCAGAACCAGATTCCTACCCGTTTACCGGGGCCGAGCACTTCCACAGGATATAAAATTCTTGCTACATACATTGTCGAATCCTCACCAGAAAATACGCTGCCTGTTCCTGCCGCCTGCCATTTATATTCATCCCCCCAACCCCCACTTCATCGCCATCTTTAAGCCTTGTTTTCTCCAAAATCCTCCTGTTATTGACATATGTAAAATTTGTGCTGCTCATATTCTCAATATACAACTCACCCTTCGTTAAAACCAATTCTGCATGCGCCCTGCTGACATAACTTTTTGCCGATAAGTATTCCCCCATGCTATTTTCTCTTCCAATGATAACTTGGCCGTCAGTCATTTTATAAACATATTTACCGTCAAGACTAATCAATACATAAGCAATCGCTTTTTGTTCTTCCTCCTTATCAGGTATGGGAGTGATATCCGAGATGTCATCTCCGCATAAGCAGCATTTCCGCGCATTGACTGGATTATGTGCTCCACATTCACACACTCGAATCCATTTTACTGCTGCCGTAGATTGCACAGCGGAATTTTCCGTCAAGATTCTTTCCGTTTCTTCATCTGTAATCTTAACCATAGTCAAATCAGTTTCACAGTTGACACATTCAAGCAGAGTAGGTTCGTTTTTGGTGTTACAAGAAGGACAAATCTTATACCTTTCCATTTGACTCACCCCTTGATATTAAAACAGCCTTAGTTTTATGCTGCCTTTTAACTTTGAATTTCTCAGCTTCAGCTTCCATATCATAATCTGATATATTAATGATTTGAGCGTATTCCACACTTGGCGGAAGCAGTGAAATACGCTCTGCAGGTATAATCCCTTTTGCAAACAGCCTCTTTTCAATTTCTTTGAAATCATCACAGAAATATTCCATGGAATCACATAGCAGAGAAGCCTCGCACTCATCCGGAAACCTGTCGGCAGCATCAATCCCGCCAAGCTCCATCGCCACTTTTCCATCCGATGAGCAGGTTACACTGACAGCAGTACCTTCTTGAAATGTATAAAGTATATTTTGAAAATGTTTCCCATTCTTCTTTTTGACCTCACGGCGGCCAAGAACAGTGTATCCCATTTCCTCCATAACTTCATCCAGGCAATCACTGATGTATGCCTGCTCATCCTCTTCTACAGCCCTATCCTTCATCCGCTGTATCTCTGCTTTGAGACATGAGATAGATTCAACAGTACAGCGATATTCCTGCGCCGTATCATAATACAATTCACATAATGCAGTGTACTCAGAATACAGTTTTTCAAATTCTTCGTGACATTCCTCGTACTCAGCCAGAAATCTTTTACACTTCTTGATCAGGGGAGAAACTGTCAAAGCTGCATAATTTTTAAGAAAAGTATCCTCCTGAATTTCATTCATTTCTGAAATAGCCTTATCAATTTCCTCCCGCCATTCGACAGGCAGTATGCTGTTCTTCTTCCATTGGAAAAGCTTCACTCGCATTTTATCCTTTCCGCCGCCCATGGACGTAAAATCGGCAGACGTAATTTCTGCAGATGATATTGCAGCAAATCCACGATCAATAGCCGCATTTAAATTTGACTGAAGCTTTACCTCATTTTGAGCGGCAATATCTGAAAGCTCTCTGACGATTTTTTCTGCTTTTACAACACACTCACTTACAGCCCCTGCGGTTCTTTCAAGTGCGAAAACATCTTGGTTATCTGTTTCCGCAGCCATCGGAGCAATGGAAGCGATGAGAATTTCCAATTCATTTATCTTCTGTAAAAATCCACCGTCATTTTCACGGCGTTTCACCAATTCTGCAGATACCTGCTTTTCTGACGAAAACATACCGCCAATCCGAAATAGTTTTTGGGAATTTCTTTTTATATTTTCGGAAGCAACAGCTTTTCTGCATTCCAGTTCCCGTTGTTCGGCCAGAATCCTTCTCTGCTCCGCTGTCAATGTATATCTTGATGTTTTCGGTCCACTCATTTTTCCAGCCTCCATAAGAACAGCACAAAACCTCCGGCTAAAACTGCTAAAATTAACCCAAACACCCGCGCCCACAACCGTATGGCACCCTTTTCTTTTTCGCGTAAAAGATTCTGTTCCAAGCATTCTTCTTCAAGAGAAGCAATCTCCGGCGTTATCTTCGCAGACTTAAGTATGTCCAGATAATAATTGCATTTTTTAAAATCATTGAAATTTTTACAATTCTCCACCGTTTTCAGTATTCTGTTCCGAATATCATCCATTTCGTCCAAAATGCTCTGACTCTCTTTTACTTTAGACAGACACTCTTCTAATTGCTCTCCGTCGGCAATGGATTCAATCAGCTGACAGATATGTAAGGTCCGTTTTACATCATCTTCACGGATTTTCTTACTTCTAAGTTCCTCAAACCTATTGACATACACCTCTTCGCTTTCCATCAGCTCTTTTAGCTCTATGGCTCCTCTCTTTGTAATTCTGCGATTCTTTAATCCGTTTTTCATAAGCTGATAAGAAGACTTAATATTAGATGAATTTTCTTTCCATACTAAGTATAGAAAAATAATATCCATGATTATTGCAAAAGCAACGGAACCCCCATACTCCGACCAAACATCCCAACCGCTGAATAATGCGATTATCAACAAAAAATTGCCCCAGGCAAACCATGCCAATAAGCAAAGTACAATTGCCAATATTACTGTTTCCATATCCACACCTTCTTACATGCTTTAGTACGAATACCAATCAATTTCCACCTGTCACCCAGGTAACTGCTTTCTCCAGGCTTCCAGTTCTTTACGCTTTCCCAGCGCAATCAGCCACGCTTCCAGCTGAACATCCAATCTATCCTTGCTTTGAATCAGTTTATGACAAAATCTCTCAAATTTTCCATAAGATAAATCAAACAGTCCTTTCATGTGGTCCGCAAGCTCTGTCACATTTTTAAACTGTTTCTCTTCAATTCGAAAAATTTTCCGATCAGATAGCAGATATGCCAAAGTATAATAATTCATCAGCCTTATCCGCTTATCTTTCCTGCCCATTACATGGGAAATTTCAATTGCAGAAACTGCCGCAGCCAAACTTTCATTTTCTGACTTAGACTTTGTCAGATAACTGGACAGCAGTTCATTTACTAAAATACTGTCCCAGTAGTAAAAATCCGACTCATCGTTTTTCCAAAGTTTTTCAAGCATATCACACCCCAATGCCTGAAGAGATTCGTATGCTTGTCCTCTCCAATAGAAACCATTCAGCTGGGGATATATTTTATACAACAGATTCCAGAACACAATATCATATTTGCCTTTATTGCCTGCTGCGGCCTCTTCGGCATCCATGCAGTAACCGGCAATTTCAGGATTAAAGTTTTTAAAGAAAGCTGACATAAGACCACGATATAGCTGTTTCTGTCCGTCATTCCAATTGCTGGCAAGCGCAACTGTCAATGAGGGAATATCCTTATACTTCTGCTTCAAAAAAGTATAAGCAGGAATAGACAGATTTAAAGTAATATCTGCACTTTCCCCAGGTATCATCTGCTTTTTGCCGTTACACCAATCACAAACTTCAGTATAAGTCCAACGTCTGTTGGGATTTTCCTTTTTGCTGCGATTTGTAATGTCAAAGTATGTAACAGCAGATATAAAATCCCTCAGCTCCTGCGGCATATTCTCCGGAAAAGGAATTCTCTGTACAGTAGTAAATTGCGCAATTTTTTCAGCAGTCATATTCTTATATGGAGTGTAACCGCAAAACAATTCATAGACCGTGATCCCGAAAGAATAATAGTCCGACTCTTCTAAAAACAGACTTCTAAAAGTTTCCGGTGCCGAATATTCCGGAGTCATTCCGGTCTGAGTAATCAATACGGTGCTTCCTTCTTCTACTACGGAACTAATCCCAAAGTCAATAACAGCAATGCTTTTATTGTCGCTCCGCAGCATTATATTTGACGGCTTCAGGTCCTTATGAATAATATCATTTTGATGCAGAATCCCAAGTGCCTCATTGATACTGGGAATAATGAATTTTTTCAGTTCCTCAAATGTAAACCTTCTTCCCTGCAGACTCCCGTTTTTGTAATATGGCAGCACAACAAAGGGGCGCTCATTATATTCACCCGTATCATACACAGAGGCTATATAAGGTGAATCTATGGACTTCAAGGCCGTAAGTACTTCCGGCTTTATCCCGCGCTGACGTCTATATACTTTAACCACATACTTTTTTCTGTCATATTTACATATATAAAGATCCGCCTCACCTGTTGATACATTCATAGGCTCTATCACTTCATATTTTCCCGCAATCATACTGCCTGCGGATAGTCTGCAGGAAGCAGCTGCAATATCCGGATTAACAATCGTTAATTGCCGTATATTTGGATTGTTCTCCTCTGCATTTAGAGCAGAATTAATTTCTGTTTTATCACTCACTATATGCCCTCCCGGATCGATTGCATCCTTACAGTCGGCGAATCCCCTTTTCCGATGAACATCTAACGCATATCTCATGTAAATTTTTATGGATTATTACATTCATTTTCAATTCTAACACCGTCACATTAGCAGGAATCATAAGATAACCATATGTCAGGCATTTCTCTCAGAACCCTCTGCCTTCTCTGCTGCCCCGATAACAGAGCTCTTGCTATATCTCTTTTCATAATTCTAACATAAAACAGGCAAAAATAAAACCGTTTTTGGCCCGAAACTTGTGCTTCTTACTCAAATACACGTAACAGTTCAGACACTCCTCTTTGGCATCTTAGAAATTCTTCTCGCACTTATCTGTACAGTATTGTTCAAATTCCTGCTTCATATGGATAAAGTTCTTTCTCTGATCTGCGAAATACGTATGATTTACCGCCGCATAATATTTCATCCAATCATCTAAAAATACATCATTTTTATAAGAGTATACTACCATTGCCAGCAATGATGGACGGTTTTCATCGCTGCGCAGTCCGGAACCAAGTTTCACGGTATTTTCCAGCAGACCGTCCAGGTCCTCATTATAGATATCCATATCTTCTTCAACCTCCCCCTCATCCATACCGAGAGTTTCAGCAATAAATTTTTCCACTCTGTGGAGACAGGTTTTCCCCTTATTGAGACTGGATTTCTCTTTTTCATGATACAGGAAGTCATTCATCAGTCTCTCAAGCATATCCAGCTTCCCGGCAATCACCTGCCTGTCCTTTGTACTGTTACTGTTCTGCTTAATCTCATCAAATAAAAGCCCCTTACTGTTTCTCTCTGCCAATCTATAGCTGAATTTAAACTCTCTTAAAAAATCCGCAAACTTAATATCACTCATCCCTGATTCGGTAAACCGCTCAAACAGTGTCAGAAAGATAAAGGAATCTTTTTTATTAAAGATGTCTTTTATATCATCTGTTATGACCTTACCCAATCTGTTTAGGTGCTCCTCAAGCAAATCAAATTCCTTTTCTGTTCCATTGTCATTTATGTATTGAAAAAGCTTTCTTGCTTCCTTACTCCAGCCTTCAAAATGATGTGTACACATGATTGTTTCAACGATAATCCTCTCAATGGCACCTTTCTCAATATCACTCTCAGAGCAGACATTACAATCTATGAAAAAGCTGCTGTCCATAAGCTTACGAATACGTTTTGCAAATTTATCAATATAAGTAAACGCTTTCTGATTTGTATTCATTGAAGAATGTTCGTTATAGCGTTTTATATATCTTGCTGTCCTGTTTCTGCTGCAATTTTCATGAATCACTGTTTCAAGCTGATATCCGTTAAATTTCTTCTTCAATTCATCCGGAAGCTGATCATAAGTCTTACCCTTAATATCAAAAACGGCGTCTTCCCAGATAATATTTTCATTTTCATCTTTTAATTTTTTCTTATAGAAAATCCTGGAATCTTCCACAGAAGATGAAATTTTATAATTGCCGTATCGAAACATCATGAAAGCAGCCGTCCTGCTGCCCCCGTCTACTATGTTTAACTGGCTGTCTGCTTCTTCTGCAAGAATAATTGGAGGAATATAGTCATCTGTCAGGATTGTCACAATAAGTCCGTTGATAATTGCTTTCCATGCCGGTTTCCTCTGTGTGTCCGCATTATTTGAGATATCTCCATCCTTGTTATAATTCAAATATGTTTCCAAAGGATATGTTTGTTTTCTTGGCCTTGCCATTTCAAATTTCCTCCTGTTACTCCCGCCCATACTGATTACAGCAATACTGAAATATTTCTGTATGAATGAATTGCAGCATGGCAGTCTGTATATTCTTTTTCACTGATATGTAATTCTCTTCTGATTTCTTCCGGAAGATATCCGGCTATATTAAGTCTCAGCACTTCCTTTTGAAGCTTTGAAAGCCTGCCAAGATATAACAGCATCTTCTGGCTATACTCTTCTTCGGCTCCTTCCAGCAGTTCCCTCTCCATGCAGGCATCATCCGCAATCATATCTCCAATGGTACAGCTTTCATCCTCACCGACAGGTGTATCAATGGAAATACACATTCTATCTGCTTTGCGCTTTTCCCGGTTTCTCTTCGTCATCTCTGACATGATCTTATTTGACAGGCATAAATACAGAAAACCATCAAACGACTGCTTTCCGTCATATCTGTTCATCACATCAACAAACACTTCATTTGCAAGGGAATAAAAGTCATCCAAATCTTTATCACATAAGCCGCCATATTTTAACAGGATTCTGTCAACAATTTTATGAAGCTTTTTTGCGTTATCAGTATAATATTCCCTTAATCCGTGAAACTCAAACTTGTTAAATGCCTGAAAAGTCTGCGATTATG